>CAJMNR010000044.1 GCA_905214875.1 uncultured bacterium | reverse complement strand
TTTGTCATGCCCAAATATATCACATTTATTGAAAAACATAAAAATAGCTCTAATGACAGTGTTGGTGCAGGTCCATGGCAACTTGTGCCCCAACACTTGACATAGAGCCTAAAAAGCAGAGCCAGTAATCAAACTTCTATACTGACCACTGGCTCCCAAATTTAAATTCCTTCTATCTAGACAGCTCTTTCCTGGTATTCCAGATGATTTCATGACAACCCATCTGTTTTTTCCATTGGATAATTCCGAGAAATTAATATATTCAAGTACCCCCGTAACTTTTCTAACAATAGACGAAATCTTCATAAAATTCTCTTGTCTGCTCTGAATATGCCCAAACGAATTTGCCTTCTTTGGATTTCTTTTTACCACATCCCCATAAAATCAAACCTAACTCCATAAAGTTTATACATAGCTTATCCTTTGATTCAACATATTTATAGTTTTGTTTTAAAAATTCCAATGAACTTTTTTCAAAAAGACTTACTGGAATACCCTCTATATAAACAAAGTTGTCTGATGGACTTTCTGGTATGACAACACTCTCAAACTTCTCATCTATATACACTAACTTAATACTTGCCATTCTGTATTCATAAGTTTCATTCATAATATTATCAATTTCTATCTTATAAGGTTTGCCATCTTGCTGTTTAACCTGCTCTTGACTCCATCCAAAATAAATTTTATTTGACTCCATCTCATATCCGAAGGAACTACCATCTCGAGAAATTACCTCGTGGAAAACAAAAGGGAATGTTTTTCTTTGGAAGTAAAATAGCAACATTGAATTTTCGAAAGCTCTTTTGCTATGAAAAAGGGCTTTCGAATTATGCCCCAAATCCACTATTGACGTAAAAAAAGAACAAGAATACCCTGACATACGTCGAAAATCAGGGAAAAATCATTTACATGATACGAAAAAATGTAATGAAAAAACATAAAGGGAACTTAAGGTGACGTTTCATCTGTCGTGAAACTGGTATTTTGACCCCAGCATCGTGGCAAAAGCTCCGTCCCTGATGCAATTTACTTCAACACATCGCATATCCACTTTAATCTTCTTTGCATGGCTTCTTGAACAATCGAACTGTCAAGTGCAGATTCAAAGCCATGACAAGCCCCTTTTACCTCATAAAAATCTACAGAAACACCCTCTGTCTGCAATCTTTGAGAAAATGCAACGCCTTCATCACGCAATGAATCAAATTCTGCAACTTCAATATAGGTTTTAGGAAAATCAACCAAAGTTTGAGCCTCCATCGGAGATGCATACTGTATCTGTACAGGTGTCTTATCACCAAGATATGCCTTCCACATCATTTTCGAAAGGTTTGAATCCCACACAGGTGTGTCTGTATATTTTTTCATGGATTCCGTAATCATTCTTCTGTCTGTTACCGGATAAATCAGCATTACTCCATTAGGAATATTCTGTCACCGGCTATAATCACCTTTTCCTTATTTATACCAAGCATATCCGCATTATCAAGCACCCATTTATAAGTACAGTAACAGTCCTCAACAGGGATAGGAAATTGATATTTGGGTGCCAGTCTGTAATCTGTATAAACGACCTTGCAATTTCCCATTTGTACATACCATTTTGCAATCTAATAATGTGCACCAGATGCTTTCAGCATAAATCCTCCTCCATGATAAAAAACAATACAGGGAAGCTTATCACTACTATTCTTTGGACTGATGACATATGTGGAAAGTTTTTCCCCATCAAATCACTGAGTTACATGTTTTGACACATTAACCTTGTCATCTGATTCACATTTAAAGATTTTTATTACAGCATTCATAACTGGCAATAACTTGATATTAGCCGGCATTTTCCGCTTCGCAATTTTAGATAATTCTTTATTAATATTATAATTCATTTGTTTGCATCTCCATAAAATCTTGAAACTGCCTTATTGGACACGCACAGCAAATCACCTAATTCCGTTTGTGTATAGTTCTTTCTAACTCTAGCTTCTTTAATTAAACGTCCTGTTTTTTTCTTATGCATAAACATCATCCTTTCTGTTTGATGCTTACATCGTAACAGGCATGCCTTTCATAGGCAATCCACTGTAACGAGAATCAAGTATAATAAATTACAGAATGTACATCCCTACCTATATAATTCATAATAATCAGATTCGACGTCCTCAAGTCTTCTGGTTATCCAATATTTCGCATCATCTAGGGCTTTGTTATATATGACAGGTACTAAGTTTTGAAGAAATAAATCATACAGTCCCTGTTGATGAATAAGTCCAATATCCTCTCCACGTTCATCTAAATAATATGCATGAATCTCTTCCATGATTTTTTCTTTTGTTCATCTGTAAGTTTTATTTCCATAATTCATCCATCCTTTCAGTTTTATTTCTTCATCCTATTCCCTATCTCTATCAATAGTTCATTTTTATCGTCAAAATTCATAATTGAAAAGTACAGTACTCTCAAGAAATTTTCCACATTAGTTCTACTGTGCACCCATTCAATGCTATATAATTCGCTGGCAAAGATTTGAATTCGATTCAACCAGCTTTTCCACTCATCCTCGCTAAGGAGTTTTCGCTTCATAATAGATATTATTACCTGACTTATTCTCCATGGTTCATTATCGATGTATGCGTGTTTGCCCTGACATATTTTTATAATAGTAGCATCAAGTATTTCTAATGTTTCTTCCTTCCCAATACAGTCATTTTGAGCAAGAATAGCCAATAAATCTGCACCATGCGCTACGATATGCGCCCAACCTTTCTTATCATCGTATCCTGTGAGATTCTGTTCTAAAACATAGCATCTGCATAATAATTTTTGTAAATCAAGAATATCTGCATCTGATAAAAAGCTTGCAGACATATGGCAATCAACCAATCCAACCAATAACAGTATTGAGAATGAACGGATAAAAACAGAGTCACCACTTTGGGTACCCAATTCCAAAAGCATGTGATTACTATCCTGACACCGATAGAATAGGTTCCGCATACATTCATCACTTAACAATCTATTCTCGCAAAAATGCATATACGTTTCGTAGATTAACTCATCGCGCAGAATAGGGTTGGTATCACCAATATACTCAAACATGTACATGGCCAGGGAATCGCAGTCAACTGCGTTCACTGATTCAAAATTATTTTCTTTTAACTCAGTTAGTATTTTTTTCAAATTATCTTTCATCATAATATTCCTATTTTTCCTTTTCTTTGCGGACATATATTATTCTTGTTCCATGTTTTTCCCGTCTATTTTCTTACAAAAATGTGTATGTTCAATATCCACTACAACTTAATCTCATAAAAACAATACAGTTTTTCAACTTCCTCAATTTCTGTCCATCCTCTTGAAACAACATAATTATGTAATTGATTCCTTCCACTTTCATAAATCCTATTATTCTTTTGTCTGTTTCACCATGAAACAGATGAATACCTGTAAATGGAGCAAGTCCTAATGACTCAAATTCAATTGGAATATTATTTACACAACCATACATTTCAACATTGTTCTCATCGCGTGCATCAATCTGACCATACCATCCAAGAACATCTGTAAACATCCGCGGAAATATCATTACACAAATTTGAATCAATATCAGCAATTGCATTTTGAATAATACTTAACCAGTCCATTTCTTACCTCCTACAATACAATATTATCAATACAAACTATCTTTATATTGAATATTCTTGCACATATATGTCCACGGGAAATAAATCTATTATTGTTCCATTTTGTTCTTCCAATGTCAGGCGAGAAAATTGGGAGTTGTCTAATTGAGCATTTTCAAACATTTATAGGTATATGTGATAAATGTTTCAATATTACTTAGTATTTCTTCTTTCAATTTTATACTTGTACTAATTAATTCAAAAATTCAACATTTATTCTGCCATTAACTATATCACAGAATAACACAAATTTGTATAAAAATTCATTCAATATCAGCATTTTTTACTGATGATTGATTTTCTTCATTCGTTGTCTTGCCTGCTCTCTCTGTTCATCAGATAGTTTTCTAGGCTTACGATAAGTAATGGATGTTTTAGGCATTTCATATGTCTTGGAAAATATCTGTTTCCTTTATGCAATGGAAAGTATCTGGATACTCATTAACTAATGAATCTAATTGCCTCATAACAGTAGAATCTAAAGTGAAAACAGTAGCGTTTTTTCTCCTGCACTTAAATTGATAATTGTTTCCTGCTCATACTTGGTAAGATTCATCGTATCTGTCCACCTCTTTTCAGATGGCATTCTCTGTTGATTTTCTGTTCATTAGTTCTCGATTGCTTTGTTTGTTCCTTTGCTTTGGCAAGTCTTTCTCTGATAGAATGGTCACGCTCATAAACCTTTCGACACTTAACGGATGAAATCAGCATAGAACATACTTCTGGCGATAGAGAAGATAGCTTGTCTATTGTCAGGCTAACAATTCTGCTTGTATCTGTATCTTTGGTCCTTGATAACAGTTCATTCAGCATTGCAAGTGTTCCAGTTTTTCCATTTTCTCCAAACTGATAAATCAGGTTTATTTCATCCGCTGAAAAAAGAACCATTCTCCTGCTATCTTCCTGAAATCTCTCAACGCTTAAACACGATACTGTATTGCCATTGCTCTCATAGGTATCTCTGGTAATAATCACTCCATGTTCATCAGTCTGGTGTATTTCAAGGCGATTGTTATCGTGTGGAATTGCCACCAACCAATGTGAGTTATCATCTGGTTTCGTATAAACACTCTGGTATCTGTCAGAGTATCTGTCATTCTTCTGAAATTCTTCATTCTGGTCATAAAAACCAAGTATTGTTTTTATTAGATTTTCCCGCATTTCTAGTTCCTTTCGTGGGTTCGTAACCCGAATGATGGATAGGATGGATGGGATAAGATATGATAGTTAGTTAATAGAGGTATATCTTTCTTTTATTCTTTTTATTTTTCTTTGGTTTTTTCTTTTTCTTTTTCTCCTTTTCTTTCTAAGGGGGAAGAAGGAAGAGAAGAGAAGAAAAGGGAAGGCAGGAAAGGAAGATTCAAAACACCTTGTAGCAAATGTATGAGAGTCGCTTAAATCGTGAGATTAAGCCACGTACCAAAGCGATTGGTGCTTTCCCTGACGGGAATAGCGCCTTGATGCTCGTATGTGCCAGACTCCGTCATGTAGCAGGTACCGAATGGGGCGCCAAACGCTACATGAATATGGATCATCTTTCAGAAATAGATCTAAACACGGACTCTGATAACATAGCTGGCTGACTTATTTTATCAGGTAGCAAAATGAATTTGCGAAAGAATCTTGACACAATCGGATTGGATCAAAACAGCCGAATGCTGCGGGATAAAAGTCTTAAAAACACGGATTAACAGAGAGGGGCATTTGTCATGCCCAAATAAATCACATTTATTGAAAAACATAAAAATAGCTCTAATGTCAGTGTTGGTGCAGGTGCTCGTACCTCGCACCCCAACACTTGACATAGAACCAACAAAAAAAGCCAAAATAAGGGCTAGTGAAATACTAACCTCATATTCTGACGATTTACTTCTAACAGATATAAGTGGGACTGTAATAAATTTTGTGTATCTGGTAATAAATGGTTTCTTTCTAGCAAGAATCAGATATGAATTCTTATCAGGAAGGGGCCTTTAATTATGGTTATAGCAAAAGAACAATTACGACAGATTATCAAAGAAAACGACTTAAAGAGTGCTGGAGATGTCTATGCTTTATTGAAAGACAGTTTTAAGGAGCTTTTACAAGAATTATTAGAAGCTGAACTTGATGTTTCAATGGGGTATGACAAAAACAATAAAGGAGATTTCGATACTGATAACAAGAGAAATGGCTACTCTCCTAAAACAGTGTAAAGTGAGTTTGGTGAGTTTCAATTAGATATTCCAAGGGATCGCAAAGGTGAGTTCGAGCCTGAGATTGTTCCAAAATATTGCCGAGATATTTCGGGTATTGAGGACAAGGTCATCTCTCTTTATGCTCGTGGAATGACCACACGTGACATCGCTGCTGAATTGCAAGAGCTCTATGGAATTAATGTATCTGCAGAAAAGGTTTCTAAAATCACAGATTGTATCCTACCAGATATCAAAGAGTGGCAATCAAGACCTTTAGAACCTATCTATCCTTTTGTTTTCATGGATGCCATTCACTATAAGATGCGTGAAGATGGACGGATTCTTAACCGTGCTGCTTATGTAATTCTTGGTGTTGATTTAGAAGGAAACAAAGATATTTTAAGTATTACGATTGGTGCCAATGAGAGTTCTAAGTTCTGGCTTGGAATGCTGAATGACTTGAAAAACAGGGGTGTCCGTGATGTCCTATTCTTCTGTGTAGACGGCCTTTCAGGCTTTCGTGAGGCGATTGAAGCAGTATATCCCAATGCCCAGGTACAAAGATGCATCATTCATATGTTAAGGAGCAGTTTTAAGTATGTATCTTACAAGGATTTAAAGTCATTTGCATCCGATTTCAAGGCTATTTATAAGGCTCCTTGTGAAGAGGCTGCCCTAAAGGAGCTAGAAGATGTCAAAGAAAAATGGGGCAGAAAGTATCCATTTGCAATCAGCAACTGGGAATCCAACTGGGATGTAATACGTCCATTCTTCGAGTTTAGCGATGATATCAGGCGAATCATGTATACTACAAATATCATCGAAGGTGTAAACCGCCAATTCCGCAAGGTTACCAAGACAAAGAGTGTGTTTCCCAATGATTCTTCTTTAGAAAAGATGCTGTATCTGGCTTCACAGAACGTGATGCAGAAATGGAAAATGCGCTATAGAAACTGGGATCTGGTACTAAGCCAGCTGACCATCCTTTACAAGGATCGCATGAAAGAGTTTCTATAACGCAAAACTATACCATCGGTAATCAAAGTATTGCCGATAATTGATAAATCTATACCCGAGGTCGGGTTTGGGCAGCGCCCAAGAAAAAATAGCTTGGACACTGCCCTTGTTGTTATGCTCAAATTTGTTAAGCCATGTATAATTTTGAAAAGGTTGGGAACACTTTAGCTAATCTTATAATTCGACAAACAGCTAATACATATCTGAACTCTGACCAGACGGATTTCATTCGTTACTGGATACAGAAATATTTACACCCTCCTTTGTTAAGTTGAACATTACTTTGGTTTTAACTCGGGATAGGTCTTTGGGGACTTCTACGTAGGCCATGTGGGTGGACCTCCTTTCTTTTAATTTTATTGATTAACGAAATAATCACATGCTATATTATAAATCTCGCTTATTCCATGTGCTAAGTGCCGCAATTGCTGTTGAAACATCACCACCAATACGATTTAAACAATATTCCTTAGGAAACTCCCGAATTAATTTTTCTTCCACTCCATTAGATAAACTTCTTTTCCATACAAATAATCTCGTTGTATCTAATGCTCGAAAGAAATCTACTGAAAAACAAGATTTATTCACTGCATACATTGGAAATAGCGTTCTATCAAATGCTTTTGTAGTTGACCAGTGTTGTTGAATTCTTTTTTTTATATTGTTAGATTTACCTATATAAACTTGCTTATATTCATCAAGAATCATCATGTAATAACCACATACACCTTCATAATCAAGCAAACTGTTAATCTCACAAAACTTACTATTATTATTAAGAAATTCCGTAACAACATTATTAAACTCTGTATTATCTAAAAGGCTAAAATATTTCATATTTAAATCATAATTTCGTAAACACAATTCTCTATATTCCTCACACCATTCTTTCCTATACTCATTACCACTATCATTTGTATATGCATTTTTTTTAATTAATCCTTCAGACCTAGGTAAGGATGGCTTTGTATTAATTAATGCAAATTCTTCTTTTTTTAAGTTAAGTGAGTACTTTCTTTTAATCATTTTAACACCAAAATGTTCCATATTTTTATCTCCTTTTTCCTAAAATATTGATTGTAATCAAATTATAATTTCTTCTTTTGTTTCTTTTACTTCAAACTCAAAAGATAAAAATTCTTAATTCTTTTAAATTCGGTCTCATCTATGTACTTGCCTTGCTCTTCTTCACTAAAAGTTAATACTAGTATAACTGCAATAGTATTAACTATCATATTTGTGAATAATTTCTAACACAAACTTTTTATCGTCCTATAAAAAACTTCCGATACTAATCTTTTTACATGAATATATACTAACACTCCTTTACCTTCTATTCCAGTAAAATTTGAGTATCATACCAATAATTTCTTCTCAAATAATTCCCAGACATTTACACTTTTTCTTCTCTCACCTATCAATTTCTTTCTTCTTTCTCTCTCTTGCACTCTTTTCGCAACTTACAACACACTTCCCCTTCTCCGCAACAACCGCCTTTTCAAACTCTATCTCATGATAATCTGTCTGATACGAAGCCAACGGATTGGTCATCACTCCTTTTTCCTTAAAGCTAAAATACTTCCCATTATCTCCACCAACAATAATGTGATCTAATAACGGTATTCCCACCAGCTTACAAACCTTAATCATCCGATCCGTCAGCATCGTATCATCTCTTGATGGTTCCAAAGAACCCGCTGGATGATTATGCATCATAATTACATTGGTTGCATTCGATAATATACTAGCCTTTAACATTTCTCTTGGATATGCCAAGGTCTGATTGATTGCTCCCATACTAACGATACTACAATTAATAGGTGTGCTATCTGATTTTAAATTAATCACACAGACCACCTCTCTATCCATTGCACAAAGCATTTCACCCATTACATCAACGGCAGCTTCTGGACTAACAATCCGATGCTCTGAATACACCGGAGCCTCCTTTACTAACCTCACTGATACCATATTCAGTTTAAATTCATTCTTTCTTGGCATCTTGACCTTCCTCCTCTCCAAACTCAACATGAATAATAAATTCGTCTTCACTTTCATTTACTAATCGAATTAATTCTTCTTTCCTTACTTGTTGATCCATAGTAGCCCCACCTTTCTTTGTTAATACTTGAATAACAAAAACCGCTATCACTTATGATAACGGCTTGTAATACCTAATTGCAGTTGTATCCAAATTTTCTTGTTTGGAGTATTTCTTTCCACCATGATTCTCTTTCAAGTATCTCACGATCATCTACTTTTGCATTATAATTTTCTAAAATGGAGTATTGAAAATTCTGCTTCACATAGTCAAATCCCTTGTCTTCAACCAAAACTTTCAGCTCTTTATTTCCTCCATGCCCATTAGAAATATAATTTTTCCATCTTTGGAGTAACATACCATTGTCACCAGTTGCAGAACCCACATATAGTTTACCATTGCTCATATCTGTAATAAGATAGACTGCTTTCTGATTTTCTAATGCTGCAACCCAATCTTTTTTATAGATTGATATTATGTTTTCTAGTTCGCCAAAAGTCAATTTAACTTTATCATACCCTGGAAAATCAAAACCATCAAACGTATCTGGAAGTATTTGATTTACTATTAACTCTTGATATATATTTTTATAGTAAATCCCTTGTGATTGAAATGTCTTATGAAACTTTAAAATAACTCTGCCATAATATTTTTTATATTCTGGCAACTCCTCTGCTTCATAATTTATACCATTCAGTACATTTAAATCTTTTTTTATCCGCTTTATGGTCGTAAGTAACCACTTATCATCTCCTACTTTTAGCAAGCATACTGCAATCTGCCCTTCACTAAAGTATCTTTGTGAAGTTCTCCATAAAAACCATTGGGTATTCACTCGTTCTGGATCCTTCAAATATAAATCCATAGGATTAACATCCGGATTAGACTGATTAAAGCGAATTTTTATATGATCCATTTCATTTTCGTCAAAATGGAGTAAATCGTTCATTGTTATCTCCATGCTATCCTCCTTTGTATTTAATCGATGATATAGTTCTTCCATATAGTAGAGAGTTAGTCCATCTGCAATATATTTATTTATTAATATTCCCTCACAAAAATGATCATTTCGGAATTGCTTTGCAATAATTGCTACAATCTGCTCATCTGATAGCTTTCCAAGTTTAGATTTATTAATTTTTTCAGCATATACATTTTCAAAATGTATTTCATCGTACGTCTTAGCATAATCTGACGGTACAAAACCATTTTCATAAGACTCATTAATAAATTCATCAAGTTGATTTTGCAAGTTCCAACTATCTTTTTCATTTGAACTATACACACTATACCGATGACACCATTCTCGTTTTTCATCTGTACTATAAATATCTTCTAAAAAAGGGACCGCTTTTTCTAAAAATTTTATTTTATCATTCATACTCAACCTCCTCAAAAAATATCTGCACATTTTATTAGTTTTCAACTCTTATAGTCTATATTATCATAAACCTAATAATAAACAAGTCGCTCATTAATGCGCACTAAATATACTCTTTGCCAAACTCCCTGTCTTAAATAGCGTAAAGCACAGCAACACTGTATATCCTACGCAAGTCCAAATTGCTCCACTAATATCATCAGCCGTTGGAATCGTATGCACCAGTACTGCATAGATTGCCACGCATACAATAATCAAAAATGCTTGGAATCCAAGTGCTAACAGTGACCTTAGATAATTCTGCCCCATTCCTCCAAACTCCCTTCCAAACATTGTCGCCATTGGTATAGGAGCAACCGAAGTAACTAAATAAATCTCAATCATACGTCCATATACGATAATAAAAATACAGATATTCAAAATCGACATGGTTGTCCCAATAAATGTACTTTGAAACCACAATCCAAACAACGGACCGACATCCATCGCCTGAAGTCTTGTTTCCAAGTCTGGCAATATCTCAGCCATATTTATACTCGTATCCTCAAGGATGATTCCAGATGCTTGTGTCACCACTCCATTTGCCACTTCAAATATCCCCATTACAATGTTCCATGTATTTGTCACAATTAAAATGGCGCATGCTGTCTTAAAGATCCATTTGAAAAACATCCAAGTATCTACATCATGAAGATTATTTCGATCCACTAACATCTGAATCAAATCCAATGTCATAACAAATGCTAGAATCAATCCTGCAATCGGAATAATCACTGTCTCCGCCAAGTTCTGTACCATTGCAAATATATTTCCATTCCAAGCTTGCGGTGTTAAACCCACTTGCCCTGAAATATCTGACACTCTTTCATTTACATAATTAAATAAGCCAGATAAGTTACTGATAATCCCACTCACTAAAACTTCTTTGATCCAATCGGTAATGCTATCCAAGATAAATCCCATTTACGAACCTCCTTCCACACTTCCTCCCCAAGTAAGGAGAGGAAGTGGGATTTCATTCTCCCAGATAAGAATTAGCCAAATAATCCTTTTAATAATGGAACTAAAATGGTACCGATTAACGCAACTCCACCGCCTGCCATAAGCTGTTTCATACCTTGTGATTTTGCACCAGGGTTATCATTGCCGTAACCTTCTAATAAATTAATTACACCCCAAATACCAAGACCTGCGCCAAGTGCGATTACTAATGTTTGCAGTACACCAACTGCTGAGTTGAAAAATGCCATACTAAATTCCTCCTTTTAATTTTCTACATAGAAAAAGCCACCTCTTTAGGTGACTGCTCTACTTCACTATTTTGTTACTCTGCGTCTGATACGCTCATCTCATAGACTTCATACTCTTCCTCTTCTTTTAGCTTCAATCTGGTCGATAAAAACTTCTCGATATTAAATGTATTTCGTTCATCTGCATCCTTTAAATATTGATACCTTGGATGCTTTGTAATATCATACTTATCCGATAAAAAAGGTCTTACCCCTCGAAGCTGTAGGATACATTTTCCTCCATCTAATACCGCCAGTTCATCAACACTCATCAGATCTTTTCCTAACTTTTGAAAGTTCTGTCCATGAGATTCTTGAGATCCTTTTGTAATACTTGTGTTATACATATCAATGGTCTCTTTTCCAAGTGCTGTACTTAACTCTTTTAAGGTTGTCGGCTCAGAACCTCCAAGAAAGATTCGACTATCCATATTTCCGATAATCGTATCACAATGATCCTTATATAAGGCCTTAAGCTGACTTTGTGCCTGTAACAATAGACAACAAGAAATCTCACGACTTCGAATCGTTGCCACGAGTTTTTCTAGCTTAGGAATCTGTCCGATGTTTGCTGCCTCATCAATCAAACATCTTACATGAACCGGCAAACGTCCACCATAGACATCATCTGCCTTCTCACATAATAAGTTAAATAACTGTGTATAGCACATGGATACCAAGAAGTTAAAGGTATCATCGGTATCTGAAATGATAATAAACAATGCACTCTTTCGATCCCCTAGTGTATCAAGTTCTAACTCATCGTAAGCAGTCACTTCTCTTAGTTCCTCAATATCAAATGGTGCCAATCTTGCTCCACAGGAAATCAAAATAGATTTTGCTGTTTTCCCTGCAACCACTTGTCAAGGTCTTCTTATACACATTTCGCTCCTTCACACTCGGTTTTCATCATTCTTTTCAGCTTTTCGCCTACTGTTTCTGTTGCTTCTTCGTTGAAGTGAACCCCAACAAGGTATGTAATTCCACCGATTTTTCTAGCAATTCTCTGTTCTGTTATCATTTTATCTTTGTTCATTCTGTTCTCCTCCACTAAAAAAGGTGGGGCAATATCTGGATTGCACTCCACCCAATAATTACAATGACTGTTCAGTTTTCTTTCTGGATTGATTGATGGATAATTCTTTCTGGTGTTTCTCATTTTCCATCATTCTTCCAAGTTCCTTTTTGTTGTATTCCAGTAGTTCGATACTGGATAGATTAACGATTATTTCTCCAAATGGTTCTCTGATTTCATCAAGTTTCTTTTCCAGTTGAGCAAGTTCCTTTTTCCATGCTTTCGGGGTAATCTTCTTGTCTGGCTCAATAATACTTTGCTTTATTTTGTTTCTGTATAAATCATAAGATTCCAATTCATAGATATGATTTCTTTCATACTTCTTTCTAGCAAATCCTTTCAGTTCCCATTGCTCCTTATGGTATTGAATAAATGGCTCATAAGATTCATACAAATAAAGCAAAGCTTCTAAATACTGAATCCTATCAGATACAGATTCCCTCTGTGTCTGCATTTTGTTGTATTTCTGCTCGTTAGTTATCTTGAATTCTTTCAGAGTATCAAATGATGTAAGTTCATGCTCATGAACAAACTGTTCCATTCTCTCTCTGCTCTGTAATGTTGCTCTATCTGTTACTTGTCGCAAATACTTTGTTCCTATCACCGGTAGCTTCAATCTATCATGATTTCGCTTAGATACCTCTTGAATCATATCAATGATTTCATTCTTAGCTTTTCTGATTGCCATTGCAGAAAATAATTTAGCACTGGCAAGTGATTTCTTTGCTTGTGTGTAAGTTGCTTTAGCCTGCATGATAATCGCATTCTGTTTTCTAATCTCTCTGTTGATATTTCCTCGTATGGATTGAATACCTACTTTTTCCAATGCACTTGCTTTCTCTCCCAAATGAATCTCTGGAATAATATCAAGTCCCTGCTCTTTGAAAGAACGATATTCCCAAAAATTCTCTGTCATACCCATTTTCTGATTAACAGAATTGATGGTATCAGTAATATCCTTTCGCCATTTTTTCGCATTATCCCTACTGTTCCAATCATTCGTATCTATCGTTTTGCATTTCCATTGTTTTCGGTTTTGCTTATCTACTTTCTGCTCTCCAGTCTTTTTGTCTATGATAGGAATTCGTTCTCCGTTTTCGTCAGTTAAATAAACCTTTTTCTGTTTTGCCATCCATTTTCCATTTTCATCAATGCTTCTCATGGTAAGCAAGATATGACAATGCAGATTTCTCTGCCCTGTTTTTTCATTCTCAGAATCATGAATAGCAAACTGGGCACACATACCCAAATCTACAAAATTCCTTTTCACATAATCTCGCATGACTTCTGTTGCAAGTTCATAACTCCATTCATTCGGCAATTCCACTTTATAGGTTCTGGCAAGCTGTGCGTTAGAACTCTTTTCTATCATTTCTACTGAATTCCATAATACACTAGCGTCTTCATATTCCTTTGGTGCATTCTCTGGTAGCATAACCTCTGTATGTACCAAATCTTCACTATATTTTGGATAATAAGTTTTGCCATCATATTCATTATACATTTTCTCCCTGCTGATATAGGATGATTGTTCTACAGCTGAATGACCTCCATGGCACTTTGAACTCCTGCCACAAATCTGTGCTCTTGTACTGATATTCTTAATTGCCAAGCAACCACCTCTCTTTCTGTAAATGATTGCGATTAAGATATGACTTTGTGGATGATGAAGGTCTGCTCTTTAGACCTTCATTATACGCAAAGTACATAAAAGGGTAGCGAAGCGAAGGGGAAAGATTATTTCCCCTTATGGCTGACACCGTCAGACATTCTGCTCCATGCAATGGGCCTCGAAGAGCGCACATACCACCTTCGGTGGTATATCTGTGCGCACCGAGAAAATCTCGGTGAAAGGATGTGCACTGGTCGGCACTTGTGTTATTCACTTTGACTTGTCCGTTCTTTCTTAACAATTTCAATAATTCTTTGGCATTGCTCGGACTTGATAGCAGCTGCAAGAATACGGTTCAATTCTTGTTCATCAAAACCATAGCACTCTGGGAAATACTTATGAACGATTCCCCCCATCATGTACTTATGTTTGTTTTCCTCTGACCTTTTCTTTGCTGACTCCTTTCTCTTTACTTCTGCAAGCCTTGCTTTTGCCTGCTCAACTTGTCTTTCTGCTTTCAAAATTTCTGCTGATTTTGTCTCATTTTGATTCATTATAGTTCTTCCTTTCTTTTTATTTTTTATAGCAAAAAAGCACCTAGGAATAACCTAAATGCTTTTCTATCATCAATTCTGTATTCAGTTTTTTCATAAATTTTCATTCACAACATTAGTTCGTAGTGAATGCTAAATATCAAGTTTTCTGTCTACTATTATCTTGCCATATTGAAATTTGAAGCTTCGTCAAACTGGAAGTTTCTGTTCCTTACAATTTCTCCGTAAGACTGAGTTTTCTTAATTAGATATATTTGTTCTAAATATCATTTTCTTGCAGCAATCGCAATAATCTGCTTGTATTTTAAATTTACCCAAGGAATAATCTGCTTCAATCATACCCTTTCCAACTAACTTATCCATTACACCAAGCTTTTCATTTTGAGGTTCCCAAAATATTTTACTTCTGCCATCACCAGACATAACACCTTTTTTCATTTCCTTTTCACAAAACGGACACTTCATTTTTTTACCTCCTACAAATTCAAATTTGTCAAATTCAAAAATTCCAAATTTTTTCTGACCTTAACTATATCACAGAATAACACAAATTTGTATAAAAATTCATTCAATATCAGCATTTTTACTGATGATTGATTTTCTTCATTCGTTGTCTTGCCTGCTCTCTTTGTTCATCAGATAGCTTTCTAGGCTTACGATAAGTAATGGATGTTTTTGCCATTTCGTAGGTCTTTGAAATATCTGTTTCCTTTATGCAACGGAAAGTATCTGGATATTCATTAACTAATGAATCTAATTGCCTCATAACAGTAGAATCTAAAGTAAAAACTGTAGCATTTTTTTCTCCTGCATTGAAATTAATAATTGTTTCCTGCTCATACTTAGTAAGATTCATCGTATCTGCCCACCTCTTTTCACATTGTGTTCTCTATTGATTTTCTGTTCATCAGTTCTCGATTGCTTTGTTTGTTCCTTTGCTTTGGCAAGTCTTTCTCTGATGGAATGGTCACGCTCATAAACCTTACGACACTTAACGGATGAAATCAGCATAGAACATACTTCTGGCGATAGAGAAGATAGCTTGTCTATTGTCAGGCTAACAATTCTGCTTGTATCTGTATCTTTGGTCCTTGATAACAGTTCATTCAGCATTGCAAGTGTTCCAGTTTTTCCATTTTCTCCAAACTGATAAATCAGATTTATTTCATCAGCTGAAAAACCAACCATACTCCTGCTATCTTCCTGCAATCTCTCAACGCTTAAGCACGATACTGTATTGCCTTTGCTCTCATAGGTATCTCTGGTAATAATCACTCCATGTTCATCTGTCTGGTGTATTTCAAGACGATTGTTATCGTGTGGAATTGCCACTAACCAATGTGAGTTATCATCTGATTTTGTATAAACACTCTGGTATCTGTCATTCTTCTGAAATTCTCCATTCTGGTCATAAAAACCAAGTATTGTTTTTATTAGATTTTCCTGCATTTCTAGCTCCTTTCGTGGGTTCGTAAACCCGAATGATGGATAGGATGGATGGGATAAGATATGATAGTTAGTTAATAGAGGTATATCTTTCTTTTATTCTTTTTATTTTTCTTTGGTTCTTTCTTTTTCTTTTTCTGCTTTTCTTTCTAAGGGGGAAGAAGGAAGAAAGAGAAGAAAAGGGAAGGCAGGAAAGGAAGAAAACAAAATCGGCTGTACTTTTTACAGTACTGACCAATCATTTCTACGCAAAAAGACATCAAAGAAAATCACTTGTTCAAATGACTCTCTCTGATGTCTTTTCTTGTTTAGTTCATCCGATAAATACCGAATGAATCAAGTCTGTATTCTGTTATGTGATAATTTCCTTCACTCTACTTTCTTATAATTTAGTTGCACAATAATTAACGAATGGTTTATTTTGCAACTTTTGGTTCTCCAATCTGCTCTCGGTATTCCGCAATACTGATACCATAAGGATTGGGATTATTTGCTTTTTTCTCTGCCATTAGTGCCCTTCGACGTCCTTCATAACTCTTCTCATAGGCTTTATATTTGCCACTTTTACGGTATTTCAGATAACGTTGGTGGCACTTGTCTTTCCATTCTTCCCTCTTTGCAAGTTCCTCTGCAAGTCTTGCCTGCTCCTCTGGATCGGGTTCTTCTTGTGGTGGCAGATAACAACCGATAAAACTGAAATAAATATCAATCTTCTGTGTCGTATCTCTGCTTCCCTTTCTATCCCTCTCATGAACCGCAATCTTTTCAACCAGTTCATTCAGCATATAAGGTGTCAGTTCATCAAAATTATCATATTTTTTGATGATGTTTAGGAATTTCTTTCCGTCTTTTGTTTCTGTATGGAATCCTGCAAGTGTCTTCTCGATTTCGCAGATTTCGTGCCTTAACCTTTCCTGCTCGGCGTCATATTGTTTTGAAAGTGCTTCGTATCTGCTGTCTGGAAGTTTTCCCAGTATGTTATCCTCATACATTCTGCAAAATAGGCTTTCAATCTCACCTAACCGCTTGTTATTACTATCTATCTTTCTCTGGGCAAGGATGATTTCATCCCTATGTTCATCCTCTACACCCTTCTCCATTTCCTTCAAAAAACCTTCTTCGTCAATGTCTACGTATGCTCGAATATCTCTAAGGGTCTGTTTTACAAGTTCAAGAACTGCTTCACCTTTTACCCTATGACCAGTAGGGCAAACAGTTCCAACCGGTGACTTTGAGTAGTTCGCACATACATAGTTGCACTCCCTTTTTCCATTGCTCGTCCTATGTTGGTGCATAGGTCTGCCACAATCGGCACATACAACAATCCCAGTAAGTGGATTGACTTCACCCCATCCGTTTGGGTATCTTTTACAGTTACCACGAATTCTATGAACGATATTCCAAGTTTCCTCGTCAATTATCGGCTCATGAGTGTTCTCAAATATCAACCACTCACTTTCATCCACATAATGACTTTTCTTGTCCTTGAAGTGCTTTCTAGTCTTAAAATTAACTGTGTGACCAAGATATTCTCTTTTATCAAGAAGGTGTGTCACTGTTGAACCCCACCAATGATAAGGTTCATCAAATTTGACTTTCTGATGTAATCCAAAACCTAATTTTTGAAGATGGACGGCAGGAATATCAATCTTATCAGCTTCAAGTTCTCTTGCTATCTGATAAGGTCCTGCACCCTCAACTGTCCTGCGATAAATTCTCTTTACTACCTCAGCAGCTTCTTGGTCAACAATCCATTCCTCTTTGTTCTCTGGATTTTTGATATATCCATAAACTGGGGAACTGGCAACATGTTTTCCTGCTTTTCCTTTGGCTTGAAATGTGGAACGAATCTTCTTGCTTGTATCTTTGGCATACCATTCATTCATGATATTTTTGAATGGCAATAAATCATCATCCCCATGAATACTATCGTGGTTATCATTGATAGCAATCAATCGGACATTTTTCTGTCTAAGCATTTCCTGAATCTGACCAACCATCAGATAATCTCTTCCAAGTCGGCTCATATCCTTCACAATGACAGTTCCAATCTCTCCATCTTTGATTCCATTCATCATTGCCATAAAGCCAGGGCGGTCAAATCTTGTTCCCGAAATACCATCATCAAAGAAATGCTTGTAGTTATTCATTCCATGCTCTCTTGCATAGGTTTCCAACAATAGTTTCTGGTTGGAAATACTGAATGATTCCCCTTGTTGCTCATCATCATGAGATAGTCTTTCATAAAGTGCTACTGTCAAATTATTATTTGGTTTCATCCAAACTCCTTTCTGCCTTCTCAACAAAAAAAGAATGAGTACATCTTCTCATTCCCTACGTAAAAATGGCTATTTCTATCTGCTAGCAGATATTCTAACCTATAAACATCATAAGAAGACGCTTATAGGTTATAACACCCGCTGCTAGTTTGTACTTCTTATACTGACGAACTGCAAAATGATTTGGATTCTTTTCTTCTAGTTCTTCAAACATATAATCCACGGGATTCTTAAAGTCCTCATCGTCTTCTCTTACTTCCATTGCATTGATAAATTCAATCAGTGTAGAGAAGTTCTGTTCTTCCTCTGGTGCCTCATAATGAATGTATCCGATAAGTGCGGTATATAGCAATGTTTCTGCTTTCGTCCAGAATTCATCCCCTGCTTTTCCATCCCCCTTTGTATTAGTAATTAATGTCGTTACCATCTTTAAAATATCTTTTTCAGAATGAATATAGGCAAACGGATTATAATGCATCGATTTCTTAAAATTAATGGTGTTAAACACCTTAATCTTATAGCCTTCTCTAAGTAACATATTGCCACACTCAGTAAGTACTGTGCCTTTAGGATCTGTCACTACATAAGAGCTATGACATTGCATCAAGTTTGGTTTTAACCAAAACCTTGTCTTTCCTGAACCTGAGCCACCTATTACAAGCACATTTTTATTTCTCGCATACTTCGGTTGCTTAGGCCTACTAGACATAATAAGCGATTCGGTACGTGTAAGGATTACGTTATTATCTGGCTTATTATCAACAAATGGCTTAATATCCATTCCTTTGCCCCACCGGGCTGACCCATACTCGATATCCTTACGGTACTTTTTTGCATTTTTACCTTTTATAAAAACTGTAAGTCTTAGTAACGCTCCGCAAATAATACCAAACAAGAAATCCTGTAAATTGAAACTAGGAAAAGGACTTTCAAATGCCTCTGCTATCCCTTCCCCAATATGAAACATCTTTGTCGCAAAGTCTGTACCAAGTGCTAACCGATACGCCTGCATCAATTTTGTTGCATATAATCCAATCAGGAGATAAGGAATATTTTGAATTAGCTTTTTCTTCATCATCGCTCGATCTCCTTCTTTCTAGTTCGATTCACCACAGTATTTTTCACAAGTTTCTTGAAGTGGCTTAATTTCCTAAGTACAGATTCTCTTTCCGACTTTTTAAGGTTCTTACTAGCAAACTCTTGAAATGCTGCTGTTAGCGCATCGGCATCCCTCGCCTTAAAAAACACTAGATATCTTACTGGTTTATGAGTTCTATCTTTCTTTACTGCATAATCTACCCCATATTTTCTAGCAATCCGTTCAAAAGCTTGGATATTCTTATCTGTGATCTCAATGTTTGATACCCCTTGATTCTGTCCAACCAATTGCTTCACGGTTTGTCTTCCACGTGGTATCTCTTCTGGTCGTTCCCTTCGTTCCTTCATTTTTGTAAGCAACTTAGCAATTGCGGATTTTAACACTCTTCCACTGAACTTAGTCGTATTAATCACAAGCGTCACAGTTCGATTTTCCACTTCTTCTTGCATAAACAAACTCCTTTCAAAAACTACTCTAGGTCATGCTATGGTGGAACCACCAAACGATGCAATAACTCTTTTACTTTTACCTTCATCTTCTTTCCCTTTCTTTCTCCATTGAGCAAATAATCATTGTGTTCCCTAGGATAAAGAATTCTTCTGGCGTCCCAAACACTGCTTTGTACTTTTCCATCAACTCATTTGATAAGCTTTCAAAATCCTCTTCTCCATCTCCACACATAAGGAATGTACCTGCTATGATTTCTTTGACTTCCCCTTGTTCTCCTCGAATTGCTCGATTCGGTGGCAACCCCTTAATCTTGCCTTCCTCGTCACATAAAATAACAACTGGATCTGGATAATAGTAGGCCGTTTCAATATGACCACCTATTACTTCTTGCAAATCCTCGATATCATTTTCGATGGTGATTTCTCTTGGTGGTTTTCCTGGTTCAACTAATAGAACATTTAACTGTTGTTCCAATTCCCTCATAGCAATACTCCTCCTTTACTTTGTACCATACATATCGTGGTTTACTAACATAGTGTAATGGTTGTCCATCGAGGATGGCGCGTTAAACAAGGCTGCCATAATATAAGCCTTTGTGTTTCTTACTTTGGTACTATTTTCATTAATTCCATCAAGTACCTTTTGGATATGTAATGATGTTAATTGCCGAAATCGTTCTTGTACAAATTTCGTTGGATACTCTACCTCTCGACTAATCTTTATTGTGTCTCCTTTACATAAGGCTACCTCCATCATAATTTCAATAAACTCATCAATTTGGCCATTATTGTGCACTGTCACAATTTCCTCGTAATTGATTTGTTTTTTAAGCTGTTCACGTAACTGTTGTATTTCTGTCGTTCCTTCCTTCTCATCTTTTGAAGGAAGGATAGAATGAGTATTTAGTCGATTCGTACTTGTTAGATTAGTATTTAATTGTACGGGAGTCTCCGTATTCGAAGTCACCACATACGGATTTTCCGTATCTGGTAACTCCGTATCTTGCTTGCTTATTTCTCTTGGTTTCTCATAAATGATATACTCCGTGTCTGTAATTCTTCCATTGCTTCCTCTACGCTGTTTACGAACAACATATCCTCTACCTTCTAACTCTTTGATTGTACTTCCAATGCTATCTACTCCCTCTTTGCAAATGGCTGCTAGTCCTCTTGTGGTATAGTTCCAATCCTCCGGAAGGGATAGCATCATCGACAATAATCCTTTTGCTTTTAAAGAAAGCTTCGTATCCTTTAAATGATAATTGCTCATTACGGTATAATCTCTTGTTCTCTCGACTCGAAAAACAGCCATGTTATATCACCACCTCTATTTTGATTAATAACACCTAGGTCACTTATTCCTCTCACCGAGCTTGATAAGTCCCCCAAACGTGATAGCTGGTTTTGAGAAGAAATAGTTCTCCTATTTTTAGGCATAAAAATAGCGCAGGTGATTGAATTATATTTTTTATTCACTGCGCCATTATCGATCTATATTCTGTTGTCGTTTCTTTTGCCACTGTTCTAATAACTTGATAATTGTTTCCTCCATCTTTTGTGGTGTATAACTTTTTGGAAAATACTTTCGTAGCTTATCGCCATGTATCGTTACCTTTTCTATTTCACCTTTCTTTTCTTCTGACATAATGGCTCGCATTACATCTTGAGATAACGTTCCTTCCTGGCTAAATTTCTTTAGACGTTGTGCTTGGGATAGTGATGGTGTCGCTTGCTCACTTTCCATAGCATCTAATAGTTGAAATTGTTCTTGTTTTTTTAGAAAGGATAGCTCATAGGCTGGATTGAAGGCGATTTGTTTATTGTCTACCATGTTGAGGATATCGGGGATTAGTTCGGTAAGCCTTATGTATCGCTGCACTTGAATTGCACTTGCACCTGCATCTTTTGCAACAATCTCTCTTGCTTTTAACCTGTGTTCAACTTGAACACAAGCTAAATCACTCCGTGCCCCTTGATGTTTAATTGCATCAACCTTCATTTTAAAAGCAAATGCTCGTTCACTTGGAAGCAAATTTTCTCTTTGCAAATTGCTGTCAACCATGATAATTGTTGCTGCATCATCATCTAGATTTCTTATGATTACTGGCATAGTCTCTAATCCTGCTAATTCACTAGCTCTATGTCTGCGATGTCCTGCAATTAGTTCATATCCTCCCTTTTCTTTTGGTCTTGCAATCGCAGGTACTAATACACCATACTGTTTTATACTTTCTACGGTATCCATCATTGCTTCGTTGTCAATTACCTTAAATGGATGATTTTTAAATGGATAAAGTTCTGTCAAGGGTATCTCTGTAACCTTTTCTTTTGCCTCATCCGTTCTACTCTCTTCTGTAGTAAACAAGTCATCTACTGATGTCAACTTTATGTTTTTGGCGGACCTTTTCAATTCGTAACACCTCCTTCGTTAATTCTTTATATGCTTCTGCTACTTTACCTCTTGGATCATGGCTAAAGATACTTTTTCCCTCTGCACTAATCTCGGCTGCTCTAACGGAATGAGGGATATCTGTTTGAAATACTTTTATATTCCCTCCATAGGTTTCTCTTAATAGGGCGCTAATATCTTTTGCAAAGTTGGTACGATGATCCACCATAGTGATAAGGATTCCTTCAATCTTTAGCTTTGGATTGATTTGCTTTCTCACCTTGGTAATCGTTTGTAATAACTGTTCTAGCCCTTTTGCAGGTAAGTATTGTGCTTGAACTGGAATTAAGACACTATCTGCAGAAGCTAAGGCATTTACCGTTAGCATACCAAGAGATGGCATACAATCGAGTAATATGTAGTCATACTGATTTCTTATGGTATCAAGATATTGATTTAAGATAGTTTCCCGACTCATTGTGTTGATTAAGGATACCTCAGTTCCAGATAGTTCAATGTTTGCTGGTAGTAGGTCTACTCCTTCTGCATGAGATAGGATACCTTCTCTTTTTTCAATGGGTATATCTGTTATGATTTTTCCGAGTATGGTAGAGAGTGTAGTTGGTAACTTATCTGGCTGTGAGATTCCTAAGCTGATTGATAAGCTACCTTGTGGATCTGCATCTATTAGTAATACTTTCTTACCCTCTCGTGCTAAACCTATTCCTAGGTTAGTGCAAGTTGTTGTTTTGCCAACACCGCCTTTTTGGTTGGCGATGGCGATTATTTTTGCGTTCAAATATGTTCCTCCTCTCCTGTTATTTCCACTATAAAAGAAATTTATAATGCATCTTCCCCTAAAGACAACTTCTTTAACTTATCCATTAATAATTCAACTCCAGAATCATTTGATACTTCTCCATTCGCATTTATTGATACCATAGCCAAATATAATGTCTCAATGTCTTTTCTACTCAAAAATACACAATACATACTTTCATCATTAATTACTTGACATCTTCCATTAAAACCAGATGTAGAATGTATTTTCAACCCGCTTTTTTTCAATGCATGAACATCACGTTTCGCTGTTCTATTTGAAACTCCATATTTGTCCATAATATCTCGTAAATGAAATATTTTCTTTTCTTGCACATACATAAGCATATCAGCCAATCGTTCTGACCTCGTCAACTCTCTCACTTCCCATTAACATTCTAATTATTTCTATAAATTTTCTTAATTATATGGTATTACAATAAGAAAGTAAAAAGTATGGCTCCAATTTTTTTTGGATTTTCAGAACAAAATTTTTCTTAAAACCCGCTAATAATCAGCGTTTCAGCCTGGCTCCACCAACTTTATTTTGGCTCCAATTTTGGCTCCAGAACCTCCAAAAACACCCCATATTTTATGATATTTTACGATACTTTACGGTAACGAATCCGAAAATCAAAAAAGCCGCAAACCCTTGTAAATACTGGGCTTACGGCTCTTTTTTTACCACTCATAAGGCGTATTCTGATAAACATAATAATTAATCCAGTTACAATAAAACGCATTGGAATGGCTTCTCCATTGCAACACTGGAGTCTTTTCCGGATCATCATCCGGATAATAATTTTTCGGAATCTCGATTTTTAATCCTTTTTCTATGTCCCTCTTATACTCATTATCCAAGGTAACTCTATCGTATTCCAAATGTCCCGTAACAAAGATTTGCTTGCCATCTTTGCTCATTACTAAGAATACTCCGGCTTCTTCGGATTCGGCTAGGAGCTTCAAGTTATCGTTCGCTAGGATATCCTCTTTCTTGTTATACGTATAACGAGACTGAGGGGCTAGGAAGTAATCGTCGAAGCCACGTACTAAAGGCTCTTTGCGGTGTAAGAGCTTGTGTTTGTAGATGCCGAAGAGCTTGTGGTCCATTTCGTATTTTGGAATGCCGTAGTGATAGTAAAGGCCTGCCTGGCTGCCCCAGCACAGGTGCAGGGTGCTTGTGACATGGGTCTTTGACCACTCCATGATTTCGCAGAGTTCATCCCAGTAGGCTACCTCTTCGAAAGGCATTTGCTCTACGGGAGCGCCTGTGATAATCATTCCATCGAACTTCTGATGTTTGATTTCATCGAAAGTTTGGTAGAACTTGTCAAGGTGACTGACTGCGGTATTCTTTCCGATGTAGGTTGCCGTTGATAGGAAGGTTAAGTCAATCTGTAGGGGCGTATTGGATAGTAGGCGTAACAGTTGTACTTCTGTGTCTTCTTTTAGCGGCATTAAGTTTAAAATGGCGATTTTTAGAGGACGGATGTCCTGCATCATCGCACGGTTTTCATCCATGATGAATATATTTTCTTCTTCTAAAACCAACTTTGCGGGTAAATTGTTTTGAACTTTAATTGGCATTTGCTTGTCCTCCTATCTTTTGTTATCACATTTTATGTTCGGGAAATCTCAGGGCTGTTTTCCTGGATGGGATGGCCTAAGCTACCATGCGCCGCACTTTTAGGCAACTTCCTGTTTCGTGCTTCCCTTATTTACTCTATGTTCGATAGAAAGCCGAAACCAAATGAGTTCCGGCTTATTATCTTTATTCTTCTCCTAACATTTCAACGAACTGAGCTTCCGTGATAATCGGAATGTCGAGCTCTTTTGCTTTCTTATTTTTAGAGGAGTTGGACATATTGTCGTTATTAATCAGGTAGGTTGTCTTGCTTGTTACGGAGCCTGTTACCTTGCCGCCACGTTCTTCAATCACTGCCTGTACTTCTTTACGGTTTTTAAAATGCTCTACGGAGCCTGTGATTACGAAGTTCATGCCTTCGAAGATCTGGCTGTTAGAAGTTTCTTCTTCCTTTTCAAACGTAATCTCTTTTAGTAAATCGTCCACGATTACTTTATTTTCTGGCTTGTTAAAGTATTTTACGAACGCATCCGCGATTACGTCACCGATTCCGTCGATGGCTACCAAGCTTTCAAAATCGGCATTTCTTACTAACGTAATGTCGTTGTTAAAGCGTTTGCAGATTACTTTTGCATTGGATAAGCCGATGTTTGGAATTCCAAGACTGTAAACGAATTTTGCAATGGATACCTCTCTTGCTTTATTTACCGATGCGATTAACTTATCGTAGGATTTCTGGCCGAAGCCTTCCATGCTCTTGATTTCTTCTTCGTATTGTTCTAAATGGAATAAGTCTGCAAGTTCTTTTACAAATCCTTTGGCGATTAATTTTTCGATTGTTGCTTCGCTTAGGCCGTCGATATTCATCGCATCACGGCTTACGAATAACGTAAAGGACTTGATTTTCTTTGCAAGACAGTCTGGATTGATGCAGTATAGGGACTTGATTCCATTGTCATTTTTAATGGATGTCTCGCCACCGCATACTGGACATGTATCCGGAATGATTAGCTTCGAGCTTCTTGTCTTATTTTCTGCGATTTGCGGAATGATCATGTTTGCCTTGTATACTTCGATTGTATCGCCGATTCCTAACTGTAAGCCTTCCATGATGCTAATGTTGTGCACGCTGGCACGGCTTACGGTCGTTCCTTCTAACTCGACTGGTTCAAAGATGGCAACCGGATTGATGAGGCCTGTTCTGGAAGCACTCCATTCAATCTCTTTTAATGTCGTTTCTTTGATTTCATCGCGCCATTTAAATGCGATGGAATGACGTGGGAACTTGGCTGTTCTTCCTAATGATTCACTGTATGCAATATCATCATAACTTAGTACGAGACCATCGCTTGGGAAATCATTTGTTTCGATTGCCTTTGCAAACCAAGCCACTGCTTCGTCCATCGTATCTCTTGTTACCATTTTTCGTTCCACGACTTCAAATCCCATGGATTCTAGCCATTCGAACTGTTTATTGCGGGAATTTTCAAAGTCAACGCCTTCTGCGCTAACTAAGTTAAATGCCATAAAATGCACGTTTCGTTTTGCCGTAATCTCATTGTTTAACTGACGAACAGAACCGCTACATAAGTTTCTAGGGTTTTTATATTTGGCATCTACATCTTCGATGCCTTCGTTGATCTTTTCAAAATCAGAATACGTAATAATGGCTTCCCCACGAACAACTAATGTTCCTTTAAATGCGATAGAAAGCGGAACATTTTTAAATACTTTCGCATTGTTTGTGATTACTTCGCCGATTTCACCATTTCCTCTTGTTACGGCTTTTACAAGCTTTCCATCTTCATAAGTTAAGACAATCGTAAGGCCGTCAAGTTTCCAGGAAAGGACGCCTAACTGTCCGCCTAACCAGTCTTTTAACGTTTCTACTTCTTTTGTCTTATCAAGAGAAAGCATTGGAGACGCATGGCGTTCCTTTGGCAGCTCACTTAACACTTCATATCCGACACGTACCGTTGGACTGTCTGATAATGTGATTCCTGTTTCTTCTTCTAGCTTCACAAGTTCATCATAAAGCTTATCATATTCATAATTGGACATGATTTCGTTTGCTTCTTGATAATACACGCGGCTCGCTTTATTTAGAAGTTTCACTTTTTCCTTCATTACTTCTAATACATCTTGCATACGATACCTCCTCTTTCTAAAGTAAACGTTTTAATTCTTCTAACTCTGCTGGCGTTACGTTACGGTAAGTTCCCGTCTTTAACTTGCCTAGCTTGATGTTCATGATACGCACACGTTTTAAGGATACTACGTGATAGCCAAAATATTCGCACATACGACGAATTTGTCTATTTAATCCTTGCGTCAATACGATGTTAAATGTCGTATCATCAATTGGTGTTACCTTACAAGGTCTTGTTACTGTATCTAAGATTGGAACGCCTTCTTGCATTCCTTCGATAAACTTCTTCGTCATTTTCTTATTTACTTTGACAACATATTCTTTCTCATGGAAGTTGCTTCCGCGTAAGATCTTATCCACGATTTCTCCTTGATTCGTAAGAAGGATGAGCCCTTCGGAATCCTTATCGAGTCTTCCGATTGGATAGATTCTCTTTTCAAACTTTAAGAAATCGATGATATTGTCAGGATCTCTTCTAAATGTCGTACATACGATGCCTCTTGGCTTATTTAATGCGATTAATGTAAACTCTTTGTCCTTCTTGATTGGCTTTCCATTTACATAAATATCGCTTTGCTCAGTAACTTTCATACCCATGTCGGCAACTACGCCGTCTACGGTAATCTTACCTGCTTCGATTAAGCGGTCTGCTTCTCTTCTGGAGCATACGCCTACATTGCTTAAATATTTATTTATACGAATTCCATCACCAGGATTGGAACTTTGATTCATAGCTTGTGTCCTCTTTCTACTGTATTATTGCTGTATCTTATACATTGTATTTTATTTAAAGGGAAAATTCAAGGGGAAAGCGTTATCTCACCGTTGTATTCCTAAAAGAAAAAGGCACAAACAAGAGTTTCTCTCATCTGTGCCTTTCCTATATTATATAGAATGCGTATTCTCGCTTTAAACCTCTTACTGTTTAGGCGCTGTCGTTGCTTTTGGAGCTGTTGTCGCCTTTGGTGCAGTCGCTTTTTTTGCTGCTGCAGTCGCTTTTGGTGCAGTAGTCGCCTTTGGAGCTGTTGTTGCTTTCGCTGGCGCTGCTGTTGCCTTTGAAGCTGTTGTTGTCTTTGCTTCTTCTGAATTAAATTTCGTAATTAATTCTTTTAATTTTGCATCTTTGTTAGCAGCTTCTGTTAATTTTGCATTATGACGTTCCTGCGCGCGCAACACCTGCTTCGGATCCTCCAACGTGGCTTCCACC
>CAJMNR010000043.1 GCA_905214875.1 uncultured bacterium | reverse complement strand
TTTTTAATTGTTAGGAAAGAGCTCGACAGAGAAATTTCCTAACAATTAAAAAAGAGACACGGCTAGTATACCGTGTCCCTTTTTATCTCAAACGTCATTAACAAGCTATGCATAAAAATAAGCTTTCCCCAAAAGGGCATCTGTCAATACGCCTATAGATTACTATATCCCATTAATCGTTCATCTACAGCTTTGGCAACTTCACGTCCTTCTCTGATTGCCCAAACGACTAACGATTGTCCTCGATGCATATCACCTGTTACAAATACGTTTTCCACGCTTGTTGCATATTTACCAGGTTCTGTTGCAACGTTAGTTCTTTGATTGGTCTCAACGCCGAATGCCTTTGTTACATAATCCTGGCTTCCGAGGAAACCTGCTGCAATAAGTACTAAATCGACGTCAAGTTCTTGTTCGCTTCCTTTGATTTCTTCCATTCTAAAACGTCCAGTCTCTTTATCTACTTTTCGCTCTAGTTTTACTGTAATTGCCTTAACTACATTGCCTTTTTCATCTTTGATAAACTCTTTTACCGTTGTCTCATAGATTCTAGGATCATGACCAAATACAGCGATGGCTTCCTCTTGGCCGTAATCTGTCTTGCAGACTCTTGGCCATTCTGGCCATGGATTGCTTTCCGTACGGCAGTCTGGAAGCTTTGGCATCATCTCTAACTGGATGACAGACTTTGCACCTTGGCGCACAGAAGTACCAACACAGTCATTACCTGTATCACCACCACCGATGACTAAAACGTTCTTATCCTTTGCAGTGATTGCAAGGTTATCAGAAAAACCAGAATCTAATAAGCTCTTTGTTACGCTTTTAAGGAAATCTACTGCGAAATAGATTCCAGATGCATCTCTTCCAGGAACTTTGATATCTCTTGGATTAGAAGCACCACAGGCAAGTACGATGCTGTCAAATTCTCTTTTAATCTTTGCAACTTTATAGTTCTTGCCAACATCTGCATTTGTAATAAAAGTAATGCCTTCTTCCTGCATGATTTTAACTTTACGATCGATGATCTGTTTTTCTAACTTCATGTTAGGAATTCCATACATTAACAGGCCGCCCACACGGTCGTTACGTTCAAATACCGTAACGCTGTGTCCACGTTTGTTTAGCTGGTCAGCTGCTGCAAGTCCGGATGGACCGGAACCGATAATTGCTACTTTCTTTCCTGTTCTTACCTTTGGAGGCTTTGCTCCTGCAATTCCTGTTTCATAACCATATTCAATGATATAATTTTCATTTTCCTTAATGCTGACTGGATCACCATTAAGCCCGCAAGTACATGCAGCCTCACAAGGGGCTGGACATACTCTTGATGTGAACTCTGGAAAGTTATTTGTCTTCTTTAATCGGTCAAATGCCTGTTCTAAGTTCTCTCTATATAATAAATCATTCCACTCTGGAATCAAGTTGTTTAATGGACATCCAGAAGCCATACCGCCAATCATCATACCAGACTGGCAAAATGGTACACCGCATTCCATACATCTTGCGCCTTGTTTCGTACGCTCTTCTTTTGTAAGTGGTGTATGAAATTCATTAAAGTTTTTGATTCGTTCAAGTGGTGATACTGCTTCATTCGTTTTACGGTCATATTCCATAAATCCCGTTGGTTTTCCCATTTCTACACATCCTTCCTGGTAAATTACTTCTTAGTGATTGCATAAAATGCCTCGATTTGAGCCTGTTCAGAACTTAAGCCCTTTTCTTCCATTTGGACAATTGTCTGAAGCATACGGCGATAGTCATTTGGAATGATCTTCTTGAATTTTGGCAAGTAGTCACTAAAATGATCAAGAATCTGTTTTCCTTTTACAGAATGAGTTGTCTTTACATGTTCTGTGATCAGATTCTTTAATTCCATAACGTCATATTTGTCGTTTACTGTCTCTACAGAAACTAGCTCTTTATTCAGTTTCATGTATAAATCACTGTCTTCATCAAGAACATAAGCAACACCGCCGCTCATACCTGCTGCGAAGTTTTTACCAGTACGTCCAAGTACTACGACACGTCCGCCAGTCATATATTCACAGCCGTGGTCACCAACACCTTCAACGACTGCTTGTGCACCAGAGTTTCTTACACAGAAACGTTCTCCTGCAATACCGTTGATAAATGCCTTACCACTTGTAGCGCCATATAATGCAACGTTACCGATGATGATATTTTCTTCTGCCTTGTAAGCTGCATTCTTAGGTGGATATACAACCAGCTTACCACCGGATAAGCCTTTACCAAGATAATCGTTACAGTCGCCGCAAAGTTCTAATGTAAGACCTTTTGGAATAAAGGCACCGAAACTTTGACCGCCTGCACCGTTACATTTGATTACGTACGTATCTTCTTCTAATGTTTCTTCAAATCTTCTAGTGATTTCAGAACCAAAGATTGTTCCTAATGAACGGTCTGTATTCTTAACATCTACTTCGATTGTCTTTGGCTGTCCTGCATTCATTGCAGTCTTGAATTTCTTTAAGAAAACTTGTTCATCGATTGTCTTTTCTAATTCAAAATCATACATTTGTGCTGCATCAAAACGGTTGTCTTTTTGCTCTTTTACAAATGGGTTGTCTAAGATATTAGATAAATCCACTTTTCCAAGGATTGATTTTGCTTCATCAGGAAGTTTCTTTGCTTTTAACAAGTCTGCGCGTCCAACTAATTCATTTACACTTCTTACACCGAGTTTTGCCATATACTCTCTTAACTCTTGTGCAATAAATCTCATGAAGTTTTCTACATATTCTGGTTTTCCTGAGAATCTCTTACGAAGTTCAGGATTCTGTGTTGCTACACCAACTGGACAAGTATCTAAATTACATACTCTCATCATGACACAGCCCATCGCTACAAGTGGAGCAGTTGCAAAACCGAATTCTTCTGCACCAAGTATTGCTGCAATGGCAACGTCACGGCCACTCATCAATTTACCATCTGTTTCAATCTTAACTTTGCTTCTTAAGCCATTAAGGATCAATGTCTGATGTGTCTCTGCAAGGCCAAGTTCCCAAGGAAGACCTGCATTGTAGATGGAGCTTCTTGGAGCCGCACCTGTACCTCCATCATAACCAGAGATTAAGATTGTTCCGGCACCTGCTTTTGCAACACCTGCTGCAACAGTACCAACACCTGCTTCAGAAACTAATTTTACTGTAATATCTGCTTTTGTATTGGCATTCTTTAAGTCATAGATTAACTGAGCCAAATCTTCAATGGAATAGATGTCATGGTGTGGTGGTGGAGAGATTAAGCTTACGCCTGGTGTTGAATATCTTGTCTTTGCAATCCAAGGATATACTTTCTTTCCAGGAAGGTGTCCGCCTTCTCCTGGCTTTGCACCTTGCGCCATTTTGATCTGAATCTCTTTTGCACTTACGAGATAACGACTAGTTACACCGAAACGACCGGAGGCTACTTGTTTGATTGCGGAACAACGGTTTAATCCGTCTTTTCCGATTGTAAGACGGTCAAGAGACTCGCCGCCTTCCCCTGAGTTTGATTTACCATGAAGGTTATTCATAGCGATTGCCATACACTCATGTGCTTCTTTGGAAATAGATCCATAACTCATGGCACCTGTCTTAAAGCGTTGTACGATAGAGTCTACACTCTCAACTTCTTTAATGTCGATTCCTTTTTCCGGATAGTTAAAGTCTAATAATCCTCGTAAGTTTACATGTTTTTCTTCTGCATCGATGCAAGCTGTATATTCTTTGAATTTTTCATAAGAACCAGTTCTTGTTGCCTGTTGAAGCAGATGAATTGTTTGCGGATTATAAAGATGTTCTTCTTTTCCGCTTCTTTCCTTATGGCTTCCTACACTGTCTAGCGTAAGGTCTGTTGCAAGGCCAAGTGGATCAAATGCTTTTGTATGAAGGCTGTCTACCTGACGCTCAATATCTTTTAATGTGATACCACCGATTCTGCTTACTGTATCTGTAAAGTATTTATCAATGACTTCATTGCTGATACCGATTGCTTCAAAGATTTTAGAACCCTGGTAAGATTGGATCGTAGAGATACCCATCTTAGATGCAATCTTAACGATACCATTTAAAATTGCCTTATTGTAATCTTCTACTGCTGCATAGTAATCTTTATCAAGCATGTTCTCCTCAATCAATTCATGAATTGTCTCTTGTACAAGATATGGATTGACTGCACAAGCACCATAACCTAATAAAGTAGCAAAATGATGTACTTCTCTTGGTTCTGCACTTTCAAGGATCATTGCAAGACTTGTTCTTTTCTTCGTCTTGATTAAATGTTGTTGAAGGGCACTGACTGCTAATAGGGATGGAATTGCAACATGGTTTTCATCCACTCCACGATCGGAAAGGATTAATATGTTGGCACCTTCTTTATAGGCACGGTCTGCTTCTAAACATAAACGATCGATTGCTTTTGCAAGTGATGTATTTTTATAGAACAGGATTGGTAGTACTTCTACCTTAAATCCTGGCTGATTCATATTTTTAATCTTTAATAAGTCAAGGTTTGTAAGAATTGGATTCTTAACCTTTAATACACGGCAGTTAACTGCTTCTTCTTCTAAGACATTGCCATCTTCCCCAATATATACGCTTGTAGAAGTTACGATCTTCTCACGGATTGCATCGATTGGTGGATTGGTTACTTGGGCAAATAATTGTTTGAAGTAGTTAAACAGTGGATGTACCTTTTCTGAAAGAACTGGAAGAGGACTGTCATTTCCCATTGCTGCAATTGGTTCTGCACCATTTAATGCATAAGGTAAAATACTTGTCTTTACATCTTCATAACTATAGCCAAATGCTTTTTGAAGTCTTGCTCTTTCTTCTTTAGAATACTCTTTGACTCTTTTGTTTGGAATCTTTAAGTCTTCTAGTTTTACTAAGTTAGAATCTAACCATTCACCATATGGCTGTTTGCTTGCATATTCTTCTTTTAATTCATCGTCATCAATTACTCTGCCTTTGATCGTATCTACAAGTAACATCTTACCTGGTCTTAAACGGTCTTTTTTCACGATTTTATCTGCCGGTATATCAAGTACGCCGACTTCGGAAGAAAGGATTAACTGATCATCTGTCGTAATGTAATATCTGGATGGACGTAATCCATTACGATCAAGTACGGCACCCATAATATCACCATCACTGAAAAGGATAGATGCTGGACCATCCCATGGCTCCATCATTGTTGCATAATATTGATAGAAATCTTTTTTGCTCTTGCTGATGCTCTTATTGTTTTCCCATGGTTCTGGAATTGTGATCATAACAGCAAGTGGAAGTGGCATACCACTCATTACTAAGAATTCTAATGTATTATCAAGCATTGCAGAGTCAGAACCTTCTGTATTGACAACTGGAAGTACTTTGTGAAGTTCGCCTTCTAAATACTTGGATTCCATTGTCTCTTCACGTGCAAGCATCTTATCTGCATTACCGCGGATTGTATTGATTTCCCCGTTGTGTACGATAAAACGGTTTGGATGTGCTCTCTGCCAGCTTGGGTTTGTATTCGTTGAGAAACGAGAGTGAACTGTTGCAATTGCAGATTCATACGCTTCATTTTGTAAATCACTAAAGAAAGAACGTAACTGATGTACAAGGAACATACCTTTATAAACGATTGTTCTGCTGGATAAACTTACAACGTACGTATTGTCGTTGGATTGTTCAAAGATTCTTCTTGCAATATAAAGCTTGCGGTCAAAATCTAATCCTTTCTTTACGTTTTTTGGTTTCTTAATGAAACATTGCATAATGCATGGCATGCATTCTAATGCTTTTTGACCAAGAATTTCTGGATATGTTGGTACTTCTCTCCATCCAAGAATCTCTAATCCTTCTTTTTCTACGATGATCTCAAACATTTTCTTTGCTTGGTTTCTATATAATTCATCTTGTGGGAAGAAAAACATACCGACTCCGTATTCTCTTTCTCCGCCAAGTTCGATTCCTAATGGTTTTACCGCTTGTTTAAAAAATTTGTGGGAGATCTGAAGTAAGATACCTACACCGTCTCCTGTCTTTCCTTCTGCATCCTTACCAGCTCGATGCTCAAGGTTTTCAACGATTTTTAATGCACTAACAACTGTCTCATGAGTCTTAATACCTTTAATATTAACGACTGCTCCAATACCACAGTTGTCATGTTCAAAACTTGGATCATACAATCCAACACTTTTTCTTTTGCTTTCTTCTACTGCAAAGTTCTGCATTTTGCCGCCTCTTTTCTTATTATTCTTACTGCCTAAAGGGCAGCTAAAAAATTTATTAGTCCGTATTCTTATTCCATAGACTTTTTCCAAATCTTTACTTTGGAATAAAAAAAAGCGTCCTAGAGATTAATTCTCTAGAACGCCTTTGTTCTTATATGCTATTATATAACTGTCAACTAATAATAGCAAGTTTTTTTATTTCAAGTATTTATTTTATTAAGAAGTATGCTCACTCTTCCTTTTTTTATTAATATTGGTCTCTTTTCCCTTTGTTTCTTAAGAACAAACTAATGTAAACTTAATTTAATTATGAGCTGTTGTCAAATACTCCATTCCTGTCGATAATACTTATAGATGATTACATACCAAAAGTAAGGAGAAAAATAACATGGAATCTATTCAAAAATCACAAGCACGCCTACAGGCAAACACGAATCTTCAAACTGCAAGGGCTTTAATTCGAAAAGCCAATACAAGTAACCAACCTATTTCTCTTGAAAAAAATGAAATCATCCGCGGCCTTGTTACTGATCTTCGCCCTGGTTTTGTAACTATCAAGCTAGCAAACCGCCAGACAGTAAATGCAGAGTTAGAAGGAACCAATGAAGTTTCCATCGGGGATGTTGCTCCATTTAAAATCTTAGAAAATGACGGTGGAAAGATTACATTAAAAAAATTAAACACAACGACAAGCGCAGAAGACGCTACTATTATAAAGGCACTAGAAGAAGCCGAGCTTCCAATCAATGATGTAAACCATCAGATTGTAAAGGAACTTTTATATCATAAACTTCCTATTAGTAAAGAAATGATTAATCAAATTCTTATAAAATCAGAACAATATCCTAATGCGGATATCGACACCCTTGTCTATCTGATAAAGAAAGGAATCGATCTGGACGAGTCTTACCTTGCTAAGTTCGATGAATATAAACATTTTGACCATCGACTCATGCAGCATATCGATCAGATTGGCACTGAGCTAGACAGCCTGATAAAACTCGCAGCTTCCAAAGAAGGCTCCGTAAACTTCTTAAATCTAGCAAGTTCTGTCTTTGAGTTTCTAGAAATCGAACCAAAAGACATTGCCCCTATTATAGAAGAAACGCCTATGGAAGAAGTAATCGAAGAAGTATCTGACGAAATAGTCGAACATCAGGAAGATACCTTATCAAGTATTCATGGAGAGAATGAAAATGACGTTATGCTTGCCTTAAGCGGACGTGAAACCAAACAACTATTAAAGCTTTTTTCCTCCGTAGACCTTCCTAGCGACTATATTGATTCCCTGAAATCGGGTACTGCTTCTTTACGTGAAACCGTACAGCATATTACAGAAAGCATCTCTTTTGTAAGCGAGCATGCTCCAGAAGAAATTATTAATTTCAAGACACCGTTAGTCTTTGATATTTTGGAACAATTCCATAACTTCCAAAGCGAAAACGAAGAACTTGCAAGCATTCTTACAACAAGGGAACGAAAAGAGCTGCTAGATGCGATGGAACAACTTCCATTATCCATTAAGGACGCTGCCTTAATTGCAAATGGAGAAATGACTCAGTCAGACTTTACTTCTTTGCTTGCATCCTATATCCAGCCAGAATATGAACAAAGCATCCGCGCCGTATTTGGTAAGAATAGTTTCTCCAAGCTTATGTCAGGCGCTATGGAGAAGATTTTCTCACTGACTCCAGAAAAACTATCTGAGAATCCAAATAGCGTAACAGACTTCTATAATTCTCTTGTAGATAAGATGGAGGATTTAAGAAAAATGACCGAAATCACTTCACATAACCTTAATAACCCTGCTTTAGGCGAAAAAATGGATGGATTAAAACAGAACTTAAACTTTATGCAGGACTTTAATAAGCTGTTTACCTACATTCAGCTTCCTGTCAGACTAAAAGAACAAGTGACTCATGGCGATCTTTATGTCTACACAAATAAGAAGAAACTTCAAAGCGGTACGAAGGATATCTCTGTACTGCTTCACTTAGATATGGACAACTTAGGACCATTAGATATCCATTTGTCCCTAGCCCATAAAACGGTATCTTCCAAGTTCTATGTTTCGGATAAAGAAACGAAACAGCTTCTTCAAAAGCACAGTAACGACCTCACAAGAGCACTTGCTGAAAAAGGCTTCCTTGTGAAAAGCGAGTTCTTTGAACAGCAAAAGGAAGTAAACATTATCAAAGACCTTGTAGACCAGGAAGTGGCTGCAAGTCCGATCAAACGTTATTCCTTTGATATCCGAGCGTAAAATATAGCGCTGTCACATCCATAATAAAATGCGTGTGACAGCTTCTTTTTTCTTCCCCATTTTACAAAACTTCTATTATAATGTAGAAATATGATGTGTAGAAATATGATGCTATCATATTTCTACATTATAAACTATACCTAATAGAGAGGATTCTATCTAATATGAAATGTACAACTTTTAAACCAGGGGAACTAGAAAAGTTTCACTATAAATATGTCGTAATTATATCAGAATACAACAACAAACTCTTATTAAGTCAGCATAAAGACCGCACGACCTGGGAACCCCAAGGCGGCAAGATTGAACCTGGAGAAACTCCTTTAGAAGCTGCAAAACGTGAACTGTATGAAGAGTCTGGAGCCACTGATTTTATCATTGAGCCATTCTGTGATTACTGGGCTGGAACAGGCGAAGTCGGAGAAGCTGGCACTGGTGCCTGCGGTGTCGTATTTACGGCCAAGATCAACACACTTGGCGCAATTCCTGAAAGCGAAATGGCTCGTGTAAAAACATTTAATACGCTTCCTAGCAACCTTACATATCCAGCGATTACGCCTGTATTGGTTGCACGAATGACTCTTTACGTATCCGACCTAGATGGTACGTTACTTCGCAGCGAGCAAAAAACATCAGACTATACCAATAACGTCATTAATGAATTAGTAAACCACGGAATGAAATTTTCCTACGCCACTGCCCGTTCCTCAAAGACTTCTACGATCGTGGCAGGAGGAATCAAAGCCGAAATACCAATTATCGTGTATAATGGCTCCTTCATCATTGATAATGTGACTGGCGAACATTTGGCAGAAACGTATTTTGAAAAAGAAGATGCTATTTCTCTTATAGACCTTCTAAATGATGCTGACATTGCGCCACTCGTATATTCTTTCTTAGATGGAAAAGAACGCTATTCTTATGAAGATAATAAAATCAATTCCTATACAAGAGACTTTATAGGCACAAGATGGGATGACAGAAGAACTCCGGTTACTTCCTTTGAAGAGCTAAAGACCGGCGACATCTTCCACTTCTCCTGCATCGATGAAAAAGAAAAATTAGAGCCGATTTACGAACAAATCAAAGGTCAATTCTACTGCACATTGGGCAAAGACATTTATAGCGGAGACTACTGGCTGGAAATCATGCCGTTAATGGCGACAAAGGCAAATGCCATCAAGCACCTAAAAGAACTTCTCGGGTGCAAACGTATCGTAGTATTTGGAGATGGTGTAAATGACCACCCTATGTTTGAACTTGCCGATGAATGCTATGCAGTTGCCAATGCAGAAGCTTCTTTAAAAGAGATTGCCACTGCTGTTATTGCATCCAATAACGAAGATGGGGTAGCAAAATGGCTTTACGAAAATGTGCCTCATATCCAATAACTAGTGTTCTATAAGTACGGAAAAGGGGAATGCCATTATTCTACATTTTTCAGTACTTTTCATCAAAATATAAAAACTCCTCTCAAGGAAAACTGTTCATTACAAACAATCCGCCTTAAGAGGAGTTTTTATCCAAGAATAATTCTATTATTTAGAAGCTAATGCGTTAGTTACTGCTTCTTTAATTCCGTTAGAAGTCATTGTTGCAGTTGCGATTGCATCAACTTCAGCGCTTTGTTTTTCAATAATTGCTGCTGGAAGGTTTTCGATCGCTTTTTCACAGATACCTACAGTTTCTTTGTGTTCAAGAACTTTAACTTCTGTGATTTTACCTTCTTTTACTGTTACAGATACTTTAATATCTCCGTTGTTTCCTTTTCCAGTTCCTTCGAAAGTACCGTCTTTTAATTCACCGTTAGCTGTTGCTGCTTCAGTTGTTGCAGTTGTAGCAGCTGGTGTAGCTGTTGCAGTTGTTTCTTCTTTCTTTTCTCCACATGCAGTAAGAGATGTTACAAGCATTGTGCTTAAAAGTAATGTTGTAAGTGTTTTTTTCATTTATCTTTCTCCTTGTAGTAAAAAATTCACTCTATCATGATAATATAAGAACACGCCTTTTTAAACTGGTATTTCTTGGACGTTTTCTTTAAATTATGAATTATACGTTGAATTTTTTCTACCTGACCACCTAATTCATCTCTCATTACTTAGGAATTTCACTAAACTATTCCTCCAAATAACAAACTCTTATCCCTATCTTAAAGATCCCTCATCATATTAAGATTACTTTGCCCGCGCCGAACCTGGTCTTGGTAGCGATATCTTCCTTTCAGGTGAGTGCGCATCACACGCCCCGCTTTTTGGGCCATTTTTAATTGTTAGGAAAGAGCTCGACAGAGAAATTTCCGAACAATTAAAAAAGGAGAGCGTACGTTTTCGTACCACTCCCCTATTGTATATCTACTTATTATTTAGTAGCACCTTTTACAGCATCTGCTACAGCTGCCATAAGGCCTTTAGAAGAATTAGTTGCACCTGTTACGACATCTACTTCTGTTGTTTGTTTTTGGATCATTGCTGGAACAACTTTTGCTAAAGCACTATCATAAAGTCCTTCTGTTTCATGTTGTTCTACTACATTAACTTTCGTGATGTTTCCATCTTTTACAGTAACTTCAACTTTAATGTCACCGTTGTTACCTTTACCAGTACCTGTGTAAGTACCATCTGTAAAGTTACCTTGAACTTCTGGCGTTACTTCTTCAGAAGCATCCACTTTTTTCACTTCAATCGTTTGAGCAGTGTGCCCACCGTTTTCTTTTACGAATTTCGCTGCATTAGTACCGGAAATACGTCCGAAAACAACGATATCAGCTACTGCGTTACCACCAAGACGGTTAGCACCATGTACACCACCAGTTACTTCACCAGCTGCGAATAAACCAGGGATTGCATTGCCATCGCTGTTTAATACTTCAGTGGAAGTGTTAATTTTTAAACCACCCATTGTATGATGAATTGCTGGAGCACATTTCGCTGCATAGAACTTAGATTTTGTTAAAGAACGTGGCATATCATCACGACCAAATTCTTTATCTGTACCAGATTCTTGATAGCTAGCATAGTTTGTCATTGTTTCTTTTAATGATTTAGCGTCAACGCCGATTTTTTCTGCTAATTCTTCAATAGTATCTGCTTCTACAGTAAGACCTGAGCTTACGTATTTTTCGATTGCAGAAAGACTTTCACGAACTTCTTGATCAAATACCATATAAGAGATTGCATCTGTTTGTTTTAAAATAGCTGCACTTACAACATCACGAGTATCCATTTCGTTTACGAAACGTTTACCTTCAAGGTTAATTAAGATTGCACCGTTACCACGAACACCTTCCGTGTAAAGTGTTTGAGTTTCAGGATCTACAGTTGGATGGATTTGAATTTGTTCCATATCTACTGTTGCAGCACCGATAGCAGTTGCCATAACGATACCGTCACCTGTTGCACCTGCGTGGTTCGTAGAACCAAAACCAGCTAAGTCTGCATTGTTTTCAACAACCATTTCTAAGTTTCCACCGAAACCACCTGTTGCCATAACAACCGCTTTACAGCTGATTATCTTTTCACCATCAGCGTCAGAAATCTTAACTCCAGTTACTGCACCCTTGTCATCAACAAGAATTTCTTTTGCAGTTGTTTCTAATAAAACTGGGATTTCTAATTTTTCTAATTGTGCATTAAATGTTTTCACAAGCATTGGACCAACTGCACTTGTATCACTTGGTCTGTGGATACGTTCTACACTTGCACCACCAAACATGGCTACCACTGCTAAATCACCGCCAAGATCATTAATCCAATCTACAGCATCTTTGGAGTTTTCAACAAGTGTTGTTACTAATGCTTTATCATTTAATTCTTTTCCACCCTTCATTGTATCTTCAATGAAAAGTTCGTTAGAATCCTTAATTCCTTGTGCTTCTTGGTATTTTGTTTCGGAAGCGTTTAAACCGCCTGTTGCACGAGTAGTGTTACCACCAGTTTGTGCCATTTTCTCAACTATAACTACATTTGTAGCACCGTCTTGTCTTGCTTGGATGGCTGCTGACATACCAGCTCCACCAGCTCCAATTACAACGATATCTGCCTGCAAATTATTCTCCACAACTGCAGCAGGTGTTGCAGTTGCCTCAGTTGTACCTTCATTTTTAGAAGCACAACCAGTAATAGATGTTAATGTCATTATAGCGACAAGAAACATTGCTATTTTCTTTTTCATACATACCTCCCAAAATTATAACTTGTTAAAAATTTATCACATTTTTAATCATAATTATACAGGAAATGGTTGGTATTTACTTATTGTGTATTTTTTCCCAAGCATTCTTTGGCCATATTTCTAAGTGTCTCAAAGTCCACTTTACCGACTCCTGGATTTTTAGGGATTTCATCGATAAACGTTACTTGATCCGGAATCATGTAATATGGCAATTGCTCTCTGCACTGTTTTTTCACTTCTTTTAACGAGATATCACTACCTTCTTCTTTTACGACAAATGCCCAGATCATCTCTCCATATAGTGGATGTGGTACCCCTACGACACCACTGGCTTTTACGCCTTGTGTCTTATTGATTTCTGTCTGCACAACAATTGGAGAAATCGTCTTTCCACCACGTTTGATAAAATATTTTCTTCTTCCTAACAAAGTAACACAGCTGTCGCTTTCTTTTTTCGCAATGTCACCAGTCTTAAGCCATCCATCATGAAATGCTTCCATCATCGTATCTGGCGCTGACATATATCCCTTAACGACATTTGGACCTTTGACATATAATTCACCAACTTCTCCGACTTCTACTTCGTTTCCTTGCTCGTCCTTCACCATGATCACATTATCAGCATGCTTAGCAAGTCTGACTTTTGCAGTGTCCTTAATCTCATCACCGCTGATATCAACTGCTGTATGCATATAAACGTTGCATGTTTCCACAAGTCCATATCCATTGGAGTATGCGCGAAGGTTCGGAAACATTATCTTTAACCTTCTAATACACTCTGGTGGGCAAAAGTCCATACCACCGCCTAATTCCGTTACGCTGGAAAGATCATATGGATTTTTATCCTTTAATAACAAGATGGATTCTAAATAAGCTGGTGGACAAGAAATTGCCTTAGATTTTCTTCGTTCGATGTCTTTAAGAAAATTCATCGGCGTAATATCATCGGAAAATACCATGGTCCTCTTTTGGAACACCATACCGCATAATACAAGCATGACAGAAGTTGAAAATGGGAATGCAAGGCTGCTGCTGTCTTGTTTACATTCGCTAGGCAATAATTTTCTTACCTCTTCTACCATGTCCTTTGAGACGATCATTTCAGAGCCCACATTGGTCTGTGTCATACAAACCATCTTTGGTATTCCAGTCGTACCTGAACTAGAAGCAATCATTAGCGGAAGATCTCCTTCCTCTCCCGTAATCGAATACTCATTTAAATCGATTGCTTCCATTGGTTGTCCAAAGATACTTTCATATGCCTGACTCTTTTCAACCACAATGAATTCTGGAATAAATTCAATTTTTTCTCCAGCTGTCTGTAGCGCTGAAACCATAGACTCATTCGTAACTACAAATCTTACTTTGGATTTATTATAAAAGTCCATACGTGCAATCGGTGGAATTCCAGCAAATTGCGGTACCGCATATGCACCAAGCTTGGCAATTGCAATAAAGAGTGGAATAATGTCCGTGTTATTATTCATCGTATATCCTACTCCGGTTCCTTGACGAACTCCGAGACGAATCAAATGTTTCGCAATTTCGTCTACTCTTTTTATAAAATCAAAATTCGTAACTACCGTGTCATTAAAATACAACAGGTCATACTCTTCATCATTTTCTATCACGAACTGCTTATACATCTCATTAAATGTTTTTATCATATGTCTCCCCCTACTCTATATGTCTTTAGCACCTTTGCAATACATTCCCCGAGCTCTTGTCGATGTTTCGTAAAATAAAAATGGCCGCCAGAAAAAGCATATTCCTTATAGGTTCCATTTGAAAGTTCTCCCCATGCTCTCATACCTTCCCGATTGCAAAGATTATCCTCTACTCCATAAACAGCCACAATATCCGAAGTGATCTTTTCGACCTGCTTTTCCTCATATTGTTCTGCCTTTTTCACATCCGTTCGTAGTACAGGAAGAAGTAGCCTCATTAGTTCCTTACTATGCTGCATTTCCTCTGGAATCCCCTGATTCTTTATAAAATAAGAGGCAAACTCCTCTTCTGGCAAGTCTGCCACGGAAGGCATTCCCATATCATAACCAGGGCCTCCTCTTCCTGAAAGGAACAAACACTTCGGAATCGGCTTCTTATTCTGTTCAATCAATTTTGTAAGTTCGTATGTAATAACCGTACCAAGGCTATGTCCAAAAATGGCATAGTCTGTGTCTTCTATATCTTCTTTGATGCGTTCATACAAGTCCTTTGCATCTTCTTCTACTGACTTGTAGCAAGGCTCTTTGATGCGTGTTCCACGTCCTGCAAGTTCCAACGGCACTACTTCTACGTTCTCAGGATCAATAAAGCGCTTCATGGTCAAATACCCCATTGCGGACCCTCCTGCATGTGGCACAAAATACAACTTCATCTTAGGCACTTGCACCAACTCCCTCTTCATTGAGCAAGTCAAACAATTCACCAACTTTGCTGATTACTGCAACACTTGATAATGGAACTTCCAAATGATAGATATCATTTAAGTAGATTCCCATACTGAATAACCCTAAGGAATCGATTAGCAAATCGGAATAAAGATCTGTATCCTTTTTGATTTCTTCCTCTTCCATGCCAACATAATCTGCAATGTTCTTAGCAAACTCTTTCCAATCCAAATTGTTCATTTTTTCTCATCCTTTCGTGCTCACCTATTATTTCGTTATGTATTTAAACTGTACCTTTCCAATGTCATGAGGTACTTCCTCTGTCGTAATTACCAAATCCGGAAGTTTGTACGCAGATAGCCTTCCATAAAAATATTTAGCAATTTCACTGCGTGTTATCTTTTCTCCATCCGTTGTCTGAATATACGCAAGGATTTGCTCTCCAATCACCGGATGATTCTTGGCAACAATTGCAACTGCCTGTATTCTCGGATGCATTAACAATGCAGCTTCCACTTCCTCTGCATGAACAAGGTTTGCCCCACGTTTGATGATTCGTTTGCTCCTGCCAAGGAAACGGATTCTTCCATCTGGAAGGCGTTTTGCCAAATCCCCAGTCAAAAACTTGCGAACCCCATCTTCCACAACGACAGTTTTTCTTGTAGCTTCCTCATTCTTAAAATAGTTATATATAATGGCTGTCGTATAGATTTTTAACTCTCCGACTAACGCCTCATGACCATTCTCATCTACCAATTCCGCCTTTGTAAATGGAAGGTCCCTAAAATCGCTTGGGTCCACATCATAGTCATAGTCCGAATCCCAGACAACCATCGTTGCCGTCTCAGAAGACCCGATAATATTGACAACACGGATGCCAAGCTGCTCTACAAACTGTTTTGCAATCTCTGCTGGCAATACTTCTCCTGCAAAGTAGCAGATTCTTACACTGGATAAATCATACTCCTCAAATTGCGGATGAGACAGCAGGATTTTGGCTAATGTCGATGTAAGCTGAATGACAGTTACCTTTTCTCTTTGCACTGTTTCTAAGAACTTCGTCGGTTCAAATTTTGGCTGATAAATAACATGTCCTCCATTTACCACCATCTGTAGTCCCATTCCGAATCCACCTTGATGATATAATGGCATGCCAATCATCATGACATCCTTATTGGTAAACTTTAAATACTGTCCCATATCATAAATAGCTTCATAAAATCCTTCGTAAGGAACAGTAAGTATCTTCGGATTGCCAGTGCTGCCGGACGTACAGGCAAGACTCATGACACGTCCTTCCTTTACATCGGCATAATACTTCTCGATTGGCAACGGTTCGCACGCCAAAAACTCTTCCATCGAAATAACAAAAGATTCTTTTTCTCCCTCCAAACAATCAATCTGTACAAAGAGAGTCTCCTCTTTAATAGAGTCCTTAAGACTTCCTACGACATTCAAGATTGGATTGTTTCGATACTGTTTCACAAGAAAAAGAACCTTTGGTTTTGTATACTCTAACAAATGAGTAAGCTCGATAATTCCACTCTGCGGATCTATCGGAACAGGCTGTGCTCCCAGATAGACTGCCGCAAAAAATAACTCATACCACTTTATGCTGTTACATAATAGCAGTCCAACTTTTGTATTTTCCCTTACTCCATGTTGATATAAGCTCGTCGCAAGCTGCTTCGTATGTACAATAAACTCTTCATAGGTTACGCTGTCATCCTCAATAGTCAAAAGCACTTGTTTTGGATTCTCTGCAGCGCATCGCTCGATTCCCTTATAAAAGTCCTTCTCTATCATTTTTATAACTCCCTCTTAAACCAATCAGCTATCTTAAGTTTTATCCAATGCATCTGCTCACCTACTGGCATTGCATGCATTACTGATTCTTTCGTTGCATACGCTGGTTCCTCATCGATCTTAATCACTTCTGTCTTTCCCTCTGTCTTATCAATAATGACCTTCGTCTTATCAAGTGGCATCCAATTATCATAACTGCTATGGCAAATGAAATAATCTGCTTCTAACGTTCCTTGAGTAAGCACATTCATTCCATCCATAAAGCTTCCTGTCTCATCATCCTGTACTTGATAGCTTGCCCATACGCCATCTTTCATCCAACGTGGAATCGCTTTATCTTCAAGCATCGTAATAAAGAGTGGGAATAGATTCGCTACTGCTTTTACAGATTTGTATTTTGCACCAAAGCGATAAGCATAGCCGCCTCCCATGCATAATCCATATGTACCAAGTCTTGTTTCATCAATCTTTTCATGTTTTGTAAGCATATTCTCGATTCTCTCAAATGCTGCTTCTAGATTTGGTCCATTCAGCTTAAAGTCATAATCAAATAATGCGGCTCCTGTTCCAGGCATATCTAATGTAAGTACAGCAATACCACGTTCTACTAACGGTCTTGCCATTGTCTCTAATTCTTCCTTGCAACTTCCCATTCCCGCAAAGATCGTTACACAAGGATATGGCGCTTTATATTCTTTAGCATCTGGAAAATGAAGATATGCTGGCATTCCCTTTTTCTCTGAAACTTTAATAACAACCTTCTCAAATTCTTCCTTTGAGCATTTTAAAGCTTCCAGATAATAGCTCTCCAACTTTTTATACACTTCCCGTTTGATTGCAATTTGCTCTGAATTAATCAGATAGCAGGCATAGTAACATCTAGCCGCCATCGTAAAATACTCATACGCTGATTTTAAATTTTCCTCTTTTTTTGCCTCTTTCCCAAAGTCACTAAAGCGACGGGCTTTCTTTTCCCATTCTTCTCTCCAAGTCATCTCTAATGCTCTTGAATTGACGAGAGGTTTCTTCTCCACCTGCTTCAGCACATACTCCATGTCAATTGGATTTACTCCATAAATTAGGCATCTTGTAATTACAGGATTCAACAAACTACGAATTGACCATTCCATATAATTCTCCCCTCCATCGTTTTTTATGTAATTTTTTAACTATACATATAAAATTATAGCATTTTTTGGTAGATTGTAAACCATTGGTTTTATTTAGTGTGGACTGTCGCAGAATACGATCGTTGTTCCGCAGCTTTTCTTTTTCCCCTGAAGAGTACATATGTCTTTTTGCAAAAGAGAAAGGGTATGGCATCCATTCTTCAGATACCATACCCTTTATATTTAAACTACATATATTTTTTTTCTAACTGTGCAAGTATTGATAAATACTTCTCTTGTACACCTGCTTTTTTCGCTTCTTCTTCCATCTCTTTTGTCTTTTTATCCACAAAGTTACGACTGTCCTCTGCTAGATTCTTTTCTCCAAATGTAAAAACTACTTCGTTCTCTTTATCGATATGACGTTTGATCAAGTACGTATACGCTGTGGCATTGACGATGATATCCAATTTTGCCTCATCGCTATGGTCCACTTCATAACGTCTTAACGCTTCGTCTAATTCCCTCATATGAAGTCTTCCTAAATCATGCTCCACTAACATTCCATTCGTAATAAGAGTGTGTGCAACCTTCCCTAACTCTTTCTTCATATAATCAAATAAGATATCTTCCTCTTTTTTGTGATGATGCTTGTCTGCATAGTTTCGCACAAAATCCACCATTGCATCAAAATCACTGACAATTAGCTCTCCACCATTCATCACTTTAAGGCAAGCTGCTCTCATAACCTTTGCCATCTTCTTAATGTTCTCATGTTCATTTACTAAAATCTCTACTCCATACATGCCTATTTCCTCCTGATGTGGTAATTTCCGTCTTCATCCACCATATATTCAAATGCCGAATTAACAAGCAAACCTTCTAACAGCTTACGTCGGATATCATAATAGTTCATAACTAAACCGCCAAATTCCACCCAATACATCTCATGGATGCATCTTGTCTGACGAAATACCACTTCGTCGTCTGTAGAATCTAAAACTTCATTGATTCGGTCACATGGCATGCCATCTAATACTAAATCATTGATTTGCTTAAACATCTTTTCTGCAGATTCCCCGGCTTCTTCTGGTACTTGACCATAGAGTTCTTCTCCTAACTCATATGCGATATCAAGGATTTCCTTCATGCGGTCTGCATTGTCTTTTACCATATTGGTTACAACGAAGCTTAATCGTTTTTCTACGATTGCCACCTTCTCCTGCAACCATGCGTGAATGTTGTCTGTATCGATCATCTCTTCTAACGGTCTTTTTTCTATCACACCACACTGTAGATTTGTTTCCTCTTCGAGTTCCTTTGTATAGCCTTCCATCTCATTTAGCTTTAACAGCATTTCAACAAGACGTTCCTGAACTAGAATTTTATGATAAAGCCAATAATGTATTGGTCCTAAAAATGCACTCATTGTCTGTCTCCTCGTCGTTTCATTTTTATCTATGTTATGCTCTTATCATAACGAACTCCAAGAGAAAATTCTGTAACATATGTTACACGTAGACAAACTTATTCTACGCTACTTCCAAATGGCATCAACGCTAATTTGGCAATCTTAAAGCACTGCAGCCCAAATGGAATTCCGATAACTGTAATACAAAGGATTGCTCCAATTGCCAAAGCCTCAATAGCAAGTGGAATTCCCGAAAAAATGATCCACAAAATATTGAGTAATAATGAGCCAACTCCACCGCCATACTTTACTTCTTTTCCAAAGGGAAAAAATACAAGTCCTGCAATCTTAAAGCACTGCATTCCAACTGGTATTCCTACAATTGTAATGCACCATATGATTCCGGCAACAAGCCAGCTGACTCCAAGCGCAAACCCTCCAAACAAAAACCACAAAAGGTTCCCCAAACATCCCATTTTTTACCCTCCTCTTTTTTTATTATCATACCACATTTTTAAGCTTGTCTACATAGTAAACAAGCTCCGAGTGATCAGGATTTCATGCAGTTTTTCACTAACTCGTCAATGCACTGCTCCGTTTCTTTCTTTACTGCGGAAGTAACGGTTACCACTGGCTCTATGATTTCAATTTCCTTCATTTCTTCTAAATGCTTTCTCATAAGTTTTCCAGCAATGGCTGCCCACGAAGCATTTTCAATAATGCCTACTCTTCTCTTTTGATATGCCTTCGCCTTTAGATGATGAAGGAAATCATCCATAATAGGGAATATTCCGCCATCATATGTTGGTGCCCCAATAATCATCCTATCATACTGAAATGCATGTGCAATGACCTTTGACATGTCACTTCTTGCAAGGTCAAAAAGCAAGACATTTTGTTCTCCTGCCTCTTTTAGCTTATCCCTTATAAGCATTGCTGCCTTCTCAGTATTGTGATACACCGTTGCATAGGCGATCACAACACCTTTCTCTTCTGGGCGGTAGCTGCTCCACGTATCGTACAGTCCAATATAGTGACCTAAATCTTTCTCTAGCACTGGGCCATGAAGCGGACAAATCTTCTCAATGTCTAGCATTGCTGCCTTTCCAAGTAATGCCTGAACAAAAGAGCCATATTTCCCAACGATATTGATATAGTATCGGCGTGCTTCATCATTCCAAGGCTCATCCACATCCAATGCACCAAACTTTCCAAATCCATCTGCTGAAAATAAAATCTTCTCCTTTTTCTCATACGAAACCATGACTTCTGGCCAATGTACCATCGGAGCCATATAAAATACTAATGTATGCTCTCCCAACGAAAGTTCCTCTGCTTCCTTTACAACTACGGAGCGGTCTTTGCTATCTAACGTAAAGAACTGCTCCACCATTCGAAATGTCTTTGCATTTCCAACCAATTTCATCTTAGGATATTTTTCTGCTAACATTTGAATGGAGCCAGAATGATCTGGTTCCATATGAGAAATCACCAAGTAATCCGGTTCTTTTCCTTGCAATGCCTCTTCCACATTCGCAATCCATTCCTTAGACTTTCTCTTATCTACCGTATCCATAATTGCAATCTTGTCATCCATTATGATATACGAATTATAAGAAACTCCATTTGGTACAGCATATTGACCTTCAAATAAATCAATCTCTTTATCATCAACTCCTACATACAAAACACAATCTGATATTCTCATATTCCTTAACTTCCTTTCATCATATTCTTAGCAGAGCGCTTTTTGTTCCACAAGATAATGCAAGCCTCACTTTGGCTCGTTGTTCGCGTAAACCAGAGAAACTCGCTCTGCGCGTTTCTCTGGCTATCGCGACAGTCGCCAAGGTAATGCAAGCCTCCACTTTGGCTCATTGTTCGCGTAAAAAAAGAATCTTCCTTAGAAGTGTAACTAAGAAAGATTCTTTTTATTATGATTACAAGAAATAATTATTTTTTATACAAATTGCTTCTTTTTATTCATCATCACATAATAGATGCTACATAGACAAATACCGAATAAAGTAGCAGTTGGTGCAGCAAGACCAATCATCGTAAGAGAGGCGTTCTCTTGAATACTCATGATATAAGACATCGGAATTCTGACAAGGAATGTCTGTGCAAGCCCTTGGGCCATAACAAACAGCGTCCATCCATTTCCATTAAAATATCCCATATAACTAAACAAGAAGCTAGTAGCAATTGCCTCGAATGCAAATCCTCTTAAATATTCTGCGGCTCTTCCAATAACCGCTGCATCACTGGTAAATATCGTAGCCAGTATATCTCCTTTAAAGAATACAAAGGATGCGATAAAGATACCAACACCTGCACCTACGCCCATTCCAGATACCATGGCTGCTTTTGCACGTTTTACTTTTCCTGCACCAATATTTTGTCCAACTACCGATGACATGGATTGCATCAATGACGATGGTACTAACATAACAAATGTTACAATTTTCTGAGCCACTCCGTATCCTGAGGATGCCTCTAATCCTAAACGGTTAATCAAAGCACATAGTACAAGGAATGACATATTCGTTAACATCTCCTGTAATGCAATTGGAAGTCCAAGCTTTAGAAAACGTTTTACCTCTACAGAAAAACCAATATCCTCTCTTGTAAAGGAAAAAGGCAAGCGTTGTCTCTTAATAATAAAGATGGATAAGATAACGCTGACTGCCTGTGCCAAAATCGTTGCCAATGCTGCCCCTGCAACATTCATTTTAAATACAGCAACAAAGAGTAAATCTCCAAAGATATTTACAACACAAGCAATTGCAACAAAGATTAATGGAAGCTTTGAATTACCTAATCCTCTAAAAATACTGCTTATTACGTTATAAGCGATAACGAATATAATTCCGCCACCACAAATTCTTACATAAAGAGTAGTAAGTTCTACAGCTTCCTCAGGTGCCTGCATAGCAACAGAAAGCCAAGGGGCAGCCATAAGTAAAAGTACAGTAAGCACTGCTGCCAATATGGCGAAAAAGCAAATAACACCGCCAATTACCTTACCAATTTGTTTTGTTTTGCCCTCTCCAATATAACGGCTGATTAAAACTGTAATCCCCATAGAAAGGCCTGTTACAGTAAAGACAACAAGATTAACAAGATTGCTTCCTGTTGATACTGCCGAGATTCCTTCTGTTGTCCCAAACCATCCGACGATCATCAGATCCACTGCGCCATACATTGCCTGTAACACAAGCGCACCAAATACGGGCACCATAAACATTATTAACTTCTTAAGTATATTTCCTTGCGTAAAATCATGTTCCGTACTCATATGTTCCTCCTATTTTCCTCGGAATAAAGTGTCTTATCTGCATAAATAAACGCACTGAACTCAGAAAGACTCTACTGTGTTCAGTGCGATGTGTATTAAACTTTTCTAATTGTTTATTTTAACATTACCAATTTGTATTGTAAAGAATTCGACTAATTTTTACGAATAACTTCAATTGGTTTCTTCTTAGACACTCTATAAACCGGAATGAAACTTGCCGTAAATGCAACAAATAAGCTTAATCCTAACATTAAGATAACTTGAAGGATTCCAAAATGGAAGATCGTAACGACGAAATTATAATTTGTACGGAATATAGAATTAGTGAACCCAACTGCAGCTGCGGCAGCAACTACTGCGAATACCCAGTTGATTAATGCAATGATTGCACTTTCCTTAAAGAAGATTACGAATACATCACGTCCTCTAGCACCTACCGCTCTTAAGATACCGATTTCTCGTTTTCTATAAGAAATACTGATGGAGATGAAGTTCATTAACATCAGTCCTGCAAATACTGCAAATCCGATACCAACTACTAATAGGATTGTTCTAACCTCTTCAATCATGCTGTTTACTGTTTCAAGAAGGTCGCTTGTACAATTGCTTAACGAATACTTGATTCCTTCGATGCCGTTATCAAAAGAATATGATACAACATCTAGAATGTCAGCTCGATCTGTTGGCATCTTTCCGATGATGGAATTGTATTTTCCCGAATTGTCAATGTTATGCTCTTTTAAGAATCCCTCTGGCATAAAACCAATGAGAGCATCTGCATTGTCTGAATCCACATAGATACCTGCTATCGTCACTTTAGTACTTGTAACATTCCAATCATCATTGGCATCTGCACAATCTAATGATAACTTGATGTCTTTAATTTTATCTTTATTTTCAATGATTGCCTTCTTCAATTCCTCTTTTGAATTGGAATCCGAAACCATTGCATATAGTTTCGAATTTTGCTCAAGCATTGCACTTGAAATAATAATTTCACCTTGATTCAATGTGGACTTATTGGAATCTAAGAACACTACATCTTTCATCTTATCTGCTGATAATTCTGTAATTTCTGCAACTTTGTCCATTTGGAAATACATGTCTTCATCGCCATTAAGCATAACATCATAAGTTGCTCCATACGCATCCACTCCAATGTTATTTGCAAGTATTTCTTGATAGAAACCTTCTGCCACATACACTAAGTTGTGGAAACTGTTGGCGCGAACCTCCATGAATTCACTTTGTAACATATATTCATTCATTCCACTTGCAGAAGGATCTTGTTCCCTTGTAAACATTTCATATCTGGAACCATCAAATTTCGTATCGATGACACCTGTAATGGTATAAAGCTTGTCCGAATTAACAGAAAGACGAAGCTTCTTGCCTACCATTTCTTCTGCCTTAGTAATCTTAACCTTCTTGTTATTTTCCAAAGGATCTAAATATCCACCTTGAACAAAAGATTCTGCTATTACATTGGTAATCACGATATCCGTATCACTCTTTGGAAGTGCTCCTGTAAGTGTATATCCCATGTTCTGAATCTGTTCCTCTGTAATCTGTGCAATTCCTGAAAATGAGGATGGATAATACGCAAACCCATTGTATGGTTCTAGTTTCGAAGATTCTGCAATGGCTGAACCAAACTGAATTTCACTTCCATTCGCAGTGATTACTTTTGTGAATGACTCACCATCAAATTTTTCTTGAATTGTATTTACATCTTCATCGGATAACTTCTGGCTTGTATAATAAGACCAGTCATATTGCTTTACTTCTTTTTCTTTCGTAAATGCCATATAGTCAACATTGGAATCAATAATTGAATCTGCTCCTGAATTTACCCTGTCATAAGAGGACATTGTATTTACAAGTCCAAATAAGGAAAAGGATACCGTTGACAATAATATGGTCATGGCAAGTCGAAATGGTTTCTTCTTTAAACTTCCTGCTGCCATCTTTAATGAACTCTTAAATGGAAGCTTAGATCTGATTAGCTGCAATTGAGAACTGTCATATTGCTTAATCTCAAGGTTTTCCTTCGAAGTATCTTCAAACGCCTGCTGATTTCCATTTTCATCAATCTGTGCAGCCTGCTTAATCTTATCGTTTGTTCGATTATCTAAGGAAATAAAAGAATCATTTTCTCGATTCTTTCTTAAATACTCGTTAATCATTGTAAGATCTTGTTCTGTTAGTTCATAACCGGATTTTATATGAATAATCTTTTCATCAATGATTTGCATTCCTTCGCTTACATTCGAAGTCTTTGCCGTATATTTCTTAATATCACTGATTACCTGGCCATCCTTCATCTCAATAACACGATCGCCATATTGTTCTGCAAACTCTCTATCATGTGAAACGACAATAACAAGCTTGTCCTTAGATAGACGTTTCAATGTATCAAAAACTTGTTTTCCAGTGTTAGAATCTAATGCTCCAGTTGGTTCATCTGCCATGATGATTTCTGGACTCTTAATTAATGCTCTTGCAATTGCAACACGCTGTTTCTGTCCGCCAGATAATTCATTTGGCTTACGGTCAGCAAATCCTTCAAGGTCTACTTCCCTCAAGATTCTCTGGAGCATTTCATTGGTCGGCTTCTTTCCTTGCAGTTCCATGGCAAGGGCAATATTTGCTCCAACAGTAAAGTCATTTAAAATATTATATTCCTGAAAAATAAACCCTATAAACGTATTACGGTAGGAGTCAAAATCTGCCTGCGCAAACTGCTTCGAAGACTTTCCTTTGATAATGATTTCGCCGCCGTCAAACTGGTCTAATCCGCCAAGCATATTCAGTAATGTAGATTTACCGCTACCTGATTTACCCAAGATAAAAACTAAGCCCTTTTCTTCGAACTGCAGGTTAATACCTTTTAGTGCCTGTACCGGTTCGCCCTTTCGTGGTCGATAGGACTTGGTGAGATTTTTTACTTCTATCATTTGTTTTTTCCCTTCATTTTGACAATATCTATCTTTTTACCATCTTACTTGAATTCGTTTCAAAGCGCAAGAAACATTCTCAAAATAATTTCTTAACAAATCTTAAGCTTTCTTACAAAATAAGTAAAGTCCTAAACAAGGACCGTTTACTTCTATCTGTTTCCTTGTCTAGGACTAACCAAAGCTACTACTTTATTTACGATTCAAGATACGGATATAATGATTTGCTTCCCTTAACACATGATCTGCTAACAGTGGAAGAATCAAACTTTTAATTCCACATTCATTAATCCCTTTTGTTCCTGCAATCTTAAAATCACGATACTTGATCGTAGCTTTCAACGTCTCATCTGTAATATCCTCCATTGTCTGCTGCGTCATATTTCTAGCCTGCTGTAACAATGTTGCATAATCTCCTGCGAACTGATCTGCAGCTGCTATCAAGTCCGTCTCCGTTGGGTCTAACAATCCACGAATAAACAGCGCATGTTCCATCATTATTTGATTCCAAAACAATTCGACACACCTCATGTCTTCCTCTTGGCAGTTTCCTCTCTTTTCTAGATTCTTAATATACTGTTCATACAATTTTGCTTCCCGAATAATATGTTCTAACAATAATGGATAATTCATGGTAAACATACGACACTTAAGTACATTCTTTAATGTCGCCTGCTTAAATTCGATAAAGCTATCCAATAATTGCAGACAACGCTGATTTAGCTTTTTCACCTCGTTTTCTAATCCACATCCAGGTGTATTGCTATATTCCCTACATGCCTTCCACAGTTTCATTTCCATATTGGTTAAATCCGTATCTATTGTTGTCCCTGTAAGCTTACAAGTTGCTTTCTCAGAACATAACGTATACTCTGTAATTACTTCACCAGCATTAAAAATATCCTGCGTAATGATACCATTGCTACACATGATGGCATCATGCAATAACTTTTCGAACGCCTTTTTAAATGCCTTTGCCTCTTTTTTAAAGTCGCAATTTGCTTCTGTATATCCAACTTCCAAAAACAGAGCATGTTCTTTCATGATTCTCCCAAAAAACAGATGTAACTCTAGAGAGGACACTAATATCTTTGCATAATTACTCCTTGTAAAACAATTCAATATCTAATCTATGTGTCTTGAATTGGTATCGTGCGTGTCTTATTCCCCTTTTTTTAATATTCTCACAACTATTTCATATAAAACCCCTACTGCAACTGTCATCAGTTACAGTAGGGCCTGCATTTTTTCCCAAAACCAACTAGCCAAGTACATGTTTACATGTTTCTAGTGACGTTTTTGCAAGTAAGAAACCTCTTATTGCACACAACATGACTCACCAAATTCTCGGCAACAATTTTTAGCTGATTTCAAAGATTTCTCTTAGCATCTGCGTAATGCTACGTCATCGATTGCTACTACAAAGTGCTCTGGTACATGTTCCAACATTTCTCCGTCCATTACTTCAAACCTAATCACAAGTGCAACTACGTCACAAGGCGTTACGCATGTAACATCTTGATAGAGCGTATATTCTTTACTAAGGCTTCCTGGTTGGATATTAAGCTCAGCTATTTCAATTTGTGAATTTCTAGTGATTGCAGTAACAGTTGCCCTTAAACCAAAGTCATCAACGAAATCATCAAAGTCTTTTCCTCTTTGAGACTTTCTTCCGAATTTTTTAGACTTAGAATCATCCTTATCTTTGTCTTTTCCATTGTCATTGTCGTTATTATCCCCGTTATCTTGTGCATCATTATCAGCTTGCATGCACCATAAAGTATTCCTGCTATTCGTACTGTTGCAGCTATTAGAATCGCTACTCGATCTTCTATTCTTACGTTCCATTTCTTTTAACTCTTTAATAGAACCAAATTTAGCAAAGAAGCTAAATTGATACTGTCTGTTAGGGCAAACACGGAAAACTGTCTGGCTTAACGTCGCATCATTTTGAAGTAACACTGCATTACAACCTGTATGAACTAAAAATGGAACATCTGTTAAAAATACTTCGCCACCGGTATTCCAAAATGGAATAGTATTGTCTGGACAAACTTCCTGCTCAAATCCACCATTTAAAATCTTGTTTGAGCAACAGCCTTTATTATTTCTTGAATTACAGCTTTGATTATTCATAAGATTACAGCCCTGTCTATTACTAAAATTACATCTCTGATTATTCATACTATACTCACTCCGGTATTCTTAGTTTTGTAAATATCTTGTATTTACAGAATTATACTATGTGGTTATTTCGCATAATGTGACATATTTTTTTCAATTTTCGATTTATTTTATTTTCTTTGGTGTCCATTTACCATATTTCATCATATAGTACAGTATAGAACCTAAAGATGGACGTGAAATACAGTGGTAATCGGAGATATTGTAACAAGAAACTCCTACAATCATGATATCGAATTTGTCGTAGATGGAATTTCTGATCATCTCATCCTCTTATCTGGACTGCATTATCGATTATTGGCAGATGCCCCCCTTGAAGATTTAAGACTATGTACTACTAAAAAAGAATACGTAACCTCACCTAAAGATACTACAGATGAAACTACTTTAATTAGTGCAACTACAAAAGATTTCTTTCACAACCTATTGGATTGGCGTAATGACTTATCGTCAATCCCCATTCCTGTTCATGAATATGAGAGCACCCTGCTCTCCAACAAATCCTGCTTTGTAAAGATACTGCATATCGATGCAAATGAGCGTTATTTAAAAAAATGCCTGTCCGAATATAAAAGGCTAAAAGTTCCCGTAATTGGAATTACTATGAAAGAAGAGAAACAGGCCATGTGTATCCAAGGCACATTAGATAAATATCATCCCAATATACTAGTGATTACCGGACATGACTCCATGCAAAAAACTCCCTATGTTCCAAGCGATATGAACAGCTATTTAAACTCTAAATACTTTGCGGAATCCATAAAAATTGCAAGAACATATAACCGAAATTACGATGACCTGGTAATTATAGCAGGCGGCTGTTACTCCCATTACGAGGCTCTAATCAAAGCAGGTGCCAACTTTGCAAGCTCTCCCAATCGAAGCCTGATCAATGTCCTTGAGCCAGTTTCCATTGCCTGCACAATTGCCTCCACCTCTGTACAAACCACATTAACTATGGATTACATCATAGCAAATGCACCAACAAAAGTAAGTGGCTTTGGAGGTATCGAAACAAGAGGGCAGTGCCGCGAACTAAAACCAAGCTTTTAAAAGGAAATGGAGTGCGTACACTACTCCCATGTAAACACTCCGATTCCCTTACTTTAATACAAAGATATAGACTGCTAAATAGACACCACTTAACACTAACATGCCAACAGCAAAAGGAACGGAAAATATCAAATACTCCTTTAGACTAAATATTTTTTTGATTTCCTCTGTCTTTTCGGCAGCAAAATGCAGATGTCTCGCACGAGGTCCTTTTAAATGTTTCTCTAAAAACTCCCTTGTTTGGCTAAGCATAATAGGCCCTCCGGTTGCCGACCATGGAAGCATGCTACTTCCACATAAGATTCCAAAGGCTAAAGCAGCATAGATTAATTTAAATGGCACCATTACTTCTAATGCCTTACAGATTGGAAGCAACGTAGCAGCTGCCGGTCCAGCCGAAAGCAAGGTCGAGGTCAAAAATGCAATGACAAGTACTGCAATCGTAATAAAATACACATTATTTCCAGATAAGCCAATGATAAATTCCGATGCCTTCGATAAAATCCCACTATATTGCAATACACTTCCCATTAAAAACAGTGTAATGAAAAATACGATAGAATCCATAATAGGAAGCTCATTTAATATAAGCATCTCATCCTTTTTCAGTAAGCAAAGTACGATTCCTCCAAAGAATAACGAGATATAGGCAATTGAAATATTAATAAATGGCCCGATACTAATACAAATGAGATAAATGACAAATAAGATTAAAAATTTTCGAAGCTCTTTCCACTTTACACGGGGCTTGCTAGAAAATGGACTATCGCGTTTCTCTCCTGCCAGTCGTTTATACCACCATGCAGTATAAATCGCTAATGCTATGGCAAAGAACATACAAGGAACCAGAACCTTTGTCAAAAAATCTAATAATGTAAAGCTGGAATACAATGTAATCACCACTGCCGGCGTATCTGCCCAAGGAAGTGCCGCACCTCCAATATTGGATCCAATAATAATACTAACTAAGAGGGGTATAACAGGTAAATCATATTCAAGTATCATAAATAAAGAAATTGTGGAAAAGAACAATACTACTGTAAGATTATTCATAAACATAGATATGCCACAAACTAAAAGTGGCATAAATAGCATAATCAAAAGTTTTTTCTTTTTCGTAAGTCGAAGGAATTGATATCCAATATAATTAATAAATCCCATCCGTTCAAATGTACTTGTAAACAGCGTCAGTACGATAATCAGTACTATGATTTCACTTGGGAACCCAGCAAACGCCTCTGCTACATCAAACTCCTTCGTGATCGCTCCAACAATCAAGAGTAGGCCTGCTCCCACTAAGGTAATTCCAATTCTTTTTTTCGTACAAAAAACAATGCCTATGTACACGCATGCGGTAATCAGCAGAATCCAATACATACCTATTCCTCCATATACTTTCACACTTTATAACTTATAACGGCTCATGTAGAAATATTACCATTTCTCTTAAATCAATAAAAAAAGGAAAAGCCCTACGCAGGGACCGGCTATTTCCACATTATTGATAGAACAAAGTGTGTGTTCCACACACTCTCGCGTCTTTTGTGTTTGTCAAGGAAC
>CAJMNR010000042.1 GCA_905214875.1 uncultured bacterium | reverse complement strand
AACGAGAAGAAACACGCTCTGCGAGTTTCTCTCGTTATCGCGGCAGTCGCCAAGGCCATGCTAGCAGGACTTTGGCTCGTTGCTCGCGTAAATAAAAAAGCATTTCTGGCTGTTGACTCAGAAATGCTTTTTTAGCGTTCTATAAATCTCCGTTCATTCATATCTTCATATACATTTGTTATCATGGAACTTTCTTTCGGCTCTTCATAGTATGGGTCTATTTTCGATAGATTCGATAAAATTCTGCAATCTGCTTTTCTAATATTTGCAGTGCCTCATCTTTCTTCTCTTCCCTTCCATTGTATTTACTTAATAAAAAGAAGATTGGTGTATAGAAACTCATGGCAATTACATCGGAATCCACATCAATAAAAAAGTTAAGACGGATCATCTCCTTAAATAATGCACTTTGATATTCGATGGACTCCTCCATAAAAATCTGATGAAAGATTTCATAAATCTCTGGATTCTGATACTGTTCCATATTGGCAAGTCTCCAGAAGCGAGAAATATATTCATCCTCTAGATAAAACAGAAACGTTTTTCGTCCGATTTCTACAAGCATCGGAAGTGTCAATTCTCCATAATATTCTGCAACCTTCCTCATATCTTTCTCAGTAGGAAGTCCGATTCTTACTGCCAAATTTTCCATTCTAAGCTTAATGTTATAAACGATGGTATCTAAAATCTCCTGCTTGCTTTTATAATGCTTATAAAGAGAACTATCCTTGATCCCAACTGCATCTGCAATATTTTTTACGCTAGTTCCCTTAAATCCGTTTTTTGCAAAAAGAGTGAGTGCCTCATCTAAAATCTTCTCTTTTGTATTTTTCGTGCTATCCGCACTCTTTTTCATCTCTGCTATCATTCGACAGCCTCCTTTAATAATGATTTTACCTGTTCTTCCTGCTCAAATAACACGCAGCCAGTCATATGCTCTTGTAAAAGTGCTCCTTGTTCCATTAATTTGTGAAAGAATGGCGATTTTAATGCTTCTTTTAATGACACTTGTAACAGGCTGGTATCTGAGTATGGAGAAAATGGACAAGGTTCTACGCCGCCAAATGCATTGATATGAAAGAACCCTCTTCCTGCTGCCAGACATCCACCGGAACTTTTTTCATCACCAGGAAAGGATACAAAAATCATATCTTCTCTTTCTTTTCTAATTGCCGTAAGACGATTTGCTAACCGTTCTCTTTCTGTATCCCCAAGCACTATATTTCTTGTTTCCTCAGTTGTCGGTATATATTCCACATAAATGACAGCCTTGCATCCTGACTCTGAAAGTTCCTTTATGAATTCATCCGAAAGCACTTCTTCCAGATTGTTTTTATGTACAGTAATTGAGGCGCCGTACATGATTTTCTCTTTATCAAGTGCACGCATGGTTTCCTTTAACTTGTTATAGATTCCTTTCCCCCGTCTGGCATCGGTAGTTTCTTCTTTTCCTTCAATACTGAGTACTGGCACAAGATTGCGATTCTTCTTTAACAGGTCAAGATACGCATCATTTATCATGGTACCATTCGTGAAAATAGGAAACAGCATACGTTTTTCTTTTGCCGCTGCAAGTAACACCTCTTTTCTGACAAATGGTTCTCCTCCGATTAGCAAGGAAAAACAAATTCCAAGGTCTGCTGCCTGAGAAAAGATATCTTCCCATTGGTTTGCAGAAAGCATGGATGGGCCGCCGATATTCGTACTATCAAAACAACTATGGTTTGCTCTGGCATAACATCCTTTACAATGAAGATTACATGTTGTAGTAATACTGCTAATCAAAAATGCTGGAATATGATTTCCCTTTTTCTCTTCTGCTTCTCTTCGTTTCTCTGCTCGTTTACTTTCCAAGGCAAACTGCATTAGGAACTTGCTTGCCTGAGGATTTTTGATTGTGGAGCGTAAGATTCCATCCACCATATTGTTGATACCCTTAGTTAAATACGCCTGTAAATCAAACTTGCTCATTCACTCATTTCCTTTCATGGTTGGCTAGTGATTACTAGCCTTATGAATTATATAATAGCTAGCGTTCACTAGCCTGTCAAGTATTTTTTTCCATATTTTTCATTTTGCAAATATGCTGAGACTACTTCTTCTAGCGCCCTTCCAATATCTTCGTTTATGCAGAAGTTCCGCTTAAAGTGGGGAGAAGGCTATAAAACTAATCCTTTATAAGCGAAAAGAACCATGAAACACCGCATGTTTCATGGTTCTTTTCGCTTATCTACAAAGCCTACAAGCCTTGGATAATTTTTATTCTAACATATCTCATATTTTGTCTTTATAAGATCTTTAAGTTCATTTACATTAACAACCGAAGGCTGTTGATCCAAATGCTCACCAATCATTTTCTCCATCCAGACCATATTGTACCAACGGTTAAACTTGTATCCAGATTTATGGAATTCTCCGACCATCGTATAGCCTAAATGACGGTGAAAAGACACACTGTTTTTCGTCAGATACTCATCCTCTATCTCTGGATATCCAATACAAGCATTTAAATTGCAAATGTGCATTTCCTTAAGAATGCATTCTAAGGCATCATATAGCTTTTTCCCGATTCCCAATTTTCTTCTATTCTGTTCTACATAAATTGAGGTTTCTACAGACCAATCATACGCTGCTCTGCCAACAAAACTGCTTACATATGCATATCCTACAATTTCATCTCCACACTGTGCTACCAGATAAGGATATCTCTTCTGTGTATTTCTTATTCGCTCTGTAAATTCTTCTACCGATGGCACATCATATTCAAACGTGATTGCCGTTTCTAACACATATGGTCGATAGATTTCAAGCAATGCCGGCGCATCACTAGGACTGGCAAAACGAATGGTAACCTTTGTATTCTCCATGCTTTATCCTCCTCTTAAAATAAACCTCTAATTACTCAATGAATTTATCATAGTGGAAAGCCATGGAAAATACAATACTAGATTAGTACAGAACCACCGCTTTCCTTCTTTTTCAAAACAAAACCTAAATGGACGACATTTTGCTCCTGTCTCTCGTTAATCTTTTCTTGCTAAATGCCTTTTTGTATTGCGATGGTGTCATTCCTTCTACTTTCTTAAAAACTTTCATAAAGTACTTTTCATTAATAAATCCGCAGGAATATGCTACTTCTTTGATTGATACATCTCGATTCGTAATCATCGATTTGGCAATATTGATTCTTGTCATATTAATGTACTGCACTAAGCTAACTCCTGTACTCTTCTTAAACAGAGACGATAAATAATTTTGATTGTATCCCATTTCGTCTGCAATTTCCTTAACTGTAATTTCCTTATCATAATTGGCTTTGATCCATTCCATGATGTAATCAAGGTTTGATGGTATATCATTTTTCTTAATATATTTTTTCTCAATAAATTCCTGCGATAATTCCATAACTAGCAAACTAAGTGCATAATCTATGATACGTTTTGAATAAATCGGTTCCTGCCTTGAAAGGTCCAGTAGTTGGTTAAACAATAGTGGAACTCTCTGGGTAAGTGAAACTTCTCCACGCTCTGGAACAATATAACAGCCATTCTGAAATATAAGACAACCATTCTGTAACTTTAGATATCCCGCATCAAAATATTCACGCATCCATTTATAGTTTCGCTGTATGATAACAGGCTCTTTAAATGTAAACTGTACCCATAGATATGACAATTTCCCAACAGATGCACGGTATCCGAACTGTTCTTCCTCCGGCCTCAAAAGAATATATTGATTTTTTTTAATTTCATAATTTGCGCCATTCTGGGAGATATACAGCGTCCCCTCTTTTACCATAATCAGTACATAGTAATTTAATTTACTTGGCTGATAGCAAAATCCGTCATCGCTGATCAAATTTCCACTTGCGTAAAACTGTAGTGTCTTTTCCGCATTTGATAAAAAAATCCTCATATACTCACTCCAATAGTATTTTTGCGTAATCTATGTATAATTCTTCCCCTTACCTAATATTATAAGGGATAAAAGTTTTCGCTAAAACGATACATTTTTGATAGAAATAGGAATTTTTTGATATTTTACCCAAGAAACACAAAAAAGTGTCTTCTTTCCGTAGTCGTGAAACTTTCGGAAAGAAGACACTTTATGTTTTAAAGGGGAATTTCGCTTAGTGCATTTTTATACATAGACTAATTATTTAATAGTTGCTTTTGCCTCATCTTCTGCTGCTTTTCTTAATGTGGCTTCATTTTGTTGATATTCTACACATTGTTCATATCCATAGCCGTTTGCTTTTTCTTTCATTTCGCTTACAATCTTGTTGTATTCATCATCTGATTTTGCATAGATTGCTTGCCATGAGTACTCTTTGATACATTTTGCTACAGAATTCCATGTGATTTGTAATTCATCACTCTTAGCAGTTGGAGAATACATTGTTCCTAAAGAGATAGAGCATCCAACTTTTTTCAAATACTCATCTGCTGTACTTGCTTCTGTTTTTGTCTTCCAATCGGATTCGATATCAGAAGATTTTTCAGCAAGATATGTATTCCAGTATAAGTAGTTATATGTTTCACCGTCTTTTGTATCTGGATTAATTGTATCAATTGCCCATGTCGTATTGTTCATTTGATTACATCCATCGTTGAATTTACCGCTGTATTCACCAGTAAGTTTTGTCTCACCATTCTTTTTACATTCTAATCCAAGGTCTGTTAAATAAGGTTGTCCTTGATCGTTATAATCCCAGTTTGTACCTTTAGGGCCGTATTCTGTAGTCATTCTACCTTCTGGAGTAGATAACCAGTTGATGATTGCCATACATAATTCAGGATATTGTGTCTTTGCACCAATAGACCAGATTCTGTTACCACCATAAATATTAGTACCATATACTAATGTCTTGGAATCTTTTGCTGGGCAAGTAAGCATTGCTTTATTCTCTTTTAAATGAGCTGCTGTATTGTACAATCCGCTACCCATGAAATTGAAGATATTGAAGAATGCAGCACCATCTTGGTATGCATCTGACATTTCATCGTATGTCTGAGTCATTGAGTCAGGATCTAATAAGCCTTTTTGGTATAATGTGTTATAGAATTTTAAACATCTTAAGTAAATTCCATCATCTTGTAAAGCTGGCTCATAAGTTTGAGTGTTTACATTGTATAAACCAAAGCCAAATTCGTCATATCCATAAAGTGCTGCTGTAGATTTTACGAACATAACCATGTCACCATCCCATGCTGGGAATAAGGAAACACCATAAGTCTTTTGACCAGAATCAGATTTTGGACAAAGAGCTACCATTTTCTCTAATAATGGAACGTAGTCCTCTAATGTGTTAACTTCTGGGTATCCGAGTTCTTTGTAAAGATCCCAACGAATGTCTGGGTGATAAGTAAATGCTTGTGTATCATCTGCACTTACTGCTACATCATAACCATATCCATAGATTTTACCACCGGATACTGTCCTGTTTTTCTCCAATGCAGTTTGCATGTTGTTAGCAATATATGGGCCATATTCTTTCAAAAGATCTTCATCTTCCCAGTCTCTTAAAAGTTCTGCCTTAATTGCTTGATGATATTGGTCACCATCACTACCCATAATTACGATATCACCTAGATTACCGCTTTCAACACGGGTATCAAAGACACCATCGCCTTCATTTACAATGTTGATTTTTACATTGAATTTGTCAAGCATAATCTTTGCAAACCATCCTAATTGCTCCCCTGAATAGTTTGACAATTGAGAGTACACGGTAAGTGTAACTGTGTCTTTTGGAATAATATCCGCAAGATCTGCAGCTTCCTTTAAATCTGTACTCGCTGAAGGTTCAACCGTTGGTGGGATTGAAGCTTCCGTAGTAGTCTTCTCGCTTCCATTGCCACAGCCGACTAACATCATAGCCACCATGGATCCAATCGTAAGCATCGAAATAAGTTTTCTTTTAAACATTGTTCTCCTCCTTGTAACACTAATTTATAATAAAATCGCCAACTAGTACGATTTTACTAGCATTTACATTACCCTTTTACTGCTCCAAGCATAATACCTTTTTCAAAGTATCTTGTCATAAATGGATACACACATATAATTGGAATGATTGAAACCATAGAAATTGTGTATTTTATGGTTTTTCCGTTTAAAATATCCTGTTGTAATGCTGCGGCGCTTATTCCTCCACCGTCCATTGCTGCCTGAAGGCTGGAAGCTTTATTTAAATAGTTATATAAAACATGTTGTAACGTATATAAATCAGGTCTAGAAGACATTAAGATCATAGAATCGGTAAAGGAGTTCCAGTTTCCAACTGCACCAAAAATTGCAATTGTTGCTAAAATAGGCTTGCTAAGTGGCCATATAATCCTTCTAAATACAGTGAAATAGGATGCGCCATCCATCAAAGCACTCTCCTCAAGTTCCGCTGGAATGGACTCTATGTATGTCTTAACCAAAATAATGTTATATGGTGCAACAATACCTGGAATAATATATCCCCAGAAGCTTCCTGTCAGGTTTAACATAGACATTGTTAAATACCAAGGAATCAAACCTGCATTAAAGTACATGGTGATAATCATGAAACGATACCAGAACTTTCTGCCCCACATTTCTTTTTTCGTTACCAGATATCCGATAAAACCAGAAGAGAGTACCATAAGAGAGGTTCCTATAATCGTTCTGCTTATGGTAACAACGAGTGCTCCTCCTAGCTCCTTAACATTCCTTACCGAAATGTAGTTGTCAAAATGGATTCCTCGTGGCAAGAAGTTGATCGATCCAGTTCGAACCAAATCATTATTACTAATTGTGTTAATAAACAAATAGTAAAATGGGAAAAAGCACATTAAAGCAAATACTGTAAAAAACAAATAGTTACAAATATTAAATACAAGATCGGATGTTTTGATCTTTGTTTTCTTTCTTGACATGATTCTTCACCTCCTAGACTATACTCTCGCCACGAATTGCTTTTGAAATTCGGTTTGCAGTAAACAGCAATGTTACACTGACAATGGATTTTACCATACCTACTACGGTAGATAATGGAATAATTCCTTTATTAATACCTAATTTGAATACATACAGATCCAATACTTCAATTGCTGAACTGTTATTAGCATTCTGGAATACAAGGTATTGATCGAGGCCGTTGCTTAAGATGCCTGCAATCGATAATAACAAAAGCACACAATACGTTGGAATTAAACCAGGCACTGTAATATGCCACATTCTCTGGAATCTACCTGCTCCATCAACCTTGGCTGCTTCATACAGCTGCTGATCAATTCCAGATATAGCCGCTATGTAGATGATGGCATTCCATCCAAGTCCTTTCCACATTCCCCAGGCTAACATCTTAAGCCAAGTGTGGCTTCCACTAAGTAAATAGTTTGTACCTGCAACTGCGTCTCCAGATCCTGATAAGAGTGATGAGATAAATCCATCAGAAGAGAAGATTGCAAGTGCTACTGCATAAACTAAAACCCAGCTAATAAAGTTAGGAATTGTCGTTACCGTCTGAACAATTCTACGGAATTTATTTGACTTAATCTCTGAAATAAAGATTGCAAATGCCATGGATACCCAAGATGTTCCGATACCAAGTGCACTCATTGCAAGTGTATTACGAAGAACCCTTACAATATCCTGACGAGTTGCTTGATTATTAAATAGATATTTAAACCATTTGAAGCCTACAAATGTATCACTTGATAGGACTCCTCCTGCTTTATAATCAAAGAACGCATATCTCCATCCACTTAATGGAAGATATGAAAACACAAAAATCATAAGAATAAATGGCATAAACATTAAAAACAGTTTATACTTGGATTCCATGTAGTACTTCTCATCCTTTTCTGCCTTTGGCAACAATAACAATATGATGATTCCAAGTACTAGAATCACAAGCATTATTCCAAGGATAATATAGAATCCATTTTGAAACGTTAGGCCTAATTTTTCTGGTTTTGGACTATCTAACATTTGCTGATATGCAATTACTATGCCAAACATTGATATCACGGTGATTAGTGCACCAACGATATTAATTTTTAATCCTAATCGTTTCAGCTTTATTTCCCCCACAGACATACATGCTGAAACAGCAACTAAAATAATTCCAATTAGTGACAGCAGACAGGCTGCAAATAAGATCTTAATACTGCCTTCCTGTACCCAGCCTTTTGATACTGCACGTGTAAATCCCTCTGATAAGCCAGAATATGAAGTAGCTGATGTAAAAAATGACATCGTCTTGGCTACCAATTTCGTAATCCTAGCGGGATTAATACTAGGAACAAACATACAAACGATTGACAGTACTGTGACTAATCTAAGTACAATATATAATCGATTTGCTACTACACTTTTTCTTGTACGTTCCATACTTCCTCCCATCTCCAACTATGCATTATATTTTTTTCACTTCTTCATACTTGTTCTCCACAAAGATACGTTGGGTTATAAATAATTGGCAACAAAATCTCTACCTTGGTTCCCTGCATCTTAGCTGAATGAATTGTAATCCCATACTTTTCTCCGTATAGCATTTGAATTCTCTGATGTATATTACTAAGGTTGATCTTTGCTTCATTAAATGTTGTGAAGTCTTCCATCCCACGCTTAATAAGCTCGAACTTTTCCTGTTCTATACCAACCCCGTTGTCTTCTATAATGATTTGTAGATTGTCCCCCTTTCTCACAGTAATTGAAACTAGACTATCTTTTCCCTCCTTCTCCTCTAATCCATATCTGTATGCATTTTCTACAAGTGGCTGTATCATTAGGGGCAACACAAAGATCCCTCCTAATGAACATTCGATATGGATTTCAAAACGGATTCGATCGCCAAAGCGATACTGTTGAATCCTTAAATAGCTCTCCACCATCCTCATCTCTGATTGAAGTGAAACTAAACCTGGTCTTACTTCAATGCTTCCCCTCAATACTCTGCCTAGCATTTTGATCATCTCTTCAATCTCTGTTTGATCATTCTTTCTTGCCATCATACGGATTGTTTCAAGCGTATTATATAAGAAATGTGGATTCAGTCGGTTTAAGAGCATTCCCTCCTCCACATCTTCTTGCCCAATCATTACTACCTTCTTCTTATGTTCTTCTTTCATTTCAACCCCCATATATTTCCTAAATCTTATTATTTTTAGTACTTTCTACTAAATATAGGTTTTTTCTTCTTGTATTTAATTATAATATGTACAAAATTGCGTTCAACTTCCATAACTACAGATAAGGTGTCTAAAACTTAGATATTCCGTCCATCGAAATGTAGATTTTGTATGCCTTATTCGTAAGTTACGAAAATCTACAAAATCCCCTTTTTATGAATCCTAAGAAAAAGGCTCCCAGCCTTTGACGCTAGGAGCCCTCGTATTATCTGTACAATCGAATTTAAAATATATATTTGTATCTTTCAAAATATTTTTGTAGTAATAAGAATTTGCTTATGATTAGCAACCAAAGCATTTTCTGATCATTTCTAATAAATCAGCACAATTAAATTTGAAACACATAGTTCTCTCCTCCTTGCTGTTTATTTCCCTATTGGATAATAATATTGTAACACTTTTGTAACATTTAAAAGAATGGATTTTTTTTAAAATCATGGAACACTTCTGCTTCTCTTCCAAAAGAAAAGGTCATAATCCATGTTCTGGACTACGACCTTTTTAGCTAGAGTCAACTATCTTTTATGTTTTTAGAAAACTGCTCTTGAAGAATCTTTGCAAACTCATCAAGTTTTCCGTTCTGATTTGAAACCTCGACGCAGAAAAGGAAACGATATAAATGCTCTCGTGCAGGTGTCAGCGAAAATTTTCGATTTTCATGTTTAATTAATTGCACCCCAGATAACAGTTTTATCTATCTGTATAAAACTTCCCTTTTCAACCAAAAAGCACCGCAAACGTTTGGCCTTATTGCCTAACGGTTTGCGGTGCAATAAAAAACTATTTGCTGATTGTTCCCTTAACGGTCCATTTCAGCTTGTTTACCACTTGTGTTATGATCACGGATAATACGTTCGATTTCACGAAGATCAGAAGATGGCATATCTCCTGGAATCGTATTTTTTGTAGAGCTTGTAGCATTACCATATTGAAGTGCTTTTTGGCAATCTCCATCATGTGCTAATAAGCCGTATAAAACACCAGAGATATAAGCGTCACCACTACCAATTCTATCTACAACGTCAATGTTTTCATAAGGTGCTTCTTCATAGAATACATCTTCTTTTGCACTGTAGATTACAGAACCAAAGCTATGAACTTTTGGGCTATGAACAGTACGTTGAGTTGCTGCTACAATAGAAATTGGATATTCTTCTGTAAAGCTCTTCATGATTTCATGTACGTTTCCTTCTTTTAAGAATGTTAAACGTGCAGTATCTTCAGAACAGAAGAATACATCAACATATGGAAGGATTTCTTCGATACAAGCTTTCGCTTCTGCACCTGTCCATAAGTTTCCTCTAAAGTTAACGTCAAAAGAAATTAAAACTCCTGCTTCTTTGAAGCGTTTCATCATTTCAATTGTAGTCTTTCTAGTTTGTTCACTTAATGCTAATGTAATACCAGTTGTGTGGAAACATCTTGTTGAAGTGTAGATTTCTTCTGGGAATTCATCAATGTTAATTTTATTGATAGATGTATACATACGGTCATATACAATTCCTGGTTTTCTAGGGTATGCACCATTTTCATAGTAATATACACCAAGTCTTGCATCTTTTTCATGATCATATACTAGATAATCATCACTAACTCCAGAATAACGAATCTTGTTCTTTGCAAATGTTCCAACTGCATTGGCTGGAAGTTTGGAAATCATACCTGTTCTAAGTCCTAATAAAGATACGCCAGAAACTACATTAAGTTCCGCGCCTCCGACTTGCTTCTCAAAAATATCACCACGTACAATTCTCTCATTGTTTGGTGGAGATAGTCTTAATAAAACTTCTCCTAATGATAATAGGTCAAACTGCTTTTTCATGTCTAATCCTCCTAAAACTTCTCATCATTCGCATACTAATCAAAGTTTTACATCTATTGTTAAATATGCAATTCACTATATGTTCTAAGCTTAATTACCTAGAGACACCTCGTAGGGTTCACCATTTGATTTACATTTTTTATGTCATTCTCGAGTTACTTGGGAACTCGTCGCTGAAATGAAACAAACAATTTTTAGTTTTCTATATGTAATCCTTTTTACTAAAAATTATATTCTACCTTGCGCTTGTCTCCTTATTAATCTTGCTATGTATATAATAAGCTAGTCAAAGGATAGTCTGCAAGTCTTTTACTACAAAATTAGACCTTTTTGTTATTTATGCATAAATCAAGTGCCCAACATTCAGTAATTATTTTTGGTAGAATTTGTATCCTCCCTATCTGATTGTCTTTCCTTACTCTTAACGACCTTTTTTTTCCTGAAAAAAACAAAAATATTAGGCGAATGATTCCATTTTTAAATTCATATATTTTAATAGAATTGATAACTATGCATTTTCTTCTTAAAAGAAATGGAGGATGAGACTATGACCGGAATTGGTTTTATTATCTTTGGAATCTTTGTTGCCTTATTTGGATACACATTAATTACCTGTACCTTAAAGGAGCGGCATAGCTCCACTAACCGAGCCGTTGCTGAAATTACCGAAATTAAGCCACTTAGCACTCAAGAGCCATCATTAGAACTCTTTCAAGTCATCGTAAAGTACGTTATAAACCAAGAACAGGTTATATCGACCTTTACCACCCAATCGCCAGCCAACTATGAAGCTGGGAAACGTATCGAAATTCTCTTTAACCCTAATAAGCCATCGCAAATACTCTCTCTACATGAGAATTCCACGATTTCACCTCTATTTATTATAATTACTTCGGTTGGTATTCTATCGTTCTTTTTAGGCATACTACTTACTCTCTTTAAAATCTGATTTTCTCATTATCGCGGCAGTCGCCAAGGTCATGCAAGCAGGACTTTGGCTCGTTGCCCGCGTAAATAGCACATATAAGAAAGGGGATCTTCCATCTGGTCGATATTGCTCATAGTTTCACTCTCACAACTCGTCCTATTTATTAATTTTACTTGTTTCTCTTCCTATTCAACATCAACATGCGTTTTTCTTCTGAACACCCTTATCTTAATCACAATCTAGATTACTTTCTAACTCCCACAGAGCAATGTCTCGATATGGATTTGTCTTTGCAAGGCCAATCTTTGTCACTTCACCTTTGAAGACATGAAAGTTATTCTGTAGTGTTACAAAGGCATTTGCCATCTCTTCCTTCGATAACTGTTTTCCAATGGTCGTGTGGGGCATCCACTGTAATGGCTGGTAACACTTTCGAACGCTAATCCCATCTAGTTCAAATATGCTTTCGTAAACTGCCACTGACAGCTCATGAAGATATTCATTTAACACCGGTGCCAGATAAATGACTTGTGGTAAGAATACGCCGATGGAAACCCATTGTAACATTCCCTTATTAAACGACTGTATCTTTTGGTCAAGTATTTGTATTACTTCATCTTCATGCTTCGTTTCAAAAGCAGAAATCGTAATATGAGGTGGAACATCTCCATCAATCATAGCGTAATTCCCGCTTTTTTTCGCCACTTGCTTTATATATTGGCGAATCCTCTTATCGGTCGATTCATCAAAATAAATAGATACTAAGTACATACTGAAATAAAATCCTTTCTATCACGGCATACCGTTATGCGCTATCCTTATTTATTAACTACATTCACTGGCGTTCCGTCTAAGAATGCCTTAATATTAGCCACCGTGATGTCCATGATTCTCTGTCTCGCTTCTTTTGCCGCCCATGAAATATGTGGTGTGATCAGACAATTCTTTGCTGTTAACAACGGATTCTCTTTTTCTATCGGTTCGACAGAAACTACATCTAGTCCTGCAGCATACACTTTCCCGCTATTTAATGCATCCGCTAGGTCCTGTTCCACGATCAACTGACCACGGCTATTGTTAATTAAGATTACACCGTCTTTCATTTTCGAAATGCTTTCTTTATTAATGATTCCCTCTGTTTCCGGAAATAATGGACAATGCAAGAAGATTACGTCAGACTCTGCAAATAGTGTATCAAGTTCTACATATTCTGCGACTTCTTTTCCTGCCTCACTTTGATGGGAAGCATCTGCAAGTACTCTCATTCCCATTGCCTTCAAAATCCTTGCAGTTGCCTGTCCAATTCGTCCAAGTCCGATAATGCCGGCAGTCTTACCAAACAGCTCGATCATCGGATAATCCCAATAACACCATTCTCTATTGTTGGTCCATTTGCCCTCTTTGACTGTCTGATTATGATGACCGATATGGGAACAAATCTCCATTAGCATTCCTACCGCATACTGTGCCACAACCTGAGTTCCATAGGAAGGTACATTTACAACCGGAATACCTTTCTCCTTTGCATACTCATAGGCAATCACATTATATCCAGTTGCCAGGACTGCAATTAATTTTATATTCGGACATTTTTCAATCGTCTCTTTGCTAATAGGAGTCTTATTGCTTATGACAATCTCTGCATCCCCAATTCTCTCGGCAATTACCGGTGACTCTATATAAGAAGTCCTGTCATAGATGGTTACCTCGCCTAATGTTTTCAGTGGCTCCCAGCTTAAGTCGCCCGGATTTTCAATTTGTCCGTCCAATACTACTATTTTCATCTTCTCATCTCCTATTATTTTTCTTGTGTTGCTTGATGAGAATTGTAACATCATAGCATAGTCGATACAATGTACTCTTTTCATATTTATTGACATTTTTTTTAAATCATGGTAAACTTCTTTCTGCAAATAAATATGGTATATGGTATAAATTGGAAACGACACAGGTGATTATCTGATAACGAACAACACTTATGTCTTTTTTTGCGCCCATTTTTACTAATTTTTATAAAAAGAGAGGATAAATTTATGCCAAAAACAAAATTTCAAAACTTTATTTTCACTGCAATCATGGCTTTTTTCATGGTTTATGCAATGATCTGTTACAACATTTCTTTGAACATCGGAGGCTTATCAAACAAAGTCTTTCTTTTAGCATTCCACGAAATGATCATCATGTGGCCAATTGCCATTATTCTTGAGATGTTCGTTGTAGGGAAATTCGCACATATGCTTGCATTCCGTATCGTCACTCCAAATGATCGTCCAATTATGATTACATTAGCAATCTCTGCTATGATCACTTGCATCATGTGTCCAATCATGAGTTTCATTGCAACCTTGCTTTTCAAAAACGCAGGTTCTGAATTTATCTCCATGTGGCTTCAAACAACAGCATTTAATTTCCCAGTTGCAATCTTCTGGCAGTTATGCTACTGTGGTCCACTCGTAAGATTCATCTTTAGAACTATTTTCAAAAAACAGTTAAGTGAATAATAAATTGATATACAAAATACCATTGGTGCTTTTCGGCTGATGGTATTTTTTGATATTTTTCTTTCTCTATTTTGCTTTATATAGTATGATAGTATATAAACATATACTCTAAATTTGTACTTTATTATAGAAAGGGGGGCTTTTTTGATGTCTTGGCAAATAGGAAATCGTACTTACGATGATGTTGATCCAATTTCAAAAGCAACGCTTTATATAAGTGGTCTAGGAATATCAACCGCAAACAACAAAGACTATTATTGTGATAACAAAACATTGCATTCATCAGGATTTCGCTTTCAATATACACTTGAAGGATACGGAATCTATGAAACACCTTATTCCTATCAAAAAATCACACCCGGGAATGCATTTATAATCTCATTTCCAGAAAACAGTAAATTCTACTTTCCTCCTGCTCAAGAGGGGAATATGGAATGGACCTTCTTTTACATAGATTTTGCAGGACCAGCTGCGGAACCAATTGTTCATAAGATCATAGATGTAGCAGGACCTCTTCTTTCCTTATCAAGGGACAGTATCCCTATCGTTCACTTTTTCGAGTTATATAGTCTGCTTTATATTGAAGGAGATCTTGAACAATATTATGGAAGTGAATGGCTCTACGGATTTTTAATCGCATTGCTACGAATTGCGGAAGACTCAGAATCTAAAATAATCTCGCCACATATATCAAAATCCGTTGTCTGGATGAAAAATAATATTGCAAACCAGGTTAATTTGGAAGAAATGAGTCAGTCCTTAGGAATTTCCTATGCACATTTTTCCCGTCAATTCAGGAAGGAACTCGGGCTTTCACCTCTAAAATATATGACTCAGCTTCGTATCCGGCATGCAACCCACATGCTTCTTTATTCCGATGCTTCCATCGCTCAAACGGCCTTTGAATGTGGTTTCACCTCTACCAATTATTTTACCAAAGTATTTAAGTCAACGATGAAGGTAACTCCAACGGAATACCGCCGCATTAATGCTACAGCTAAATCAAAGACGGAATTCTAGCTTCCCTATAAATCAACAAGAAAAATGAGAGAAACTCCCCTTACAAGTTTCTCTCATTTTTGTTTTCTATAGAAGTTCTTTTAAATCATTTACAATCTGTTCTACTGAAATTCCATTTTCCTTTAATAATTCCGCTGCAACATAATCTGTAGGGAAGGATTTTTTAATTCCGTAATTCTTTACTTTTACATCGCTTGGGCCGTAGAATCCAGCGATTGTCTGTCCAAATCCACCTTCAACAATTCCATCCTCTAACGTGATTACAACTTTATGGTCAGCCTTTAAACGTTCAAGTAAGGCTTCATCTAAACCAGTAATGAATTTAGGATTGATCACTGTAAGCTCTTTTTTAGTTTCTTCTTTGAATTTGTCTGCGATTTGTTCTGCAAGTCCATAGAAGTTACCTAATCCGATAATGGCAGCATCGCTTCCTTTTTTAGTCACTTCATATTGATTTAACTTAGAATAATCCGTAGTATCTTCTACTCCTGTAGTTCGAAGTTCCCCAACTGGAACACGAATAGCAATGGGATGTTCCTTCTGTGTCGTAGCATAGTTAAGCATCGCAACATACTCTTCTTTTGAAGTTGGTGCAAGATACACAAGATTAGGAATATGAGAAATCATCGGAATATCAAAAATTCCAAGATGAGTATCGCTGTTCATTCCATAAACGGATGCCAAAAATACTAAAAGTACTGCTGGATTGTTATTCAAACAAAGATCGGATGATAACTGATCGTAAGTTCTTTGTAAAAATGGACTAAATACACCAAAGACTGGTGTTCCACCATTCTTTGCAATACCACTTGCCATAGCAACTGCCTGTTCTTCTGCAATCCCTACGTCAATAAGCTTGCCCTTAGGTAATGTCGGTCTGACATCTTCCGTAAATCCCATTACCATTGGTGTTCCTGCTGTAATAGCTACGGTATCTTCTCTTGTCGTTAATAAATTGGTTAAATACTCTTTCGTAATGCTCTCATAGCTTTCTACGTTTGGTATTGAGAATTTTGGTTTACCATCTTCTATATTAAATGGACCTGACGCATGCCATGCTTCTCTGTCTTCCTCTGCAATCTTATATCCTTTTCCTTTGATTGTATGGATATGAAGCAATACTGCATGGTCGGTATCTTTTACTTGTTCAAATAAAGCAATGAGCTTTTCAATATCATGGCCATCTTCTAAATAATAGTAATCATAGCCCAATGCCTTAAAGAAGTTATTTTCTGCAGTTCCGTTGCTTTCTCTAAGCTCTTTTAGGTTACGATACAATCCACCGTGATTTTCTGCGATTGACTGATCATTATCATTTACAATCACAATCATATTGCTTTGAAGTTCTGGAATGAAATCAAGGCCTTCTAATGCTTCCCCACCACTTAAGGAACCATCTCCGATCACTGCAATGATGTTGTCTTTTCCACCCAGTAAGTCTCTTCCTTTAGCTAATCCGCTTGCTAGAGAAACGGATGTGGATGTATGACCAATTGTAAAGAAATCATGCTCGCTTTCCTTAGGATTCGTATATCCAGTTACGTCATCATACTTTGCTGCATCCAAAAATGCGTCCTTTCTTCCAGTAAGCATCTTATGAGGATAGCTTTGATGGGAAACATCATACACAATCTTATCTTCTGGTGAATTAAATACGTAGTGCATTGCGATTGTCATTTCCACCATACCAAGGTTCGGTCCAAAATGGCCGCCATGATTACTTACCTTTGTAATTAATGCCTGTCTCATTTCAGCTGCGAGACTTTTCATCTCTTGATAACTTAGTTCCTTAACATCCGCAGGGGAATTTATTTTTTCTAAATACATTCTTCTACCTCTTTCCTTTTATGTATCATGACTTATTAACCTTACTCCCTTGAGCTAACTCTAAGTCAAGAACTTTTTTGATTTTAAAATACAACTTTCCTAACCTTTGCATAAAGAAAACCACTGTAGTTTTTACTCTACAGTGGCTAAATAAACCATATTCTCTATTTAATGTGTTTCGACAAACTGAAAGTTGTCTTTATACTTCCCAATGCATTTCCAATAGATGTCCTATGACCTTGTAACCAATTCGATTGTAAAGAGCAATTGCATTTACATTATCTCCTACACATGTAAGTGTTGCTATTTTATAGCCGTTCTCCTTTAAGTATGACAAAGACTTGGCTATAGTCGCCAATCCTATTTTCTTACGGCGATACTCCGGAATTGTAAAGATATTTTCCGTAGCTGCTCTATCATCGCTGATATGCCAAGTAGTAACCGAAGAAACAATTTTCTCACAAGCTTGTGCTGTAAAAATCTTCGTGCGCTCATCACCTAATCGAAAACGAAGTTCTCCCTCCGCATCCTGGACATTATTATACCCCAAATAATTAGCCCTAAGATATGCTTTCAGGGCAGGTTCCGTACAATCAAGTATACCAACAGATATATTTTCCGGTATTTCTACTTCCGGAATCTTTGTATGCTCAAGGTCAAAACCCATAATCCATATAAAATTATTCCCTTTAAATCCAAGTTCAAGAAGTTGTTGTTGTTTGTCATATTCATTTTCTGTACACCAACAGCGCATGCAAAGTTTCTTATTAGGGTATCTCTCTTTCATTTCAAGCATGCGATATTTTGCAGCATTAACCAGTTCTCTTTCCACTATATCTTTATTTACTATATCATTACCGGTACAAAGTTCCATCTGCATACGATAAATTGGTATATCACTACGACCATCTTCTAAATAATACCACGTTCCATCACAGCTTAACGCACATACCCCGAGTAGCGTATCATTCTCATCAACAGCCGCAATTACATTTTCACGTATAAAAGTACTGTTCCATTGTACCGAAAGCCACATCATAAAATCTATTTCTTGCAATTCTGTCAAATACTTATCTTTAAAACTTGTAATTGTAATCATTCTATTCTCCTTCTAATTATGTAGTTCTAAAAACTAAATTTTTTCTATCGTTCTGACAAGTTCATATTGATATGTTTGAAAATACTTGTTCCAAAAACCTCTTGCGTTGGGATTCGCTGTTCCATGTTCCACCCACATATATTCGGCACCTATTTTTTTTGCTCTCTCCTCTTCCTTAGTCAACAACGCCACAGACAAATTAGTGCCTCGATACACAGGAGCAACATATGCCTCTCCTACATTAACAGACATGTGTTTTCCACATATAAAAGTGTTAGCCTCACGATTCCATTCAATCATGCCAACCATCTCATTCTCATGAAAAGCTACAAGCAATTCTGTAGTTTCATCCATAAAGAACTCACGATAAACATCTTCTGTAAATTCTTTACCCGGATAGAAAATAGGACTTCTTTGCAAATGAGTTACTATTTCATTTGTAAGACTCCAAACTTCATTCCACCTTGTTTTTATTTCCGCTTTTGCCAATACTCTGATTTCGCATGTTGGCTCAATATTAACCATAGTTTCAGAAATCTTTTTTACGCTTTTTTCAGACATTGTTCCGAACTGCATCAAATGGAACGCATTTATACTTGAAAAATCATGTGCATATAAATGCACTGAAAATTCTGTTTTTTTATCCGTAACAATCTCCCCAGCAAGCTTCTGAAATAACCTAGCTAATGTTTTTTCACTATCTGCATAATAACCAAATACAGGAACAAAACAATGCATAATGTTATTTTCTTCCCAACAACTATAGTAAATAATTCCTTGTAGTACTTCACCATCATAGATACAAATTTTGTCCATTTCATTTAGTTCACCTGAAATGGAATCCATAAACTCATCATATTTTTTTCTAGGCATATAATCCAAATACCTTATTTCATCAATGTATTTTTTATATAAAAGTTCCATATGTCCTCCTTTCACCAAATCCCGAATTCTCCAATTCTAAAATTGGGTGTTGAAGGGATGATGTCCTTTAGAACCTCTAACAGTCCTTTTGGATTCTCAATCATCATCATTTGACAGGAATTTGGAATAAATGTAAATTTAAATTTGTCGCTTTCAATTATATCTCTACAAAAAGTAAAAATCTACCATTTTCTTAGACACTTTCCTCAACCTCGTCAGCCCTTTTTCTCTACAAAAATCTTCTAGCAACTTCTTCTTTCTATATAGACAAAAAGAAGCCTTACAAACCGAATACTCACAGTTTGTAAGACTTCCTTTATTATTTTCTAACAGCTATTTTTCTATTAAACGTGATACCTTGTAGCTACTCTTAGACGAGCCATGGCACGGGCTAACGATGCACTAGAGTGATAATACTCTTGAATACTCTGCTTTTGACGCAGCTGTTCTTCGGCACGTTCTTTTGCTTCTTTCGCTCTGGCCACATCGATTTCTTCAGGACGTTCTGCAGTTTCTACAAGAAGTGTCACCCTGTTATTGACGATTTGGACAAAGCCCATGCCAATTACTGCGTGCTGCCACTCAGTACTGCCTTCCTCCTGGAATTTCATTTCGCCTTCATCTACTGCAATAACCATATCCTCGTGATGTGCCAAGATTTCTTTCTGTCCATCAAATTCTGGGATAATCAAGGATCGGCATCTTCCTGAGAAAAATACTCTGTTTGCTGAAATTATTTTTAAATAAAATGAATTAGTCATAAGCATTCCCTCGTTATGATACAGCCTACTGCTTCATAGTTTCTGCTCTCTTTTTCACATCTTCAATCGTTCCTACATTGAAAAATGCATTTTCAGGATATTCATCCATTTCACCATTGATAATTGCCTTAAATCCTTTGATGGTTTCTTTTAAAGGTACATAAGCACCCTTGATTCCTGTAAAGTTTTCAGCAACAAAGAATGGCTGTGATAAGAATTTTTGAACCTTTCTAGCACGAAGTACTGTCAACTTATCTTCATCTGAAAGTTCTTCCATACCTAAGATTGCAATGATATCCTGTAATTCTTTGTATTTTTGTAAGATTTCCTGTACTTTTCTAGCAGTTTCGTAATGTTCCTCTCCGACAATGTCTGCTTCCAAGATTCTTGAAGAAGACTCCAGTGGATCAACTGCTGGATAAATACCTTGTTCTACGATTTTTCTTGATAATACCGTTGTTGCATCCAAATGGGCAAATGTCGTTGCTGGCGCTGGATCTGTTAAGTCATCGGCTGGTACATAAACGGCCTGTACAGATGTAACAGAACCTTTATCTGTAGAAGCAATTCTTTCTTGTAACTCACCCATTTCTGTTGCCAACGTTGGCTGATAACCAACTGCGGATGGCATACGACCAAGTAATGCACTTACTTCGGAACCTGCCTGTGTGAAACGGAAAATATTATCGATAAATAATAGTACGTTCTGATGTTTTTCATCACGGAAATATTCTGCCATTGTAAGGCCTGTTTCCGCAACACGCATACGAGCTCCTGGTGGCTCGTTCATTTGTCCGAACACTAAGGCTGTCTTTTCTAATACACCGGATTCTTTCATTTCAGACCATAAATCATTTCCCTCACGAGAGCGTTCTCCAACGCCTGTGAAAATAGAATATCCTCCATGTTCTGTCGCGATATTACGAATTAATTCCTGAATTAAAACGGTTTTACCTACACCGGCTCCACCGAACAATCCGATCTTACCACCTTTTGCATATGGTGCTAATAAATCGATAACCTTAATGCCTGTTTCTAAGATTTCTACTGCTGGGCTCTGTTCCTCAAAACTTGGAGGATCTCTATGAATTACCCATTTATCTTCAGTTTCTGGTTGTTCTCCACCATCAATGGCCTCGCCTAATACGTTGAACAATCTTCCTAATGTCTTTTCTCCAACTGGAACTTTAATACCGCTTCCTGTTGCCGTTACTTCCATATCTCGACAAAGCCCATCACTGGAAGCTAACATAACACAACGGACGGTATTATTCCCCACATGTTGGGCAACCTCCATCACACACTTTTTGTCGCCGTTTTGTACTTCTAAGGCATCTTTTATGGATGGCAGGTCATTATCTTCAAATACTACATCTACTACTGGTCCTAACACCTGTATGATTTTTCCTGTCTTCATATCTATTCAAAAGCCTCCTTACTGAGCTTTTTTATTTCTTCTTTTTCTTCTTTTGCGCCTTGGCACCTGCAATTACCTCAGTAATCTCCTGTGTAATGGCAGCCTGTCTGGCACGGTTATATAAGATATCCAGTTCGTGAAGCATTTGCGTCGCACTCTTTGTTGCTGCTTCCATTGCCATCATTCTGGCATTCTGTTCACTGGAATACGATTCTACCAATGCGCCATACAAAAAACCAATTACATAGTTCGGTACGATACGCTCCATTACCACTTCTGGAGATGGTTTGAATGCCAACTCTTCGATTGGTATATCTGCTGGAATTGGCATGCTAAAGTCTGCTTTTTTCAGCGGTAACAGCTGTAAAAACTGAACTTCTGTCTGTACTGCATTTTCCATACGGGTATAAATCGTATACACCTCATCTAATTCACCATTCAGATATTGTTCTAGAATTTTCTCACCGATATTTCTGGCTCTGTTAAGCGTTGGATTCTGTACCGTATAATTGAACTGTTCATCGATATTGATTCCACGTTGTTCAAAATAGTGACGTCCTAACTCACCCAGAACAAATAATTTATGATTGCTGTGGTTTGCTAGATGTTCCTCCGCCATCTTCGTTACATTGTGATTATATGCACCGGCCATACCCTTGTCTGCAGTAATTACAATGTAGCCGACCTTCTTGTCTTTTTCATCTATTTTCTCTGTATCCTTAAAATAAATGCTTTCTATATCAGGAAGATGTCGTAAGATTCGGCTCATGGTAGACTGAAGCGTATAAAAATACGGCTCTGTTTCCTCTAAGCTTTTCTTAGATTTTTTCAGCTTGGAAGAAGAAATCATATACATGGCATTGGTAATTTTCATCGTATCCTGGATGCTTTTCATTCGGTCCTGAATTTCTTTCGTGTTTGCCATAATTACACCTGCTTTTTACTGTTTTCTTTTTCCTTATGCTTCCTTCGGTAGGTTCGTTGTCACATGCAAGCTTTCATTAAATTGATTTGCTGCTTCTAAGATTTTCGCAACCAACTCATCACTTAATGTTTTTTCTGTCATGATTTCTTTTCCGATTTCCGGATGATTGATATCCATATAATTAAGTACATCCATCTGACATTCCTTAACCTTCTTTGTTTCTACAGAATCAAAGAAACCATGGTTTGCTAAACAAAGGGTCACTACTTGTTCTGCTAATGACAATGGCTTACAAAGTGGCTGTTTTAATAATTCCATTAAGGCATTACCATGTCTTAACTGCGCCTTTGTAGCTTCATCCAAATCAGAAGCAAACTGTGTAAATACTTCCATTTCTCTAAACTGTGCCAAATCGATACGGATACTTCCGGATGCTTTCTTCATTGCTTTTGTCTGTGCAGCACCACCTACACGGGATACGGATAAGCCGACATTTACGGCTGGACGCATTCCCGAAAAGAACAGGTTGCTTTCTAAAAAGATCTGTCCATCTGTTATTGATATTACATTGGTTGGTATGTAAGCGGATACATCGCCTGCCTGAGTTTCAATAATTGGTAATGCAGTAATAGAACCACCACCTAATGCATCGCTTAAACGACTGGAACGTTCTAATAATCTGGAATGTAAATAGAATACATCACCTGGATATGCTTCACGACCTGGAGAACGTTCTAATAATAAGGAAATTGCTCTATATGCAACTGCATGTTTAGACAAATCGTCATATACGATTAATACGTCTTGTCCTTTATGCATGAAGTATTCTGCTAATGCTGTACCTGCATAAGGTGCAATATACTGTAAGGATGCTGGATCACTTGCAGTAGAAGATAACACGATGGAGTATTCCATTGCGCCATGTTTTTCTAATGTGGATACAATCTTTGCAACACTAGAAGCCTTCTGACCAATGGCTACATAGATACAGATAACGCCTTTTCCCTTCTGGTTGATTATTGTATCGGTTGCAATGGAAGTTTTACCTGTCTGACGGTCACCGATAATTAACTCTCTTTGTCCACGTCCAATTGGGAACATGGAATCGATTGCTAAGATACCTGTTTCCATCGGTGTATCTACCGACTTTCTATCGACAATCCCTGGCGCTTCCTCTTCGATTGGACGATAATCATTTGCTTCGATTTGTCCTTTTCCATCGATAGGTTCTCCTAATGCATTAATGATTCTTCCAACAAAAGCATCTCCTACTGGAATTCCTGCTTTCTTCTTAGTACGGGTAACTTTCGTTCCTTCTTTGATGCCTGTATCTTTTCCAAAAAGAATACATCCGATTTCATTTTGTCTGATGTCCTGTACCATACCTTTTACACCGTTATCAAACACAACGATTTCACCATACATGGCATGATCGATTCCATATACCGTAGCAATTCCATCACCTACCCATATAACGGTTCCGATTTCCTTGCTTTCCTGATCCCAGTCAAAGTTTTCAATTTCACTGCGGATAATTGATATAATATCTGTTGCACTTATTGCGCTCACAGGATTCACCTCCCTGTTAATTTTCTCTCAAGCTGTCTTAAACGTCCTTCGTAACTGAAGTCATATTCATCCTGACCAATGTGGATTACAAGACCTCCAAGCAACTCTGGATTTACTTCTTCATTTATTATAATCGAAGTTCCTGGATACTTTTTCTCCAGAAAACTCTGCACTTTATCTAGTTCTGCCTGCTCCGGTTTCACAGCATAACACACATCTGCACGAATAATGCCTTGTTTGAAATCACAATAGTCATAATATGCCTTAGCAATTTCATCAAGAGCGCTCATCTCATCGTGTTCACACATCACTTTTAAAAAGTTAATAAACACTTTGGGAAACTTTTCTTCCGTCCAAAGTTTCTCCACCAAGTTCTGCTTTTGTGCCACTGTAACGACAGGGCATCCAAATACGTCTTTTACCAGTGGTGTTGCACGATAGATTTCCATTGCTTCGTCTACTAAGCTTCGGTCTACAGACAGTTGATACAAGACTTTTGCATTATTCTTTGCTTCCTGTGTCATGCATATCACCCGTTTTCATAATCTTACGTGCGGCTGTCATTGCAAGTTTTGCAATTTCCACCTGCACTTCTTGCTGTGCCTTCTGCTGTTCGCTCTTAATGTCTGCCTTTGCTTTTTCAAGCATACGTGCAGTTTCTTTCTGTGTTTCCTCAAGTGCTTTTGCTTTTTCTTCTGCAGCACGGTTCTTTGCAGTCACGATAATTTCTTCTGCCTGTTCTTTGGCAGTCATTAATTTCTTCTCATATTCCTGACGCATCTGTTCTGCTTGTTCTTCATTCGCCTTTGCTGTTTCAAACTGTTCATTGACCATGGCTTCTCTTTTCGAAATCACGTTCATAACTGGCTTGAACATAAACTTCTTAAATACCCAGTATAAAAACAGAACATTTACTACAGTAAAGAGAATATTCCAAAAATTAATACTTAGCATATTCTCACCACGCCCTTCCTAGTTCTGATTATTTTAAGAACAGAATGATTAATAAGGCGATAACGAAACCATAAATAGCAGTTGCTTCTGCTAATGCACAACCTAATAATAAAGATTTACTGATTTTACTTTCTGCTTCTGGTTGTCTTGCAATTGCGTCTACTGCGGCTGCTGTTGCCTTACCGATTCCAAGACCTGCTCCGATACCTGTTAAAACTGCTACACCTGCTCCGATTGCTACTAATAATGTTGATGACATAATAAACACTCCTTTTCTTTTTTCTTTCCTTTTGTCTCATGCCTGTTGCCTGTCTATTGTTTATGCAACATATCATGAAATCCTAATGATTGCTGTTCGTTAGTCTTCCATGGCTTCTTTCATAAATAGGGCTGTTAAAAATACAAATACATATGCCTGTATCAATCCGTCAAAAATATCAAAATAGCAGCTAAATACTGCTGGCACGATGGCCGGAACTACCATTTTAATAAGTTCCATAATGACGAAAGATCCTAAGACATTACCAAACAAACGCATACAAAGCGAAAGTGGTTTGATAAATAACTCAAGAATATTGATTGGCAAAACGACGGGCATCGGTTCTGCAAAACTTTTTACCCAACCTTTTGCGCCTTTTTGCCTTACTCCGGATACCTCAATCAAGACAATGCTCATAACTGCTAACGCTACTGTTACATTCATGTCCTTGGTTGGTGGCTTAAATCCTAATAGCCCAATTAAATTGGCAATTCCAATATAGATTCCTACAGATACTAAGTAAGGAATATATTCTTTGCCGTAACCGCCCATGGTATCTTCGAAAAAGCCGTAAAGTCCGCTTACAACACTTTCCAATGCAAGCTGTTTTCGTCCCGGATGTTCCACACTTAAGTTTCGCACTAAGATTTTGCATAGCAGAAAAACTGCTGCAATAATTATCCAGGTTACTACTACTGCTTCAGAAACTGGAATACCGCCGAGAATTGGAATTGTAAAAACGGTTTCACAATTCAGCTCCTCCATCAGGCGCTCCACGAGAGCATCCATCTGATTCACTTCCTTCCTGATTATTTATATGAACAGTAAGGTTTTATCCAATTGTCTTTTTACATTTTAGGGGGATTGTGGGTCTGACTAGACTGATATCAAAAAGTTGTAATTGTCGCATAGGGTATGTAAATAATCTTGCATAGAGTATGTAATTAGAATTGCAATTTTTTGGTACGTTGTAACCATTCCACGCTTTCGCTTCCTCGTAACAATCAATACACGTTACTGTTCTCAGAATGTAAAAGTTCCAAGTCACAATTAAAGTATCATTCTTTTCCCTTTTTCTTTACATTCTTTTTCTTTCGCATAGATTTTATCAAATAAGTGACAGAATTGTAAGAACCTATTTTATTTTCGTGGAATATATACAAGAAGATTCTTCCTTTTTTTTACAACTGTTAAAATGTGTACAAGAAAAGTAAAGCTTCTTGCCTTAACTTCCATATATTTTAATTTTTTTTGCGTTCTATTTGGTTAAATTTCTTTAACTTATTTTTTATGAACTTTTGTAGTCGTTTTCACTATCATTTTTTTCTAAAAACACTAACGATTCAAGCTGGCCTTGTTATGTCTATTTGTAGACAAAACCCCTTAGATTGTTGATTCCACAGTACTTTCCGCTCACTTAAAAACTGCCTATTGCTTGTGCTTTTAAAGTACAAACAATAGGCAGTTCTATCTTAAAACTATTGAGATATTTTTTTCGTTCTTTCAGAATCAGTGTTAATGTTCTTGTGTCTCTTTTGGACTTTACCTACACCAATCTTTTTTTCGCCATAGAAGAAATTACATTTTCCTTTCTTTTCTTCTAAAAGCTGTTTCATTCTTTCAATATCTTTTACGGACATTTCTATTCCTCCATTAATCATTACCTAAACTATCTATTTTACCTTAGTTAATAAACAAATTATTTCAACTGTAACGGTAAATCTAACATATAGTTTATCAAAATATAGCAAAAAATGATAGATGCCATCATAGAAATTTTTCTGTCGATTTATGGTAAGCCTACTATGTACTATTCTTTTCCTTAACACTTTACTTGCAACGCAAGACTCAAAAAGAGTCCCCCCTTGTATCGCACCATTTGATTTTAAGTTATAAAAAAAATATTACGACAACAGATTCCCAAATCGTGCTTTTCAGAGCCATTACTTTTCTCTTGTAAAATAGCTGCATGCTCTGCCGACTCTTTTAATCCCGCAATGGTACTTTGTCCACTACCCTGTTGCTACTGCTCTGTAAGAGATTTCTTCCAACTCTCTACATAGCCTGTAAAGACTTCATTAATGGCTTTTCCAATTTCCACATAAGCTTCATCTGTTAGATTGGCTAGCGATACACGGATAGACCAGTCCGGCCCTTTAAATCCATTGCCATTTAAAAGAACAATCGCGTATTTTTTTGCAAGCTGATACAGCATATCCCAAGGTTTATAATGAGAAGAGATATATTCAGCAAACTCCTCCCCATGTACTAACCTAGCCCAGACAAGTAGATCAATTTGTCGATAGTATGCCGTACTATGCTCCTGAATATATAAAGGCAGATCCAGGTTCTGATATAGCAACTTTAATCTTCGTTTACAGATTTCTTTTGTCTGTTCCTTATAAACATCTTTTTCATCCAATAATGCAAATGCTGAAAAAATCATCATTTGAATCTGCTGTGGTGTGGATAAGCCTGCCGTATGGTTTAGGGCCACCTGCCTGCTATCAGCAACGATTCTGTCAATAAACTTTAAGTCTTTTGGATCCTCCACAATGGATTGATAGCGGCTAATGACCTCTTCTCTGTCTACCGTATCAAGCTTTCCTAACCGACTTTCAAATACATTCTTATGATGGATTGCAACCACACCTAAGCGCCATCCTGTCACGCCAAAATATTTTGAGAACGAATATACGCCTATCGTATTATAAGGAATTTCAGTCATTAACGACTTGAAATGATCCGTAAATGTACCATATACATCATCCGTAATAATCATAAGCTCTGGATTTTTTTTATGAATCACATTTTTTAGATAAGCAATCATAGCTTCATCAATAGCAACCGAAGGCGGATTGCTTGGATTAACCACAAATAATGCCTTTATATCTGTATTTCCTACTTTATCAATTTCTTCCTTCGGGTATTGCCATGTATGTCTGCCATCTTTATTTACGCAACTGGCATGAACATACGTAACTTGGAAGTTATAACGGCTTAACTCTGGAATTTCAAGATATGGCGTAAAAATAGGTACCATTAACGCAATATGATCTCGTTGCCGTAACAAATGATTTGCAATTAATGTATCAAAGATATAACACATCGCTGCAGTACCGCCTTCTACCGCAAATAAATCATACTCCTTCTCCTTTGGAATACTTCCCCCCATTTCCTTCATTAAATACGTATACACGATCTTTTCTGTATGCACCAGCATGCGGTCTGGGATGGGATAATGATCGCCGATAATTCCATCTACCATCTCATACACCCAGTCATCTGGTATAAACTGATGCTCACATACTCCATAGTCTACAATTTCCTTTAGTAATGACATTCCCGGCAAATCTCCATGCTCTTTCGCATACGCATGAAAACGATCCGAAATTCCTTCTTTCTCTGGAATCCCTGCTAAGTCACCATCTTCCATGACCCGTTTTGTTTCCTCTACTGCAAACTGTCCCAACGTAAAAAATGCTTCTCTTGGTGTGGATGCCGTCCAATTAGGATTTCCACGACCTGCATTTAAAAATGTATATATTCCAAGCTTCTCCGTGGATTTCGCCATTTGAATCAACGCATTTTTCAATTCAAAGGGACTAAGGTTTTTTACTTGTTCTAAAAACTTCTCAAATTGTTTTTCTTCATTTATCATTCAATTTTCTCCTAACCTAATATTTCACTTTTGTCCTCACAATTATTTTGAGTACACAAATGATAAAATATTAGACTTTTAACACGAAAATTGGAGAAATTATTTATCTTTTAGGAAAATGCATATCTCTTTTAATAATTCCATTATACTGCATAATTTTTTTCCACATTTCCATACTAAAAACTATCATCGAATTACTAAAACTATATGACTACGAGGTTAGACTATGAATAATAATAATTTACTACAATGTCCTACCGGTTCTGTTTTTACTTCCTTTGAAGAAGAAACACTTAAGACATTACGAACCGATAATCCACACTTAATTGCCGTCTCAGGAAGCATTCTGAACCCCGGCATCATTGACGTTCCACAAGATGCATCTCTTTTGGATATCATTGAGTTAGCTGGTGGCATTACCAAAAAAGGCGAATTTAAAGCAGCACAAGTTGGCTTGCCATTTGGCCACTTGTTAACTGCCAATGACCTATATACTCCATTTGACTGGAGTTTGTTCCAACCAGATATGCATCCACAAATCATCATCCTGTCAAAGGACGACTGTATCGTGCAATATGCCAAATCATATCTTGAATTCTTGCTTTATAAAATAAAAGCAGGGTCCATTCAACATTACTCCAATGTTAAAGATGAAATCATTAAAATGCATAAAATATTTGAACATATTAGCAAAGGTGTCTCCAGCATGCAGGATATCTATCATCTGCGAGAATATGCTGAAACTGTTTCCAAAAAATCTGATATTCATCAAAGCATCATTGCCGATGTCATTCATTACTTTTATCCCGAATTGACAGAGCATATCGAAAACAAAAAATGCTATACATTTCAGTGTAATCATTTAACTAAGATTACGATTACAGACAAATGCATCGGCTGTGATCTATGTAAGACTGTATGCCCTGTAAATTGTATTGGTGGCGAAAAGAAAGCCCAGCATTATATTGATTATAACCGCTGTACCCATTGTGGTGCTTGCGTCACCATCTGTCCTGTCAATGCCATCACTTCCGGAAATAACTCAAGGATGTTTCTTCGAGATCTGGCAGAACCCGATAAAGTCGTAATTACCCAAATGGCTCCCGCTGTACGTGTCGCCATCGGGGAAGCTTTCGGCTTTGCCCCTGGCGAAAATGTTCAGTATAAGATTGCAGCCGGCCTAAAACAATTAGGCGTCGATTATGTCTTTGATACAAGCTGGGCCGCTGACTTAACCATTATGGAAGAAGCAAGTGAACTCGAGGAAAGGGTGGAACGTTATTTAGCCGGTGATACAACCGTAAAACTCCCTATCCTTACTTCCTGCTGCCCTGCATGGGTAAAATTCATCGAACAAAATTATAACGACATGCTCGATGTTCCTTCCTCTGCAAAATCACCAATGCAGATGTTTGCCGCTGTGGCAAAAAATATATGGGCAAAAGAAAAAGACATCCCACGAGACAAGCTTATTTCCGTGGCAATCATGCCATGTACTGCAAAGAAATATGAAGCATCAAGATCTGAATTTTCCACCGGACTAAATTATGATGTCGACTACGTCATAACCACCTCAGAATTAGTTGATATCTTCAAAAGCTCAGGAATCGACCTCGCCGAAATTGAAGATGGCACCATTGACCCTGTCATGGGCGAATATACCGGTGCAGGCATTATCTTCGGCCGAACTGGTGGTGTAATCGAAGCCGCAACAAGAACAGCTGTAGAAAAAATGACTGGCAAGCGGCTTGATGATATTGAATTTACGGCTCTACGCGGCTGGGATAGTTTTAGAAGCTGCGAACTAGAAGTGGGCGATTTAAAACTAAAGATTGGTATCACCTATGGTCTAAAAGAAGCCGCAAAAATGCTTGATAAGATCCGTTCAGGAGAAGAGTTTTATCATGCCATCGAAATCATGGCTTGCATGGGTGGCTGTATCGGTGGTGGCGGCCAACCAAAAATCAAAGGAAACCGAAACAAAATCTTGCCTTTGCGCGCAGAAGGTCTAAATGAGATTGACCGCTCCAAAGATTTAAGACGCTCCAACGAAAACCCAGAAGTTCTTGCCATCTATGAAAAATATTTAGATCATCCGCTAAGCCATAAGGCTCATGAGTTATTGCATACAAATTATTTCCCTAAGAAGAATTATTAGACGAACTGTACTGATGAATCCATTACATCTAGCTGGCTGCAAAAAAAGGGGCTGTAAAAAAACAGCCTTAACAAAGAGGTCCTAGTCACGGAATCGTG
>CAJMNR010000041.1 GCA_905214875.1 uncultured bacterium | reverse complement strand
TAAAAATGTTGGTAGTGTGACTTGTAGTCGCACCCCAACATTTATTGTAGAACCTCTTTTTTTATTGTTAGGAAATTTCTCTATCGAGTGTTTCCAAAGTGTTGTTGGCGGAATTTACAAGAGAGCGATGAATTGCATAATTTCGGGGAAAATGATATGATGGAACAAATAAAAGAATAACAGGAAAGGATGGTGGAACAAGTGAACTTTACACATTTACATGTCCATACAGAGTACAGTTTATTAGATGGCTCAAGTAAGATTAACGAGCTGATAGCAAGAACAAAAGAATTAGGTATGGATAGTGTTGCAATTACTGACCATGGTGTTATGTATGGGGTAATTGATTTTTATAAAGCAGCCAAGAAACAAGGGATTCGACCAATTATAGGATGTGAAGTGTATGTTGCACCAAATTCCCGATTTGATAAAGAGAGCAATGAGTCTGGCGGAAAATATAATCACTTAGTATTGCTCGCAGAAAATAATACAGGATATGCGAATTTGATGAAAATCGTATCCAAAGGATTTACAGAAGGATTCTATTATAAGCCACGAGTTGATTATGAACTATTAGAGACATACCACGAAGGAATCATTGCATTAAGTGCATGTCTTGCTGGTGAAGTGGCAATGAACTTAAGAAGAGGTTTCTTTGAAGAGGCGAAAAAGACTGCCCTACGTCTTCAAAGTATCTTTGGGGAAAATAATTTCTTCTTGGAATTACAGGACCATGGAATTCCAGAACAACAGACAGTAAATCAAGGAATCTTACGATTACACGAAGAAACGAAGATTCCAATGGTAGCGACCAACGATGTCCATTACATTTACGATACCGATGAAAAGGCCCATGATATTCTATTATGTATCCAGACGCAGAAGAAAGTAACGGATGAAAATCGTATGAGATACGATGGCGGACAATACTATTTAAAGAGTCCGGAGGAAATGCTCTCCTTATTTCCTTATGCAAAGGAAGCATTAGAAAATACGCATAAGATTGCTGAACGTTGTAACGTGGAAATTGAGTTTGGTAATTACAAGTTACCAGTGTACGACGTGCCGGAAGGATACACGGCGTATGAATATTTGAGAAAGCTATGTTATGACGGATTACAGGAACGCTATGAGAATCCGGGAAAAGAATTGACAGAGAGATTGGATTATGAGCTATCGACAATCAAAGGAATGGGATTCGTTGATTACTTCCTGATTACATGGGACTTCATTAAATATGCAAGAGATAACGGAATTATGGTTGGTCCAGGTCGTGGTTCGGCAGCTGGTAGTATTGTATCCTACACACTAGGGATTACAAATATCGATCCAATCAAATATAACTTACTGTTCGAACGTTTCTTAAATCCGGAACGTTTGACAATGCCCGATATCGATATCGACTTCTGTTATGAACGAAGACAGGAAGTTATCGACTATGTAGTTCGTAAATATGGAAAAGATCAGGTAGTACAGATTGTAACATTTGGTACGATGGCAGCAAGAGGTGTTCTTCGAGATGTTGGACGTGCCATGGACTATAGTTACGCATATGTGGATATGATCGCAAAGATGATTCCAACGGAACTTGGAATTACAATTGATAAGGCATTAAAGCAGAACCCAGAATTGAAAAAGCTTTATGACGAGGACGAACAGGCGAAGAACTTAATCGATATGTCTAAACGTCTAGAAGGATTACCACGTCATACTTCCATGCATGCGGCAGGTGTCGTAATCAGTAACCGTACGGTAGATGATTATGTACCATTATCCAAATCTGGTGATGATACAATTACAACACAGTACACAATGACAACGTTAGAAGAGTTAGGCTTGTTAAAGATGGATTTCCTCGGACTTCGTACCCTTACGGTAATTCAGAATGCAGTCCGTCTTGCCAATGCTAAGCTTCCAAAAGACAAGCAAATCGATATCAATAAGATTGATATGGATGATAAAAATGTATACGAGATGATCAGTTCAGGTAAATGTGAAGGTGTGTTCCAGCTAGAAAGTGCTGGAATGAAAAGCTTCATGAAGGAGTTAAAGCCTCATAATATTGAAGATGTGATCGCCGGAATCAGTTTATACCGTCCGGGTCCAATGGATTTTATTCCGAAATATATAAAAGGTAAAAATGCACAAGATGAGATTATCTATGAATGTCCACAGTTAGAACCTATTCTTTCTCCGACACATGGATGTATCGTATACCAGGAACAGGTTATGCAGATCGTACGAGATCTTGCAGGATACAGTTATGGACGAAGCGATCTTGTTCGTAGAGCGATGTCTAAGAAGAAGGCAGACGTTATGGCAAGGGAGCGTCAAAACTTCGTTTACGGAAATGAAGAAGAAGGCGTTAAGGGATGTATCAATAATGGAATTTCTGAAGAAGTTGCAAATCATATCTTCGATGAAATGACAGACTTTGCAAAATATGCATTTAACAAATCCCATGCCGCCGCTTATGCCGTAGTTTCTTATCAGACTGCATATATGAAATACTACTATCCAGTAGAGTTCATGGCAGCATTATTAACATCTGTCATTGATAACTCAGGAAAGGTAAGTGAGTATATCATGAACTGTCGCCAGATGGGGATTGAAATTCTTCCTCCAGATATCAATGAAGGAGAAAAGGCATTCAGTGTTTCTGGCAATTCAATCCGTTATGGATTATCTGCAATCAAAGGACTCGGTGGCTCTGTAATCGATTCTATCGTACAGGAGAGAGAAAAGAACGGAATCTTCCTTTCTTTAAAAGACTTTGCAACAAGGCTATCAGGAAAAGAAGTAAACAAACGTACCGTTGAAAGCTTTATCAAGGCAGGAGCATTTGACAGCATGCCTGGTACAAGAAAACAGAAAATGATGGTATATGTCCAAGTGCTGGATGGTGTTGCAGCAGAGAAGAAAAAGAATTTAGAAGGACAACTAAGTTTCTTTGATTTCGCTTCCGAGGAAGATAAGGAAGCATTTGAGGTAACAATGCCTGATGTTGGAGAGTATACAAAAGAAGATATGCTCGCATTTGAAAAAGAAGTGCTTGGAATCTATGTCAGTGGACATCCATTACAAGAGTATGAAGAACTTTGGAAAAAGAATATCAAGAATACGACATTAGATTTTGCATTTGACGAAGAAATAGATGCAGTCCGAGTACGTGATGGAGAAGAGACGATAATAGGTGGAATGGTTACGTCGAAGACAATCAAGACCACTAGAACGAATAGCATAATGGCGTTTATTACGCTGGAAGATTTGTTTGGTACAGTAGAAGTTATTATTTTCCCAAGAGATTATGAACGTAATCGTACAAAGATTGAAGAAGATAATAAGATTTTTGTCAAAGGTAGAATTGCTGTAGAGGAAGACAAGCCAGCAAAATTGATTTGTCAAAAGATTATCAAATTTGATGAGGTTCCGAAAAGAATTTGGATAAAGTTTGAAAATAAGCAAGCGTATGAACAAGCACAGGAAAACCTCTCGAAAGCAATTGCATCCAACGAAGGACATGATAGTATCTATGTCTACTGTACACAAGAAAAGCAGCAAAAACGCATTCCTCATATTATGGCATCTAAAGAACTAATTAATACATTAATTGGGTTTTTTGGGAAAGAAAATGTAAAAGTTGTCGATTCGACTATTGATAATTTTTAGATTTTGTATTAAAATAAATACAAAAAAAGGGTCAATTATCCATTGGAGGTCAGACATTATGAGTAAACAAGTTAAGACGATTGGTGTACTTACAAGTGGCGGAGATGCACCTGGTATGAACGCAGCAATTAGAGCTGTTGTACGTACTGCTATCGCAAGTGGATTAAAGGTAAAAGGAGTTCGCAGAGGATATTCTGGTTTATTAGAAGAAGATATAGTAGATATGGACAGCATCAGTGTTGCAGATATTATTCAACGAGGTGGTACAATTCTCTATACAGCACGTTGTGCGGAAATGAGAACACCAGAAGGACAGCAAAAAGCGGCCGAAGTTTGTAGAAAACATGGAATTGACGGATTGGTTGTAATTGGTGGTGACGGTTCATTCCAAGGCGCAAGAGCATTGGCTAATTTAGGAATTAATACTGTAGGGTTACCAGGAACAATAGACCTTGATATCGCATGTACAGATTATACGATTGGATTTGATACAGCGGTTAATACAGCAATGCAAGCAATCGATAAAGTACGTGACACATCTACTTCTCATGAAAGATGTTCAATCATCGAAGTTATGGGACGTAATGCTGGCTATATTGCATTATGGTGTGGTATTGCTAATGGTGCAGAAGATATCTTAATCACAGAACGTTATGATGGAAATGAACAACATATCATCGATAATATTATCGAGAAAAGAAAAGTTGGTAAAAAACATCATATCATCGTTAATGCAGAAGGCATTGGTGATTCTTATGGTATGGCAAAACGTATCGAAGAAGCAACTGGAATTGAGACTAGAGCTACTATTATTGGACATATCCAACGTGGTGGAAGTCCAACATGCAAAGATAGAGTATATGCTTCGGCAATGGCTGCAAGAGCAGTTGAGCTCTTATGTAAGGGAGAAACTAATCGTGTAGTTGGCTACCGTGCAGGTGAATTTGTTGACTATGACATTCAAGAAGCATTAGAAATGAAAAAAGATATTGATGAAAATCTTTACCAGATGGCAAGAAGATTATCCAGATAATGTTTATTATTTTACAGGAAAGTTCGTAACAAACTCCAGTAAAGTAACAAATCATCCGTGCAGAATGCCTACTCACGTGGAAGAAGTAATCACTACGTGATGGCGTTCATCACGGAGAATAGATGAGGCAGGTACGCGTGTGTACCTGCCTTATTTGTTATTCTTTTTTGAATCCGTTATAATAATAGATGGAATAGAGTACAAATGGAGGAAATTATGAATAGAAGGAAAAAGTTTTTAAGCTATTACAAACCATATCTTGGTGTATTCTTTGCAGATATGTTTTGTGCTTTTTTAGCCGCTGCAATTTCACTTGTGAACCCCTTGATCGTTCGTTATATTACCAATGATTTGCTTGCAAGGTATGACATCAATCAAGCGATGGGCATTATTATTAAGCTTGGAATTGCAATGGTTTGTCTAGCACTTTTGGAGATGGCATGTAACTATTTTATTACGAATTGTGGACATGTTATGGGAGCAAAGATTGAATATGATATGAGAAATGACTTGTTTGCTCATTTAGAAAAATTATCATTTAACTTTTTTGATAATGAAAAGACAGGTCAGCTGATGTCACGTATCACAAATGATTTATTTGATATTACGGAATTATTGCATCACGGACCAGAAGATGTAGTGATTTCTTTAATCAAGTTTGTGGGGGCATTCATTATCTTATTAAATGTTAATGTATACCTTACCATTGTAGTATTTGTTGTAATCCCAGTGATGGTTGTGTTTGCATCGTTCATTCGTAAAAAGATGAAGCGAGCATTTAAACGTAATCGTGCAGAGATTGCAGAAGTAAATGCAAGAATCGAGGACAGCCTTGCAGGAATTCGAGTTGTAAAAAGCTTCGCAAATGAGGAACAGGAGCTGAATAAGTTTAAGGAAGGAAATGACCGTTTTTTAAGCAGTAAGAAAGATAGCTATTATGCAATGGCAATCTATCATAGCGGATTAAATTTCTTAATCAGCATCATTAACGTAATCGTTATTGTCGGCGGTGGAATACTGATTACAAAACAGATCATCAATGTAGGCGATTTAATCACGTTCTTACTCTATATCAATATATTGATTGAACCAATCAGAAAGTTAATCAATTTTACAGAACAGTTTGAAAATGGTATTACAGGTTTCGAGCGTTTTATGGAAATCATGGAGATTGAACCGGATATTAAAGACAAGGAAGGTGCTGTTGACCTTACCGATGTAGATGGTAACGTAACGTTTGAAAATGTCTCCTTTAAATATAATGATACAGCAAGCGAAGTGTTTAAAGACATTTCCTTGGAGGTAAAGGCAGGAGAGTATGTTGCAATCGTCGGATCTTCCGGTGTTGGAAAGTCTACGATGTGTAATTTGATTCCTAGATTTTATGAAGTAAGTGAGGGAACCATCCGTATTGATGGAAAAGATATTAAAGACCTGACGTTGGAATCCCTGCGTAACAATATCGGTGTCGTGCAGCAGGATGTGTATCTGTTTGCTGGAACAGTCATGGATAATATCCGTTATGCAAAATTAAATGCAACGAGAGAAGAGATCATTGAAGCAGCAAAGAATGCCAATGCCCATGAGTTCATCATGGAATTGCCAGATGGATATGATACGTATATTGGACAACGTGGAATTAAGCTTTCGGGTGGTCAGAAGCAAAGACTCAGCATAGCAAGGGTATTTTTGAAGAACCCACCAATCTTAATCTTCGATGAAGCAACTTCTGCATTAGATAATGAAAGCGAAAAAGTGGTACAAGCATCACTAGAACATTTGGCAAAGAACCGTACGACGTTTGTTATTGCACATCGTCTTACAACAATTCGAAATGCTGAGAACATCCTTGTGTTGACAGAAGAAGGAATCAAGGAAAAAGGAACACACGAAGAGCTAATGGAAAAGGGCGGAGTCTATAGCAGCCTATACCAGTACAATTTAACTTGACCTTGACCAGAGATGACAACGGGGAACGAAAGGAAGAAAAGTATGGATAAGAAAATTTTATTTTTTGATATTGATGGCACATTATTAAATGGTGAGGCAGTTGTACCAGAAAGTACAGTCGCAGCATTAAAAGAGCTTAAGGAACAAGGACATCTTCGTTTTGTTTGTACAGGAAGAACGAAATGCATGATACCTGAAGAAGTAAATAAGCTCGCATTCGATGGTTATGTCCTAGGCGGCGGTACGGAAGTAGAGTATGAAGGAAAGCAGATTTCCTATTATGAACTACCAGTAGACCTTATCAAAAAGACGGTACCAGTGATGCAAAAATATAAGGTAACCTATCTATTTGAAGGAAGAGATAACATTTATTATGAGCAATCTGCTGCCAATGAAGAACGGGCATATTTTAGCGGATTTGTAAAAAGCTTTGGTAAGCTTGCAGTCATAATCAAAGAATATGATGAGATCCATGCAAGTAAGATTACTTTGGTTCCGCCAGAAGGGTTTACAAAAGAAATAGCAGAGAATTTCAGAAAAGATTTGGAGCAAGATTTTAACGTGATTATTCATGCGCCAGCGAACAACGATATTTTAACAGACGGATTGATTGAACTTGTACCAATCGGAATCAATAAGGCAACGGGGATTCAGGATGCAATCCGAAGCCTTGGCATGACAAAAGAGATGACGGTAGGCATTGGAGATAGCAATAATGACTTAGAGATGCTTTCTTATGTTGGGACTGCAGTATGTATGGGCAATGGTACAAGTCGAGCAAAAGAGCTAGCAGATCTTGTAACAACACATATAGATGATGATGGTATTTGGAATTCTATGAAGAGTTTGCAATTAATCTAGAATATAAATATGTTTATAAAATAAACAGAATGTTACAGAAATGTTGAACTGCACTGTAATAAAAAAAGAGGAATCATTTGATTCCTCTTTTTTATGCAAAGGGAAGTTCTCTAGGAGCTCTTTTCAAGGCAATAAAAAAGGCTTTCCAAAATTAGAAAGCCAAGATGTGCACTCATGTGTTGCTGGGAGCAGAACTCTTTGCAATCACGTTCGGCACAGAGAGTTTGGCGAGCAAACTCATTAGTCTTATTATTTATTCTTCGTCAGATTCTTCAGATTCTTCAGCGGATTCTTCTGTTTCTTCTCCAGATACAGCAGTTTCAGTTGCATCTTCTGCATCATTTTCTTCGTTCATATTAAGTGTAACATATTCACGTTCTTTTTTGGCAGATGGATCTTCTTCTGTATCTAAATCAAAATCATCAAAGTCGTCATCGAAATCGTCGAAATCATCGAAATCATCATCATTATCTTTGTTTAATACATTCTTTACGAAATATACAGCTCCGCCGATTGCAGCAGCGATGGATACTGTAGTAAATACGAATTTTCCGAATTTTTTCATAGTCGCATCTTCCTTTCCATTAAGATTATATCCTATTTTTATATTATAATTCTTTTCGGACAAAAAGGGAAGAAGTTTTTATAGCAAGAATTAACAGTTGAATGCTGTTACAATTGTGCGAAATATTGCGAAAATATAGCATACATATATATGAAATGTTTGAAAAGTATTTCAATATTATTAAAAATGTTAAATATACCCTATTACTATTGACGAAAATTCCAAATCAGTACAAAATAAGTAATGTGATTGGACCAGGAATTATGATACATATAACTTCTGCATTTACTATATACATAGGAAAAGGTACGGGAAGAGGTTTGTGTTTTAAATAGAGGGGTACCTAAATTAGAAAATAGTAGAAGATAGAAGGGTTTAGAGAGATGATTAGAAAAGTAGTGCATAACATTTCTACGGAAGAGGATAATAACGACACAATACCGATTGCGGAGAAAGTGGAAGACAGCACGAAACATGATGATTACGATTTTTTAGACAATATCGATTTTTTACAGCATATCGATATGTCGGAGTACGAGAAAGAAATATTCAGTGTGGAGTCAGATGTAAAAAAAGAGGACGAGATATCCGTAAATCTAGACTATTTAGATGATCTTGCATATTTTGATGAATTGGATTATTTTGAACAACTGAATAAATCTCTTGAGAGTGAATTAAGAGAGTTAGATACAAACATCCATAATTCAAATACAGTAACGAAACGTAGATGGTTACGCAAGCATTCAAATGCAATTATGGTAACAGCTGGGCTAGGCGTGTTACTTGTTGTTGGAGGGGTTGTAATATCGGCAGTAGGCTTGCATCTATCGAAGGCAGATGTCTCTTATGCATCTACGGAATACAAACCAGGAGAGGAAGGAAAACAGCCTGGTGAAGATGGAGTATTAACTAATGCGACAAGTACTCCAAAGACAACCGAACAAAGTAATGATCAAAAGGATGGAATTCGTTTTGTGAAATCGGAAAAAGCAGACGAAGAACAGACTGATAATAAAAAGGTAAGCAAACAGCTTATCTCAAAGCGTGAAGAGATTGCGACATCTTCACCACAGTCTAGAGAGCAAGCCAAAACAGCTGCACCAACGAAGCAGCCAGAACAAACCACTCCAGTCGCTGACACTGGCGACTTGGAGACTTTCTTTAGTGATAGCGTGTTTATAGGAAATTCATTGACTGAGGGCTTGCAGTATGCAGGAGGAGTAAAGAGTGCAAAGTATCTTGCAGCAACAAGCCTTAATGTAGTGGATGTATTTACTAGACAGTTTGTAAAGACTTCAAGCGGAATGAAGACTGCACTTGAAGCATTAGAAGGCATTCAGTGTTCTAAAATATACGTAATGTTTGGCATTAATGAAATCGGATGGCCATATCCAAAGGTATATGAGGAACGGTACATAAAAGTGATCAATAAAATAAAGCAAATCAAGCCAAATGCAACGATTTATATTCAATCAATGCTCCCTGTCTCAAAAAGCCTTGCGAATACAGACAAGATGTATAAGTTATCGAACATGAAAGCGTTTAACGATGTGATGGAGGATGCAGCAAAGCAAACGGGATGCATTTTTGTCGACGTAACGAAAGGTGTTGCAAATAGTGAGGGATATCTACCGGAAGAAGCCGCCGTAGATGGTATGCATATGAAACGTGAATATAATAAAAAATGGCAAGCTTATTTGTATGAGCAAACAAAATAAGCAATAATATAATGAGAGAGGATGGCTATGATGAGGACAAAAGTGAGAGTAGGAGTTGCAATATGTGTAATGACGGCGACCGTAGCAATGGGAATGACTGGATGTGGTGGAAGTAAGGAGAATTCCACAACGGCACTGCCTTCAGGCGGCAGTGAAATTACAGCGAAGACCAATGCTCCTGAAAAGTTGAATCTTGATGTGGATAAATTAGCCGAAAAGATAGCAAACTGTGGAGGATTTACTGACGAGCTATCTGAGCTGGATGCGCAATTATTTGATTCACAATATACAGACGTGAATATGGATTCTATCGTAAATAAATGCGCATATATTGGAACTGGTGCCACAGTGGAACAAATCGTTGTGGTAGAGGCAAAGGACAGTGACAGCGCAAAGAAAGTGAAAGAAGCATTGCAGAGTAAAATCGATGCAGATATAGAAGCGAACAAGGACTATAAGCCAAAGGAACTACCTAAACTTAAGTCACCTATTTTGGAAGTAAAGGAACAATATGTAATCATGGCTGTAGCCAATGATAATGATAAAGTGGAAGCTGTAGTAGAGAATGAATGTAAATAAGAGTATCATGATATAAGAGTCTAGGTCTGAATGATATTTAGGCAAATGGCTCTTATATTTTTGACTAGGGGAGAAAAAAGTATGGTATTTAGCAGTTTATTATTTTTATTTCGGTTTTTGCCGATCGTGCTATTAATTTATTATATTATGCCAAGAAAACTAAAGAATGTAACCTTGTTTCTTGCAAGTCTGTTTTTTTATGCATGGGGTGAACCGATTTATGTAGTAATCATGATATTTTCCACGATGGTGGATTATACGCATGGAAGATTAGTGAGCAGATATCTAACACAGGGAAATCAAAAGAAGGCGAAGCTAGCAGTTGCTTCTTCGATGATTATTAATTTATCCTTGCTTGGTTTTTTTAAGTATGCGGATTTCTTAATCCAGAATATTAATACTATTTTTGGAGCCAATATTGGGCTTTTAGAACTTTCGCTGCCAATTGGAATTTCCTTCTATACATTCCAGACGATGTCGTATACGGTTGATGTTTATCGAGGACAAGCAAAGGTACAGAAGAATATAATTTCATTTGGTACGTATGTTGCACTGTTCCCTCAATTGATCGCTGGACCAATCGTGCAGTATAAGACGATTGCAGAACAGTTAGATAGCAGGAAGAATTCCATTGATCAATTCTCAGATGGTGTTATTCGCTTTATAACGGGACTTGGAAAGAAAGTGTTACTAGCAAATAGCATTGGAGCATTATGGGATCAGATTTCTGTAATGGATGTAGCAAGTCTTCCGGCACTTACGGCTTGGATTGGCGCACTTGCATATACATTCCAGATCTATTTTGATTTTTCAGGGTATTCAGATATGGCAATAGGGCTTGGCAAGATGTTTGGCTTTGAGTTTTTTGAAAACTTCAATTACCCATATATGTCAAAGAGCATTACTGAGTTTTGGAGAAGATGGCATATCTCTCTTGGCAGTTGGTTTAGAGAGTATGTGTATATACCGTTGGGTGGAAACCGAAAAGGCCGTGCAATACAATTGAGAAATATTGCAATCGTATGGCTGCTTACAGGACTGTGGCATGGTGCAAGCTGGAACTTTGTTTTATGGGGAGCTTATTTTGGAGTACTGTTATTGATTGAAAAAGTGGGCCTCTTACAATTGTTAAATAAAGCACCAGCAGTGGTGGGGCATTTCTATACGATGTTCCTTGTGATAATTAGCTGGGTGATCTTTGCATTTACGGATATTGCAAAGGCAGGACAATATCTGGTAGCCATGTTTGGAGGGACACAGCAGTTTTTGAATTCTGAGACACTTTATATTCTGATTAGCTACGGTGTGCTTTTAGTTGTTCTAATTCTTGCATGTACAAATTATCCAAAGCGAATAGTGTGTGCTGTTCAAGGATGGGCTGAGAAGAAAGAAGTGATAGGATACGGCTATATTACAATGGAAAACGTTGTGTTAGCTGCAATCTGTATTCTGTCCATTGCTTACCTCGTAGACAGCTCCTATAATCCGTTTTTATATTTTAGGTTTTAATTGAGTGGGAGAGGAGCAAAGAATATGGAAAGAAAAAAGAAAATACGAAATATCAGCATTAGCTGTATATTTTTAATTATAGTGTTTGGACTTACGGTAGCCTCAGTTGCTAAGAAAGATAGTTCATTTTCAGAAAATGAAAATCGTGTCTTGCAGCAGAGACCAGAGTTTTCTTCGAAACGTTTATTTGATGGCACCTTTACTAAGGAATATGAAACGTATATAACCGATCAGTTCGTTATGAGAAATCAGTGGATTGCAATGAAGGTCTATGCCGAAAAGGCGTTGCAGAAGAAAGATATCAATGGTGTTTATTTTGGAAAAGATGATTATCTGATTCAGCAGCATACGAAAGAAGAGGTAAATGAGTCTCTCGTAAGCAAGAATCTAGATAGGATACAGGCATTTGTTGACTTATATGGTAATACGGCAAACGTTAATGTAATGATTGTTCCAACATCAAGCTATACGTTAAAAGATAAGCTACCTGCATATGCAAATGAGTATGATCAAAAAGCATTGATGCAGCAGATCAAAACTCGTGTTGGTGAGAAACATTATATTAATGTAGAGGATACGTTAAATAATCATAAGGATGAATATATCTATTATAGAACGGATCATCATTGGACAAGCCTTGGCGCCTTTTATGCGTACGAAGAGGCTGGAGGGCAGATGGGATTTACCCCTTATAAGAAAGAGGACTTTACGATTGAAAAAGCAACCGATGAGTTTCTTGGCACGACATACTCTAAGGTAAATATAAAATCAAAGGCAGATTCGATTGATTTGTATTCGCTAAAGCAGAATTCAGATTATCACGTTGATATTAATAATGGGGAAAGAATGTTAGACGGAGTATTTGATCTGGAGAAGTTAAAGGAGAAAGATAAGTATCCAGTATTTCTAGGGGGAAATAATTCCGTAGTAGAGATAACTGGCGGGGAGCAAAATGGAAAGACCCTTCTTGTTATCAAGGATTCTTTTGCTCACACGTTTGTACCATTTTTAGCGCCTCATTATGAGAAAATTATTATGATCGATTATCGATATTATAATATGAGTACCAAGAAGCTAATTGAGGAAAACAAGGTTACAGATATATTGTTCTTATATAATACGATGAACTTTGTAGAGGATAAGACTTTATTAAAGTTATTGAAATAAACGAAAAGCACTTTCGAATAAGAAAGTGCTTTTCGTTTTGCTTATTGATAGGTAGTATCGCTTTGTAATCTAGAGAAACTAAGAATTCACAGGACATAGGCTTGGAATCTCTACAAATTGGCTATAATCCTTTTTATAGTCTACATCTTCGATATGGAAACCGAACATGTGATAGAAATCTTCATCGGTTCCTACGATGTCAGCATAGTCGTTGATGTTATCAGAGTTTACTTTGTCCCAGGAAGCTAATACTTTCTGTTGGATGGAATCAGATAGTTCTAAGTCATCCATGCGAATACGACCTTCGCTATCTGTGTCAGGAGTAGTAAAAACATTCTTTGTCTGGAAGAGACGATTGATCTGCATGATACAGTCTTCATGAACGTTTTCTTCTTTCATGACTTTATATAGGATGGCCATATAAAGAGGGACGATAGGGATAGCGCTGCTTGCCTGTGTTACAAGAGCCTTGTTGACACTGATGTAAGCACGTACACCTTTGTCTTTCAAACGATTTGTTATGTCTTTGGAAGCACGGAATAAATCCTCCTTAGCCAATCCGATTGTTCCGTCTTTATATACCGGATAAGTGAGCTCAGGACCGATATAGGAATATGCGATGGTGAGGACATGGTCAGAAAGAACGTTTGCATTGGATAGCGCGTCCATCCAATCAGACCAGTCTTCACCGCCCATTACTTTGATCGTATGTAAGATTTCATCTTCGGAGGCGGAAGAGATGGTTGCTTCTGAAATAGTATTGTGCCTTAAATCAAGAGACTTGTTTGTAAAGTCTTTGGAAGTTGTCTTTAACACGGAAGAATAGACCGTGCCGTCATCCGTTTTTCTTCTAGGTGCTGCAAGACTGTAAATGACAAGGTCGATTTTTTTAAGATCTCTTTTGATTAAATCGATTGTCTGTTGTTTGACTTCACTTGAGAATGCATCTCCATTAATGCTTTTGGCATAATAGCCATCTGCAGTAGCTTGCTTTTCAAAGGCTGCAGTATTATACCAGCCTGCGCTGGCAGTTCGTTTTTCAGTAGCTTCTTTTTCAAACATGATACCAATCGTATTGGCATGAAGTCCATATGTAGAAACGATTCTTGAGGCTAATCCATAACCTGTCGATGCACCGATGATCAATACGTTTTTTGGTGCATTGTCAGGAACTGTTTTAGCATATTCTTTTGTATAGGAAATTTGTGATAAAACATTTTTTTTACATCCTTCTGGATGGGCCGTGGTGCAAATGAAGCCACGTACTTTAGGTTCGATTATCATAATTACAACTCCTATTTCATATACTTTGCATGTAAAATATTTTGACAATCAAAGTATATCATTATGAGGAAAAGAATACAAGACTTAATTTAATTCTTACGATATCGTTAGGAAACTGTAAGGTTTATTTCCTTTACAAAAGATTTTGTTTCATCTATAGTATAAACAGGGTGTTACTAGAAAATAATACCGTTTTTTATTTAGGATTGAAAGGTTGAGAATATGAATATTGGATTATTTACCGACACCTATTATCCAGAAATTAATGGTGTTGCGAATTCCGTTTACACGTTAAAAAAAGAATTAGAAGAGAGAGGGCATAACGTTTATGTCATCACGACAACTACGCCTGGATCTCCGAAACATGAATACAATGTATTTCGTGTTCACAGTATGCCTTTCGTATTTATGAGAGACCGTCGAGTGGGCATGGTATATCAGAGAAAATTAGCAAGTTTAATTCGTAAATTAAATCTTGATATTATTCATACACATACAGAGTTTTCTATGCGTTTGTTTGCACTTATTATGGCAAAAGAACTTAGAATACCATTAGTGCATACGTATCACACAATCTATGAAGACTATACACATTATTTTGCACCGATTGCAATTTTGAATAACAGCGCAAAGGCATTTGCAAGATTTTATACAAGAAGATGCTGTAATTTTGTTGAGGAAGTCATTGTTCCAACAGAAAAGGTACAGGATCTGTTAACAAGCTATAATGTGTATCGCAATATTAATGTTATTCCTACGGGAATTGAGCTTAAGAAGTTTTATCGCGGGAATTATTCAGAAGAAGAGATTCGAACAGTAAAAGAGAAAATCGGTGTTCATGAACATGAGAAAGTAATCCTTTATATAGGTCGTGTATCGCCAGAAAAGGATATTGATAAGTTACTACGTGCATTACCAAAGTATAAAGAAAAGCATGAGGATGTTCGCTTTGTTATTGTTGGAACGGGACCAGATATGGATAACCTTAAGAACTGTGTTAATGAACTGAATCTGAATGATATGGTGATTTTCGCAGGAGAAAAGCCTTGGGACCAGATTGCACTCTACTATCAAATCGGAGATGTATTTGTAAGTGCCAGTCAGAGTGAAACACAAGGCCTTACTTATTTTGAAGCAATGGCAGCCGGACTTCCGGTCGTTGCAAAGAAAGATGATTGTTTAAAGGATATCTTAAAAGATGGGTATAATGGATATCAGTTTACAACAGACGAAGAGTTCTTAGATGGCTTAGACCGAGTGCTTTATGGCACAGATGGAGTTGACTATCGTAAGAATTCAGAAGAGATGATGAAACCATACTCTACGGAGATGTTTGCTGAAAAGGTAGAAGAAGTCTATCATAAAGTAATAGCAAAACAACCGGTATGGGTGGAAGCATAGGAGGAGAGGAATGAGTATTATTAGTGCTGTCATTGCAGTATTAGGAGTGGCTAGCTTACTTTATTTTATCGTGTGTATCTGTTACGCGGGAATTTCTAGTTCTTTTTCATTTCTTTGGCTTGCTGTAGGGGTATTCCTTTTAGGAGTGACATTTGGAATCGACCAACTTCATAAACACGAGATTCATATTCCGATGGTGTTTAAAGTCATAGTATTGATTTTAGTAGTCTTAGGAGCAGCAGTCTTTGGTTATGTAGAAGCGTTGATTGTTAGATCTAGTCATGATATGCCAAAAGAGGAAGTATCATATGTAATTGTATTAGGCGCAAGAATTGATGGCACTAGGGTGACGAAGTCATTGGCTAAGAGGTTAGATGCAGCGTATGAATATGGAAAGGACCATAAGAATACGAAGTTCATCGTGTCCGGGGGCAAAGGGACAGGAGAAGATGTTACAGAAGCACAGGCGATGGAAGAATACCTTATTAATAAAGGCATTGAGAAAGAGCGCATTATAAAAGAAGAGGCGTCTATCAACACGGATCAGAATATCCAGTTCAGCCGTGAGATTATAAAGGATGATTCAGCCAGTGTGGCGATTGTAACAAATTCCTTCCACTTGTATCGAGCAATGAGGATTGCCCAGAAACAGGGGCTTGCCAACGTGAGTGGAATTGCTGCACCGACAGATAAGATTTTAGCATTTAGCTATTACGTAAGAGAAGGTCTTGCAGTTATGAAATATAAGTTAGCAGGCCAAATATAAGGAGAGATAACAACCATGGGAAAAAGAAGTGAAAAAGCAGTAGAGTTGTTTAATGAGGGATTCAATTGCAGTCAATCTGTATTTACAGCATTCGCGGATTATTATGGTTTTGATCAGGAAACAGCATTAAAGGTCAGTAGCTCATTTGGTGGAGGAATGGGAAGAATGCGTGAAGTATGTGGCGCAGTATCCGGTATGTTCATGGTAGCAGGTTTGGAAACGGGAACGACGGAAGGAAAAGATGTTGAAGGAAAGAAGCATAACTATGATGTTGTTCAACAGCTTGCCAAAGAGTTCAAAGAGAAGAATCATACCATTGTCTGTCGTGAGTTATTGGGACTTGATTTGAAAGAGAATACGGAAACGAGACCTGAAGCGAGAACGAAAGAATATTATCAGAAGCGCCCTTGTGTAGAAATCGTTCGTGAGTGTGCAGAAATTTTAGAAAAATATTTTGAAATTGACGTGGATAACTAGTCTTGTTTGGGGAATAATACTATATAAATTTAAGACAATTGTGGAATAATTTTATTTCTTGACAAATAAGGTCGACATGATATAATCACAAGTAGTAAAACACGTTGATGAGAAGAGTAAAATGTGAAATGATCTCAGAGAGAGATGTCTAGGCTGTGAGCATCTTATCAGGAAACCTTTGAAAACTACCTCGGAGTGGCCCTAATACGGTCCGGTGATTCCGTTATAATCATGAATGAAGCTGGAAAATCATATGATTTTCAATTAGGGTGGAACCGCGAGAAATTATACTCGTCCCTTTTGACTTAAAGTGAGTCAAAAGAGGGCGATTTTTTTATTCACAGGAAATTTCTTAGTGCTGACGGTATTTGGCGCTGGGTTTTGGATGAAAGAGCTTAGAATTTTGGCTTATTACTTATTTTATTAATAGATTGGAAAAGGAGATATTTATAATGAAGATTACATTAAAAGATGGTTCTGTAAAAGAATACAGCCAACCAATGTCAGTGTATGATATCGCAGCTGACATCAGTGAAGGATTAGCAAGAATGGCATGTGCCGGTGAAGTAAACGGTGAAGTTGTAGACCTTAGAGATATCGTTAACGAAGACTGCGAACTTAGCATATTAACATTTAATGATGAAGGTGGTAAAGCTGCTTACCGTCATACAGCATCCCACGTTTTAGCAGAAGCTGTAAAACGCCTTTACCCAGAAGCAAAATTAGCAATTGGACCAAGCATTGACACTGGATTCTACTATGATTTCGATCATGAATCTTTCAGTCGTTCCGATCTTGATGCTATTGAAAAAGAAATGAAGAAAATCATCAAAGAAGGAGCTAAAATCGAAAGATTTACACTTCCTAGAGAAGAAGCAATTGCGTTAATGAAGGAAAAAGGCGAAGACTACAAAGTGGAATTAATCGAAGACCTTCCAGAAGGTGAAACAATCAGCTTCTATACACAAGGCGATTTCACAGACCTTTGTGCAGGTCCTCACTTAATGAGTACAAAACCTTTAAAAGCATTTAAGTTAATCTCTTCTTCAGGTGCTTACTGGAGAGGTTCCGAAAAGAACAAGATGCTTGCAAGAATCTACGGTACAGCATTTGCGAAAAAAGCAGATCTTGATGCATACCTTGAACATTTAGAAGATATCAAAAAACGTGACCACAATAAGTTAGGTCGTGAAATGGAATTATTCACAACTGTAGATGTTATTGGACAAGGTCTTCCATTATTAATGCCAAACGGTGTAAAGATCATCCAAACATTACAAAGATGGATTGAAGATCTTGAAGATAATGAATGGGGCTATGTAAGAACTAAGACTCCATTAATGGCTAAGAGTGATTTATATAAAATCTCAGGTCACTGGGATCACTACAAAGATGGTATGTTCGTATTAGGTGATGAAGAAAAAGATAAAGAAGTATTTGCACTTCGTCCAATGACATGTCCATTCCAATACTTTGTATACAAAGCAAGTCAAAAATCTTACCGTGACTTACCAATTCGTTATGGTGAAACTTCTACTTTATTTAGAAATGAAGATTCAGGCGAAATGCATGGATTAACTCGTGTAAGACAGTTTACAATCTCAGAAGGTCACTTAATCGTAAGACCGGACCAAACACATCAGGAATTAAAAGGATGTCTTGATCTTGCAAGACACTGCTTAAAAACTTTAGGTGTTGAAGAAGACGTAACTTACCGTTTAAGTAAATGGGATCCAGAGAATAAAGAAAAATATCTTGGAGATACTGAATATTGGGAATCTACTCAAGGTGCAATTCGTGAAATCTTAACTGAAGCTGGTGTATCATTTACAGAAGCAGATGGTGAAGCTGCATTCTACGGTCCTAAGATTGATATCCAAGCGAAAAACGTTTACGGAAAAGAAGATACAATGATCACAATCCAATTAGACTGTGCAATCGCTGAACAATTCGATATGTACTATATCGATGAAAAAGGCGAAAAGAAACGTCCTTACATCATTCACAGAACTTCTATGGGATGCTATGAAAGAACACTTGCATGGTTAATTGAAAAATATGCTGGTTTATTCCCAACATGGTTATGTCCAGAACAAGTACGTGTTCTTCCTATTTCTGAAAAATATCATGACTATGCAGACAAAGTGGCAGCAGAATTAAAAGCTAACGGCGTTCGTGTAAGTGTTGATAACCGTGCAGAGAAAATCGGTTATAAGATTCGTGAGACTCGCTTAAACCGTGTGCCTTACATGTTAGTTGTAGGACAAAATGAAGAAGAACAAGGATTAGTTTCTGTAAGAAGCCGTTACCTTGGAGACGAAGGTCAAAAACCACTTGATACATTTGTAAATGAAATTTGCAAAGAAATCAGAACAAAAGAAATTCGTAAAATTGAAGTACAAGAAGAGTCAAAATAAGACAAAATATCTTAGCGAAAAATACTTGACTTAATTTGAGATCTATGCTACAATCAATTTGTTGTGAGCGAAAAACGCTCAGTATAAAGAAACAAAGTAGAGTATCCACTCTCACCTTAGCACGAACATAAGTGACTTGGGTCAATACAAGAATAGTTAGTAGAAGCAGTAATTGCTTTTATTATATGATAGAACTTGGACGTGGATAGGCTTTACTATCCACGTTTTTTTATCGAAGAATAATCAACCTATATGGAGGTGCAGTACTATTAGCGATTTAATGATTAATGAGCAAATTAGAGACAGAGAAGTTCGTCTTATCGGTGAAGACGGTGAACAAAGGGGCATTATGTCCGCAAAAGAGGCAATGAAACTTGCTAGGGAAGCAAATCTTGACTTAGTAAAGATTTCTCCAAATGCAAAACCACCTGTATGTAAACTTACAGACTACGGTAAGTTCAAATACGAACAGGCTCGTAAAGAGAAAGAAGCGAAGAAAAAGCAAAAGATAACTGATGTAAAAGAACTTCGTTTATCTCCAAACATTGATCAAAACGACCTTAATACGAAAGCGAACCAAGCTAGAAAGTTCCTTTCTAAAGGTGACAAGGTTAAAGTAGTGCTTCGTTTCCGTGGTAGAGAAATGGCTCATATGGGAACAAACAAACAGATTCTAGATACATTTTTCTCAAAATTAGAAGATGTTGCGATTATTGAAAAGCCGGCTAAGCTAGAAGGTAGAAGCATGATCATGGTTCTTACTGAAAAGAAATAAAAAGTAGCATTTAAGTTACTGATAAATTAGCTAAACCAACAAAATGTTGATTAACTTAATCAAGGAGGAAATAACATGCCAAAAATTAAAACAAGCAGAGCTGCTGCGAAACGTTTCAAAAAAACAGGTACAGGTAAATTAAAAAGAATGAAAGCTTATAAAAGCCATATCTTAACTAAAAAGACTACTAAGAGAAAAAGAAATCTTAGAAAATCTACAACTGTTGATGCAACTAACGTAAAAAACATGAAGAAAATTTTACCTTATCTTTAGGATTAAGTAAATAAGGAGGGAAATAAACAATGGCAAGAATTAAAGGCGGAATGAACGCTAAAAGAAGACATAAAAAAGTTTTAAAACTAGCTAAAGGTTACAGAGGCGCTAGATCTAAACAATATAGAGTAGCAAAACAATCTGTTATGAGAGCAATGGCTTCTCAATTTGCGGGTAGAAAAGAAAGAAAACGTCAATTCAGACAATTATGGATCGCTCGTATCAACGCTGCTGCAAGAATGAACGGTTTATCTTACAGCAAATTTATGTACGGTTTAAAATTAGCTGAAGTTGAAGTTAACAGAAAAATGTTATCTGAAATGGCTATCAATGATCCAGCTGGATTCACTGCATTAGCTGAATTAGCAAAATCTAAATTAGCTTAATTTTTATAAATTGACTAGTTATCCCCATGGTACTTTGTATCATGGGGTTTTTTAAATGTTAGGAAATTTCTCTGTCGAGCTCTTTCCTAACATTTAAAAATGTCCCAAAAAGCGGGGTGTGTGATGCTTGTATTACCTTGGCGACTGTCGAAATGGTTAGTTAAAAAGTTACATATTAAGACAAAATGAGGAAAAGTTATATAAAGTATGGAAGAGTCTTGTAGTAAGTGTTAACAATGCCAAAACTTGCCACTGTAATGCGTTAAACTAATACTATACAAAAACCGCCAATGATAATATACTGGATGTATAAAAAATACTTAGAAGCAACGGAGGAATAGTTATGTATAGTTTTAATAACGATTATAGTGAAGGTGCCCATCCATTGATTTTGAAAGAAATGTTTGCAACGAATGAGGATCAGAGCGCTGGTTACAGCCTTGACGAACATACAGAGCGAGCGATTGCTTCGATTAAAGAAAAGATTAATTGTGATACGGTTGATGTACATATTTTAACAGGCGGAACTCAGACGAATATAATTGCAATATCGTCATTCCTACGCCCTTATGAAGCAGTAATCGCTGTGGAAACAGCACATATAGCTGTCCATGAGACAGGAGCAATTGAAGCGACAGGTCATAAAGTAATTACAGTGCCTAGCATGGATGGAAAACTTACCGTAGACATGATTACTTCTGTTTTGGAACGCCATAAGGATGAGCATATGGTAAAACCAAAACTTGTCTATATTTCCAATACGACAGAAGTAGGAACACATTATTTAAAACGTGAGATCAAGGCATTGTATGAATGCTGTCAAGAAAATGGTCTCTACTTATATGTTGATGGTGCAAGACTTGCAAGTGCATTGACAGTAGAAGATAATACGATGTTTTTATGTGACTACCCAGAATGCTGTGATGCATTCTATATTGGAGGAACAAAGAATGGAGCATTATTTGGGGAAGCACTTGTAATCGTACGTGATGAACTGAAAGAAAATATCCGCTATGCAATTAAGCAAAAAGGTGGCCTTTTAGCAAAAGGACGTTTGCTTGGAATTCAGTTTGAGGTATTATTTAAAGACAATTTATATTTGAAAATTGGAGAATGGGAAAACAAAATGGCTAGAAAATTAAAGACAGGAATCCATACGCTTGGTTACCCATTCCTATATGATTCTTGTAGCAATCAGCTATTTCCAATCTTCCCAAATGAAGTGATAGAAGAATTAAGTAAGAAGTATGTATTTTCAGAGGATGCTAAGGTAAATGAGCAGTACACAGGTGTGCGTTTAGTGACTTCATGGGCTACAAAGGAAGAAGCGGTGGAAGAATTCCTTTTTGATTTAGCGCAGTTAACGAAAAAAGAGGTAGATTAATGATATAATCTTGAAACTATATGTAAAATAATGGTAAAATAATATTATCTATTTGAAAAGTATAGTTTTGGGAGTGATAGAATGGTATTGGGAGCGTTAGAAGCGGGTGGAACAAAGATGGTGTGTGCGATTGGTGATGAGTCTGGAAACATTATTGAAAGAAAGGTCATACCAACGTGCATGCCAGAAAATACGATGCCTGAGATGATTGCATTTTTTAGACAGCATGAGATTGAGGCATTAGGAATTGGAAGTTTTGGTCCAATTGAATTAGATAAAAAGAAGAGTACATATGGTTATATTACTAGCACTCCGAAGATTGCGTGGCAGAACTATGATATATGTGGAAACTTTAAGAGAGAACTTTCTTGCCCGATCGGATTTGATACAGATGTAAATGGAGCCTGCTTGGGAGAAATGGAATATGGAGCTGCAAAGGGATGCAAAGACGTTGTCTATATCACAATCGGAACTGGTGTAGGAATGGGAATTGCTGTTGATGGAAAGCTGCTTCATGGAGTCATGCATCCTGAGGCAGGCCATATGTTTGTAAAAAGGGTAAAAGGTGATGAATTTGAAGGTACCTGCCCATTTCATAAGGACTGTTTGGAAGGCCTTGTATCAGGAGGAGCAATTGGAGCTAGATATAAGGTGAAGGCAATTGAAATACCGAAAGAGGATGTGGCGTGGAACTATACTGCCAATTATATTGGACAGGCAATAGCGGACTTGATTTTGACATTGTCTCCAGAACGTATTGTTTTAGGAGGCGGGGTTATGGAACAAGAACAATTGCTGCCATTAATACGTGAGGAAGTAATCAAGATACTACATGGATATATAAAAAACGATCAAATAGACCAGATAGAGAACTATATCGTGCGTCCTGGATGTGAAGGGGATCAAGGAATACTTGGTGCGCTTTTACTTGCAAAGCATGCAATGGTAGGTTCGGCAGGTTGACTTCTTAAGGGGAAGACTTTATAATCTAGACGAGAGTCAGTACAATTCCAAGTGATAACATTTCATAAGAATGAGCTGGACAAGTAAAAAAAGAAAGAGTTGTTTAGATGAAGAAATTAGGGGTAATAGGTGGTTTGGGTCCGCTTGCGACATCACACTTTTTTGAATTAGTCGTTAGAATGACCGATGCTAGCTGTGATCAAGAACATATGGATATGGTGATTTATAATTATCCATCGATTCCTGATCGTACGAATTACATACTTCAGAAGAGCAATGAAAATCCATTTCCAAAAATGTTGGAAGTGGCCAAACGGTTACATAAAGAAGAAGTTGATTATATAGTAGTACCATGCATTACTGCGCACTATTTTTATCAAGATCTGCAACAAAGAGTTGAGACTCCGATTATTAATATGGTGCAGGAAACGGTGGATTATTTATACCAGCGCAAGATAAAGAAAGTTGGCATTATGGCAACGGAAGGGACGATCCAGTCAAGAATTGTTCAAGAAATCGTTGAAAAAGCTGGGATGGAGCTAGTGGTTCCATCAGAAGAGAAAGAAAAAGAGTTAATGGACTTGATTTATAAAGAAGTAAAGGCTAATAAGCCTATTGATATGTATAAGTTTGAGTCAATTACGAAATACTTACAAGAAAAAGGGGCCGAAGTAATTATCCTTGGATGTACAGAACTTTCTGTAGTGAAGCGGGAGATTACGGTCGGTCCTGGTTTTATTGATGCACTTGAAGTACTGGCATTAAGGTCGATAAAGCTTTGCGGGTATCCGGTTCGGAGAGAGTATGAGGAATTGATTACGGTATAGGGAGATAGAGGGAATTTAGATGCAAACTAATGTGTTAGAATACTTAGAGTCTACGGTAGAAAAGGTGCCAGGAAAGATTGCATATGCCAATGAGTCCTATGGAATTACATTCGGCGAAGTATATGAAGATGCAAGAAGGATTGGCTCCTTTCTTTATAGGAGGGGTTACTATAAAGAGCCAATCGTCGTATTTATGAAAAAACAGCCTAAGGCGATTGTAGCTTTTTTTGGAGTTTTATATGGTGGCAACTATTATGTGCCATTGGATGAGGAGATGCCGGTATTTCGTATCGAGCTAATCCTTAACAAACTAAAACCAAAGGCTATTATCTGTGATGATGCTACGAGCGAGCTGGTAAATGGATATAAGGGGGAGGCAGAGGTACTCCTTTATGATGAGATACGGAAAGAGTCAGTGGATGAGAAAGCGCTTCTCTTTGTCCGTGAGCACCAATTGGATACAGATCCAATCTATATTGTATTTACATCGGGCTCGACTGGGGTGCCAAAGGGGGTTATGGCATGTCATCGTTCCGTACTTGATTATATTGAGTCATTGTCAGAGGTGTTGCAATTTAACCAAGATACGGTGTTTGCAAATCAGACACCATTATATTTTGATGCATGCTTAAAGGAACTATATCCGACCTTGAAGTTTGGGGCAACAACATATCTTGTGCCAAAGAGTCTGTTTATGTTTCCAGTAAAGCTGGTAGAATTCTTAAATGAATATAAGGTTAATACGATTTGCTGGGTAGTATCAGCACTTACTATGATTTCGTCCTTTAAGACATTTGATACGATTGTTCCAAAGTATTTGCATACAATCGCATTTGGAAGCGAAGTATTTCCGATAAAACAGTTCAAATTATGGAGAGAAGCGCTTCCTGAGGCAAAGTTTTATAATTTATATGGACCGACAGAAGCGACTGGAATGTGTTGTTATTACAAAGTAGAGCGAGACTTTGCATTGGACGAGGTGCTTCCGATTGGCAGACCGTTTAAAAATACAGAGATTCTTTTGTTGAATGAAGAGAATAAGGTTGCAGAACAAGACGAAGTGGGAGAAATCTGTGTAAGAGGTACTTCGCTTACATTAGGGTACTATAAAGATTTCGAGCGGACGAATCAGGTGTTTGTGCAGAATCCATTAAATGACCAATATCCGGAACTTATTTACCGTACCGGAGATCTCGGGAAGAGAAATGAATATGGAGAATTAGTCTTTGTGTCAAGAAAAGATTATCAGATTAAGCATATGGGACACCGAATCGAGCTTGGAGAGATTGAAGTGAATGTGAATATGTTTGAGGGAATTAAGAGCTCGTGCTGCATCTATGATGAAGATAGTGGGAAGATTGTAATGTACTATGTCGGTGATGTGGAGAAAAGAGTGCTTAGTGATTATCTAAAGGGGCGTTTGCCAAGATATATGATTCCAAATCATATGGAGGAGTTAGTAAGAATGCCTCTTACGGCTAATGGAAAGTTAGATCGTGTAGCGTTGAAACAAAAATTTATGGAAAGCAAAAAGGAGAAATAAATATGGACGAGTTATTAGAGATATTAGAGGACTTACATTCAGATGTGGACTTTTCTACATGTGAGACATTGATTGATGATAAAATCTTAGATTCTTTTGATATTGTAACATTGATATCAGAAATCAATACAGAATTCGATGTTGCGATTCCTGCAGAGGAAATCATTCCAGAGAATTTTAATTCAGCAAAGGCATTGTGGAGTTTGATCACGCGTTTAGAAGACGAAGAATAGTTGAGGTCATGCTATGCTTTTTACATCGTATGAGTTTTTATTTTTTATTTTGTTAGTGTTTGTTGCGTATTATATTGTACCGAAGAAGTATCAGTGGAAACTTTTGCTCATGTTCAGTTATGTCTTTTATGCGTATAGTGGAATTGAGTATATCGGATATATTCTGATTACGACGGTAACTACGTATATAATCAGCTGTATGATTTCTAAAAAATATGAGGAACAAAAGGCCTATCTAGCAAAGCATAAGGCTGAGATGGATAGGGAACAGAGGAAGGCATACAAAGCATCGGTAAAAAAGAAGACTTGGAGGATGCTTGTTGCCTGCCTTGTTTTAAATTTTGGGATATTAGCAGTAATTAAATATGCTGACTTTACTATTACGAATATAAATTCTATCTTACATACATTTGGTGTGGGAGGTGAATGGGGAGCATTTGCGTTTGCACTACCACTAGGAATTTCTTTTTATACATTTCAGACAATGGGATATGTGATTGATGTTTATCGAGGAAAGTATAGTGCTGAGAAGAATATAGGGAAACTGGCATTATTCATTTCCTTCTTTCCGCAACTCATTCAAGGACCAATCAGCCGATTTGATGATTTGTCTAAGACGATGTTTGCGGAGCATGCATATGACGCAAAACAAGTAAGCTTTGGATTGCAGCGAATTATGTGGGGGTATTTTAAGAAGGTCGTTGTCGCAGACCGGTTGTTAGTTGCAGTAAAGTTGTTGTATGGGGATCCGCAGAATTATACTGGTGCTTATGTATTGGTAGGGATGATTTTTTATGCGGTACAGTTATATGGTGACTTTACAGGCGGAATCGATATTACGATCGGTATTGCAGAGGTTTTGGGGATTAAGGTTAAGGAAAACTTCCTTCAGCCATATTTTTCGAAAAATATCGTGGAATATTGGAATCGATGGCATATCTCTTTGGGTTCTTGGTTTAAAGAGTATCTTTTTTATCCGATCAGTGTTTGTCAGCCTATGCTTAAGTTGTCGAAGAATTCAAGAAAACGTTTGGGCGATGCCATAGGTAAGCGTGTTCCTGTGTATATCGCTACTATCGTTGTATGGTTTGTCACTGGATTTTGGCATGGAGCAGCTTGGAATTTTATTGTATGGGGACTTATGAACTGTGTCGTAATTCTAATATCAGAGGAATTAAAGCCGTTATATGAGAGGTTTCACGCAAACTTTCCTCTAATTAATGAAAAATGGTGGTATCGATTCTTTTGTATCGTTCGAACTTTTTTACTTATGAGTTGCCTGCGCTCTTTTGATTGTTATAGAGATGTCCCACTTACTTTCAGGATGTGGGGAGAGATGGTGACAAAGTTTAATCCAGCGATTTTCTTTGATGGGTCTCTTTTGGAACTTGGGCTGACAATGGGGGATTATATTGTTGTTTTGATAGCGGTCTTACTATTTATCTTGGTAAGTAACTTAGAGCTGATTGGAAAAGGATCGGTGCGTGAGCAGATAGCGACAAAGCCTCCGCTTGTTCGATATGCTATTTACTATGGATTGTTTTTAGCAATTATTATCTTTGGTGCGTATGGAATTGGATATGATTCCAGTCAGTTTATTTATAATCAGTTCTAGGAGGCATTCATGAGGAAGAAAGTAATTAGATATGCATTCGTGGCAATGTTTATTGGCATAACGTTGTTTTTGCTTCAGCGTCTGTTAGTGCCTAAATATACAGGTGATATTGTGGAAGGGGCATTAGTTGCAGAGTATTATGAAGAGAAAACGAACCATGATGTATTATTTGTTGGAGATTGTGAAGTATATGAGAATTTCTCTCCAATTAAGTTATGGGAGGAGTATGGAATTACTTCGTATATTCGTGGGAGTGCGCAGCAGCTAATATGGCAGTCTTATTATTTGTTAGAGGATGCCCTGAGATATGAGAAACCTAAAGTCGTTGTATTTAATGTACTTGCAATGAAATATGATCAACCTCAGAGTGAGGCGTATAACCGTATGACGTTGGATGGCATGCGGTGGTCAAAGAGCAAGGTGGATGCAATTAACGCATCCATGTGTGAGGATGAGAATTTTCTGTCTTATGTCTTTCCGTTATTAAGGTATCATTCTAGATGGAATGACTTGAATGCAGATGATATAAAGTATATGTTTTCTTCCAAGAAAGTGTCTCATAACGGATATTATATGAGGGTAGATACAAAAGCCACGGATAATATTCCAGAGGGGAAAGCCCTTAGTAATTATAATTTTAGTGAAAATTCGTATAAATACTTGGATAAAATGGTAAAACTGTGTAAGGACAATGGAATTGAATTGGTGTTAGTAAAAGCACCTAGTCTTTATCCTTATTGGTATGAACAATGGGATGAACAAATGAAAGAGTATGCAGAGAAAAATGAAATCGCCTATATAAACCTTTTAGACAGCACAGAGGAAGCAGGCATTGATTTTAAGGAGGATACATATGATGGCGGGCTTCATATGAATCTATCTGGGGCGGAGAAGCTTACAGATTATTTCGGGAAGTGGATGAAGTTACGGTATGATCTTGCAGATCATCGCAGTGAGGAAGAATATAAGAAGGTATATGACGAGAAAGTTGCGTTTTATAATGAAATGAAGACAGACCAATACAAAGAGTTAGAAACGTATGGGAAGATTGTAAGCTATTAATTGCATAAGTTTTTGGGATAGAAAGGTGATGATCTTTGATGAGAAGAATTACAGCAATGTTACTGACTTGTATTATGGTACTTGGGTTGGCGGCATGTGGAAGTGGAGAGTCTAAAAATGACTCCGGCAGTAAGGACTCTGATGGATATGTATTTTCGTATAATGATACCGAGATTGCTATGGACGCTAACGCAGAAGATGTAATCAAGGGATTGGGACAAGAGTATAAATATTTTGAAGCAGCAAGCTGTGCCTTTGATGGGCTGGATAAGACGTATCAATATGGCAGTGCTTTCACCGTAGGCACTTATCCTAAGGATGGAAAAGATTATATCAGCTATGTGTATTTGACTAATGATACGGTATCTACAAAAGAGGGAGTAAAAGTAGGAGATACGGTTGAGACGATGAAAAAGGCATATGGAGATGCACAACCAGATGAAACAGGAGGCTATTCTTATGACAAGGGGAATATGAGCCTTAAGTTCATAACTTCAGATGGAACTACGATAGAGGAGATTGATTATACGTCTAATGCGACAAAATCAACGAATACTACGAAGTAATTAGTTATTAAAGGAGAAAGTAGTGACGTTTATGAATAAGAAAGTTTTCTTATTAGCAAGTGTGATTTTTCTGGCTGGTTGCTCAAGAGCTGATAAGAATGAAGAGCCAATAGAACCAATTTTCACAGAGGTGGCAAATGCAGCGGTAGCAGCAGGAATGGCTACAGCAGAACCGACTCCGACAGTGAAAACAGCAACAGAGGAGGCAATCATAGTTGCCACAGCTACCCCGGAAGCAAAGCGCTATTCCATCGAATATAATGGGAAAAAGTTTTCGGTGCAGGATGACTTAGAGGAAGTTAAGAATTGTCTTGGAGAAGTGAAACGGGAAGAAACTTTTGAGAGTATCGCATTCGTTGGAACAGAAAAGGCATATCGCTATGATGACGGAATTACGTTGGTAACTTATCCTGGTGATACGAAGGATTATGTTGAAGTGCTTACTGTCAATTCAGATAAGATTTCCACAGGAGAAGGAATTAAAGTTGGTTCAACAAAAGAAGAATTACAGAAGGCATATGGTAAAAGTCTGGAGGAAGGGAAGAATGATAGTTATTCTTGCGAGATAGATAATACAGAGTTGAGATTTCTTCTTTTAAATGATAAGGTAGCGGCGATTAATTTCTATGCACCTATTAAGAATAAAGAATTGACTTCAGATAAGTCCAAGCCTGTAATAGGAAACACATTTGAAACGACATTATATACGAATCAGGAAAATAAAGAGACAGATCTTTTAAAATATATTAGAGCATGGGATGAAGTGGATGCTTGTCCGACGATTGTTGCAGATGTATCTACCATCTCAGTTAATAAAAAAGGAAGTTATACCGTGAGGTATTATGCATATGATCGAGCGGGAAACAGAAGCGAAGCATCAGTTGCGTATAACGTTGTATCTGATACGACAAATGCAGTAGAAGTTGATAAGGTAGATAAAATTGCCGATCAAGTGTTGAGTAAGATTATTACAGAGGATATGACTACGCAAAAGAAGTGTACGGCTATATATAATTGGATAAGAAGTAATTTTAATTATACGGAGAGTTCAGAGAAGTCAAATTGGGTTAAGGCTGCCAATGACGGGCTTAAAAGAAAGTCTGGAGATTGTTACGTTTATTATTCTGTTGCTCAAGAGTTGCTATATCGGGCTGGAGTGATGAGTATGTTGGTACAAAAGAATCCGGGCCATAGTAGTACGCATTATTGGAATCTTGTCTATGTACCAAAACAAGGGTGGTATCATTTTGATACGACACCTAGAGTTGGTGGCGGAGATGATTTTAATTTAGTCACAGATGATTGGTTAATTAATTATTCTAAGAATCATGGAAGCTCACATGATTTTGATACAAGCAAGTATCCAAATACGCCAAAAGAGAAAGTTAAGAGTTAAGTAAAAAGACTGAAGGAGTACTTATGTTGCTCCTTCAGTCTTTTTTTGCTAATTCTTATTAAGTTCTTGCATCTTTTGATGTTCTAAGGAGAGTTCGTCACGAAGTTGGACTGAGTTCCACTGGCTGTTATGTGGAGTTAAGATGGCTTTTAGAGGAATGCGGATTTGATCCTTTCTAAGAGCTAAGAGCAATTGGTTAAGTCTTGCATCTGTTAAGCCAGCCATTACAAGCATTTCATCTTCAAAGTTAGGGGTATCTGGTGTTGCTTCGGCAGTGGTTTCGACTTTGGAAGATGAATTAGATAGTAAGGAGGCAATCGGTAAACCGTATTGTTCAGGTGTAACTACTTTGATTTTAATACCTAGTCGTAATAGGATGGATTTTAACTTTGCTGTATATGGTTTGTTTTTTATATTATATAAGAGGACAGTTTCCTTTTGTTTTATAGTTTGCATTGTGAATCCTTTCTTGTATTGCGTTTTTACTAACGCTGTATTTTATATGTAGTATTATAACCAGTAATCGAAAGATTGGCTATTAAAAAGAAAAATATCTTTTAGGTGTATAATTAAGAAATGAGTGCGCATACTAATCGGGTAAACGGGAGCACAAGCTAAGTGCGAAGAAAAAAGTTTGACAATTTATAGAACTGTCGAATTTTATGAAAAAAAGATGAAAAAAGTCATTGACACTTTGCTTTTCTTCTGATATACTAAACAAGTCGCTTCGGTAAGGAGCACAACGCTTCTGAAAGAAGCATGGCAAGAACATTGATAATTGAACAGTGAAACAACCTTGAAAATTCTTATAAATGATTTTCAGAAATGACATACTTTAGTATGTTGTGAACGTTTCTTTATAGAAACAGTAAATTGTGTTCTTTGAACACAACGGTTAATGAAGCTAGCAGCTTTTTGACCAAGATTAAACTTTAATTTGAGAGTTTGATCCTGGC
>CAJMNR010000040.1 GCA_905214875.1 uncultured bacterium | reverse complement strand
GCTCATAAGAGCGGCTATTTTACGGTTTAGGAGTACCCGCTATGGAGCGTTTACTATCTTCGCCAAAAGGTATCTATTTTTAACACCATATTCTATTTTTTCGTTACACTCACATTTTTCAGAGGAATTTTCTAGATATGTTTTCTCCAAAAAAGGACTTTATTGCACATAAAATGTCTATTTCTTAGAGAGAAGTACTACAGTTTCCACATGTACCGTCTGAGGGAACATGTCCACAGCCACAACTTTCTCTACCTTATATCCACGTTCTTGAAGCATCACTAAATCTCTTGCAAGACTTGTAGGCTTACAGCTAATGTAAACCATATGGTCCACACCATAATTAATGATTTTTTCAAGCGCTTTTGGATGGATACCATCACGAGGTGGATCAAGCATGATAAAGTCTGGTCTTACTTCGATTGTATCAAGCATCTTAAGAACGTCGCCTGCGATGAATTCACAGTTATCAAGCCCATTAAGCTTCGCATTTTCTTTTGCTGCTTCAACCGCTTCTTCGATAATTTCAACACCGATTACTTTCTTCGCTACTGGAGCTAGGATTTGCGCAATTGTTCCTGTACCGGAATAAAGATCGAAGATTACCTTATCTTTTGTTTCCCCTACATATTCTCTCGCTGTGCTGTATAATACTTCGGCACCTAAAGAGTTTGTTTGGAAGAAACTAAACGTACTGATTTTGAATTTTAAACCAAGTAATTCTTCATAGAAGTAATCTTGTCCATATAATACTTCCATAGAATCTGCTTTTACTACATCTGCTAAACTGTCATTAATTACATGGCTGATTCCAACGATCTTACCATTTAAATCAAGGGCAACTAATGCCTCTACTAATGGCTGTAAATCAACTTGTGCTTGAGAACTTGTTACTAATGCAATTAACATTTCTCCTGTTTTTACAGCACGACGTACTAATAAATGACGAAGATATCCTTCATGTCTCATCTTATGATAGAATGTTACATCCTTATCTGCAAAGAAGTCTAACACCGTACGAAGTACTTTGTTGTAATCTTCATCTACGATTTGACAAGCATCTGTTGTCACGATGTCATGGAAGCTTCCCTTTTTATGCATTCCTAATGCAAGAGGACCATCTTTGAACTCGTCACCGAAGGAGAATTCCATCTTGTTACGGTAACCGTGTTCTACAGGACTTCCTTTGATTCCTTCAAATACATAGTCGTCACAAACTGCATCAATTAATTCTTTTACCCAGTTTTCTTTGATCTTAAGTTGTTCTTCATATGGAAGAGATTGAAGGGAACACCCACCGCATGCACCAAAGCTTTTACAAACTGCTTCACGGCATTCTTTTTCTGAACGTTCTACGACTTCAAGAAGACGTCCTTCACATTTTCCTTTTCTCTTCTTATTAATTTGCGCTTTGATTTTCTGTCCTGCTAACGCATTTTTAACAATGACTTTTTCATCCTCTATATACATAATTCCCTTATTGGGGAAATCAACTTTTTCGATAATGCCTTCTACGATTTGACCTTTTTTCATCGTAACCTCCAGTATATTATTCTTCACATCTTATTTACGTCCCGTTTGACATAATTCTCAACCTTATGATTTTAAACGATAATCAAAGTTTTTTCAACCTATTTTACTGTGCTTTTTTCTCGTCACGGTTCATAATTGGGTTAAACACATTTGGAATTAAATAAGAAACTACTGGACCTACTGCTAATGCGATTAATACTGTACCGATTCCAACAACGCTTCCCATAAGGTATCCGCCTAAAATAAGAATTAAATCGACTGCGATTCTTGCATACTGAAGTTTGATTTTTCCATTTGATTTTTCACATAGTATAAAACTCATGGCATCATACTGGCTGATTCCGAATTTCGTACAGCTATACATAGCGATTCCCGTACTAGTTACAAGGATACCTGCACATACGATTAGAATACGAATGATCATATTCTGCGTACTTGCATCAAATGGAAATATATATAGAATAAAGTCAGAAATATACCCAACTCCGACCATTGCTAGCAATGTTCCAAATCCAAAATGCTTAAATCCAGGATAAATTAATATCAAAGTTAATATGATGTTTGTTGAAAGCTGTGCATCACCGAAGGAGATACCAGTCAAATTGGCAATACCAAGATTGAAACAGCTAAATGGATCCGTTCCGATGTCTGCCATACGGAACAATGAAACTGCAAGGCTAATTAAGATAACGCCGAGAGTCGAATAAAATACTTTCTTTGCATAATTATTTTTCATCTTTTCTTCCTTAATCTGTTTTCTTTTTACATTATTTGTCATATTATCACATTATTATAGGTTCTAGCAATAGTTCTATTTATTAGTATTTCCTATAATCAGTCATATATATCCACTTGCAATTTCAAATTTTGCTATATATAATAGAATCCGTATTTCTATTTTTGAATATTGAAAATTAGTCTTTTGCAAAAGGAAGGATATACAATATGAAAATTGTTTTAGATACACATACGCATACGATTGCAAGTGGTCACGCTTATAACACTATTAATGAGATGGCCGCTGCAGCAAAGGATAAAGGGTTAGAATTACTGGCTATCACCGAGCATGCCATGTCAATGCCTGGTACATGCCATCAATTTTACTTTGACAACTTAAAAGTCGTTCCAAGAGAAATGAATGGTCTTCGCCTGATGATGGGAACAGAAGCGAATATCGTTACTATGGACGGCGGACTAGATATGCCCGATTATTTACTTGCTAAGATGGACCTCGTTATTGCAAGCATGCATTTACCATGTATTACTCCAGGAAATGAAGAGGAAAACACAAACGCAATGATCGGTGCAATGAAACATCCTTCTGTCAGCATTATTGGACATCCAGATGATGCAAGGATTCCGCTTAATTACGAAAAACTCGTTAAAGCGGCAAAAGAACATAATGTTTTATTAGAACTGAATAATTCTTCCTTGAATCCAGATGGATTTCGTCAAAATGCAAGAGAAAATGATATTAAAATGCTACGTCTCTGCAAAGAATATGGTGTATCTATTAGTTTAGGCAGTGATGCTCACTATTGTGCGGATATCGCTAACTACTGTTATGCTTTTGATGTGTTAAAAGAAGTAGATTTCCCAGAAGAATTAATCGCCAACACAGATGTCGATAAATTTATGAAACTAATTCGACGAAAAAGAGTTGATTTCTAAAGGATTTTTCCTTTAGCTCTTCTTTACTTTTTCACTTTATCATGTTAAAATGTCATAGTGAACATTACAAACTTAAATAAAAATCACTTAAATATAAAAGACTTTAAATAAACATCGTAACCTAGGAGGGACTATTAATGAACAAAAAAATCAAAACGCCAGCGGTTGATTATTTATTTGATGCTATTTTAAGCTTAAAGGACCGCGAGGAATGTTATGTATTCTTTGAGGACATTTGTACAATCAATGAATTACTTTCATTATCTCAACGTTTTGAAGTAGCTAAAATGCTACGTGAACATAAAACATATTTGGAGATTGCAGAAAAGACTGGTGCTTCAACAGCAACAATCAGTCGTGTAAACCGTTCTTTAAATTATGGTAACGATGGCTATGACATGGTGTTTGGCCGCGTAGAGATGGAAGAAGATAACTCAACTGTTTCCGAATAAGGAAAAACAAAAAAGTTCGCTTACTATTTAATATAGCAAGCGAACTTCTTTTTTATGTCTAAAATACTATTCAACAACAAAGCGACTGATTGCTTCGTTTAATACTTCTGCTTCTTCTTCCAATGTCTTAATCTTTTTTCGAAGCTTTCCTACATTGTCAAGCTGATTTAGAGCGGTTGCTGTAATCTCTTCTGTTACTGCACTTGTTTCCTGAGTAAAGCTTGAAATATTCTGTACGCTTGTAAGCGTCTCATTCTTAGCCTTCTCAATGCGTTCTACTCCGTCTGTGATATTCTTAAGTTCTCCAACCAATACATTAAATTGATTTTTGATATGATCAAACATTGCAACTGTCTGCTGTAATGATTTTTCTTGAATCGTTACATACTCTTCCGTCTGTCTTGCAACGGTTACTGTTTCATTTGTCTTAGTCTGAATGTTGTTTACAATCTTTCCGATTTCCACAACTTGTTCTACTGACTGATCAGCCAGCTTACGAACTTGGTCCGCAACTACGACAAAGCCTCTTCCAGCTTCCCCTGCTCTTGCAGCCTCAATAGAAGCATTTAATGATAATAGGTTTGTTTCTTCTGCAATCTCATTAATCACATCTACGATCTTTTCGATGCTCTTAGATTGAGCGGATAAGTTCTCAACATTTTTAATAACTACTTTCGTCATATCAGAAGAATCCTTCATGTTAGATGCAAGTTTGTCTACAATGGTAATGCTCTCTTCAACAACCTTATTGGTTTCTTCACTGATTTGACCAATCTTTGATGTTCCTTCAAATACTTCCTGCACCTCTCCTGACAACTGGTTCATCTGATTTAAACAGTTATCCGCATCATTTGCCTGGCTCACTACATCATTTGCAACTTCCTGTAATGCCTCTGAGATTTCCTCGGATGAAGTGGCAAACTCATTGCTAATGCCTGTAACATACATGGTAGATTCATTTACCTTATCATTCATTTGCTTCATGTTTCCAATAAGGCCACGTAAGTTACCCATCGTTTCTCCCACTCTATGTGAAATAACTCCAAACTCATCCTTATTTCCCATTGAGAAATCTACGGTAAAGTCTCCAGTAGCAAGTCGATCTAAATTGTTATTTAACTGTTTAATCCCTTTTTTCATGCTATAGCTAATCAATCCGCCAAGGACTAGCATGATTACGATGATAAAAGCTGAAATGATTATTGTATTTAGACGGATGCTAGATGCCTGATTTACAACAACGCTTTTTGGAATCAGACCAACAATCGCTAATTTCGTATCCGCAATCTTGTTATAGATAAATAAATATTTTTCACCGTTAAACGTAACGTATTTGAATCCGCTCTCTTCTGCATTCTCCATAGCTTCTTTATAGAATTCTTGTCCTGCAATGGTTCCGCTTCCAATAACGGCATCTTTGATTACTTCATTTTGTTCGTCCTCTGTCTGAGCATAGAACTCTTTTGTTTCGTCAGACACAAAGGATAAGATTCCACGATTTCCAATGGAATACTGATTAATATACTGTTTTACTGCATCAGCGCTAAGATCCGCCATAATATATCCTTCTGCAGTAAATAAATGCATACCATAAGATGCAGCATACTCTTCACTTGTAGTTCCTTCAACCGCATCAATTCCAGGATGTGTACTAAACCATCCACTTGAAGTTCCCGCTTGTTCAAATAATTCTTTTGTTTGACTATATGTATTATCGGCCTGGTTCTGCCCATTAGCAGAAACTAGTCTAGATTTGTCTGAAATACTATAAATATTACTACACATTTCGTCTACTGACGTCACATTGGAATATTTGCTTCGCACTTGTAAAATAGCATTTCTCTCCGCTAGTACATCATTGTAATAGGCATCGGAGTGATATTGGTTAATTAAATCATCATTATAAAGTTGAACTGCCTGTGTTCGAATGTTGGACATTCCAAGTTCAAAGTAATTGGAAATTGCCTGTATGGTCGATGATGTACTTGCTATGTAACTATCAGATAGTGCATCGGATGCCTTTTGGTAAGATATAACACCTAAGCAAATGGTTAAAATCAGTGACGTTGTAAGTAAAATGCTAATTCTCCCGATGATACTTGACACAAACTTCATGTTGCCAGCATTCTTCGTTTGTTTCTTCTCCCTACTGCGTTTCGCCTTTTCTCTATGCCGTTCTTTCGTCTTCATTGTGTTTTTCCTCCCAAATAAATCGAGTATTGCCAAGTACTCTTTTAGTCATTATACCATATTTCCACCTTTTTTCAACATATTATGCGTCAATATGCATAATAAAGTCACCTTTCGCCAGTCCTTCACTATCATAATTTTAAATATTGACCATATGAAAAAAAGCACTCCTAATCATCAGAATGCTTCTTTTCTTTCTTATCTTTTTTCTCTTTTTCAGTCTCTTTGGATTCTTTATGTCCAATAATCTCTTGGTCGATAATTCGTTCAATAATCATCTTTTTTACATATACATCAAAGCTTAACATACAGATGCAAGCAAATGTCTGTAAGAATTCACGATCTTTCTCATCTTCAACTTGATTAAATGTTTCTTTTGACTTTGTATACTTACGAATAACATCTTTCGTCAAAGACTCCATTTGTTCTTGTTCGAAACTGAATACTTCTTTATAGATGTCTTCTAAGTCTACCTGGTTGTCTTTATCATAGAACTTCTCAGTCAATGGTCCGAAGATACTCTGGATATCACTGATTGATAAGAAACTCTTCATATAATAAATGAAAATCAAAAGAAGCATATGCTCTTTTGAATATTTCTTTTTATTTGGTGATGGTAATAAATTATTTTTTGTATAATTGTTAATCATAGTCTTTGTAAGCATTTTATCATCTTCATAACGCTTGCAAAGTGCCAAGTGACTATCCATAAATGTAGTAACTTGGTCCATATATAAATCAATATTTGGAATCTCATCTGGCTTTATATATTCTATTTTTTTTAGTTCATTAATAATACGTTTTATATAAACTTCATTGGTATTTTCCAAGATAATCACCTCATTGTTATATTATATAGTATTCATTACTACATGTAAATAGTGATTTGACTTTTTTCTAACAAAGCTCTTAGTTCTTGAAACATATGTTCTAAGATGATATAATAGCGAGTAATGATTTTGATAAAGGTGGTAACAAAATGAGTATATATGATTCCTTAAATCCAGAACAACGAAGAGCCGTTGAACACGTTAACGGACCACTGCTTTTATTAGCTGGTGCCGGTTCTGGTAAAACAAGAGTGCTCACCCATCGTATTGCATATCTGATCGATGAAGTAGGTGTAAACCCTTGGAACATCTTAGCGATAACCTTTACCAACAAGGCTGCTAAGGAAATGCGAGAACGTGTGGATAAAATTGTTGGCTATGGTTCTGAAAACATCTGGGTTAGTACGTTCCATTCCACCTGTGTGCGTATCTTAAGACGCCATATCGATAAGCTTGGATACGATACAAGCTTTACAATTTACGACAGTGACGATCAAAAAAGCCTAATGAAAGATGTCATCAAATTCTTAGACCTTGATCCAAAGAACTGGAAAGAAAGAGCTTGTCTTTCTGCCATTTCTTCCGCTAAAGATGACCTTCTTTCTCCAGACGAGTTCGAGCGCGAATCCGGTGCAGATTATAAGTCACGAAAAATGGCTGAAATCTATCGTGAATATCAAAAACGTTTAAAATCAAACAACGCATTAGACTTTGATGATTTAATCGTACTCACTTGTGAATTATTCCGCACATGTCCAGATGTGCTTCATTTATATCGACAACGTTTCCGTTATATCATGGTAGATGAATACCAAGATACGAATACGGCACAGTTTAAATTAATCGAATACCTTGCTACTTCTACTAATGAAGATGGCGATATCGAACATAATATCTGTGTAGTAGGTGATGACGACCAGTCCATCTACAAATTCCGTGGTGCTAACATTTACAATATCCTAAACTTTGAAAAATGTTTCCCAAATACGAAAGTAATTAAGTTAGAACAAAACTATCGTTCTACCCAAAACATCTTAAATGCTGCCAATGAAGTAATTCAAAATAACCTCGGCCGTAAAGACAAGACTTTATGGACTGCCAACGACGAAGGTGATCTTGTAAACTTTACGCAGTATGAAAACGAATATGAGGAAGCAGAACAAATCGTTTCTGACATTTACAATAAGATAAGAAATGACGGTGCGGATTACAAAGACTTTGCAATCCTATATCGTACCAATGCGCAATCCCGTATTTTCGAAGAGAAATTAGTTCGCAACAACATCCCATATAAGATTGTCGGAGCCGTAAACTTCTACTCTCGTAAGGAAGTAAAAGACTTACTCTGCTACTTAAAGACAATCGATAACGGCAGCGATGATATTAGCGTAAAGCGTATTATCAATGTTCCTCGTCGTGGTATCGGACTTACAACGATTGACCGAGTAACGGAATATGCAATGAGCAGTGGAATCAGCTTTTATGATTCCTTAAAGCATGCGGAAGGAATTCCAGGGCTTTCACGAGCACTTTCTAAGATCTCTCCTTTCGTAAGTATGATTGAGATTTTAAAACAAAAAGCAGCGGATCCAAAATATACACTTGAAGATCTTGCAAATGAAGTATTAGAAGCAACAGGATACCTTGCAGAACTTGAAGCAGAAGATACGGAAGAAGCAAAAGGCAGAATTGAAAACATCCAAGAGCTCTTAAATAAGATCATCGCATACGAAGCAAATTGTGATGACATTCCAACATTAAGCGGATTCCTAGAAGAAGTTGCCCTTGTTGCTGATATTGATAATTTAGAGGAAAGCAATGATGTTGTTGTATTAATGACATTACACAGTGCAAAAGGATTGGAATTCCCTTATGTATACCTTTGTGGTATGGAAGACGGATTATTCCCAAGCTATATGTCCATCAATGGAGACGATCCGACAGAAGTCGAAGAAGAAAGACGTTTATGCTACGTAGGAATTACACGTGCGATGAAAGAGCTTTCCTTAAGCTGTGCTCGCAGCCGTATGGTTCGAGGCGAAACACAGTTTAACAAGCCATCACGCTTTATCCGTGAAATTCCAAGACATCTTTTAAAAGAAAATATCAGTTCCAAATCAAGAAATGCATATGCTGGCAAGTTCTCCTCTTCTACCTTCAGGCCAACGCAAAGTTCTTCTTACCAACAAGGCAGTATGCGTGAGGCTACAAGCAATATGACAGGAGGCGCATTTGGACATTCTAGAATGGAACGAAGCCGTCAGGCAAATCCAAATGACTTATTTGCTAACAATCCATTAATCAGTAAAGGATTTAGTTCTACTAACGCAAGTTCTATGGATGTGTTTGACAAGCCAGCCCCCGGAACACATAAGCCAAGTACTGGAATTAATTATGCAGTCGGCGATACGGTAAAACACATTAAGTTTGGAACAGGTGTCGTTACAGTCCTTAACCCAAAAGGTGCCGACTATGAAGTAACAGTCGAATTTGAAAATAGCGGTGTTAAGAAAATGCTTGCTTCCTTTGCCCGCTTGAAAAAAGTTCTATAGTTGTTTTATTTTTCCGATTATTCTGTAGTAAAATCCTAGGCTGCGTGATATAATAATAGTATTAATGCAAGAAAGGTCGTGGGAGAAATAATGAATAAATTCGAAGAATTATTAAACGCTATGAAACTTGGCGAACTAATGAGTCAAAAAGAAGAAGAAAAGAAATCATGCCCAATCGTTATGATTTTTGCTGTAATCGGTGCTGTTGCCGCTGTTGCTGCAATCGCTTATGCGGTTTATAAACATTTCACACCAGATTATCTAGAAGACTTCGATGAAGATGAATATGATGATTATGATGATGAAGATTTCGATGATGATGTTGTAGAATTTTCTACAACTGATGAAGACGAAAAATAATATAGAAAGAGAGGTTGTTTAGGGACAACCTCTCTTTTTTAATCGTTATTATTTCAAAGCATCTTTCGAGAACTCTGTTACTACAAGTTCTTCATAAGGTGCATCTTTCTCAAGCTGTCCAGCACTCTTTAAAATGTCTTTTAACAGATCGAAGCTTTCTTTTTCAAAGATCGTATTATCTTTCCATGTATCTTGTTCATAATATCTTGTTACGATCTTTACAAGGGCATCCATATCTGTCTCTTCAAACTGTGGCTTGATTACTCTAGCTATTTCTTCAGGCGTATTGATTTGAACGTAATCCATTCCTTTTTGAATTGCAAGTGTAAACTGACGAATAATATCCTTATTCTCTTCGATATAGCTCTTTTTCGCACAGAATGATGTATAAGGAACATTTCCACTCTCAACGCCAAGGCTGCTTACTACTTTTCCTTTGCCTTCTTCTTCAAGAGCATTTGCACTTGGTTCAAATTCTACCGTAAAATCACCTGTTCCGGAAGCAAATGCTTCTGCCGTATAGCCAAAATCGATGTTTTGTATGATAGTAAGATCATTCTTAGGATCGATTCCTTTTTTCTTCAGGATATACTCGAATACCATTTCAGGCATACCGCCTTCACGACCACCAACTACAGTCTTTCCCTTTAAACTATTCCAATCAAATGTGTCAGCATCCAGATCTTCTCTTGCAACCAAAAAATTTCCCGCACGTTGGGTCAACTGTGCAAAACTCTGTACATAATCTGTCTTGCCTTGTGTATACACATAAACGGTAGTTTCTGACCCCATAAAGCCTATTTCCGCTTCGCCTGACAGGACTGCGGTCATAGTCTTATCAGCTCCCTTTCCGTTTACTAAGGTAAGCTCAATTCCTTGTTCTTCAAAATATCCCAGTTCTATAGCTGCATACATAGGGGCATAAAAAATCGAGTGTGCAACTTCATTGAGTGTGATTTTTGTCATTCCCTCACTCTCTTTACAACCGGCCAAACTAACTAGTACAAACGAAAGTACCAAGATAATCGCAATAACCCTTCTCTTCATAAAAAAATCCCCCTTCCTGAATACAACAAAATTTCATTACTTCATTATATTCAGAAAAAGGGAACATGTGCCATTATCCACGATAACCTGATTCAATATTAAATTGATTTACAATCTCATCACGTCCCCATAACGTGATATCACTCGCTTCGGCTAGTTCTTTTGCGGCTTTTGTAAAATAGCTATTGGTAATGACCATGCCATTGTCAATTCCATAGTACTGCTTTGCTCCTATGATTTCCTGCACAGCCTTTATTCCAACAGAACCGGAATATCGTTTTGCTTGAATTACATATTTTTTTCGACGTCTCTTCAGTACCAAGTCCGCCCCAAAATCTCCTGAAATCGGTGTCATCTGTACGCGATATCCTTTTTTCTTAAACTGATACATCAAATACTCTTCGAACTTCACGCCGTCCATTTGGTCGATTTTTTTTAACGTGCTATGAAGGAGCCGTTGCTTCTTTGTATAGCGATAAAACAGATATAACAGAAACAATGCCACCAGAATCGTTATATATTCTTCCTGTGATATTCCTTCATATTTTACTGCTATCAGACCTACTGCAAAAATAAATGCAAGTTCTATTAGCAGCCTTAGTAACTTTCTCATCCTTCTGTCCTTATCTTTTATTTTTTACATCGATCTACCCAGACTTCTAACTGTGTTAAAATGTCGCGGTGCACCTTGTTACAATCCTTTTCATTTAAGATTTCGTGACGCATGCCTTTATATAGCTTCGATGTCACATTCGTGTATCCTACATCTCGAAGCATTTGAACTGCTTCTTCAAAACTCTTGTGATTTCCCATGCAAGGATCATCCGCTCCTGAGATAAACCAGATTGGCATGTCTTTTCGATTTACCTGCCAATTGTTCTTATCATATACGTTAGTCACCAATTTGCAAAGGTTCTCCATTCCATTAAACGTAAAGATGAATCCGCATCTTTCGTCTTCATCATACTTACGTACCGTATCTTCATTGGCACAGATCCATGAATTTTCAGATGTCACATTCTCAAAATCATCATTATAATGACCAAACATAAGCTTCGTAATATGGTTTGCTTTTGCCTTATCGCCAAAAATCTTTCCGCTAACCTTTGCTAATCCTGATCCAAAACGACTCAATTTATTATTACTTGGAGAGCCGCAGATAATAGCTCCATCCAATACGCGATCATATCGCTTTATATAAGACCTTGCAACTAACGAGCCCATACTGTGGCCAAATAGGAAACAAGGTACATCTGGAAATGTCTTTCTTATAAGGCGATTCACTTGGTTTGTATCTTCTACAATGGCTTTTGCACCACATTCATACATGTATCCAAAGTCACCTTTTTCTTTTACGCTTTCCCCATGGCCTCTGTGGTCATGGATGATAGATGCAAAACCATGTTCTGCTAAATACTCCATAAATGGTAGATATCGTTCTTTGTGCTCGCACATTCCATGAAGGATTTGCAGCACTGCTTTGGGTTCCTTGTCTGGCTTCACAAGAATTACTCCCAACTTCAGTTCATCCATATGTGATGAAACACAAAAACGTTCGATTTGCATATATTATTTCTCCTTCTACTGATGTCTCACCTACTATTATAGTCTATTTTTCTACAAATTAACATATAAAGATGCTAAAAACTGAATCTTTTACTTCCCTAGTAGAGCACTTTGGCTCATTGCTTGGATAAACATAAAAAGGCCCATGCAAATAAATTTGCACGAGCCTTAAAGGAGATGTTTGTTACCTAATTATTTTGTCCATAGTAGTAATAATATGGATTCTGGCCGTATTGTTTATTGGAACCTTGGCCATTAGAGCTCTTACCAGAATTAGAGCTTTGGTCATCACTAGAATCAGTCTGATAATCCGCTTTCTTACCAAGTGTTACTTTGACTGTCTTTTCTACATATTTGCTTCCTGACTGACGTTTTATAGTCAATGTGATTTCTGTATCTGCTGCTTTCGTTTCTAAGATTTCCTGGAATGTTGTCGCATTTGTAGTCGCTCTACCATCTACTGCTGTAATGATATCACTTGCTTTTAATCCACCTTTTTCTGCTGGACTTCCTGATACTACAGATGTTACAAAAATTCCTTCTGGAAGGTTAAATGCTGAGGAATAGTTGTCAGATACTTCATAGAAACGGATTCCTAAGTATCCTTTTTCTTCATCAGTAAGCTTCTGTGCAGTAATTAAGTCATTGATAATAGGAATTGCATACGTAATTGGAATTGCGTATCCGATACCTTCAACATCTGTAGAAGAATATTTTACAGAGTTAATTCCGATTACCTGACCAGATGCATTTAATAAAGCTCCACCACTGTTACCAGGATTGATTGCTGCATCTGTCTGTAATAATTTCATTGTATAGTCATCTGTTTGAACTTCACGATTTTTAGCGCTTAAGTATCCAACTGTTACAGATTGTCCATATCCTAATGCATTTCCGATTGCTACTACCATTTCCCCAACTTTTGAATCGTCAGAGCTTCCTAATGTTGCAACACGGATTGCCTTCTTTGTAGTATCCTTTAAATCAGCAAGCTTGCATTGTACAACTGCAAGGTCGCTGGAGGATGCTGTTCCTTTTACTTCTGCACTTACTGTTGTTTCATCTGAGAATGTAAGCTGTACAGAATTTGCATCACTTACTACATGGTTATTTGTTGCAATGTAAAGGTAAGTGGCATCTTGGCTTACGATGATTCCTGTTCCTGCACTTACTGCATCCTGGCTTTGTGACTGCCCAAACATGTTGGATGATGTCGTTGTAGAATTACATGTAATAGATACGATGGATGGCATTACTTCACTTACCACGCTACTTACATCATCTACGGAAGCTGTCGTTACATTGCTTGTATTTAAGATTGCTGTAGAATCTGAATTGTTGTTGCCAACTACGGTATCTGAAGAATTCGAGCTTTCATTTGGAGCATTAGTAGAAGCGACAGTGTTAATATTTTTGTTGTATACGTAATTTATGCCTCCAAAAGTTCCTCCTACTGCCAATCCAAACACTAATGTGTAAGCGATTCCTCTCGCTACTTTATTGCTCTTCTTCTTTGGTTTTTTACCATTTGTATTATTATTGCCCATATTATTTGGCTCAAAGTTATTTTGTTCAAAATTGTTCGGTGTAAAATTGTTAGATTCGAAATTATTAGTCATAATCTTCACTCCATTCTTTTATTGTCATTTATTCTTAAATTCACATAGCTTTGCAGTTAAAACCTTATCTGCTGTCATGTTTTCTTAGTTCTTATCTTTAACTTGCTTTTATGATAACAACTAAATATGAAGACTTTGTGTTCTAAATTAAAAGAATATGTGAAGTAAAAACACATTTTATACTGTTATGAAATTCCCTAGAATCTTCAAGCTGGAGGCCTCTTCTCTAATTCCGATAATCGCATTTTTTACGCCTGGATCTTGAAGATTTCCTTCAAATTCCACAAAGAATCTGTACTCCCATGGATGTCCGCTGATTGGTCTGGACTCAATCTTTGTCATATTCAATCCATTATAGATGATATGGCTTAACATCGTATACAGACTTCCGCTTTCATGAGGGATTTCAAAACAAATACTGACTTTGTTCGCTTCTTCATTATAAATTTGTTGATTTGTAATAATGATGAATCTTGTGGAATTCATTTCTTCCTTATTGATTGCAGGCTGAAGAACTTCTAGACCATAGTACTCGGCTGCACGAATGCTTGCAATGGCTCCAATGGAACTGTCATCCTGCTCACTTACATATTTTGCTGCTGCTGACGTACTTGCATAAGGAAGTAACGAGATTTGTTTCTTATCTTCAAAGAAGCTTCTGCATTGTAATAAGCCCTGTGGATGAGAATACACTTCTTTTAAGTCGCTGATTTTTGCGCCTTTCTTTCCGATTAATGCTTGTTCTACTTTGACACAATGCTCTCCAATAATGGTATTGCCATATTCAAATAGAAGATCAAAGATATCGGTAATGCCGCCTGTAGAAGAGTTTTCAATTGGTAATACTCCAAACTGTACCTCTTTGTTTTTTACCATCTCCATTACTTTCTTAAAGTTATTTACACTGATGCCATCAACGTTTGGTCCGAAGAAATCAATCATTGCCTGTTCCGTATAACTTCCGATTTCCCCAAAGAAAGCTACTTTTTCATCCTTTTTCATATCTAATGTCTCATATGGTTTAAATCCGAGATCGGCATTGGTTGCAATATATCCATACTGCCATTTACGGCTCATAGACATGATCTGCGTAAATAACTCATTTACCGCATGCTCATTAAATGGATTGCTTGCCATCTTAGAAAGAACATCTAATTTCTGTTGCTCACGTTCTCTATCTAACACTTTTTTTCCTGTATTAATCTTATATTCCGCTACGTCTTGCGTAATCTTCATTCTTTGTTCAAATAAATTAAGAATCTCGCGATCGATTACATCTATTCTATCTCTGCTTTCCTTTAAGTCTATCATTACTAAACCTCCTGCTACTTCTTTCCTAAATTAAAGTGTTAAATCAAAATATTAGATTCATTATAACGAAGCCTGAGAAAAATAGCAAGTACAGTCATATATTGTAATTAATCCGTGAAACCATTATAATAATAGTATAACAACGGGGATTGTGAAACAATTTGCTATGTAACAATAGTAAAAATAAGGAGAGATTATAGTGAAAAAATACATAATTCGTATTATTGGGGTTGTACTAGCTTTAGCTCTTATTGGAGTTTGTATCTTTATGTTTATGAATTCACGTTTTACCTTCAATGACGAGCATGCCGATGGGAACACTCCGGCCAACTTACTAAACAACGGATTGCTAAGGGAATATGACGGCAAAATCTATTTTAGTAACTTAAAGGACGACGGAAAACTTTATGTAATGGATAATGATTTTACGAATTTCAAGAAATTATCCAATGACCGAATCAATAACATTAATGTGTCTGGAAAGTACATTATTTATTCAAGAATCAACAACCAAAAGAAAAACGCTACGAAAAGTGCCATTGAGAATAGCGCAGTTGGTATTTATCTCACTGATTTAAAAGGGAAATCTACGACTGAATTGGATTCTGCTGTCGAAGGAATGGTTCATCAATATGGCAATATGATTTATTATCAGACATATAATAAGAAGACAGCCTACAAATTCAATAAGATGGACATCCAAGGAAAGAAAAAGGAATTAGTTATGAACGATCCCATCTATCCAGCAAGCATTGTCAATGACACGCTTTACTACACTGGATTTAGTGATGACCATAACATCCATACGATGAATCTTTCTACGATGGAATCTAACGTATTAGTAAAGGGAAACTACTTCCATCTTGCTGCCAATAACGGTTATCTCTATATGATTAACATCAAAGATGGCTATTCCATTTATCGTATGGACCTAAATGGAAAGAATCCGGAAAAACTTGTTTCTTCTCGTACTTGTACGTATAATATCACACCAGATAATAACTACCTATACTATCAGGTGGATGACAATAAAAATAACGGAATCTATCGTTTAAACATTAAGACAAAACGTAATGAGCTGCTGATTTCCGGCAACTTTAACAATATCAATCTTACGGAAAACTATGTTTTCTTTACTGACATGAATGAAACGCAGATGTATGCCGTGCCAATCGGTGATGGCCAGACAGTAAGTGCCTTCAATCCTGTTGTCTGTAAATAAGGAAAGAGCTCGACAGAGAAATTTCCTAACTATTAAAAAACGCCTGCGGCTTTATAGTCGCAAGCGTTTTTTTACATAGAATATCGTGCTTCGGAAGCATTTGATTCTTTCACAATATCTGCAAGAAAGCTTAAAGAGCCAAAACACAAGATATAGTCTTCGCTATCTGCAAACTCTCTTGCGATGGCTATACCATTTCCAATTGTCTTTGCATCAATAACATGGCGGCAATACTTATCTGCCACTTTTTTAAGTTCACTGCTAGGTAGTGCACGCTCTGTATGTGTCGTCACTGCAATAATTGTTTTTGCATAAGGCGCTGTGATTTTTACAATCTCCTCATACTCCTTATCCTTAAACACGCCCATTACAAAGATTCCCTTCTTATTCGGAAAATACTGCTCAATTGCCTCAACTAGCATTTTTGCAGCATCGATATTATGGGCTCCATCTACAATCATGTAAGGGTCTTTTTCTAACACGCTGAATCTACCAAACCATTTCGTATTGGCAAGCCCTAAGCGGACATTTTCCTCACTGATCGTAAAACCATAATTTTGTAATAAGTAAGCAGCATTCATTGCTACATAGGCATTATACACCTGATGTCTTCCCAGTAACGGAATATAGTAAGGTTCCTCGGACTCATATAAAAATGTAGTTCCATTGATACTCATAGACTGAATCGTAACATCCTTCTTATGTAACATATAAAGTCTGCTTCCTGTCTTTTTACAACGATCCATAATTTCTAGCTTTGCCTCTTCTTCCTGTTCATAAGAAACAACAGGAACTCCATTTTTAATAATTCCCGCTTTTTCTCTTGCAATCTCAGAAAGTGTTTCTCCAAGAAACTGCATATGATCCATGCTGATAGAGGTAATGACACTAAGAAGTACATTGTTGATACAGTTTGTCGCATCCAACCTTCCTCCAAGTCCAACCTCAAGTATTACAACATCAACATTTTGTTCTACAAACTCTAAAAATGCCATTGCTGTCTCGATTTCAAACGTGGTAGGACAGTCAAGCCCCTCTTTTTTCATTTCCTCGCAAACCTGCTTGATTCTTGTCAAGTGCTTGGCAACCTGTTCTTTCTTAATATAAGAAGTCGTTATCTCACGATCCTTTCTTGCTACTTGGATACACTCCTCATATGTCAATACAACAGGGGAGATAAATCTTCCCACTGTATACTCTGCCTCAACTAATATAGAAGAAAGATAAGCACTTGTTGACCCTTTTCCATTCGTTCCAGCTACATGAACAAATTTCAACTCATCCTCCGGATGATCAAGTCTACATAAAAGTTCTTTGATCGCATCCAACCCAAGTTTACTGCCTGATTGGTTTACTTCCTTTAAAAACTCCATTGCTTCATTATAGTTCATTACATCACCTAACCATCCTAAAATAATTACAGCTTTACGTACCTATTTATCATCACATACTTGGAAGATAAAGAATTTAAGGTAATAAGACTCGTCTGCCGCCCATAAAATTGGATGATCTGGTGCCTGCTGACGATACTCTACCTGACGTAAACGTTTATGCGCACTTCTTGCAGCTTGTCCAACTGTCTGTGTAAATAACTCTGGTGTCATAAAATGTGAGCATGAACATGTTGCTAAATATCCGCCATCCTTAATTAACTTTAACGCACGTAAGTTAATTTCACGATATCCTTTAATCGCATTCTTTACAGAATGACGAGATTTTGTAAATGCTGGTGGATCCAAGATTACAACATCGAATTTCTCGCCTTCTTGCTCTAAACGAGGAAGCAATTCAAATACATCCTCACAAATAAATTTAACTGTTTTATCTAATCCATTTAACTTTGCATTTTCTGTCGCCTGATCTACTCCTAACTGAGAAGCATCTACACCAATTACGCTTTTTGCTCCACCGTATCCTGCATTCAATGCAAAGGAACCTGTATGTGTAAAGCAATCAAGCACTCTCGCATCTTTACAAATACGCTGCATTGCTAAACGGTTGTATTTTTGATCTAAGAAAAATCCTGTTTTCTGTCCTTCTGCGACATCAACATAATACTTTACACCATTTTCAACAATCTGGACTTTTGTATCAAATGGTTCACTTAAGAATCCTTTGACACGTTCCATTCCTTCTTGTAAACGAACTTTTGCATCGCTTCGTTCATATACTCCTCGAATGGCGATGTTATCTTCTTTCATTAATTCTATCAGTATATCAATGATTTCTTCTTTAAATCTGTCAATACCTAGTGCTAAAGACTGCACTACTAAGACATCCGAAAACTTATCTACGACAAGCCCTGGAAGAAAATCAGCTTCCCCGAAAATTACGCGGCAGCTAGAAGTATCTACTGTTCTCTTTCGATATTCCCACGCATCTTTTACTCTCATCTTAATAAATTCATGATCAATCTCTTGTCCTCTCTTACGACTTAACAAGCGAACACGAATCTTACTATTTATATTGATAAATCCTGTTCCTAAATAATATCCATCAAAATCATGGACTTCTACAATCCCGCCATTATCAAATTCACCAGTTACGGATGCGATCTCATTATCGAAAACCCATTCGCCTCCAGCTTTGATTGTTCTTCCTTCCCCTTTAATAAGAGTTACTATTGCTTTTTCGTTTTTATTTTCCATCGGATTCTCCATTTATCTAGTAATTTAACAACCATATTGTATTCCTCTCTTTGAAATCGGTCAAGCTTGATTGCTCAAAAATATGTTTTTCATAGTTTTTTTCTAATTTGTTCTAGCATAATATTGTAAACAGTTCAAATACTATTCATATGAAACGAAACCTATTCTCTAATTTTATTCGCTGTGGAATATTTGGCTGGTGCTTAGAATGTTTGTTTACTGGTTTATGTTCCCTACGAAATAAAAAAGACAAACGATTTCTCTGTACAACCTCACTTTGGATGTTTCCCATCTACGGGTTAGCCGCATTCATTCGACCTATAAGCAAACTACTTTCCAAATGTAATGTATGGATTCGAGGAGGTATCTATACAATCGGAATTTTCTCAGTAGAATATGTGACAGGTATATTACTGAAAGAACATAAAGCATGTCCTTGGGATTATAGCAAAGCAAAATTTAACATAAAAGGCGTAATCCGTTTAGACTATGCTCCCCTCTGGTTTATAGTGGGACTTTTGTATGAAAAACTCAATTCTTCCAAATAACCCCTTTATCCCTTTACTATTTTAAAGTATGCAACTCAAAAAGTTGCATTTTATTATCACTTTACTCCGTTAAAATCGGGTGTTTTCGCATCTAAATACCCGCTCTTTTTGTACATTCTGCACATACTTTTTTCCACATTAAACCATTGTTTCATTTTATATCCATTTCTGGTATATTTATGGTCTTGTAAATGTCCCTATTTTCGACAAAAATAGATATATAAAATAAATAAAAAAGAAGGAATGGATAGTATATTTATGAAGAAACAAAATACAGAAGAGACTAAAAAAGTGTCTCTTATCGAGAAAATCGGTTCCAAAATTCCTGATCCAGTAATCATCTTTATCGGTTTATTCGCAATCGTTATGATCGTTACTGCTTTCCTAGGAGGAACTGAATTTGTAACAAAACAAGTTGTTGACGGTGTAGAAAGTGACAAAGTCAATACAATTCTTAACATGTTTACTAAAGAAAATATGCGTTGGTTATTCGACAACATGCTCCTTACTAACTGGTTAGGATACGGTAACGGAATCTTAGGTATGATCTTAATCGTTATGTTCGGTATTGGTATTGCCGAAGAATCAGGTTTATTCTCTGCTTTAATCCGTAAAGTTGGCGGAAATATTCCAGAACGTTTATTACCTTACCTATTAGTATTCTTAGGTATCATGAGTAACCTTGCTTCTGATGCTGGTTATATCATCTTAATTCCACTTGCAGGTTTATTATATTTAGGAATGAAGAAAAACCCATTAATCGGTATGTTCGCAGCATTCGCTGGTGTATCTGCTGGTTTCAGTGCTAACTTAATTCCTGCAACAATTATCGACGTTATCATTGGTAACAATGCAAAAATATTTGCCGAAAGTGCAAACATTCCTTTCATGAGTTACTTAGGAAAGGAACTTAATCCATACACAATGCACTACTACTTCATGATTGCATCTACAGTATTGCTTGTTTTACTTGGTGGATTTATCACAAATAGATTTGTTAAACCTAAGTTTGAAAAAATCAGCTATACAGTACCTGAAGATATGACTATGTCTAACTTCGGTATTAGCGATGTTGAAAGAAAAGGTTTACGTTGGGCAGGTATCGGTTTCTTATTATCCTTAGCTTTTGTTGTTTTCTTAGCAATGGTTCCATTAGCTCCTTATGTTGATGAAAATGGTTCTAAAGTAACACCATACTTAGATAATATCATTATCTTAATCACTTTCGTATTCTTTACAAGTGGTGCTTTCTATGGTTTCTCAACTAAGAACTTCAAAAGTTCACAAGATGTGATTTCTGCTATGTCTAAGCAAATCGGAAGCATGGGATATACAATCGTATTAACATTCTTCAGTTACAACTTCTTAGCAGTTCTTTCACACACAGGACTTGGAACTTACATCACTTACTTAGGTGCTAAAGCGCTTGAAGCAATTGGTGCAGCCCACTCCGCAACATTATTAATTATCGGATTCATTATTATTACAGCGATCATCAACCTTTTCGTTGGTGGTTTAACATCAAAATGGTTATTACTTGGACCAGTATTTATTCCAATGTTATACCAAGCAAATCCAAATATGACTCCAGACGTAGTTGCAGCTGCTTACCGTTTAGCAGATTCTTCTACAAACATCATTACTCCACTTATGACTTATGCTGGTGTAATCTTAGTTTACATGAGAAAATACAAAAAAGATTTCTCAGTTGGAGATCTTATTGGTGCAATGTTCCCATACTCCGCTTCTTTCCTTGTAGCATGGACATTGTTATTATTAGGATTTATCGCATTCGGTATTCCATTAGGATTTTAATTAGAAGAAAGACCAGCGAGTTTCGTACTCACTGGTCTTTTTTAGTTAATTGAACTTAAGTTAGCTTCAAAAATATTTTCTTTAATGCAATCTAGATCCCCTAAAAGTACGGCAGTCCCCTTACAAGAGCAAGCCCCAGTACTTCATTCGCTGCGCTACGATATCCCAATGGATATTTCCCATAAACGACTCAATATAAGCAGCCTTATTCGTCCCATACTGTATGTAATAGGCGTGTTCATAAACATCCATGACAAGAAGCGGATATGCAAGTACTACCATCCCCACGTCATGTTGATCCAGACTAATATTACGAAGGCGTTTTGTCCTCTGATCATAAACTAAGATAGCCCAACCACGGCTAGCCTTAGCTGTCGCAATAAAATCATCTTCCCATCTCTCATAACTACCAAAGCACTTCTCGATAATACAGCTAATCTCATCCTTTGGCTTATTGTTTTTGCCTCCGATATTACGAAAATAGAACTCATGCAGCACAACCCCATTTAAAGCAAAGGTCTCTCCTCTCTTTAATCCTCGATAATATCCATTCGTTGTATTGGATTCTTTCAATGTCTCTTTCTCAACCATATCAAGTTCTCTCGTAATCTCATTGACACTGTTAACGTACCCAACATATAGGCTATAATGAGCCTCATACTGCTTTTGATTAATTACCAACACATCTGGCGTATGCGAAAACTTCACTGCATTAATCATACACGCTCTCCAATTCTACGAAATAATAATAAAAAGGACAAACTTCGCAATCCTACTTATTTCATTCTATTGTATAACTTCATAAAAAATGCTATCATAATAAAAAAATTGAAATGAGGATTTTTTATGTTAAAAGCAGTTATTTTCGACATGGATGGTGTAATTGTCGACACAGAGCCTCAACACCTTAGAGCTTTAGTAAAAGCTGGCGCATTGTATGGTGCTAATTATTCCTATGACTACTGCATTCAGTTTATAGGACGCCATATTACCGATACATTAAACATCATTATGACTGATTTTCCACAAATCACAAATGCAAAAGAATTTGGAGATAAATATAACGAATTAAAAATACAAGTTCGTGACGATGAAGGTTTGATTCCCATTGAAGGAACCATCAATTTGATTCGTTCTCTTCCATCCCATGGAATTAAGGTTGCAATTGCCTCTTCTTCCGAACCACATGAAATCCACCATGTAATCGAAGCTCTCGGTTTATCTGACTATATTGATGAAGCTGTCAGCGGTTCCTATGTCAAACGTTCCAAACCAGAACCTGATATCTTCCTGCTTGCAGCTAAACAGCTAGGGGTAACGCCGGACGAATGCATTATTATAGAAGATTCGATGAATGGAACCATTGCTGCAACTAAAGCTGGAATTCCATGTATCGGATTCCAGAACAAAAACTCAGGAAATCAAGATCTATCAAGAGCATGTTGCGTATATGAAGATATGATGGCACTTGATTATCCAGCTGTCTTAGAAGAATACAATCGCGTACACCGACTACCTGTTGAAATTCTTACTACAGACCGCTTAATACTCAGAGAGTTATCCACTGCTGATATTCCAAAGCTTCATTCTATGTACGAGGACGAATCTCTCACCAAATATATTCCTTCCCCTCTTACTTTAGAAGAAGAACTTCAAAAACATGAGGCGTATATCGACCACGTTTATAATTTCTACCGATTTGGATTATGGGGGGTATTCTTAAAGGAAAGTAATGAATTAATTGGACGAGCAGGCCTTCAATGTATTGATATCGAAGATGCGTCAGAGGTTGAACTTGGCTATCTTATTGATACCGACCACCAGGGAAACGGATATGCAAAAGAAAGCATTGAAGCCATCCTAGCATATGCCAAGGAGTATTTAGCACTCCCTAGCGTTGTTGCCATCATTCATCCTGATAATCTTCGTTCGATTCATTTGGCCAAACTTGCAGGATTCACATTGGAAAAGGAAATCCAAACAGATTCCAGTCCATTATCTCTCTATCGACGAATCCTTGCATAGAAGTGTTGAAAAACCGAATAATATCATTTAAAATGGTTAGGGTAATAGAAATAAAACTAAAACTTGTAGGTATCTTATGATAAAGAAAAAAATAGTGAGAAAACATCCGACTGCAGATTCCTCTGTTTCGGACGATCACAAAAGAATAAATGCAACAAAATCTGTAAAGCAGATCTTTGATAAGAATCCTGACACCAGTGTTTATTCAAAGCGATATCAATATAAGCAGACTACCCATATGGAGGAATAACAATGGACGAAATTTATGAAATCATAGAAAGCAAGATTAAAGAAAGCGGTTATCAAGGCGAAGTAAGTGGCTTCGATATTTATAATGAAATCTGTGACTTTATTGACGATAAAGAAAATGGAAGCTATATCTTCATGTCCAAAAAGACAGATGATGTTGTATTTGAATACAAGGTAGACATCAACGATGATGATTTCAACCTTTCCTATGTAAATATTAAAGCAAACGATGAAAACTATCATATTGACTTTGATGCATAAGGAGGCATCTAATTGCAAACTCAAAGGAACACCAAGCAAAAACAGCATATTCTAAATATCCTGAGCACGGCCAAACGCCCGATGTCGATTAACGAGATTTATACAAGCTGTATCGAAACTTACCCGAAGATTGCGAAATCCACAATCTATCGAACAATCGATACATTGATCAAACAGGATTTGATTGATAAATATTTCTTGTCAGAAAATGAAATGTTTTATCAGATTAAAAACAGCCAGGCAGAACATAAGCATTATGTAATCTGTAATAGCTGTAAGAAGATCTTCGATCTTCCTTTCTGTCCAATCCACGACATTCAGGAAAGCCTAACTCAATATGGCTTCGATGTTACAGACCATTATATCCAAATCAGCGGAATATGCAGTCAATGCAAACAAGATCGAGAGAATAAAAAAGCAGGTACAAATTAGTTTGTACACTGCTTTTTTATTTTTTTGAACGTGCCAAAGACACTTTCTCCTATATCTATTATTTTACTGGGCCTTCTGTAACTAAATCGTTCGCATTATTAGTTGGAACTACAGAATTAGCGCCGTTAGTGGATGTATTCGCATTGTCACTACCTACGATATCATTTTTAATATCTTCTCCTGCTTTTTCTACATCATCTCCTGCTTTGTCTACTCCATCTTTTACGTCATCACCTATTTTGTCAAGGTCTTCTCCTGCCTCATCAATAAGATCTGTTGGGCTAGTTGTATTTGTATTTGTACCATCATCTGTTGCAGAATTATTATTCTTTCCATCATTTGAACATGCGGTAATCGACATCAAACACAAGCAAACCACAGCCATAACTGCTACAATTTTCTTTTTCATGGAATTTCCTCCTTTATATTTTACGAAGATAGTATTCCACTACTGTTATCAATTATGCATTTATGCTACTTTCTTTTCATTTTCCGAAGCTGCTCTTTCTCCTCTTTTGTGACACGAAAGGATTCTATCATTTTCTGAATCGACTTATTATACGTAAACTTATCAAGCTTATTATGCTCTAAGTACTTAATTGTTAGTTCCTTTTCTTTTATATAGCAGACACTAATTAGCCATGCGATTGCCATCTGCACATAATAGTCGGTAAGGGTACAGGAATCACAATAAGAAAAAATCTCCTCTAAGTACTTTTCCTCCACATAATACCCTAGGTACATGACAAAGGCAAACCTTGCCTCAAATTCCTTGTTACTTACTGCGTACGTACGAAGGTACTCAAATGTCTCATCCATATGTTTTTTCGTTATCTTCAAGGAAGAACAAAACGTATCACAAATCGACCAATTCGTAATATAAGGAATAAACTCCGTTACATACTCCATAATTTCTTCGTAAGGCACATCCTTTTCTTTCAGCCCTCCAATAACCATAGCATGAATCATTTCTTCTTCATTATACGTATGCCCTGCTGCCTTTAAAAAGGAACGAGCATTGCCTTTTCCTATTTCCTTTGCAATCAAACGCATATTTGGATTACGGATTCCCAATATATTATCTGACCCAGGATTTAATTTGCTATGAAACTTAGCATACTCCTCCTCCGAAGATTCTTCTAAAAATCGTACAAACTCCTGATAACTTTCCTGATCCCAGACCTCTCTTATTAGTTGCATTCTTATCACCTATCCTTCTTAAACTCCGGCATAAACTCTCGGTACCTTAATGGACACATATTCTGCTGCAAATGCAAATTCTCACGTTCTTTGATACTAATATGCTCCACAAATGTATTCCACGCTCCACGTAAAATTAGTTCCTTTTCAGAGTACGAATTAAGCATCTCTTGATCCATCAACTCCGTGGCAATGATAAACCACTGCTTTCCTGCTGGATGAACGACAGCGATCTTTCTTCCTTCATCCATGATGATCCAGTTTTCCATCGAAAAACGGTCGGCAAAATGTCCAGCCACAAGGGGAAGTATATTATTATTTGGACGAATCTTACTAAGTAAAATTCCACTCTCCAACTCTTCAAATCGAATAAATCCTTTATACTTATGGCTTTCCATGCTTACTCTCTTATAAGTCTTAGCCATGCTATTAACCGTATCATTACTAAGGTAATCCATGACTTTGCTTCCATAATGAAGGCCGAGGATCATAAAACGATAAATTCCATCCGCCTTCTCCTTCAAATCAGACATAGCCATATAATAAATCCAGCGATACGCTTCCATACCGATCTTATTCCTAACGGTATTCGTTACCTTCGTTGCTTTTTCCACATCAGATTCCACTTCGATATATCGGCTAAATAGCTCAATCTCCTGACAGCTTTTTAACTGGATATAGTTATTTGCATGTCCATAACCACTTGCCCATGCGTCATATACGGCAGTAAAGATTCCCTCGATGGAATCGTCACACAAATAGATATGCTTTGTCTTTTCTTCGCCCATAATGTTCTTACCCCTTGTTTCTTAAAGATGCCACTGATAATTTGTATCAAACATTGATAGCTGCTTAAACGTATTCACTTCCCGTAACTGTTCAGGAAGACGTTCCTTCACCTCTAGCATCTGCCTTGTAATATAATCTTCTTCTATTTTAACAGGATACATCATTTTCCCGCTACATGTAATAAAATAAATGGCTCGTTTTAATACGACACCAATCTTCTTCAAATCATCAAAGGTAAGCTGCGCCATCTTCCTTGCGCGTATGATTCTTCTTGCAGAATTTACACCAATGCCGGGTACACGAAGAAGAGTATAGTAATCAGCACGGTTTACCTCCACCGGAAACTGTTCTAAATGCTTTAATGCCCAGTTACACTTTGGATCTAACATTACGTTAAAATATGGATTTTCCTCATTGAGAATCTCATTTGCCTCAAAACCATAGAATCGCAATAGCCAGTCTGCCTGATACAATCGATGTTCCCTTAATAACGGCGGTTTCGTATCAAGGCTTGGTAGCATCTTATCTTCATTGATTGGCACATAGGCGGAATAAAAGACCCTCTTTAGATCAAACTTCTTATATAAAGAATCGGATACACTTAACAGCTGATAATCACTTTCTTTCGTTGCCCCAATGATCATCTGCGTACTCTGCCCTGCCGGAACAAATCGGCTCTTCTTCATAAAGCTTTTCCTTCTGTTTACTAAAGAAAGTGGATTATCATAGTTAGGATCGATACCATCTACTAATGCGACAGGCTCTCTCTTCAAGTTATGCGTTCTCATTAACGGCTTTCCATCAAGTCCTAGGATTTCTTGGTGTCCATCCATGGCAATCCGTTTTCCTTTATTATCATAGATTCCCAATTGAATCTGCTTCATCGGCTTAAGAATATTCCTACGGTTCTTATGAGGCGCCAGGCTTTTCAGTCCTTCACTAGTCGGAAGCTCTAAATTCACGCTCATTCTATCTGCTAGCCACCCTGCTTTTGCAATCAACTCCTGATCCGCTCCCGGAATAGCCTTCACATGAATATATCCATTAAAATGATGTTTTAAGCGTAACAATACCAATGTCTTATAGATAAGTTCCATCGTATAGTCTGGACTTACTAAGATTCCGGAGCTTAGAAACAATCCTTCTATATAGTTACGTCGATAGAATTCCATTGTCAAATCACAAACCTCTTCCGGCGTAAAGCTGGCACGCTTCACATCATTACTTTTTCGATTGATACAATATTTACAATCAAAGATACATTCATTGGTAAACAGTATCTTAAGCAGGGAGATGCACCGTCCATCCTGCGAAAACGTATGACAGATTCCACAAGCAGCCGCATTCCCGATTCCATCCTTGCTTCCCTTACGATCTACACCGCTGGACGTACAAGCAACATCGTACTTTGCTGCATCCGATAAGATAGATAACTTCTCTTCTATTGACATATTCTCTTGAATAACCATTTTCATACCACCATTCGAACATTTGTTCTTTTTCTGTGTTTATCATATCATAAATTCTTAAGTTCATCAAGTAGAGAATCTTAAAAACAGGAAGGCTATTGACATAATATTCATCTACGATATAATACCTTTACATGCTTAATAAAGGAGACTCAATATGAATCAACGTGATTTAACCTCAGGTAACATAAAAGGGATATTCTTCAAGTATCTAATCCCATCAATTAGTGCTACCTTAGTAACTTCCATTTATATTTTGGTCGATACGATCATTATTGGAAAAGGAATTGGCGAACAAGCCGTTGCTGCACTTAACATCGTCCTTCCATTATTCAATGTATTCTTTGGAATCGGATTATTGTTTGGCGTCGGTGGTTCTGTTCTCTTTTCAGTAAATAAAGGCCAGGGAAATACATCCGAAGCAAATCATTATTTTTCCTTTTCGTTTCTAGCAACGGTCATTACCGTTCTAATTGCGATTCTAGGTTCTATTCTTTATTATGACCCATTAATGAGTTTTCTTGGCAGTTCTGAGATTACGCATCCTTATATAAAGAATTACGCACCCTATATTATTTTTGGTGCTCCAGTATTTGCACTATCTTCGTTTTTACAAAGCTTTGTAAGAAATGATGCCGATCCAAATCGAAGTATGATTGCTGTCATTAGCGGCGGTGTAGCAAATATCGTATTGGACCTTTTATTTGTCTTTGTGTTCCACATGGGCATGGCTGGTGCTGCGATTGCTTCCGTTCTTGGTGTCTCTTTGACTTGCATTCTTTTAGTGACTCATTTCTTTAGCAAGAAAAACACATTACGATTTGCATTTCACGGGAATTGGGTACGCATTCTTTCCAAAGTCGTTCTTACCGGATTTCCAAGTTTCTTAATTGAAATTGCAGGCGGTATCGTTATCCTCTGTTTCAATATTCAATTATTGAAATACAGCTCGGTAAATGGAATTACTGCATACAGCATCATATCCAATACGGCAATTATCGTAACTTCACTAAGTAACGGCGTTTCCCAAGCCGCTCAGCCTATCCTGGCAACAAACTATGGAGCAGGTAAATTAGACCGCGTACACAAGACATTTCGCTATGCGCTTGCAACTGCTGCTGTCATAAGCGGTACGATCTTTGCAATCGGATTCTTTCTTCCAAACGTGTTTATCTATATGTATATCAACCCTACGGACGAAGTTTTATCCCTTGCACATACTTCACTTCGCATTTATTCCATCGGATTCTTGCTTGCGTCCTTAAATACGGTTATCTGTAACTATTTTCAGGCAACGCTCAAACAGTATCATTCCTTGCTTCTATCTTTATTACGAAGCTTGATCTTAAGCATTTCCTTTGTATATATCCTTCCTTTGATTTTCGGAACAAATGGAATCTGGATGACCGTACCGATTGTTGAAACCATTACCCTCCTGCTTGCCTTCTATCTTCTTAAAAGAAAGCAAGCATAGCAAAAGGCGCTTACTATAATGTAACTTTCACATTACGGTAAGCGCCTTTTTTATGTAACTTCTAACAAGATATCCTTTATTTATCTGACCATAATTTTTGCAACAAAATCAGTACTATTACAATCAACAAGCATGCTTTTACACCAAGCCTTAACAGACAAATTCCGCGACTCCATGTTGGCACAAGAAGCAACGCCAGCCGATAAAAAAAATATAGAATAATTCCTAGTGTAGTAAAATCATAAACCGTCTTTTTTTCTTGCCCTTTTGATTTCGCCATGGAATTCGATCCCTCCCCCTATCTTATATGTACCACTTGTCTTTCTTAGAACCATGTCTATGTGATAGCATTAAAAAAACACTATACCGGGCAGATGGCATAGTGTTTTATGAGGGGAGTATAAATAATTAATAAGGGGTTGTACTTTATGTACATTTATAATATACCATCTCTCCCTATCTGAAACAATGTATTATCTTTTCATATATATTGCTATTTTATCTAGTTTAGAACCATATATTGTATAATTATGGCATAAAGTCTTGTAATTTATGGTTGGTTTTTCCATATATTGTATTTTCCTTTGTCGTATTCTGTAGTTATTCTGTTCCGTAATATTCTATATTTTTTCATAACTTCCTATCAAATTCGAAATTATATAACATATTGAATTAATTTTCATTCTTTTCACACACATTAAGGCTTTTCCAAACCTTTTCGATATAAGAAAATACATATTGTATAAGATAATACATTTTCTTTTTCAGAATCATGTGTTTTTTTATCCTCAAATAATTCGAGTATAAGATAATACATGCTTTTCATGTTCAAACTACTGTTTAGAAACATTTTTACAGACAAAAGTGATATGTTTCTTCTATGTAAACGAACAAAGTGTGTGTTCCACACACTCTCGCGTCTTTTGCGTTTGTCAAGGAACACACACTTTGCCCGCGCCGAACCTGGCCGCAATAGCGACATCTTCCTTTCAGGTGAGTGCGCATCACACGCCCCGCTTTTTGGGACATTTTTAATTGTTAGGAAAGAGCTCGACAGAGAAATTTCCTAACAATTAAAAAAGCTGAAAGTCGTATATGACTTTCAGCTTAAGAGCTTCCAACCAGATTCGAACTGGTGACCCCTTCATTACGAGTGAAGTGCACTACCTGCTGTGCTATGGAAGCAAATATTATAATATGTACTAACTGTTTAATATATTACATAAAATATGACAATTTGTCAAGGTATTACCAATATTTTTTTCAATTGGCAGTAAGTATAGACTTACTGCCAACCAAATTATAAAGATCTTCTAACTATCTATTTGTTTCACGGTGTAATAGTTCGATATATGCAAGAATTAATGGTGCAACACCTTTCGCTTCATTTTTAACGACAGGTTCACTCATATAGTATTCGAATGTACCATCTCTCATATCTTTACCACCAAGACCAGCAACTAAACAGATTCCGCCTAATTGAAGTTCTCCATCTTCTTCGGAAAGATACATTTTACAAGTACCATCAAATGCTTTCTTACCATATGCGAAGTATTCTTCTGGTAAATATCCAAGACGAACGCTCTTCATAATTGCATAAGCAAAGATTGCAGTACCGCTTGTTTCAAGGTAATTTAATTTTTCATCTACCTTATCAACTACTTGATACCACATACCACTTTCATGTTGGTATTTAAGCATAGAATCGATTAAATCTTTGTAGATTTCACCTAATTTAGCTTTTTCTTCTGCCATAGTTTCAGGCATAACATCCATTGTATCAACAAGGGCCATAGCATACCAGCCTAATGCACGTAACCAGAAGTTTTTACTAAGTCCTGTTGTTTTGTCACACCAGAACATTTCTCTGGAAGAATCATAAGCATGATAGTATAAACCAGTCTTTTCGTCACGTAAATACTTATGTACATTTAAGAACTGTTTATAACTGTCCATGCAGTTTTCGCAGTTGTTAAACTCAACTTCATATTGCATGTAGAATGGTTGTCCCATGTAAAGACCATCTAACCATACTTGGTTTGGATAAATCATTTTGTGCCAGAAGTTACCTTCTTTTGTACGAGGTTGTTCTTTTACCTGGCTATAGATTGTATCGATTGCTTTACGATATTTTTCTTTCTTAGTAAGCTTATATAAATCAAATAAAGTCTTACCTGCATTTACATTATCAATGTTGTATTCTTTAGGATCATAAGATTTGATGCTTCCATCTTCTTGTACGAAGTAATCAATAAAGTTATCAGCAAATGTAAGGTATTTTTCTTCCTTAGTAATTGCATATAACTCTAAGATTGCTTTAATCATACATC
>CAJMNR010000039.1 GCA_905214875.1 uncultured bacterium | reverse complement strand
TTCGCCCTTGTGAAACTCGTCTTTTGGGAAAGAATAGCATCGCTATTCTTGAAAAACGGCTGACGCCCTCATACTCCTCCAAACTCCCAAATACCTAACTGGCGCACAGCCAAATGTTTTTCGCCCTTGTGAAACTCGTCTTTTGGGAAAGAATAGCATCGCTATTCTTGAAAAGCGGCTGGCGCAAGAATGCGACAGCCAACGGTTTTTCGTCCTTGTGAAACTTATCTTTTGGGTAAGAACAGCTTCGCTGTTCTTGTAAAACGGCTGGCGCATCGTAAATTGCATTGTTGCGTTTAAGAAAAATATCACAACCTTCAAGCTAAAAAATGGAGGTCCGTGCAATACCAGATGTTTTCCCTCTGACATTACATATGGCTCGTATGTTTCATGAGGGCAAACACCGCAAGGTGTCTGTCAGCAGGAAACATACGAGCCATATGTAGAGGAAGGGGAAAACAACGGTATGCACGCCCTCCAATTTTTTAGATCGAAAAACCACAATATTTTTCTTAAAAGCAACTCCAATCCCCCAAGTGCGCCAGCCAACTCACCACAAACAGCGGTAAATTTGCATAATGGCCTCCTTGTCGATTGGCCTAGGGTTGGTTGCCGTACAGGCATCCTTCAAAGCAGCCTCAGCCATCACCTCCACTTTGCTCATATAATCCGCAATGGAAATATGAGACAAGTCCGAAACCCTCATAGGCATATTCATTTCTTTCATCATAAACTGCGTCCAAGAAACTAAAGAACGCACACTCATAATCTCATTGTAACTACTAAGGCCTAACAGATGCGCAACTCTAGCATAACGCTTCACATGCGCAAGATATTCCTTTTGGCTCTTAGACTGTTTATGTATATCCGTATTGTATTCAATCACATAAGGAAGAAGCATTGCATTTGCTGCTCCATGCGGAATATGAAACTGTGCCCCTAACTGATGCGCCATTCCATGATTCACTCCTAAGGAAGCAGAATTAAACGCAAGGCCCGCAAGACAGGAAGCAACATGCATCTTTTGTCTTGCATGGGTGTCATTTCCGTCAAGATAAGCACGAAGCAAGAACACACCGCAGATCTCGATTGCCTTTTCTGCAAGTGCAGATGCAAACTCATTATGCTCTGTGCTGACATAGGCTTCCAAGGCATGGGTAAATACATCCATTCCCGTTGCTGCCGTAACTGCAGGCGGCACGCTTGTAACCAATCTGGCATCAAGGATTGCTTCATCCGCAGCCAAACGATTGGATACTAAAGGATATTTTACTTGGGCGTCAGTGTCATTTACCACTGCAAATGAGGTAACCTCCGAACCTGTCCCGCTTGTTGTTGGAATTGCAATTAACCCAACTTCTGCATAATCATCAATCTTAAGTGCAAACTCACGGATTGCTTTTGCGGAATCAATTGCAGAACCACCACCAACCGCAACGATTGCTTCCGGCTTATATTCTAATAACTTCTTGACTCCATTTACTATTTTATCTACTGGTGCATCCGGTACTACATCACTAAAGGTCTCGTAGGCGATTCCACTCATCGTTAACGGATTCGTAATCAGTTTCATCATCTCAGTCTTTGTGATAAAAGGATCCGTAATAATCAGCACTCGTTTATAAGGAATCGTTGTAAGACGCTCTAGCGCGTTTTCTCCAAAGTGAATCTTTGTCTTGATTTCAAACTTTTTCATAACGCCTGCTCCTACTCATCCGGATATAGACATTTTACTCCATTCTCTTCAAATACATGAAGCCATCTATCTTCCGGTTTTTTATCCGTTACGACCATGTTAATGTCATTAATCGTACCGACTTTGGAAAATGCAAATGTATTAAACTTCGTTGAGTCGACTGCTAAAATACTTTCTTTTGCAGAATTCATCATGACTTGCTTTACTTGGGCAATGTACTCATTCGAATCGGTAATGCCTCTTCTCTCGTCTAACCCCTTGCAAGAAATGATGGTCTTATCCACATTGAACGTACTAATGCTTTCGACCGCTTTCGGACCAAGTAATGCAAGATAGCCTTCCTTTACCTGACCACCTGAAACGATAATATTCCAATCGGGAACATCCGATAATTCAATGGCGATCTCTAATGAATTGGTAATGACCGTTATATCTTTTCGATCACGAATTGCCTTTGCAATAAAGATAGCAGTCGAACTGGCATCTAGCATGATGCTGTCCCCGTCTATGATCTCATTTGCAATCAACTCTGCAATTCTCTGTTTTCCCGCTACATTTTGTTTCTTTCTAACATTAAAAGGCATCTCAATATTGGTATTCTCATTTAAGACGGCCCCACCATAACTTTTTGTTGCAAAACCGTCCTTGTCTAACTTATCTAGATCTCTTCTGATGGTTTCCTCGGACACGTCATATAACTGACTGAGTTCACTGACAACAACCCTTTTTTCTTCCTGTAGTTTTTCAAGTATAAGATTTCGTCTCTCGACTGCTAGCATATAACCTGTCTCCTTCCCATTCACGCATCTATAAAATCGTAGTAATAATTTGCTTATCTGGATGTGCGATTACAGAAGAATCTAATATCATGCCGCCATCTGCGACAGCATTCTTGGCTTTCTCAATTGCCGCGCTTACGGCGCTTACTTCCCCGGTCAATAACATATAAGATTTTCCACACATGCCCTTTGCAATACGAAGTTCGATCAAACTTACAATTGCAGTCTTAGCTGCAATATCAGCTGCTACGATAATTGATGCTGCGTCATATGTTTCTAGTATACCAAGTGCACTGATTTTTTCAACATTTGTCGCACCATAAATTGCAGGGAATATGTCTTCATGTGGGTTACCTAATACAAAACTGTCAATTAAATGTTCCGGGTACTGCACCTTTGCAGTATCAACAGCAGCCTTTACCGCACTTAAGTCTCCAGTGACAATCGCTATGTATTTTCCTGGACAAACCGTTTGTGCTTCTATGATTTCTACTTCTGCTGTCTTTACCATGGCATCTGCCGCTGTGATGCCGCTTGCCACAGTCTTAAATTCAATCATGCCTATTGCTTTACTCATACAGCTTCTGCCTCCTAGTTCACTTTCTGGATTACAACATAAGAATCCGTTACTTCCACTACTTTTCCGTCGATCGAGGCATGGATTGCAACGCTTAATCCCTTGCCTGGCTGTGCAATCATCTGGCCTGTCTTTACAAGTTCTCCTACCTTCACGATTGCTTTTGCAGGTGCTCCGATGTGCTGGCTTAAAAGGACCTTAACCTTATCCATTGCTACGACATTATCCTTTAGAGGAGCTTCTACATTATATTTTACAAGGCCAAGCCTTGCTTCTAATCGTCCTTCCGGAGCCTTTCGATACTCTCTCATGTCGGATACATTTCCTAAGGAAACGTCCTTTTCTGGACGGATTCCAGCCTTCCTTAATCCAGCTTTATACTGGGCCATCAAAGACCTTGGTGATAATCCTTGTGGACAGGAGAACATCTCGCATAAGCCACAGGAACTACAATATAACGTATTTAAAAATGGGTGGACATCCTGAAAATCTTTATTGGATGCCGCCCTCATAAACATATGGGGTTCGATTGGATGCCCTAGGTTGTGCCTTGGACAAAGGTCTGTACACATCTGGCACTGACAGCAGACAGATGCTGCACGTTTCATCTCCACCGATGTATTCCGATTCTTCTTTACCACTAATACATGCTCCTTTGGAAGCACTAAAATTGCATTGGTCATCTTCGTTACTGGCTGCGTGCCACTTCCGATAAAGCCCATCATCGGTCCTCCGATAAAATACACGGGATCCTTTACTGTCGTATTTCCTGCAAGGCTTACGACATCTTCTACCGTACATCCGATTGGTACACGCACGGTCACAGGATTCGACACCTCTGCGACAACAGAAATCACCTTGTCGGTTACCGGCTCGTTCTTTTCTACTGCACGGTAAATATTATAAATAGTCTCTACATTAAATACTGCAACTCCCTGCTCAATAGGAAGTCCGCCTGGACGTACCACCTTTTTCGTTGCTTCGTAGATTAATACGACTTCGTCTCCCATTGGATACACGCTGCTTAACAGATGAATCCTTACCTTTGGGAACTCTCCAATTACAGCTTCCAATGCCTTAATTGTTTCTTTATATTCTTTCTTGATTCCGATAACTGCTTCTTTTACATTTACCACGTCTGCAATCATGGAAAATGTCTTTACGATCTCATATGCATGTTCTTTTAGCAACTGCCTATGTAATTTCAGTAATGGCTCGCACTCTGCACAATTCATCAGGATTGTCTCTGCCCGTTCGTCAAGCTTTGCATAGGTTGGAAAGCCTGCTCCACCGGCACCGACGATACCATTTTCCTGAATTAATTTACTTAATTCTTTAATATCCATGTCAACATACCACCTTTATACTTCGTCCACGATACCGACTATTGCTGCATCCACGGGTGCTGTTTCATCGCCGCATCCAACTCTTGCAGCACTTCCAAGTGCCACCAGGACGGTTTCTCCTACTCCAGCTCCAATGTTATCAATGGCAACCATCTGGCCGGCCGCAGACTTCATATTATCCAGTGGTTCAATGATCATAAATTTATTGCCCACAAGCTTATCACTTTTCCTTGTGGAAATAATACTTCCCACTACTTTTCCAATAATCATTTCTACCTCCACCCGTCTCTTAACTTATTGCCAAAATGCGCCTATTTCATAATAGTCACAGTATCACCACATGCAATCTTACTTGCATTTGCCTCGTCTGTATCAATATGCATCTCCAATGTAAAGTTTTCATCTACACGGATCTTAACATGATTGAATATGGTACCTCGTTCATTATCTGCTTTTACCGATACGATATCTCCATCTTTTACTCCTGCTGCCTTAGCATCTTTCGGGGACATATGGATGTGACGCATGGCCACAATGCAGCCTTCTTCTAGATAAAGGGCTCCTTTTGGTCCGACAATTGCAATCGGTGCTGATCCTTTTACATTTCCAGACTCTCTAACTGGTGCATGGATGCCAAGGCGAACAGCATCTGTAGAAGACACCTCTACCTGGGATGCTTTTCTTACAGGCCCAAGTATCCTTACATTTTCAATTGCCCGAAGCTTAAGTCCGACGATGGTCACTGTTTCATTTGCTGCAAATTGTCCTCCCATAAGCTCTTTTTTCTTCGTAAGCTCATAGCCTTCTCCAAACAATGCTTCCACATGTTCTTTTGTCAGATGGATATGTCTTGCGGATACACCTACTGGTACGACAAAGCCATTACTTGATGTCTCTAACTTTGTAATTTCTTCGATTACTAATTTTGTAATCTGTTCAATACTATTCGTATCCAAACCGACACCTACGCTTTCTTTTTTAAGTGTCTTTGGATTCCCGCCTATGTTATTGCAATGGGCAGGAATCCAAATTATGATCAAACTTTATTTTAAAACAGGTAAGATTTTTTCAACGTCAGTATGAGGTCTTGGAATTACATGAGTAGCAATTAATTCTCCAAGTCTTGCTGCACTGTCAGAACCTGCTTCTACTGCAGACTTAACAGCTCCTACATCTCCACGTACCATAACTGTTACTAATCCAGAACCGATTTTCTCTGTTCCTACTAATGTTACATTTGCTGCCTTACACATTGCATCTGCAGCCTCTACTGCTGCAACTAACCCTCTTGTTTCAATCATTCCTAATGCTTCTTGTGCCATTCTTTTTTCCTCCTTCTTTACTACCTTTCCTTTATTGGTTGCTTTTTTGTCTGTTTCCTTAATTACTAGATTCATTTCCTTTTCTTCTTCCATCACTTGTTCCTCCTATTCCATCTGGCAGCACTAAGTTCCACCAGTCGTACAATCTCCTCATGGGGATTTGCAAGAATTCCAGATAAAACAGGTTTCTTGATTGCCATCGTCTTTGCCGCTTCAACAGCCTCTGTCACTGCTGCCACATCACCGGCTATAATAAGCGTTACAAGCCTTCCACCGAGCTTTCGTTCCCATGTTATTAACGTAACGTCGGACGTCTTACACATGATATCAAGTGCATCCATTGCCGCTGCTACCCCTGTAATTTCAACAAACCCGTATGATTTTCCCATGTTTTTAGTTCCTTATTAGATTGTTGGAAGAATCTTTTCTACATCTGCATGTGGTCTTGGGATTACATGGGTTGCTACTAACTCGCCTAATCTTTCTGCAGCTTGGGAACCGCTTTCTACTGCAGCTTTCACTGCACCTACATCGCCACGTACCATGACAGTTACTAATCCGGAACCGATCTTCTCTGTTCCAACTAATCTTACCTCTGCAGCTTTCGTCATTGCATCTGCGGCTTCGATTGCTGCTGTAAGTCCTCTTGTTTCAATCATTCCTAACGCTTCTTGTGACATATTGTTTCCTCCTACTCAATCATTCATTTTTTATGTATCAATTCTTATCAAATGCATTAAGTTTTAGCATCTTTTCCGTATCCTTTGTCGGCCTTGGAATTATGTAGCTTTGTACCACGCCGGATACTTCATTTGCCCGAACCTTTGCCGCTTCCATTGCTGCGGTTACATCCGCAATGCTTCCACGAAACTTTACTGTGACTAAAAGTGGAACCGGAAGAGAATCCGCATTGGCGGGCTTATTCTTATCAAATGTCTCTAATCGTACACTGGCGGCTTTGCATCCGGCATCTGCTGCAAGGAATGCACAAGTCAGTCCAAATACTTCTAATATTCCTACTGCTTCTCCCATTTGCTACCTGCCTTTCGTTATTGATTTACAATGGCAATCTTAAGACCTTTCATTGCAAGGTTTGTCTTATGTCCTTCGTTGATCTGCTCAAGTGGGAATGTATGTGTGATCAGTTCATCAATTGGAAGTCCGATTGCTTTTGCACTCTTTAAGAATTCAAATGTCGTTGCGTAATCACGTAACGTATATACCCAGGATCCAACCGTTGTAATCTCCTTTGAACAAATATCGAAGTGAGGATTGATTGTCGCATCTCCACCATTGATAAAGAATCCTAATTCACAAAGACCTCCGCCATTTCGAATAAATTTATAGATATTGGAATGAGCCACTGGCGAACCGGTACACTGGAATGCAAAGTCACAAAGGTGTCCATCTAATGCTTGTTTTACTCCTTCGGTCAAAGCTTCGATTCCTTTATATTCTTTGAAGTTTACCGTCTCCTTTGCTCCTAATCTCTTGGCAAACTCAAGTCTCTTATCTTCTCCATCGACAGCGACAATATTCATGATTCCCATGGTCTTTAAGATGGCAATACAAATTAAGCCGATTGGTCCACAGCCTTGTACTACGACTCTGCTGTTAAACCGTAGGATTCCTGTCGATTTTGCACGTTCTACCGCATGTACCAATACGGCACAAGGCTCGATTAAGATTCTTGACTTTAAGTCTAAGTCACTAACATTAAATACGGTAGAGCCTTTTCGAATCAGAATATAATCAGCAAACCATCCGTTGAAATGCACGTCGTCATCAGGAAGCAATCCATAGACATCTGCTCCTCCGACATTTTGTTTATTTAAATCAAACATCGTAATATCAGGATTATCTTTAAAGATCATACAGGAAACTACCTTATCGCCCACATGCAAGTCTTTTCCTGCACTATCTTTTTGTACATCCTTACCCATCTTAACGATTTCTCCGGTTCCTTCGTGTCCGAGTACAACAGGAATCAAGCTAAATGGGTCTCTTTTAAATTCATGGGCATCGGTTCCACATATTCCACAGCCTTCTACTTTTACTAGAATGTCGCCGTCTCCCACTTCTGGAATCTCATACTCTTTGATGTCGTAATGTTCCAGTGCGGTAAGCATTGCTACCCTTGCAGTCTTTGGAATTGCTCCTTGGCTTTTTTGTGTATTCTTTACTTCAACCGTACTCTTCGTTACAGGCATCTCGCCAGTCCCTGTCATTCCTGCAAGGACTTGCTTCACGATTTCCTCAATACTTGCTGAATTCATATCCATGTTTTATTTTCCACCTTCCAATCTGATATTTTTATCTGATACATAAGCCGTCAGACATGACACAACGGCGTCTCTTCGTAAATGTACTTGCGCTTGTAAGCCCTTCTCCTGTTCTGCTTGCAATCGTAAAGGTACAATAGCCCTCTCCTCCAAAGCCTAATGCTGCATAAGATGGTGCATTCTTTACTAAGATTGCTGTATCGATTGCCTTTGCATATGCAGTGATGTGGTCAATATTCTTTGAATGAATATGCGCGGAATGACGATTGCCATGTTCTAGCCATACTGCCTTCTCTACGGCATCTTCAAAGTCTTTTGCACGCACAATGCCAAGGATCGGCATCATTAACTCAGTAGAGATTAACTTATGCTCTTTCTCTCCTTCAAAGATAATGCAGCGGATTTCGTCCGATACACTAACTCCGATCATGGATAACAGAGTCTTTGCATCACGGCCGACACAGGCACGGTTTAACTTGCCGCCTTGTAATACGACGTCTTCTAACTCCTGCTGCTGTTTTTCATTGATCCGATAGCACCCTTGTTCCTCCACCATATAATGAATCAGCTCGTCGACAATGGATTCCACTGCGACAATTTCTTTTTCTGCAATACATGGAAGGTTATTATCAAAGGTACATCCATTTACAATATCCTCTGCTGCCTTCTTAATATTTGCTGTATCGTCAACCAATACAGGAGGATTACCTGCTCCCGCTCCAATTCCACGTTTTCCAGAAGATAATACTGCTGTTACAACACCAGGTCCTCCGGTTGCCACAAGTAATTTGATGTCCTTATGTTTCATCATGATATTACTTGTCTCCATCGTTGGCTTTTGAACTGTAACGGCGATATTATCTGGTCCGCCTGCCTCTATGGATGCCTGGTTGATCATATCAATGGCATAAATCGATGTCTTAATTGCCGCTGGATGTGGGTTAAATACTGCAGTATTGCCACCAGCCAACATGCCGATGCTGTTACAGATAATTGTCTCACTTGGATTGGTACATGGTGTGATTGCTCCAATTACTCCAAATGGTCCCATCTCGATCAGTGTAAGTCCCCGTTCTCCTGACCATGCGGTCGTTGTAATATCTTCCGTGCCTGGTGTCTTTTCTGCTACGAGATGGTGTTTTAAGATCTTATGTCCCACATTGCCCATTCCCGTTTCTTCTACCCCCATGCGGGCTAGCACTTCTGCATTTTCCTTCGTCTTTTTACGAATGTTAGAAATAATCTTTTCTCTTTCGTCCATGGACATCTTTCTAACTTCCATCTGAGATTTCTTTGCCGCCGCAATGGCCTCTTCCATCTCAGAAAAGATTCCATGTTTGTCTGAGCTTTCTTCTGTTAACTCCAGTTTTGCCATGACCTGCTGTACGATGTTCTCAATCATGCTTTCCTGTATTGTCAAGAGATTACCTCCTTAAAAATCTTCTTTCCGTAAGCCGCAAGCTCTGTATCCTGCTTAGCAGTTCCTCCGCTTACTCCTAACGCTCCTACAATATGCTCTCCTTGCATTAAAAGTTCTCCACCGCCAAATATGACGATCTTTCCATTGTTTGTATACTGGATTCCATATAACGATTCTCCGGGTTTTGCCAACCTTCCAAGCTCCTCCGTCGACATCTTAAATGCAATCGAGGTATATGTCTTATTTAACGCCACATCAAAACTTCCTATGTATGAATCATCCATGCAGTGGATGGCAACTGGTCTTGCTTTTTCATCCGCTACGGCTACAACGGCAGCCACTCCCATCTCTTTTGCCTTTTCCTCCACCAGCTCGATTACTTTCATTGCATAAGACAAAGTCATCTTCTTCTTTGGATTTGCCATTTGGTCAATCACACGATTTACTGCCTCGGAAATCATCTCTTCCTTCATTGAATCACCTCTGGCTCGTTACATTCCTAACTGTTCCATAACTTTCTTTGTAATGGCAGCAACTAATTGAGCATTGTCCGCCTGTTTGTCACTTCCGCCTTCTGCACCGCAGTTTCCGCCACAGTTATGACAGTTTACTCCTGCTTTGTTCTGGCAAAGGTCAGCTGGGTGCTTTCCTGGAAGTCCCATCTTTCTTCTGATTTCATATAATTTTTCAATCTGTTCTTGATTGAATTCTTTTGGTCCGCCAAGCATTCTTGACTTATATAATAATTCAGCATAAAACTCTACGGATTCCATCTTGTGATAAGCAGCAAGTAAATCTGTGCTCCATGTCAATGCACCGTGGTTTGCTAATAATACGGCATCGTAATAAGGTAAGAACTTTTCAATGCTATCTGGGATTTCAACGGTAGATGGCGTGCCATATTCGGCAATTGGCACACAGCCTAATGCAATGACTGCCTCTGGCATGATTGGTTGTGTAAGTGGGATTCCTGCGATTGCAAAAGAAGTGGCGAATGTTGGATGTGCATGAACGACAGCTCCAACATCTGGACGTTTTTCATACACTCTCATATGCATCTTGATTTCTGAAGATGGACGAAATCCTTTGTTTGCTTGAATAACATTTCCTTTCGCATCTACCTTGCATATGTACTCTGGAGTCATAAATCCTTTGGATACACCGGTTGGAGTACAAAGGAATTCGTTATCACTTAGCTTAACAGAGAAGTTACCGTCATTGGCAGCAACCATATTTCTGTTATAGACACGTTTTCCGATTTCACACATCTGTTTCTTGATCTCATATTCATTTAACATCAAACTCTTCCTCCTTAAATTTGGGCTTTGTTGGTTTCTATTGCCATTATATTCCTATAGTCAAAATGCGTCAATATAAATATGTGGTTTTTGTTTTGTTTTATTTTATAAATATGTGGTTTTTGTTGTTTTTTATATTTAACTAGCCAAATATTCAAGTACTTCATTGATTCCTTCCTTGGATTTGGAATCCACCGAAAAGATACGCTTACAGCCAGCTAACTTCAACCACCTTGTCACACGTCCTAAATTAGCCTTCTCTTTATCGATCTTCGTAATGATCCCGATCACTTCTCGATTAGCCATGCAGGTAATGTTGGGTGGAAATAAGCAATATGGCTCATCTGCTGCCACTAAAAGTCCAACGATATCTGCCTCATAGGAGTAAAGTGCAAGCGCTGCCCCAAGGCCTTTTGTCTGAAGATACTCTCCTGGAGTGTCAATTATCTGGTCTAAATAATTAACATACTGGGTCTTATGATACGATATGCTTTGTCCATAAAGTGCCTGCGTAAGCGTTGTCTTGCCGCTTTCACTCCTGCCAATCAACATTAATTTCTTCATGCTCTCCCCTTCTATGTCCTTGTGATTTCACAAATAGTAAACCCAAGTTTATGATCTACATACTCTAAGATTGCATTGACTGCTGCCTCGACTTCAGATACCGTTCCCGTAACAATTAACGAACCGCTGAACCGGTCGACAAACCCAATCTCCACTCCGGAAGACTTCACTGCAATATCTGCAATGATTATGGCCGTCTCTGCTGGAGAAATAGTCATAACACCAATGGCCGATTTGGAATAATCGATGCTTGGATCGAGTCCTAACTTCTCATATAAGACCTGATCCGGATTGGCTATAATATGGGCAATCGTAATCTGCTTACCAGGAACTAGCTCCTGTACAATTCTCTGCTTTTCTTCGTCTCTCATCTCATCCTCCAATCTGACAATACAGGTTCGTCTGTTGTTCCACTAACTCTTTTAGTTTCTCCATCCTCTCATTGGAAGGCGGCAGGATATCCTTCATCAGGTAAGGCCGATGCAGCCCCTCATACTTGTTTTCTCCTAACCGGTGGTAAGGAAGCAGATGAATCTTCTTTACTCCCGATAGCGAATCTGCAAACTTTGCAATTGCAAGAATTTCCTCTTCAGTCTCATTAAAGGTAGGAATAACAGGAACGCGTATGCTTAGCCTTGTCTGATTCGATGCAACAATCTTTACCGCATTGGAAAGCATCAATTCATTAGACTTTCCGGTAAACGCTTTATGTTTCTCCCCGTCCATATGTTTTATATCTAACAAATACTCATCAAGGTAGGGAAGCAGGCCTTCGATTACCTCATAGCTAGCGCATCCCATGCTTTCTAATGCTGTCGATATCCCACGCTCCTTAGCTGCCTTTAACATCTCCTTGGCAAACTCTGGCTGGCATAAGCTTTCTCCACCGGATAACGTAAGACCTCCACCACTTCTCATATAATAAGGGCGATCCTTTTCCACCGTTTCCATTACTTCTTGTACCGTCACATCCCTGCCGATGATTTTTTCTTTTCCCTGTACCATCATTTTCTCAATGTCATAGGACTGAGATTCTGGATTACAGCACCATCTGCAACGAAGGACACAGCCTTTTAAAAAGACAATGGTGCGAATCCCCTTTCCGTCATGAATGGAATAGCGCTGGATATCAAAGATACGGCCTTTTGTTTCTAATCCTCCCATTGCACTCTCCTTAAAATCCTTGTTCCGTACGACGGATGATATCATCCTGCAATGACTTGGACAATGTAGTAAATAACGCACTATATCCAGCCACACGTACAACAAGATGCTTATAGTTTTCTGGATTCTTCTGGGCATCTAAAAGCGTCTCTTTTGACACGACGTTAAATTGCATATGGCTTCCCTTTTGATCAAAATATGCCCGAATAAGATTAACAAAGTTTTGTAAACCATTTTCCCCGCTTAACGCAGATGGATGGAACTTCTGGTTAAATAACGTACCATTGGAAGCAATTCCATGATCAAGCTTTGCCACCGAATTTGCCGTTGCTGTTGGACCATGAATGTCTTTACCTGCTGTAGGCGAAACACCGTCAGCAATTGGCATATGAGCTAGTCTTCCATCTGGCGTTGCCCCTGTCTGGGCACCTAATGGTACATTGGCAGAAACCGGATATAATCCTGCCTGGAACGTGCCGCCTCTTGGATTTCTGAATGTTTCCATCGGTAACGTATAGGTATAGGCTACCTTTCTTGCAAATAAGTCCACCTCTTCCACGTCATTTCCATACTTCGGCACTTCGTCGATTAAACGAAGAAGTTTTTCATACTCCTCTTTTTCTTCCTTGGAAACAGCAGAATTTAAGACATTCTCTACAATCGCTGCAATCTCATTCTCCTCTGCTTTTCCTCCTGCCTTCTTTATCGCCTCTATAATCTGATTACTAACATTTTGCTTTGTAATCTCATCAAACCCTTTTCCATAATTGGCGGCCATCGCCTTCTTATACTGGGAAAGCGTTACTTTCTTCTCGTCAAATACTAACTTCTTAATCGCATATAAGGAATCCGCCACATTGGCAATGCCAAAGCCTTGTGGTCCTGTAAAGTTATAGATGGCTCCACCTTCCTGTACGGTCTTTCCTCTCTTCATACAGTCATCCACCATGCTTGACAAAAATGGAAGCGGGCACCGTTCGGCATGGGCCAAATCAATTGCATTATCTGCATTTACAAGCAAAGAGATCTGATACTCCATCTGTTTTTTATATGCCTCAAAGAATTCCTCAAAGCTTACCATGTCTTCGACCCGTCCGGTCTCAATACTAATCTTCTCTCCTTGGTCATAGCCGTTGGAAAATACAAGCTCTAACGGGCGTAACATATTAAAGAATGCGGCATCATGCCAGCCTTCTGTCTTACCTGCCTTCTGTGGTTCCACGCAGCCGATGATGTTATATTCTCTGGCATCCTTTAACGTAAGCCCACGGTTTAACAAGGATGGAATAATGACTTCATCGTTAAAATACGCCGGTAGCCCAATGCCTGTCCTTGTAAGCTTTGCTGCACGAATCATTAAATCATATGGTGTGCCGTTCCAAACGCGGATAGATAGGGATGGCTGTGGTAAAAAAACATGCTCCGATGCCTGAATACACATAAAGGACAAATCATTGGTCACATCGACTCCGTCCTTGTCCTGACCCCCTACGATCAGATTTTGAAACAGGCTATATCCTGCAAATCCTTCCGCACTCCCAGCATCCCTGCATTTATTTAGGTCATTTAATTTCACCCAGATACAATCTAATAACTCTTGTGCAAACTCCCTTGTAATCGTTCCTTCTTTTATATCTTTCTCATAATAAGGGAACATGTATTGATCAAATCTTCCCGGAGAAATGGAGTGCCCACTGGATTCAATCTGAAGTAACTGCTGCACAAACCAGAAACTCTGGCATGCCTCATAAAATGATGTTGCTCCGTATTCCGGCACACGGCTTACGTTTTTTACAATCAATAGAAGCTCTTCTTTTCGTTTTTCATCACTACACTCTCTCGCTTCTTTTTCTGCCAGTTCTCCATAACGATGGGCATACCGAATGACTGCTTCAAGGCTGATGATCATTGCCTGAAGAAGTCTAGCATGTTTCGCATACTCACCATCTCCAACATGTAAGGATGCTAATTCTTCTTTTGCCGTATTGATGATTCCTCGATATCCAATCTTTAATACTTTTTCATATTGGACGGTTACATGGCCGACACCATTATAAAAATAATTGCCTGGAGTAAATATGTTATGCGCCATGGACTGTAACGTCTCGGGTTCCATATAGGACGTGGCCAGGTCGCTCGTTGTCTTTCCTTTCCAATAGGTATGTACATTTCTTAACTCTTCTTTTGTCTTTTCTGAAATATAAAATGGATCTGCTTTCCTTGTTGCGACAGTATCAAACTCTTGTTCCAGCCATTCAAACGAGAACTCTGGATAGGTCTGGCATCCTCTTGGTGCAAGCGTCGTGCTTCCCACAATTAATTCCTCATCACGGATAATGATTGGAATATGATCAAGGATATGGGCGAATGCCTTGGCACGCCTCATGATGATTGGTTCCCCTTCTGTTTCTTGATAGGATTCGGTAAGCAATATGGCCCTTGCAGATTCTATTTCTGGCATGTTTGCATATAGGTTCTCTACAAGCTTTGTGATTCTATTGGTCTTTGGAATCTCATCACTGTTATACTTCTTCATACTTCTCCTTTCCTACACATTTATTTATGTAATATATTTCCTGCTTTTATTATAGAAGTGCGTTCTAGGAAAGTCAACAAAACAGTCATTCATTTTATTACTTTTTTGTTGTTTTTAGCGATATAATTTTTCTGTTTATGTGGTTTCTAGTTTTTTCGTCATTGACTTCTTGTGCCAACAGACTCATAATTAAGGTATAAAAACAAAAAGATATGAGGGATAAGTATGATGATTTTAGCAGATATACATACCCACTCCATTGCAAGCGGACATAGTACAAAAGATACGATTATAGATATGGCAAGACATGCTGCAAACAACCATCTTGCTCTTCTTGGGATTTCAGACCACGGTCCTGGTACTATCGGCGCTGCCAAGTCCTCCTACTACCGAAGTCTTGCCTCTGCACCAAGAAACCGTTTTGGTATTGAATTATTATATGGAGTGGAGCTTAATATTTTAGATAGAAAAGGGAAGGTCGACCTAGATGCGTCAATTCTCTCAAAGCTAGACTATGCCATTGCGAGCATGCACCGAAAGAACCTTGCTCCTGGTACAAAAGAAGAAAATACATACGGCTATATCGAAGTGATGAAGAATCCATTCGTAAATATCATTGGCCACTGCGATGATGTAGCCTATCCTCTAGATTATGAGGTCCTAGTGGAAGCTGCAAAGGATTATCATGTATTGTTAGAACTAAATGATTCCTCCCTGGCTCCTAATGGATACCGAGGCGATACAAAAGAAAATGATTGTACATTGATAAGACTATTAGTAAAAAAACATTTACCAATCCTTCTATCCAGCGACAGCCATGGAAAAGGAGGAATTGGTAAGATGGAGTACGCCTTAGCTCTCCTAAAAGAACTTGGGGTATCTGACAAATATATTTTAAACAATAACATAGAAGAACTTAAAAAATGGATTTTATAGCCTAAGAAACGAGGGCACTCATAAAAAAGCAGAACGAATCCATAACTTGTTTCTAACTTTCTGTTATGGTTTTTTATCTAATCTCATATACATAACTAACACTAGTTCTTTCAATATAAAGGAGTACTCTATGATTATACATGTTGTTACTGAAGGTGATACCCTTACTTCCATTGCTAACACATACGGAGTCACGACTGAGTACTTGATCAGTCAGAATGAAATTACCAATCCGGATAAACTCTTAATCGGACAAAATATCGTCGTTCAGGTTCCTACCGAGACCTATGTCGTCCAATCCGGTGATACATTGGCTTCTATCGCTGAGAATTACGGTGTAACCGTTAACAATCTACTACAGAACAATCCAAATCTTGCAGGAAATAGCGGTATCGTAGAAGGACAAAGCATCATTATTCAATATGACAATCAAAAGATTGGCTCCATGTCAGTCAATGGCTATGTCTATCCTTATGTAAGCATGGACGTATTACGAAAGACACTTCCCTATCTTACGTTTATCACGTTATTTACCTATGGATTCACTCCAGAAGGCGAACTAATTACCATCGATGATGCCGCAGTCATCGAAACAGCAAAGGAATATGGCGTAAAGCCAATTATGTTACTCTCTACCTTAACTTCACAAGGCAGCTTCAGCAACGCCCTTGCCCATACACTTCTATCAAGTACAGAGATTCAGGATACTTTGATTGCAAACATCCTCGAAAATATGCGTGAAAAAGGGTATTACGGATTGGACGTAGACTTTGAATTCATTTATCCGGAAGATGCCGATGACTATGTAGTCTTTATCGACAGACTCCGGGCACAGCTCAATGCAGAAGGCTTCCAAGTCATGGTTGCCCTTGCTCCAAAAATTGCAGCCGACCAACCTGGCACCCTTTACGAAGGTCATGACTATGAAGCACTTGGCGCCGCTGCCAATTCTGTTCTTCTTATGACTTACGAATGGGGATATACCTATGGACCACCAATGGCAGTCTCTCCACTCAATAAGGTTCGAGAAGTATTAGACTATGGCGTTCAGGAAATCAGCCCAGATAAGATTAACATGGGCGTTCCTAACTATGCCTATGACTGGCCTCTACCTTATGTCAAAGGAACAACACAAGCAACATCAATGGGAAATGTTGCTGCCCTAGAACAAGCAATCCAATATGATGTTCCTATCGAATATGATCCCGTTGCCGCTACCCCATATTATAACTATGAGGCAAGCGACGGAGTTTACCACGAAGTATGGTTTGAAAATGCACAAAGCATCGATGCCAAACTAAGACTCGTCCCGGAATATGGTTTCCAAGGCATCGCTTACTGGAACTTGATGAAATATTTTCCTCAAAACTGGCTTGTGCTAAATGCGTTATTCAATATTAATAAGCTGGCATAACAAGAATCTATTAAAACAAGAAGAGGTATCATCGTTTATTCGACCGATGACACCTCTTTTTTACATTATTCCTTTCCTATGATATAATAAGATACTATTTTCTAAAGAAAAGGAGTAACAGACTACTATGAAAGGTATCTTTAACATATGCCCTTATGCTTATTATAGAAATGAACAATTTATGAAAGATTGTATCCTGATTCCCTATACTATATCTAAGCTATACGGCTATCAGGCAACGATCGTTACGAAACAAAAAGAAGAATTTACATATTTACCTCTGCTTCCCAACCTCCAGACTGACATCATTCCCAACAATGAGGAAACAGAAAATTGGACAGACTTTTGCACCCAGTTCATATCTAAAAATTACAAGAACATTGATTTACTTTTTTGTTTCGGAAGCTACGAGGCCAATCAAGCTATGGTTCCTCTATACAAAAAGCTTCGCCCAGACGGCAAAGTCATACTAAAGCTAGATGCCAACAGCGGCTGGATGGACCGTTTATCCATGTCAAATGAATCGCTCTATAAAATGTATGAAAATTGCGATTTAATTACTTGTGAATCGAAACGATTAAAAGAGCATCTTTCTAAAAAATGGCCATTTCAAATTGACTATGTCGTAAATGGTTCCCTTGACAATTTATTTTTACATAAACCCTCTTCTTATCAGCAAAAAGAGAATATCCTCCTAACCGTCGGCCGAATCGGTACTGCCCAAAAAGCCAACCATATTCTATTAGAGGCATTTGCCATGTACCATGACTGTTACCCTGACTGGACGCTTCGTCTTGTCGGCAGTGTTGAACCTTCCTTTGAACCATATATTAATGATTATTTTTCAAGATATCCGGAACTTATCGACCGCGTCATCCTGACTGGAAAGATTACTGACAAAGAGAAATTATATGAAGAATACCAAAAAGCAAAAGTATTTGCCATCACCTCTGTTTACGAGGGCGGAACCCCTAATGTATTTTCAGAGGCTGCTTATTATGGTTGTTACACAATCTGCAGTGATATCGATGCCTCTTATGAATTTACCAATGGCTCAAAATGTGGCAGTGTGTTTCCAGTTGGCGATTCTTCTTCCTTAGCAGAGATATTAAAACAGGTACTTTCTCCATCGTTTGAACCAGTGTTAGAAAGTAACTTTGCTGAAATCCAAACGTACCACCATCGTTTCTTTAATTATGAAACAATAGCAAAGAAATTGATGCACTTACTTACGCTAAAGGAGGAGATTTTTAAAAATGCCGAATTTTAAAGACATATATTCTAATAAATCAGTTTTAAGTATAGAACAACTTGCACCTTACTATACCAACCTCATTACTCTCCTAAAAGAGATTTCTCCAACAGAAGAAGTATTCCAAATGCAGCAGAATATTCATAGCCTGCTCTTTACACTACTAATGGAATCTGATTTTAAGGAAACGATGCTTGTGATTGCAGACGAAACGACAAACCAGATTATCTCGGGTTATTCAGAAACACTTTCTCCTGACAGCCTTTTAGTTCTCTCTGGTTGTCCCGAAAAAAATATGTTTCTTGATTTATTTTTCCCTTTTGTAGAGGAAATGAGAGCTCAACTTCCTGAGAACTATACGCTCATGTTACTTCCGTATCTGACCGATGATACTGCAACACAACTGCTCCTGTCACAACTACGTCCTTATCTTGCAAAGGATGCAAAAGTTATATTGTACGATACTCCTGCGACCTTTTCACTTCCTTGTGAATACAAGCAAGCAGGTAGTTATCCTTATACCGAATCGTCAACTTTACTAGTAGCAGAATTCACAACACCAGCTGTCCTTCCGGATTGTTACAAGGTCATGAAAAAAAGTTTGGTTACCTTTCTCTCTTCCATAACCGAAGATACACTAAGAAACCAAACTCTCCTCTCTTCCCTAATTAAGGAAGCACAGATTTTAGAAACCTATGCTACCAACCATTATGATTTTCTTCGCATAGCGACCTTAAAAAATGATCTAAATGACTTAAAAAACACACTATTAGACCTGCTTTTTTGCGATTCGCAAGACGTTAACTACTTTATCAACGAAGTACAAACTAAGAAAAAACAATTGTTTTACTAAAGAAAAATGGCTCTACTGTCAGTATCCAGAATACATAACACCTTGTACTCCATCACTCGACAGAGAGCCTTAATACTATCCTATTATGTCGATCATCCATTTGGACGTTTCGTTTTTTCTCTTCCTATGTATTTTCCCTTTGTTTTTTATTCTTCCTTACTCACCGCAAACAAAAGGTGTGGCATATCAGTATTGTAGTAATGCTTCACAAATTGTGCTACCACATGCATTCCATTACGCTTAGCAACATTTTGCGATGCAATATTGGTATCACGGATAATGGAGTATACCTCGTTTACCTTTACTACTTGAAATGCATATTCTTTACATGCACTTGCTGCTTCTATCGCATACCCTTTGTGCCAGTATGCCTTTTGAAACAAATACCCAATTTCTACGCCCGGTTTTCCATTACAGTCCTGAATCGTTAACCCGCATTGTCCGATCATCTCATCGGTCTCTTTTAAAATAACTGCCCATAGACCAAACCCGTCTTCTCTATACCGCCTGATCTGGTTGTCTAACCATTGCTGTACTTCCTCGTCATCAAAAGCATGTTCATAGGCATACATAACCTCTTCATCCTGCATAATCTTACATAGGTCATTATAATCTGACTGCTGCATCTCCCGTAAATATAACCGTTCAGTTTCCAATATCATCCTACTTCCCCTTTCAAACATCGTTCCACTTTTTTTGAACACCCACTTAACTTACTTTTACCTAACCTCAAATGCACCCTTATATTACCAAAACATTATTTCCTGGTCAACTACCATTCTCGCCACCAGGAGTGGTCTTTAAGAACCTTGGTTCTCCGTTCTTTTCGACCCTAGCACAACTTATCTCACTCTCAACGACCCGCTCTGGGAAGGGCATCGGAAACCTCGTGTCCGATTGGAATCAGTTTTCGGGGATTCACTCCCCGAAAACTGGAAAGAGCTAGTACGCCACAGCGTACTAGCTCTTTCATTACCTTCAGCACTGGACGAAAGCCTGATTTCGTCCAAAGGCACCGCCCTCGGTGCCGCACTTACAGCACCAGATGAAAGCAGGCTTTCATCTGAAGGAGGCGTCCTCGCCTCCGCTATACATTGATTTCCGCTTTCATTCCAAGCGCATCCTTATTCGCATCAAGAATAGGTTGAACAACACTGCTTAAGAAATCATCCACCTGCTTATCAGCACAGCCGATGTATTTCTTAGGATCCATTGTGTTCTCTAAATCTTCTAACGACATATTGAATGAAGGATCATTTGCAATAAGTTCAAGTAAGTTATTATCTAAACCTTTTTCTTTTACGTTACGTCCAGCTTCCATAGAAAGCGTACGAATCTTTTCATGAAGTTCCTGACGATCTCCGCCTGCTTTAACAGCATCCATCATGATATTTTCCGTTGCCATAAATGGAAGTTCAGACATGATACGTTTTTCGATAACTTTAGGATATACTACTAAGCCATCAACAACGTTCATTAATAAATCAAGGATACCATCGATTGCTAAGAAAGCTTCTGCCATTGCAATACGTTTGTTTGCAGAATCATCAAGAGTTCTTTCAAACCATTGTGTTGCAGAAGTGATTGCTGGGTTAAGTGCATCGATCATTACATAACGGGAAAGGGAAGCAATACGTTCACTTCTCATTGGGTTACGTTTGTAAGCCATAGCACTTGAACCGATTTGACCTTTTTCAAATGGCTCTTCGATTTCTTTTAAATGTTGAAGTAAACGAATGTCGTTGCTGAATTTGTGAGCACTTGCTGCAATACCAGCTAAAACATTTGCTACTCTTGTATCAATCTTACGAGAGTAAGTCTGTCCGCTTACTGCCATACATTCTTTGTATCCAAGTTTTTTCGCAATCATAGGATCTACTTGTTTTACTTTTTCATAGTCTCCATCAAATAATTCAAGGAAACTTGCTTGTGTACCAGTTGTACCTTTAGAACCTAATAACTTCATGTTATCAAGAACATATTCAAGGTCTTCAAGGTCAATTACGAATTCTTGTAACCATAAAGTAGCACGTTTACCAACGGTTGTTGGCTGTGCTGGTTGGAAATGAGTAAATGCCAATGTAGGCATAGCTTTATATTCATCTGCAAATTTTGCCAATTCATCAATTACATTGATTAATTTCTTCTTCACTAATTTAAGTGCTTCTGTCATGATGATCACGTCTGTGTTATCACCTACATAACAGCTTGTTGCACCAAGATGAATGATACCTTTTGCATTTGGACATTGTTTTCCGAATGCATAAACGTGAGACATAACGTCGTGGCGACATTCCTTTTCTCGTTGTTTAGCAACATCATAGTTAATATCATCTTGATGTTCTTTCATTTCGTTGATTTGTTCTTCTGTAATGTTAAGTCCTAATTCACGTTCTACTTCAGCAAGGGTAATCCAAAGTTTTCTCCAAGTTCTAAACTTCATATCAGGACTAAAGATATACTGCATTTCCTTGCTTGCATATCGTTCTGAAAATGGGCTTACGTATCTATCGTTGCTCATAATAACCTCCTAAAATACTTACGTCTTTTTTAGTATATCATAAATGCGACATTATTTTTACATTATTTATCATATTCTCCACGGATATCACCTTCTGGTGGTTCTACTGGATAATTTCCTGAGAAACATGCATCACAATAACCAGTGTCCCCTTCCACAAGCTCGTTTAATCGCGCACCGTCTAAATATCCAAGGCTGTCTGCTCCAAGTAACTCACAAATCTTTTCCACGCTATTGTTGTGGGCGATCAACTGGTCACAAGATGGAACATCTGTACCAAAATAACAAGGATATAAGAATGGTGGGGAACTGATACGAACGTGAACTTCTGTAGCACCTGCATTTTTTAACATGTGTACAATTCTTGCACTTGTAGTACCACGAACGATAGAGTCATCAATCATAACGACACGTTTTCCTTGGACCACTTCTTTTAAAACATTTAATTTAATCTTAACTGCAGATTCACGAACTGACTGCTTTGGCTTAATAAACGTTCTTCCTACATAACTGTTTTTTACAAATGCCATACCAAACTCAATGCCAGATTCTAATGCAAAACCAAGTGCTGCTGCATTACCGGAGTCCGGAACACCTACTACGATATCAGCATCAACAGGATGCGTCTGTGCAAGAATCTTTCCTGCCATAATTCTTGAATTATATACGCTGACACCATCAATATAACTGTCAGGACGTGCAAAGTATATGTATTCAAAGATACATTTCGCTTTTTTCGGCTGACAAAGTGTCTTATCAGATTCGATTCCGTTCTCCTTGCTGATGGTTACGATTTCACCCGGCTCAACGTCACGAATAAATTCTGCACCAACTGCATCAAGAGCACAGCTTTCACTTGCAATGATATAGGCATTATCACGTTTTCCAATACAAAGTGGTTTAAAACCAAATGGATCTCTTGCTCCGATTAACTTTCTTGGGCTCATTACAATAAGAGAGTATGCACCTGCTAATTTCTTCATTGCATTGCAAACGGCTTTTTCAACGCTTGGCGTATTTAAACGTTCTCTTGCAATATGGTAAGCGATTACCTCGGTGTCAATCGTTGTCTGGAAAATAGCACCTGTATACTCTAGCTCTTCTCTTAGTTCAAGCGCATTTACAAGATTACCATTGTGTGCAAGGGCTAATGTACCTTTTACATAGTTAAGGACCAATGGCTGTATATTAGATTCTACACTTGCTCCTGCTGTAGAATAACGAACATGGCCGACACCGATATCCCCATGTAATCCTCCCAGATTCTCAGGAGTAAACACTTCATTTACAAGGCCCATCCCCTTACAAGATTGAACTCTTCCTTTAGGTCCTGATGTATCGCTGACAGCTATACCGCAGCTTTCCTGCCCTCTATGCTGTAAAGAAAATAATCCATAATAAATAGAGGATGCAACATCATTACCATCAAAATCATAAACACCGAATACTCCACATTCTTCATGAAGTTCGTCTGAAATAAAATCATTCACTATCTTACTCATGGCAAACCCTTTCTATCCTATCGTAATATTATATTCATTGTTACTAATCATACCATGACATTATGTCTAGGTAAACCGTTTCCATGCACATCCTACAAAGGACATGCTTTAAGTTTCCCTTTAAGGAAACTTAAAGTGGACAACGATGAAAACTATTGTCCACTTTACTATGCACAGCTAGGTTCTTATTTTACAATACCAATACGTTTTGCAACTTCAATATATGCTTCTTCTACATTTCCAAGATCTCTACGGAAACGGTCTTTATCAAGTTTTGCATGTGTTTCAACATCCCATAATCTACATGTATCTGGACTAATTTCATCTGCTAAGATGATTTCACCATCTGCTGTCTTACCAAATTCAATTTTAAAATCTACTAATTCAATGCCAACTGTTAAGAAATATGCTTTCATAACTTCGTTGATCTTAAATGTTAATTCTGTAATTCTATCTATTTCTTCTCTTGTAGCTGCTCCAATTGCGATTGCAAAATAATCGTTGATCATTGGATCGCCAAGTTCATCATCTTTGTAGCTAAATTCTAATGTAGGACAAAGAAGTTTTCTTCCCTCTTCAATGCCTAATTTTTTTGAAAAGCTTCCAGCAGCGATATTACGTACAATTACTTCTAATGGTACGATTTCTACTTTCTTTACTGCTGTTTCTCTATCGCTTAATTCTTCAACGAAATGAGTAGGAACTCCTGCTTCTTCTAACATCTTAAACATATGATTGGACATACGGTTGTTTACAACGCCTTTTCCAACGATAGTACCTTTTTTAAGACCATTGAATGCAGTTGCATCGTCTTTATAATCAACTATGTATACGTTTTCAACATCTGTTTTGTAAACTTTTTTTGCTTTTCCTTCATATAACATATCTAACTTGTTCATGTTCCTACCACCTATTCCTTTTCTTAAAATTTTAAGTGACTTTTTTCTACTTAGTTCGGATTTTTTCTTCCTAAAAACTACTCTTTAATTATAACCTATGCTAAATTATAAGCAATACTTTTTTAGCAAAATTAATATCTGAGCAAGATTTTTGTATAATTACACTATATTTTTCTATCAATTCTTTTATTCTATGAACATTTTGTTTAATGAATTGTTGATAGCTATAAGCATACCTGGATAATGGCTTTCATCCTGCTAATAAGTCTAGGAAACTGGAAATAATCCCACATTGTTTTTGCTCGTATTCTGGTTTATGCTAAAGATGTTATAGGGTTTTGGAAAGGTATTCATATGAATTTAGAAAAATTAGTCTGCCATTGCAGGAAAGTAACAAACGGAGATATTAAAACTGCCGTAGAAAATGGTGTAAGAACGTTTGAAGAACTTCAAGAAGCCACTAACGTTGCAAAAGGATGCAAACGCTGTAAAGAAGCGGCAGAACGCGTAATGGCCGAATTTATAAGCGAACAAGCTTAATATAGATGACAGAGTGTGTCATCACGAATTAAACGAGAAGAAACACGCTCTGCGAGTTTCGCGCGTAAATAAAAGGGGTTTTTGCCAAATGGATGAAGAAACATCTATTTGAAGCAAAAGCCCCTTTTCCTATATTAAATTAAAAGTTTTTAAATCTATTAACTTCTGTATCTAATTGTTTTGCGATTTCGCTATTATTTACTATCTGTTCGCTAATTTCATGGATTGAAGCTACTAAGAATCCAGTATTTTCTGCAGAAGTTGAGATTCCAGTCGTGCATTCTTCTACGGTATTTGTTACCCCATTGATGCTGGTTGTAATCGTTTCTACTGTAGTTTCAAGATCATAACTTTCTTCTGTAACTTCTTTCATGATGACATCCATTTTTTCACAGTCTTCAAAATAACGTTCTGTAATGGAAACGATATTCTCATAATCCTTTAGAATGTTCGTTGCCATATACTCAAGCATGGCATCTGAATTATTTGCCAGATTCTCTACCGCTCCAACTACAAGCTCGCTTAACGCCTGAATATTATTTGCCGTAGCCCTACTACTATCTGCAAGCTGTCTGATTTCTTCTGCAACAACAGCAAAGCCTTTTCCAGCTTCCCCGGCTCTTGCCGCTTCAATAGACGCATTTAATGCAAGTAAGTTTGTCTGACTAGAAATATCTAAGATATCTTTCGTAAGTTCCTTAATTCGTTCTACATTCTTACTTTCTTTAATCGCATCGCTTACCTGTTCAGTAATGGATGTGAGCATATTCTCCGTTTCATTTTGTCCTTTATACGTTTTCTCTTTTACTTCTAACGCACGGCTCTTAATATCTTCTACAAGCAGTTCCCCATCTTTTGCTTTTTCAGACAAGTTCTTTGCAGAAGATAGAATCTCTTCCGTTCCTTGATCCATTTGTGTCATCATGGCTGATACTTCTTCCATGCTTGCTGTAAGTTCTTCCATCACAGCACTTACGTTGCTTGCATTATCTGTGGAATCATTTACTTTCTCTGTGATTGTTACAATGGACTCATTCATTTTTTTTGATTCGTTGTGAATCTTATTCATAATCGTTTGTAGACGGCCGATAAAGCTATTTACATCTGTCACTAGCTGACCGACTTCATCTTTTGCCTTAACATCGATTCGTTTTGTTAAATCTCCATTGTTGTCATCAATATCTTTAATAATCTCTCTTAATTGTGCTTGTGTCTTCTTAATTGGACGAACAAACAATCTCTGCATGAAAATTGCAATTAACAGTAAACTTGCACAGAAGAATACGAACATCCCTAGAATCGTTCTCTTTCCTACTGAAATATTCATATCCATTTTTTCCTGTGCCTGGCTGATGCTTGCTTTTAATATGCTTACAAACTCATCTGCTGATGTTTCATAGCTTGAAGATGCTTCCTGCATCTTGCTCATTGCGTCTGAAATCTGTGTACTATTGTAGGAACCTTCGTTTTCTTCAGCACTTGTGCGTAAGCTTGTAACCGTTTCTAATACTGCATTTGTTGCTTCTTTATATGCTGTAAATCCAGCCATTAAGTCACTATCATTAATTTCGTTAATCAATGTTTCAAGAGAAGCCATCCCTGATTGTACTGCTTCCACTTCATTTTTAGCATTCTCATTTAATTTGCTGAACTCTTGATTATCTTTGTTATTTTCCTGTGTTTCCTTTTGTTCATCTGGCCGATTTTCTCCTAACCCTTGAGGTGCACCGGTCTGATTTTGTACATTATGATTCTGCATCATTGTCGTGTTCTTCATACAAGACTGTACATCCTCTGCGAGTTCCCCGTACATTGTCTGAACTGTTAAGTATTTGTCACTAATTAAATGACTTGCAACCGATATGTTATCGCTAGTCTTATATGTTACTAATGCATTTACCGTAAAAATCATCGCTGTCAAAGCTAATAATGCATTGATTTTTAAGCCTATTCCTTTGTTCATTTTGTACCTCCTATATACCTTTTTTCTTTTGCATGGACGTATTTTAGCATTCAGATTTTTCGATGTAAACACTTTGGGAAAATCTACACAAACTTATAACAATATTGGATTTTTTTAGTAAATAAGAGTTTTCATTCACTACATAGTTTTTCCTTATTCTACTTACAGTAATTTACTTAAATCTGGACAAAATATAGAACATAACCTATTTTTATATCATTTCATACCAATTTGTGTTATAACTAGTTTCGAAACTAGAATAACTATACGAAAAGAGGACTACTTATGCTAGATATCGTAATTATTGGTGGTGGCGTAATCGGTTGTGCGATTGCACGTGAACTCTCCAAATATAAGCTCAATATTACTGTAGTTGAAAAAGAAGAAGATGTTGCTTCCGGTGTTTCAAAAGCAAACAGTGGAATCATTCATGCAGGCTACAATGAAAAAGAAAACTCATTAAAGGCAAAGCTCTGCATCCGTGGCAATGCCATGTATGATGAGCTCGCAAAAGAACTTGATGTTACCTTTAAACGAAATGGTGCCTTCGTTGTTGCATTTACAAAATACGAAGAAACCCTTTTATATAAATTAGTAGAAAATGGTACAAAATTAGGTGTGAACGGTCTTGCTGTACTTTCTAAGGATGAGGTAAAGAAGCTCGAGCCTTCCTTATCCGATGATATCGTTGCCGCTCTTAAAGTCCCAACAAGCGGTATTATCAATCCTTATGAACTTACAATCGCCCTTGGAGAAAATGCTTCTGCAAATGGCGTACAGTTCTTACGTAACTCGAAAGTTACTGCAATCCATAAAGCGGAAGACGGCACATACGAGGTCATGGTAAATGAAGTTACAAAGATTCCAACGAAACTTGTAATCAATGCTGCAGGCCTTTACAGTGACCAGATTGCTTCCATGGTAGGCACAAATGACTTCTCAATCATTCCTGTAAAGGGAGAATACTGTTTATTTAACAAAGATGTGGGAAAACGTGTGACTTCTACCATCTTCCAGTTCCCAACTGAAACGACAAAAGGAGTCTTAGTCACACCTACTTCAGACGGCAACTTGCTTGTTGGACCAAATGCCATTGCAAGTGAAGGTAAAGAAGACGTATCAACGGCTAAGAAAGAGCTTGTTAAATTGCTCTCTACTGGTGAACTAAGTGTTCCTGACCTCCCTGTGAAAGGAATCCTTACAACGTTCTCTGGATTACGTCCTAAAACCGAAGATGGAGATTTCATAATCCAAGAAGATTCCCATAACAAAGGAATTATCCATTTGATTGGAATTGATTCTCCAGGCCTTACAGCCGCACCAGCAATTGCATGCTATGTCAAAGACATGATAGGAACTATGATTCCATTAAAAGAACGAGAAAGCTTCAATCCAATCCGTACACGTATTCCAAGATTCTCTGCAATGTCTAAAGAAGAGAGAAATGCAATGATTCAAAAGAAACCGGAATACGGAAAGATCATATGTAAATGTGAGTTGATTACAGAAGGGGAAATCATCGAAGCCATCCATCGTCCTCTTGGCGCTCGTACTGTTGATGGAGTAAAACAAAGAACAAGAGCTACCCAAGGTGGATGCCAAGGTCTTGGTTGCCTGCTTCCTGTCAGCAAAATCATCGCAAGAGAACTAGATATTCCTCTTAACAAGCTAATGAAAAACAAGCCTGGCTCCAATGCCATCGCATTTAAGGAGGAAAAATAGATGATTACTTATGATTTAATTGTAATTGGAGCTGGTCCAGCAGGAATGCTTGCTGCAATACATTGTAAAAAAGCAGGTATGAAAAATATACTCGTCATTGAAAAAAATATTAAACTAGGCGGGCTTCTCCTCACTAGTGATTATAATGTTTTTAAGGACAGACCAATCACTGGGCAAGAATATTTAAAGCAACTCGAAAAAGAATATGATGACCAAAACATTGAAACACTTCTTTCCACTATGGTTTTAAACATTTCCGAGGATGGCTACGTTGTTTGTACAAGTGCGGAACGTGGAATTGAAGAATTCAAAGCAAATAAAATATTAATTGCAAATGGTGGAAAAGAAAAAGGCCGTCATGCCCTTAATATGCCTGGAGACCGCGTCGCTGGACTGTATTCTTTAGGCACTGCAAAACAGATTGCCCTAGATCCTACCCTTTCTCTTGGTAACTCCATCGTACTTTTCGGTACGAAGCACCTAGATACCATTGAAACTGTCTTTTTAAAACGAGGATACAAAATCAGCGCCGTTATTAATCCAACGGGAGATAGCTTTGATTTTGCTCCAGCAGATCATTCAAGATGCTATGATTTCTATACCATTTCCCAAATTCTTGGCGATGGTCGTATCGAGAAACTGATTATTAAGAATGGCCTTGAAGTTCAAGAAATTGCCTGCGATACCCTTATCTTTGCAGATGGCTGGTTATCCGATGGTGTCGTTTCCATGAGAAGCGGCCTTGCACTAAATCCTGAAACTACAGGTCCTAAAGTTACAAATGACTTTGAAACAAGTCGTGAATCTATCTATGCAAGCGGTAATGCTATCTTTATTCATGAATCTATGGAAGATCTGATTGAAGAAGCAAAACGTGTTGCAAAAGTGCTTTTATCATAACTTATATCGAGTAGTTCTTTCTTTGAACACTCTTATCCAGAATAAAATGTCATGGATTTCTATTTTGAAAAAAAGATGTTTTACAGCTAGCACCCTCGCTGTAAAACATCTTTCTTTTATTTGTAATATATTTTCACTGTCTTATATCTAGCGCCATACTGAATAGTCTTTTTGTGAGATGACATATAGATGTCGATCACATTACCTTTTACACCAGTATCTTCAGCAATATAGGTATGTCCGTCAATGACTACTTTGCTTCCTAATGGAATGACTTTACGGTCAACCGCTATCGTTCTTCCTGCTTTCGCTTTTCTTCCGGAAGCTGTCTGCGTACCGTATCCACCACTACAGCTTCTGCAACTACAGTAGGCAACCGTTTTCACTCGAAGTGTTCTGTACTTTTCCTTTCCATATACTTTGATCTTGATTGTTTGTTTTTTTTGTTTTACATAGGCACTGATTGTACACGTACCCTTCTTTTTCACTTTAACAACACCATTTTTATTTACTGTAGCAATGCTCTTATTGCTGCTTTTCCATGTAATTGTATACTTCTTGTTATTTTTAATTAAGGATTTCAGATTCGATGTTTTCCCTACCGTTACATTTATGTACTTTTTGGAGAAACTAACAGATGCGGACTTTGCACTTACCGTAGTAGTTGTTGCTCCACATCCAAGAATGACCATCATTAGTGTGAGTAATATACTAATTATTTTTTTCATATGTTACTCCTTTCCTAAATTGATATGCAAGTAATTATTACATATTTTAGCTTTTTAGTAAATACTTTCGTAAAATTTTTTAACATATTGTTAATATTTACTGAAATTCCCAGTCTGTTTTATGAATTATTTCAGTTCTATTTTTTTATCCTATTCTTTTGCTAAACAGTTTTACTATATGGCCATACCGACAAGAAATAAATATTTGGCAAGAAAACTGGTAAATTCTGTCGAGCTACTATATAATATAGTGTTAGAAACTATTTAAAGGAGTATTTTGTACATATGAAACGAAATTATGGTATCGACCTACTACGAAGCATTGCAATGATTATGATTCCAATCTTGCACGTACTAGGTCAAGGAGGAATTCTAAAAGCTGTTACACCGCTTAGTATGAACTACGAAGCTGCATGGTTATTAGAAATCGCATGCTACTGTGCAGTAAACTGTTTTGCATTAATTAGCGGCTATGTTGGAATCAGTACGAATTTTAAACACTACAGAGGTCTTGTATTATGGCTGCAAGTACTATTTTACACAGTCTTCATTACACTGTTATTTCATCTATTTATGCCTTCCACGACAAATGCGAAAGTCTGGTTAAATGCATTTACGCCAGCAACGTCCTATCAATATTGGTATTTTAGTGCATACTTTGCCCTATTCTTATTTATTCCTTTTATCAACATCGCATTGAACGCACTTACGCTTTCGCAAATGAAACGACTAGGAATCACGATTTTTGTTCTGCTTTCTATTTGGCAGACTGTCTGCTCCGTTGATTTTTTAAGCCTCAAAAATGGATATACGTTTCTTTGGCTCCTTTCACTCTACATTCTCGGTGCAGTCATTAAGAAAACAGAGTTTGGAATACATCGTACAAACGGAACCCTTTTTCTAATTTATACAGCGTGCATTCTGATTACATGGGGATTGAAATACTTCCTAGAGCTTCAACCATCCTCATTTATCAAACCAAACCTATTGGTTCAATACAATTCCGTTACAATAACGGTTGCTTCCATCAGCTTGCTTTTGCTATGTTCTAAACTTAATTTTAAAAGCTCGATTGCCAAAGGACTTATTTCGTTCTTCTCACCTTTATCCTTTAGCGTCTACCTGATTCATGTGCATCCGCTTATTTGGAAAAATCTTTTTTTAGGAAGGTTTGTAAAGTTAGCAAAACTTAACACGCTATATTTCGTTCTAGCTGTGCTACTTTCTGCACTGGGAATCTATGTTGTATCGTCCTTGATTGACTATGTGCGTTTGCAGCTATTCCGTCTTCTTCATGTAACAAAATTGTGTAAATCACTCGTCGCTCCGCTTGACACGCTTTACAATGGGGCTGGACACCTTCCACCAGTTATCGAAATGCCAACCAATGTTGAAGAAAATGAGGCTGCTTATAAAACGGCTAACTAACGAACAAAGTGTGTGTTCCACACACTCTCGCGTCTTTTGCGTTTGTCAAGGAACGCACACTTTGCCCGCGCCGAACCTGGTCTTGGTAGCGACATCTTCCTTTCAGGTGAGTGCGCATCACACGTCCCGCTTTTTGGGACATTTTTAATTGTTAGGAAAGAGCTCGACAGAGAAATTTCCTAACAATTAAAAAAGAAAGCTTACAGGCTGTGCGCCAATGTAAGCTTTCTCTTCATCTATATTAACTCTATTTTTAATACTGGCATATTTTTTATGCAATGCTCATTACAATCACTGCAGTAATGAATACAAGCGCAACAATTACTGCACCAATGACAACTCGCTTATACCAAACTACTTCTTTTCTGTTTAAGAAATCTTCATCCATCATAATTTCTGACCCCATTTCTTATGCTTTTCCTATTATAGCATCTCAAAAAGTAGTTGGCAACTGGATTGTGGATCCTTCTTGCATCTGAGTCCAATTTTTTGTATTCTTATCTTTTACATATACGATATAACGATTTACGTATTTTTCTTCAAATGGTACTTTTGTTTCTAATATTACTATGTTTCCAGGCCCATATTCTGCATAGGCCGCGTACCCTTCATATGTATCTGCCGTAACGGTCGGCTCTTCGATTGGCAGCGAAACTTCCTTTTCATAGAATGATTTCGCCTTTGCTTTTGCCAACGTGATCTCTTGCTCACTCAAACTCTTATTATAGCTGTTCGCACTGACCTTATTCGTATCGTCTGCATCTGCAAACTTCCAGATGAAACTTGCGGATAAGAAAAATGCGACTGCTGTCATTACTGCTCTTTTTCGCATTTTTATTCCTCCATTCATTTCGTTTCATTCTGTAATGGATATTATGTACGGTTACTCTCTCATTGACATGTACTCGATTATAATCTGGTCGATGACTGTGGACATTGGGCACCCTCTTTCTTCTGCCATCTTCCGTAATGCCTCTTTCATAGTAGGCGTGATTCTGACTTGTAACTGTTCCGTTTTCCGTTCACTATACATCGTGTTTCTTGGCATCTTTCCACTCTCCTTATTACTCGAACCAATCCCCTATAACTCTTTCTTTGGTTCTTATCCTTATTCAGTTTTCTAGTATCTATTTCTCTAAACAGTAAAAATTATAACATTATGCGACAAAACTTTCAATGTATTTTTATACATTTATTTTATATTTTATTCATACTTTATAAATTTCTTTTAAAATAAAGAACAGAGTGTGTGTTCCACACACTCTCGCGTCTTTTGCGTTTGTCAAGGAACGCACACTT
>CAJMNR010000038.1 GCA_905214875.1 uncultured bacterium | reverse complement strand
GCCGGCAAGCAAAGCATTCGTGACGGCAACTATGATGCTGCCAAGCTTTCATATTATACTTCTTCCCCATAACTCTTCTCCTTCCAACTAACGATATACAATATCACCTAACATAAGCGTTTTCTTAAACTCACGAATCGTCGTATCTTTATCAATATAAACGGCTTCGATTCCCATCGCATTTGCCCAGTCACCCATCTGCTCTGCAGTTAAGTCATAAGTAAATGCCGTATGATGCGCTCCACCTGCGATAATCCAAGCCTCTGCTCCTGTATAAAGTTCTGGTTCTGGTGTCCAGAAGTTCGTAGCCGTTGGCAATTTAGGCATTGGCTTTTCTGTCTTCTTGCAATTTACATCATTAATAATCAAACGGAAACGACCACCTAAATCAATCAAGGAGGTAGCAATTCCTTTACCTTCTTTGCTTGTAAATACAAGTCGGGCAGGGTCTTCACGATTGCCCATAGAAAGTGGCTGACACTTAATGCTAACCTTGCCATCTGCAATGGAAGGACAAACTTCTAGCATATGGGCTTCTAAGATGCCTTCTTTTCCTTTTACTAAGTTGTATGTATAATCTTCCATCATGGAAGTTCCTTTTGCATCTTTCATTCCGGCAGTCATGACTTTCATAAGACGTACCATTGCTGCCACTTTCCAGTCTCCCTCTGCACCAAAGCCATATCCTTTTTCCATCAGTCTCTGGATTGCAAGTCCTGGAAGCTGTTTTAATGCTCCAAGGTCATCAAAATGTGTTACGATTGCTTGATAGTTCTTTTCCTTTAAGAACCGTTCAAATCCAAGTTCGATCTGTGCCTGAACAGCTACATGCTTACGAAACTCCAAGGCATCTCTTCCTTCTAACAAAATGTCATACTTGTCGTAGTATTCATCCGTCAGTGCATTGGTATCTGATTCAGAAACACTTGCCACACAATCAGCGATTTCATTCACTGGATAAGCATCCACTTCCCAGCCAAACTTAATCTGCGCTTCTACCTTATCGCCCTCGGTTACTGCCACATTACGCATGTTATCGGCAACACGCATTACGCGGATATGGCTACTTTCCACGATACCGATTGCAGTACGCATCCAGGAAGCGATTCTTTGTAAGACCGCCTCATCCGTCCAGTGCCCCACTACGACTTTTCGCTCGATTCCCATACGGCTTACGATATGTCCATATTCCCTGTCACCATGTGCTGACTGGTTTTCATTCATGAAATCCATATCAATGGTGTCATAAGGAAGTTCTTCATTGAATTGTGTATGTAAATGTAACAATGGCTTACGATATTCTTTTAATCCTAAAATCCAGGATTTTGCTGGTGAAAATGTATGCATCCATGTAATGATGCCGGCACATTCTTCGTCATTGTTCGCTTCATTAAATGTCTGTCTGATTAAGGCATTGGTAATTAACGTTGGTTTCCATACTACTTCAAATGGCAGTATTCCTGATTGGTTCATCCCATCCACCATAATTCTTGCATGCTCTGCTACTTTCTTTAAACATTCCTCCCCATATAAGTCCTGTGACCCCGTGCAGAACCAAAATTTATATTTTTTTTGTAACTCCATAATGTTCCCTCCTCCAAATTTTTCAAGCTTCTTACTGTTTAAATTTTACAACTTGTATGCACGTCTGTACAAGTTGTTTTTTTATAGGATAAGAGCAAACATTTTTAGAAATCCATAAAAAAAACAGCACACACATAACATGTTTGCTGTTTAAACTATAGACAACTAAAAACTTTTATTCTACGTAGCTTTTCTTGGGGGAAATTTCATCGGCAGGCGTAAACCGCGCTTTTCGTCTGCCGAATTAGCGCGAGTAGGCCTGTTTTTTAGGCTTGCACAAGCGAGCGCTAATTGCTACTCCCGCCTTTTACAAGACGTTCCTTCCACCAACTTTGGTTCAATCAAGATCGTCTTTTCCTTAACCGAATCTGGAGACTGAATTAAATGTAACAACAACTCTGCTGCTATCTTTCCAAGCTCCTCTTGAGGATGTGACACGGTAGTCAGGCTATAAAGCGGTCCTCGTGCCAAATAGGAATTATCATATCCCGTTAACGAAATATCTTCCGGAACTTTTTTTCCTGCCTTTTCAAGTGCTTTCAAGACTTCCATGGCAATCTGGTCATTATAGCATACTATACCATCAATTTCCCGATTCTCCTTAATCATCTGAAGAATACATCCATACGGATGCACTTTCCTATCTTCAGTGTAAAACCAAATCACATTGTCCGGGTCATACATCAAGCCTGCTTCCTGAAGCGCCCTCACATACCCTCTATGACGATTTTGTCCTTGGGAATCATCTGCCTTAAATACACCGACAATGTGCTTATGTCCAAGATCGATCAAATGCTTTGTGACAAGATAGCCACCTTTTACATCGTCAAGAAGCACTTTAGGCTTTCCGTCCATCTGCATAAAGGAACCTTGGATAAATACATACGGAATCTGATATTCATCCATCTGCTTATACAAGTTCGTATGTCGACAAAAGATCTGGCTCTTACTCGGCTCTATAATCATTCCATCAATATCTTTTTTCAATAACTCCTCTAAGCATCTCGCCTCATTGGTCCTGGAGTTATTCGTATTCTTTAATATAATGCTGTATCCTTGTTCCGTAAATACTTCATCTATTCCTTTAATGACCCTTGGAAATATGTAATCGGATAAATACGTAGTCACTACTGCAATGTTATGGGACTGCTTCGTATGCCGAACAAGTTCAGAACAAAACGTTCCTCGACCGTGTTCCGCATAGACATATCCTGCATTTGTCAGTATCTCAATTGCCTTACGAACAGTCTGGCGGCTTACATGATACGTACTTGACAACTCATTTTCTGATGGTAGCTTTTCTCCCGGCTTGTATACACCATCGATAATTCGCTGCTTTAATTCTTCCATCAATTCATAATACTTGCTTTTTTTCCCCTTTTCCTCATCCATCATTCGCTTTGCTTGCCTTTCTATATTAACTCTTCTCATTTACTACATATTCTACCATTAAACATTTAGATTTCAAATTAATTCTGCCAAAAAATTCATTTAGAAAACTGAATATTCATTTTCTCAACATTTCATACTAATACTATACAAGGAAAGGAGACATTGCTGTGATTACCAATAGTTCAAATCAAATGAATGACAAAAATGAAATAAACGGAAGCACATTAGCTATGGCTGCTTTAGATGTAATTCCTACACCAGACAACAATGCCAAAGACATCGTTGGTCTCGTCAAACACAGTGGCAAAGTTACTGGCTATCAGCTTTCTGACGGCAATATCGTATCCAAAGAAGAAGGCGTTGCCCTCGCCAAAGACGGACAAATCCGTGGAGTTGGCGTAGCACACCGAAATAATACGGAATATTTAAAATCTCTTCCAGACTCTAGCGAAGAGAATAATTTAAGCCATTTACCAACAGTCAATTAATATCTTTTTATAAATTGAGTCCTTGCATTCTCTTGGCTACAGCCAAGTTGGCAAGATTGACGGCCTATATCGTGAAGGCATCACAGAATATGTAATGATGAAGAGTAAAGCAAAAGAGGATGCGCTATAAAACACATCCTCTTTTGCTTGTTGACAACGTTGACAAGCTTTGAATGAAAGTTTTTATTCTAAACACATGAAGCTTATTACACTAGATTCAAAACTGCAATTACTTTGAATTTTTATATCCAAAGTAATCTCATAGATTTTTCCTGCTCGGATTCCGCTCCCCTTATAAACCGTCCGAAAGCTTCCACCTTCTCCTTCGTCCCCTGCAGAAACGTCCATCAGATCCACCTCAAGATACGCCTCTTGACAATCCTGTTCAATTCTTTGGTTCACATCCGTAACAAAAAAGACTCCAACCGCCTGCATCATTGCCCCGTACAATTTTCATTACTAGATTATATTACTTCATCCGTTAAATTATCTATTATTTTCAAGATATTTTTCCATCCACTCCTCAGTAGTTACCACATTGCTAAATGCCATGCTCTGAGTAATAAGGGCTGCCTTATGAAGCTCCTCGCTACTAATCGAACCAATAGGAGTCGTCACATCAATGGTTCCTGTGGCATCGGATAAGAAGTCCACATGATATCCTCTATGAAATGCCTCTCTTGCTGTAGAATCACAGCACATCTGTGTCATATAGCCTACAATGACAACTCCCTCAATGTTGTCTTTCTTAAGGATTTCTTCAAGATTCGTCCCACAAAAACTGCTAGGCCTCGTCTTTTCAACAAGATAATCAAAGGCTCTTTCCTTAATTGCATCATGCAGTTCCCAGCCTTCCGTTCCCTTGACAAATGTCGATTTCTCCAAATTGGTATGCTGTACGACAACGATTTTCATACCCTTTTGTTTCGCAAACTCCATAACCCGCTTAATATTTGGAAGACTCTCCATCGGATAAGTCACCTTCATCTTCCCTGTAAAATACTCCATTTGCACATCAATGACTAGTAATGCTTTTTTCATTTTCCTTCCACCTTTCCCTTAAAAACTCTTCAACTTTTTGCTATACTAATCATAACTTAGTTACAACTAGAAATGTGAAAGCATACTTTAAGTTTCGCTAGAAAAATGAAAGGATTATCTCTGTTATGATTGATGAAACCGATAAATTAATATTAGATATATTAAAACGCAATTCCAAACTCCCTCTCAAGGATATTGGAGAACTTGTGCACCTAACCCCGCAAGCTGTCTCTAACCGAATTACACACTTACAGCATATTGGCGTAATCACGCAGTTTACCATATGTACGAACAACGAACTGTTAGGAAAGACACTCATCGCGTATATAACCATTTTCATGAAGACACTAAAGCATAGCCAATTAATCCAATACATACACGAAAACCCACTAATTACAGAAGCACACAAAATCAGCGGCGACGGCTGCTACATCCTAAAGCTTGTCTGTTCCGATTTAGAAGAAATCAATTCCGTGCTTGATGACATTTCCGAATATGGAACATACCAGCTGAATCTATCGACTTCTACGCTAAAAGGCTAATCCGGTTCATCCTGCATACGGAGCAGTAACAATTAATTCCCTTACAATTTTTTTCGTCTGCTACAATGGAAAATCAAGGCCCCACTTCCAATAACTTAGGAACTGAGGCCTTACAAAGAATTCTTTCGTTACTTATTCATCCACATATTTACTTTGTGCACATTCATCTTTTAGTCCATAGACTGCTCTTGCGCTTTCTGCCTGTGGGTTGTGATTTACATGTTTAGAACGGAATTTCCCATCCTCTTTTTTGTTGTTCTTTGTATTCTTCATTTTGTTTTCCTGGCTCATGTTTTTTCCTTTCGAATTAACACTACGTTGCATCAGTATTAATGTCTCATAAAAAAGAAAAATTATTCTACCAGAATCTATTCAAAGAAAAAGCTTTGTGGATCCGAAATGCGAAATAACTCAATCAGCTTTTCCATTTCCGGAAATGTGAAATCCATCTCTCCAACTACCTTTTTCGTTAGCGTCTGCTTACTGATTCCGAGTAATTTCGCTAACATTCCAAATGATATTTCATACTCTTCCATAAGCTTGTTTAGTTTTTCCTGCATGATTGTTTCCTTCCTTTCACGGATTCCTTCTTAATTCTTAATATAAACGAAAACCCGCAATCAAGACTTCTCTGATTACGGGTTTTTTAAGGAAGCGCGAGACGGGATTCGAACCCGCGACCCTCGCCTTGGCAAGGCGATACTCCACCACTGAGCCACTCGCGCATATTTTGTTTCTTTTTGTCATCTCCCTGACGACAATATGTAGTATACTAAATCAAAAACAAAAAATCAACCCCTAATTTTCACTTTTTATTCAGTAAATGATTTCCATTTCAAACATTACCTCCGCGTCCCTAGTAATCTATCCTCCACCTACCGTATGCGCCCACACACACTCCACTAAAAAAGACCTCACTCTAAAGCGTGGAGTGAGGTCTTTAAAAAGGATAATATATTGAATTGGAATTTCAACTTATTTAGCAGTAATAATAAGTTGCGCACGTTAGGAGCAATACAAGACTATTGCTTCTGTCGATGTACATAGTTTACAATATTTCACATCAATCTGTTTATCAAAATATTTAGAATTTTGTCAAAATCCACAGATAAAGTTAATAAACCATCATTATGAAATAATACTCTCCGAAGATAATTCACGTATCTTATGCTCGTCACGATACTTTTGAGGCGTCGTACCAGTCAATGTACGAAACACACTGCCAAAATAACTCTGTGAACTAAACGAAAGATAATGCGCAATGGATAAAATATCAATATCCGAATTACGAAGAAGATTCTTCGCAGCGCGAATCTTTTCCTTCTGAATATATTCATTGATTGTCATCCCAGTCTCCTTATGAAACACATGAGAAAGATAGGAACTATTTAAGCCAAGATGAGACGCAATATCGGAAATCAAAATCTTCTTCCGATAATATTTTGCAACATATAGTTTGCACTGCTCAACATAGCTGTTCTTCGTACGCTTACTCTTCTCCTCCCGAACGAGGTCAACAAAAGAATGAAGCACCCGAATCATAAATAAATACACCTGCTCCTTCACATAAAGCGTATCCAACTTCAAAAGGAACTCATTGCTAAGCTTATATGCCTCTTTCGAAGGCACGTCACCCTGAATGGCCGCACGAGTCGCAAGCGCAATCACGACGACACAGATATTTCGCTGATGCATCAGCGCACTCTTTGACGTAATACCAACATGCCTGAAAAAGCCACCATCAATAATAGCTTGAAGACTTTCCTTGTCACCTGCCGTGATGGCATTCAGAAGTTTCTCCTCATCCGCATAGCTGTGATGATGCTCCTCCTCTTGCCAGACCAACTCATATAACTTTACCTTTTGCCGGGCTAATAATTCATGCCTGCCTTCTTCATTCAAACAAATTATGTCATTTTCACGAACTTCCCCAGACACAATGTTTCCTCCCAGAAGGCAAAGCATAGAATAAAACGAAGCAACTTCCTTATGCTCCTCGTACTGCACAAGGTAGATGAGAGACTCATTTGCACGTACCCCGCCAAATCTCAAGGTATGCTCGCCAGTCCATACAAATGGCTCGCCAACACGCTGCTTTTGAATACAAGGCCACATCTTACAAATCGCCTGAACGATATTCTCTCTTTGTTGATCTTCGATTGAATCCAAATCACGTTTACTCATTTTGAATGTGGACTCCATCTCATGTAACCCAATTACTTTATACCCCGATACACACTCCAACTGCTTTACGTATGCATTTAACACTACCTTAACTCTCCCTTTTCTTACAATAAAACTATCTATATTCCATCATAAGTGAAAAAAGTGTCGAGTTCAAGACAAACTATGTGAAATTCATTATTCATCAAAGATTGTAACGATTTCTCCATCTAAAATACGGTTCATGTTCTTTACAGCACAGAAATTACCGCACATAGAACAAGTATCTTCCTTTTCAGGTTTTGCAGAAGCACGGTATGCTCTAGCTTTTTCAGGGTCAATTGCTAAGTCAAACATCGTTTCCCAATCTAGTTTCTTTCTAGCCGTACTCATCTTTGTATCCCAATCCTTAGCACCTTTGATGCCTTTTGCAATATCTGCTGCATGAGCTGCAATCTTAGAGGCAATGATTCCTTCTTTAACATCATTTACATCTGGCAAACGTAAATGTTCTGCTGGTGTTACATAGCATAAGAAAGAAGCTCCGTATGTAGCTGCGATTGCTCCACCAATAGCTGCTGTGATGTGGTCATATCCAGGTGCGACATCTGTTACTAAAGGTCCAAGTACGTAAAAAGGTGCTCCCTTACAAATTGTCTGCTGGATTTTCATATTTGCTTCAATCTGGTCTAAAGGCATATGTCCTGGTCCCTCAATCATGACTTGGACATCCTTTTCCCAAGCTCTTTTTCTAAGCTCTCCAAGAGTGATTAATTCTTCGATCTGCGAAATATCAGATGCATCATCAAGACAACCTGGACGGCAAGCATCACCTAAACTTAACGTAACATCATATTTTTGGCAGATTTCAAGAATCCAGTCATAATGTTCATAGAATGGATTTTCATTTCCCGTCATTTCCATCCATGCAAAGATGATCGAACCGCCTCTAGAAACGATATTGGTAAGTCTTTTTGCCTTTTTAAAACGTTCGGCCGTATTTTTATTAATTCCGCAATGGATTGTCATAAAGTCAACACCGTCTTTGGCATGCATTTCTACGATATCAAGCCATTCCTGCGTTGTAATGTCCTTTAATGGCTTATGATAATATACAACTGCATCATAGATTGGTACGGTTCCGATTACGGCTGGACACTCACTTGTAAGCTTTCTTCTAAACTCTTGTGTCTTTCCGTAAGAGCTTAAGTCCATAATCGCCTCTGCTCCCATGTTAACTGCACTATTCACTTTTTCTAATTCCATATTTAAATCTTTGCAATCTCTAGAAGTTCCTAGGTTTACATTGATCTTTGTTCGAAGTTTTGACCCGATTCCACTTGGATCAATACATGTATGTAACTTATTTGCCGGGATGATGACCTGACCTTTCGCAATTAGCTCCATCAGTTCCTTTTCATCCATCATTTCTTTTTCTGCAACACGCTTCATTTCCTTAGTAAGGATGCCTTTTCTTGCTGCATTCATTTGAGTTGTATATTCCATATATAAACTCCCACCTTTTCATTTTTTTCATATATAACAACATCTTCATGCCGAAGGGAAGTAATCGCTAGTCCTTTCGGAAACGACTCAAAGAGAAGTTTTCTAACAAAAAAAGACTCCACGATTAAGAAAATCGCGAAGCCTCACATGTTTCTTCTAAGCGTTGCGATCTCCCTACGCTGGTATTATCCAGATCAGGTTATAAGGGTCGAACCAAAGTTCTCTCAGCCAAACGGCGCCCCTGACACAGACTAATCATATGCATTTTTTCCATAAATGTCAAGTTTTTCATCTTGTTCATTGCTTTTTTTTCCAAGTAACGGTACTATAACAGTAAGATTTTTTTATAAATGGGAGGCATTGCTATATGTATAAAAATTATATTTTTGACCTCTACGGAACACTAATCGACATCCATACGGATGAAAACCGCCCAATGCTCTGGAAGAAGCTTTCTTCTTTTTTTCAGTTCCAAGGCGCATCGTACACTCCAAAAGAATTAAAGCGGGCCTATCGGTCACTTGCTGATGAGGCACTTGCCAAGCCATCGCCTTATACATACAAAGAAATTCAGATTGAGTATATCTTTAAAACACTGCTACAAGATAAGGGCATCCATCCATCCCGCGAATTGCTCCTTCATGTCTGTCAGCTATTTCGCATTCTTTCTACAGATTATCTAAAACTCTATGATGGTGCCAAAGACCTTTTAGTAAAGCTAAAAGAAAATCAAAAACATGTCTATCTCTTATCCAACGCTCAACGTGTCTTTACCGAAAGCGAAATGAAAGCCTTAGGTATCTATGACTGTTTCGATGGAATCTTATTTTCTTCGGATTCCTTCTGCAAAAAGCCTGACTTTGCTTTCTTTCACCACCTGTTTACTTCCTATCAGTTAGACCAGAAAGAATCCATAATGATTGGAAATGATGCCACGACCGATATCAAAGGGGCGGCTAGTTACGGACTTGATTCTATGTACTTACACTCTAACCAATCCAATGACCTGCCAGATCAAGAACTTCCCGTCTTTCTTCTCAATCCAATTGATTTAAAAAAAGCTGCACTTCTTCTTTTATAAGAAGAAATGCAGCTTGTAGGTTTCATAAATTACTTTACATCTTTATTGCAAGGTAATTTAATCGACCTTGCAAGTCCCGTTCCAACTTGCACTGGTAACTTATTATGTAACTCTTCGATCAGCATTCGAACTTGCTTTTTTGTATATGGTCGTACATTCCAGGAAACGTTTTTTTCGTCTGTCACAAATAAAATTTCCTGTGGTATGTAATACATTCCGTTTTTTCCTTTTAGCTTCTTCTCAATTCCTGACAAATGAAAATCACGAGGAAATCCAATTTTCTTTATTGATTCTGTCGGTATTGTACTGCTTGTCAATTGGACCTTGCCGCCTTTTGCAAAGTATCTGTAAACCGTAAGCCTGTCATTTTCTATTTCTATAAATGTCTTACCAAATCTCCATGGTAAAAATACTGTAGTGATATAGTACATTGGATTGTGTGGATACATTCTCATCTTTCTTCCTCCTATCTTTTTTTCCAGCATAAGATTATAAAGCAAAAAGAGATATGTTTTTTAAACATATCTCTAAACATTCAAGCGCGAGACGGGATTCGAACCCGCGACCCTCGCCTTGGCAAGGCGATACTCCACCACTGAGCCACTCGCGCGTATTTAATTGTTTTCTTCATCTCCCGAAGACAAGATTTATTATATACTATAAAAAAACAAATGTCAACACTATTTTTTATATTTTTCATAAAATATATTCAATTCGATTAATTTCATCTACTATTGGTTAACAAGGAAAAAGGCCATTCCCTTTCGGCAATGACCTTTTTCCACTAGTCTAATACAGCTTCTGCGTCAGCTACGCTCTCCTCTGCTTGACCTTTATTAATCTTCCATTGTAATACACCAATTGTTAATGCTGTAAACACTACGATGATACCGACAAATACAGTGATTGCTGGAGTGAGACTTTGTCCGCTTGCAACTGTAGAACGGAATGCATTTACTGCATACGTAAATGGCATAAATGGATTGATTGCTTGATAGAATCCGCTTGATAATTCAATAGGATATGTTCCTGCAGATCCACCTAATTGAAGTACCATGAATACTAACAATATAAAACTTCCTACCTTACCCATGATTAAGTTAAAGAAGTAGAATAATGACATAAACGCTAAGGAAGCGAGTACCGCAATTAATATTGTCTTACTTAAGCTTACTGGATTGAATCCTAAGATGCCTTTTAACATTAATACCATTACGATTGCCTGTACAATTGAAAGTAATCCTGCAATACTTGCTTTACTTAACCACCAGCTGAATCCGTTTTTCGCTTTTCCAGATGATGTAGTTAAAGGATACATAATTGCAAATGCCATACAGCCAACCCAAAGACCTACACACATCATATAAGCTGCCATCGCATTACCATTGTTATCAACAGATGTTAATTGAGATCCGTTTGTTTCCACAGGTGTTGCAAACATTTGATATGTTTGATCGTCTGTTTTTGTTTCGTTGATTTCATCGCTTGCATCGCTTAATTCTGAGTTCAGTTCTTTTGTACCATCTTTTGCAGTCTTAAGTCCATCAGTGATCGTATTACTTGCATCTTCTAATTTTCCAGTTGCATCATAGATCTTATCAGAACCTTCTGCTAATTTTCCAGTTGCATCAAGTAATTTTCCATTATTTGCTGTCAACTTGTTTGTTCCTTCTGCTAACTGAGTTGCACCAGTTTGAAGTTTACTAATACCGCCTGTCAACGTAGGAACTTTTTCATTTAATGAAGTTAAACTTGTGGAGATTAATCCAGTTGCATCTGATAAATTCTTAGAATTGCTGCTAAGTGTTTTTAAGTTTGTATTTACTGTATCAACACCTGCTGTATATGTCTTGATGCTTTCTTTTAAGCCGCCTTTGCCATTTACTCCGGTTTCTAATTGTTTTGCACCATCATCAATAGCTGTCATAGCTTGAATTAATCCCATTTCTTTTGCAGTCTTACCTGTTCTGTCTAAACCGTCTTGTACGCTTTCAAGTCCAGTTTGTAAGCTTGTAATAGCTGTTACTGCACCTGGAAGTGCAACATTAGATTGTTGTGCAAGATAAGCCACTTGTGATTTCATTGTATCAAGGTTAGATAATAGAGATAAATCTGTATTACCTAATTTTGATTTGATGCTTGTAAGGTCTGAATTCATGGAAGTCATATCAGCCACAAGGCTCTTGAGATTTCCATCATCTGCACCAATTGCACCAATCGCCGCTAAGATTTTTTTCTGATCTGTAGCACTTAAGCTTTTAAATCCTTCATTTTGACTAATTGTTGCTACTGCTTTCTGAATATCTGTCTGTACACCAGTTAAGTGAGTTGTTATGTTTTCACCTGTTTTATCAAGTTTAGGCATTGTCTCGCTAATTGTTGTAGATAATTCAGTAAGCGCTTCGGCATCCACACCTTTAAATACAGTATTCATTTTTTGAATACCTGCATTGATTTGTGGAAGACCAGATTTTAACTGCTCGAACTTTGCCTTATTTTCTTTTGTTAGGCTATCGCTTAATTTTTTAGACATTTGGTTAAGTCCTGCTAATACAGGTTCTGTACCATTCTTTAATGTAGTAAGCCCTGTTGATAATGTCGCTACACCATCATTTAAAGCTTCATTATTGGAAGCAAGCTTTGAAGTACCATCTTTATATAACTGGTCAACTCCGCCTGTGTATGTTCCAACTGCTTTGTCTAATTTCTTAGCACCAGTATCTAATTGTGAAGCTCCTGAAGCAAGAGTTCCTGCTCCTTCTGCTAATGTATCGATACCATCTTTTAACTGTCCTGCACCATCATTGGCAGAACTTACACCTGATGTATAAGTTGTTAATGCTACGGATAATTGGTTTGCACCCTCTGTAAATGTTAAGGAGCTGTCCTTTAATTTTCCTAAATTAGTAGCAACTTTGCCACTGCCATCATGTAGCTTGTCAAGACCATCGCCCAACTCATCGGTTGCATCGGTAGCCGCTGCAAAGCCATCACCGATTTCGCTTAACTGATCAAATACTGTTTCAGCGTATTGTTTTGTGATCTTTTCAGCAACGCTTGTTCTTACTTTTTCAACTGCAGTTTCGCTCATTTTTGAAGCAATATAGTTTGTACCCGGATTTGTCTTATATTCTAATTCCATTGTTTCTGGATTTTCATCCATTAATGTTGTTGCATTTTTGGAAAAGTCTTCTGGTATTGTTATTACCATATAGTAAGTTCCATTTTGTAAGCCTGCTTCCGCTTGTTCTTCATTTACAAAATTAAAGTCAAGGGAGTTATTTTCCTTTAGGTTATCAACCAGTTCTTTTCCCACATCCATCGTTTTGCCATCATAGTCAGTTGGTATGTCTTTGTTTACAACTGCCACCGGCAAATGTTCTACCTCTCCATAAGGATCCCACATAGATCCTAAGAAGATTGTAGTATAAATAGTAGGAATTGTGATAATACCTATAAGGACAACGATAAGAAATTTATTTTTTAATAAACTCTGCCATTCTCTTTTTAGCATATATACACCATCTTTCTACCTTTTTATCCGGGGTATGACAAAAACTATATTCAATTATGTTCCACCACATCAGTCCAATTATAGACATCGTGTTGCTTTATAGATTAGTTTAGATTATACTAGTTATATCAGTCGGTTTCAACCGACACATCATCCACATTTTGTATTTTATTCGACATATTTCATTATTATGTCTAGTAATATTTATAAACTTTATATTAACAGTATCTAAATAGATAGTATTATGTATTATTTTGTTTAATTTTGGTGGATTTTGTTATTTTAGTTTTTGAATAAGGAAGGAGATCCCTATGGAACCAAAAGTTGACCGTCGTGTCCGAAAAACAAAAGCCGCCCTGCGTGCAGGCCTGATTCATTTGATGCAGACAAAAAGCATCCGCGAGATTACCGTACGTGAATTAGTCGAGGAAGTCGATATCAATCGCTCAACCTTCTATCTTCACTATACCGATATTTACGATATGCTAAATAAGATTGAACAAGAACTTCTCGACGAATTAATTAGCGTTACTATGAAACATAAACAAGAATATTACAATGACAAAATTCAAGTTTACCTAGAAGAAGTCTTTACAATCATACTTAACAACGTTGATATCTGCTATTTGCTTATGAGCCCGAATGGAGATATTAATTTCACAAATAACATCAAGAATTTAATCAAAGACACCATTGTCCAAACAACCGTTGAAATGCTCCATGGCGTCCAAAGTGTAGAAGAAATCGAATATGCTTGTTCCTTCTATATCGGTGGCTGCCTTGGCATAATTGAAAAATGGTTAATGGGTCACGCGAAAGAGACCCCTAAAGAATTATCCATTCTTTGCTACAAATTGATTCGAAATGGACTTGTAGCATATCTACCTGAGCTTTAATCTGTCCCCACCTAATAGGGACAGATTTCTACAAACAATTTCCTAACGAAAAAACAGCTCTAATGCCAGTGCTCATACAGATGCTTAAAGCACCTTGTATCTAAACACTTGGCACAGAGCTGATATTTAACTATTTAAGTGAAATATAGTATAAGTTTACATTGGAATCCTCTTTTTGAATCACATGGTTTCCTGCTGCTAGCTTAACTTCTAACACACCTTTATCAATTGTATACACTTTACCATCAATTAAGATATCTTTAGAACAATCAGAGTTAAATACTAATGTCATCGTCTTTTCTTCTGTTGTTTTAAAGGAAACCGATGTAGAGCTTTCCATCTTTAACGCTTTTGTTAACGTTAAACCATTGTAAGATACTTTTCCTTTTGAGGAAGAAAGGCTTCCAGCGATTGTAAAGAAATCACTCTCTTTATCAGATTCTGTAAAGTTATGTGTTACTTCTTCCACTTGTGGGGCCTTTGTTGGTTCTACTGTTGGCTCTACTGTTGGTTCTACCGTCGGTTCTACTGTTGGTTCTACCGTTGGTTCTACTGTTGGCTCTACTGTTGGTTCTACCGTTGGTTCTACTGTTGGTTCTACTGTTGGTTCTACTGTTGGTTCTACTGTTGGTTCTACTGTTGGTTCTACCGTTGGTTCTACTGTTGGTTCTACCGTTGGTTCTACTGTTGGTTCTACTGTTGGTTTCACTGTTGGCTCTACTGTAGTTGTTTCGTAAGTAGTGCTCATCCAGTCTGTTGCATTCATTTCCACAACGCCCGCTCCAACATATGGATATACAGTATCATATAAAGACTCTGCATCATATAATGTTGCTACGCTATATGGTAATTCTGACATAAACTTATCTGTATCTAATACAAGCTTGCTAGATGTCTTATGTGTAACTGTAAGATCTGTTGCTTTACCATTCATTGTATACGTACAGTCTGCTGCACCAATATATCCAGCTTTACTGTTACCATTTCCACTTAGTAATGCATTCACAATACCATTGATATTAGAATTTTGGACAAGAACGCTTGCTTCGCAAGTACTGATTGCACCATTACTTACTACCTTGCTCTTTGCTTTGCTGTTTTTAAGTGAATCTCTAAGCGTAAGCATATCGGAAGAATCCATGATTGTGTTATATACATGAGCATAACCACCACGTAATCTTGGAAGACGATCCATAGAGTTCTTATAGTAGTTGTTTGCCATTGTTACACGAAGGTTCTTGATATTTGCTTCACTATCAGACGCACCAAATAAATGTGTCTTTTTCTGAGCAGCTGCATAACTACGAACTTGTTCTTGTGTCATTTCGTATGTTGTTCTTAATGAGTTATAGTACGCATACTCGGATTTATTCTTTTCTAATTCTTCCATCATTACGTCGAAGAATTCTCCTTCGCTCTCTGGTAAGAATTTTGACCAAGAAATCGTTACATCTGTTGTGTCTGTGGCACTCGCTTTCTTAACGTCTACAATACCATCGTATGCTTTATAGAATGTACAGTGATCAATCCAGATTCCTGTACATGCATTTTGTATTGTGATATAATCCCAGTCATTACGATCATACTCACCAGATGTTGCTTCATCCCACTCCCAAAGTTCATCAAAAATAATGTTACGAATAATGATGTTTGAAGATCTTGCTACGTTTAAACATGCATGCTTGATTCTTGCACCATTTTTTGAATAAATCGTAAGATTCGAAATATTCTTAATGTCTACTTGGGAAACTCCTGTTTCTTTCAATGTCGGATGCATCAACGGCTGATTTGCAGATGCTGAAATTACACTTTTGTATGTAGAAAGTGCACTTCCAATTTCTTTAGAACCTAAGGCAATATCTCCTGTAAGTTCAATCACGCTTGCTTTTTTGTTCTTAGCTACTGTAGAAAGTGCTTTAAGAAATTCTTCAGCTGAATTAACTTTATAGTAATTCGCATCTGTTTCCTTTAACACTCCGCCTCCAGTAACATTTTTAGTACTTGCATATCCTTCAAGGGAAAAGTCTACCGACTCATTCTTTGAAGTGCTCACCGCTGCTTTTTCTTTTGCATCTGCTAATACATTTGTATGAACAGACACGGAAGAGACTGCCATTGCCGTTATTGCTAACGCCGCAATCCCTTTGAACCATTTCTTTCTCATTCTGTTCTTTCCTTTCTCTTTCGTAACCAATTTCTCACTTACTGGTACTACTTTCTCATGAAAAATTTTATGCGCATCACACGCCCCGCTTTTTGGGACATTTTTAATTGTTAGGAAAGGGCTCGACAGAGAAATTTCCTAACAATAAAAAATAGAGAAGAGAATCTGCCATATGTCTGGCAAATTCACTCCTCTAAGCATATCGGTTACTTCTTCTAATATCTTTAGTTTTTTTTATAATAATCGCAACTTATAAGCAAGAGAAACTAACACAGAACCTTTTGGGAATCTATAAAGTTCTTCTTCCTTTACACCACCCATTTTAATAATAGATGCAAAATAAACAACTATTGCAAGCATTACTGCAATAATCAAGACAATGCGATTGTTAGGGAACACTTGATAAATCAACAGATATGCACCGCAAGATATCGCACCCATAATAAGGGATGCAACAATCGGATACAAATATGTTGCCATAATATCCTGTTTCGTACCAAGATATCGTTTTACAACACTTCGATTCAATACACTTACAACGATTGCATAAACATCTGTGGCAATTGCAAGAGAGTATACTCCTAAATTCGTAAACGCTAACAAGCAGATTAAAACGATTGTCTGAACAACAAGAGCAATCGATGCATTGACTACAGTCTTCTGAGGATGACCTAACGCCTGAAGCACCGCATTGCTTAATGTTGAAATAGAAATAAAGACAACATTAATACTCAAGACACGAAGTAGCTTAGATGCAAGTTCCCACTGACCTTTTGCCGGATACATAAATCTCATGATTGGAGCAGAAAAAACAAACATTCCGACTGTAATCGGAATAACAATCAACATAAGCATCTTCAATGTATCATTTACCTGCTTCGATGCTTCCTTTTCTCCACTTACTGCATAAGTTCCTGCAATGTTCGGAAGAAGCGCACTAGCCATGGCCGATGCAATTGCAATTGGCACATTGATTAAAACGACTGCTTTACCTGTAAAGATACCGTACAGCTCAGTTGCTGTATCGCCATCGTATAAGTTGATTGCAACCGCTAGCTTTTTAAATATTGCTGCATTTAATAGTGCATTGGAATTGTAAATGAATGTACTAAGTATGATTGGTGTAACTAAGGCAATAATAACCTTAAAGATCATACCATACGTTTCTTCATACTCCGACTGATCTCGACGTACTTTCCTAAGAATTCCTTTTTTATTATACTGATATACAACAACCATGAATAACAATGCAGTCAGTACTCCGGCTCCTGTACCCATTGCACTACCTGCAGCACCATACATTGCCCTAGTATTTTCATCACTCCCAGATACAAGACTTACAAAGAATGCTGCCATACCGATGCTGACTACCGCATTCATAATCTGCTCAAAGATCTGCGATATACTCGACTGCACCATCGTTCTATGGGACTGAAAATATCCACGGAACACACCTAATATACCAGAAAAGAAAATCGTCGGACAAAAGACTCTAAGTACCGTTGCCGTTTCCCTACTTACGATATATGGTGCAATAAAAAATGTAGCAAGACTAGCAATTCCACATACTACAATCACATAAATCATCGCACAGTGAAAAACTTTCTGTGCATTTTTATACTCACGTACTGCCAGACGCTCCGCCATTACTTTTGAAACAGCACCAGGTATACTATATGACGTTATTAATAAAATAATAGAATATACATTGTATGCATATCCATAATATCCATTTCCACGGTCACCGATAATATTGGTTAGAGGGACACGGTATATAAAACCGATGATTCTACAGAGAATACCTGCCATTGCAAGTATACCTGCCTGACGTATTATCTGGTTACTCTTATTTGACATTTTATCTTAAAAACTCTCCTATCACCTAGTATTATAAGCAATTTTTCATCTCATAAGCTGTATTGTATCATATATAGACAAAAATATAAATATTATTTCGATGTTTCACAATGTTTTAACAATTATCTAAAACTTAGTATTTCTTCTACTTCACGTCTTCTAGGTGCCTTTGGCTCTTCACTTGCATAACCTAATGCAACAAGTGCACAGACTACTTGACTATCGTCAATGCCTGCTATCTCTTTTACCTTCTCATCATCAAAAATCCCCATAATTACCGTACCAATGCCATTTGCATGGGCAGAAAGACAGAATGTCTGTGTTGCTATTCCAGCATCAAACACTTCCCAACGGTCCTCTTTCGAAGTAGAAAAAGAACCATCTCGTTCAAATCCGGCACGACCATGCACACAAGTCACAATCGCCATAACAGGGCAATTCTTAATAATTTCTCCATTATGTACAAATCCCATTACTGCTTCCTCAGCTATCTTTTCTTTAATTTCCTGACTTTCCACAATGATATAACGTGCCGTCTGTGTATTCTTCCAAGATGGTGCATAGGATGCTGTCTTTACAATCGCTTCAAGCACATCTCTTTCAACTTTTCTTTCCTCAAATTGACGAATACTTCTTCTTGTTTCTAAACATGTAATTGCTTCCATAATTACTCTCCTTTGTTTTTATGCTTCGGACTGATAATGAGCAACAAAAGCATTCCTAAAACAATCACTCCAAATAGAATTGTCTGACAAAGTCCATATGGCACCCGATTCCTTAGCATTACCTTGGCATCTGCCTCTTTGCTAGCAGGCTCCTCTTTCCAATAATCCATACCAATTGTTGCAATATCGCTCCATGAAGTCACAAATTCCTCTATTCTTCTTTCTTTATTTCCCTTATATCTAAAACGAACTCTAAACTGAATTCCAAACTTATCTTTTTCTTCAAATCCATATAACGACAAAGTTCTTTCTCCGTAATGATAAGGCATGCTGCTGCTCGAAAGCTTCGCATCCTCCCAATCCCCACCATTATAACGAATTTCTCCTTCTATTTCAAAATTTTCTCCAGTAAGTGCATTCAACTTAAGAAGTGTCGTTACCAACTCCTTCGGATATTCACATACATAGCATAGATTTCGAAAAGTTCCATTTATCCCTTTGACGATCTTTATATCCTTTAAGACCGGCATTCCTAACTGATCCAGATCAAGTTCAACCTCATAGTCTTTGTCAATCTTCTGGGTTTTCGACCAATCTGAACTGAGCCGTTTGATTGTTCCATCGTCTCCCGTTACCTTAAACAGATATTTCGCCCGAATATAAAGGGTATGTGCCTCATAGTCAAACAGCTTATTTTCCTCTTGCCCTTTGCATTTAATACACTCTTTAAAGAAGTCACACTGCTGTTCGTGTGCCAACCAAAACACTTCTGCTTCATTTACAACGCCTGGCCCTACCGCCACATATAACGGCATTGCCATAACATCTTCCTGATCCCAAGTCTCCTCATAATGCCAACCATCCTCTTGATCCAACGACCAATCGAAGACAAGGTAAGGTACAATTTCTTGGCATCCATAGTTTTCAGACAATTCCTCTGGGGTCATATTGATTACTGCAAATAGTTCTTCTGACAGCATGTACACTGCTTTCAATGCCGAGCTTCCATTCCATTCCTCGACTTGGTATACGATTGATTCTGGTACATTTATCGTTAGCGTTTTCTTTCTTTCCTCTGCCATACAAGATACTGACATAAGTAGGAACAGCCCAATTACGGCCACGATGAATCCAAGCAGTTGCTTCTTCATACTATTCCCCCAAAACCAATGCACTAATCAAATTACTTTATTCTCTATATTATAAATATATGTACACTTCCTGCCTTATCTTCCATTAATCTTCCTTATTATTCTGAGTTGTTACATAGCAATGTCCAATTGTAAAAATCGTACCAAATACAATCAACAAGTAATGACGTAATAGAATTCCAGTAAGAATAAAGAGGATACAAGGTACAATCGCAAGAGAAAGCGGAAGCTGTTTTGGTGCACACTTAAAATACTCGGCCCATACGAACATATAGACAACAAGAAGAAGATAGGCCACCCCTAACCAAATATAGAAGATTATGTCGTTATAAGCACCCTTTTCGAAGATTCCAATATTAAAAATCATCAAAAAGAATGTTCCATATCTTCCAATCTGTTCAACAATATTCATCAGTATATTCTTGCACTTATTTTCTTCTCCCTTATGCTCTGTTGCATACACAATATTCGGTATCATCATGATACAAATGATAATCAATCCATTTGCATTAATCCATTGCACCACAACTCTCCCCTTTCTTTTCTCTGTTATCTAAATCATATCACAGCAACTGTAAGTTTTAAAGATTGCAATCTTGATTTTTCCACAAAAAGGCAGCTGCCATGACTCTTTCCTCTTAGAATTCTCTTACTTATAGATTACTTCATCAAGGAATAGTCCTTGTGGTTCTGCCATATACTGAACATTTTGTGGATTTTTTTCTAATAGAATTGTCTTTACTACAAAAGGTTTCATATTGCCCACACCTACTTCGTAAAGCATTCCCACAATCTTACGAACCATATAAGGCCAAAAATCAGAACCATGTATGCGAATTGTCACACGGTCGATATCCTGTATGATTTGAATATCATATATTTCACGGACTGTTGTCTTTTTCATCTTTTTATTGTTCGATAACGCTTTAAAATCATGTTCACCGATTAAGTAAGCTGCTGCCTCTTTCATCGCCCTCACATCAAGCTTTTTAAAGCTGTAATACGTATATTTACGTTCAAATACATTAGCTACTTCTCCCATTGTGTAACGGTATTCAAACCAATAGGAACTGGCATTTAACTGACTGTGGAATCTCTCCGGAACATCATCCACTTGAAGAATAGCAATATCTCTTGGAAGATACTGATTTAAATAGTGTTTGATCTCATACTCTCTTTTATCTGAATTAGTCTTGAAGTTTGCAATCTGATGAAGTGCGTGAACTCCAGCTTCTAACTTGGCGGCAGAAATTAGTTCAATGTCTTCTCCCGTCATCTTCTTAAGCACCTCTACGATTTTCTCCTCTACAAGCATACCTCTCGTTTTTGGTCCTAACTTTTGAAATGCTGCATAACGTGTTCCATCATATTCGATCACCAATCTAATATTTCTCATATTCTTACCTTCCTTTCGATCGAGTTTGCACAAAAAAACTTTCCTACGAATCAAAAAAATCTCAAATCTTTCAAAGAAAGGTTTGAGATTCTAATTAGCAAGCGCGAGACGGGATTCGAACCCGCGACCCTCGCCTTGGCAAGGCGATACTCCACCACTGAGCCACTCGCGCATATTCTTTTGTCATTGCCTCAGCAACAAATATAGTTTACCACAAGGAATTTTATATGTCAACAGTTTTTTATAAATTTTTGGAACAATATACACAATTAGAAAAGCGCCATCCTTTTCTCACAAAAAAGATGACGCACTTATTTTATCTATTGATCTTCAAAAGAAAGACTTACAATATATTTATACTTTTTCTGTTGAGTTTCTACATGTTTTTCATTCCGTCTAATCTCCATCGTCATCCATTGCTCTTCTGCCTTCAGACTAAGAGATGCCAACATAATACCACAATCCAAATACACGCACATTCTCTGTGACGCTGTCATCATCGACTCCACTTTCACTAACAGATGTGCCCTAAGCCCTTTTACCACAAAACGATATGGGCGGATCATCATCTTCGAAGGTGCATGTACTCCAGCACTAATAATTGCCTGTACTCTCGGATCCATCTCTGACTTATAAATACACTTTTTATCCGAAATGATTTCACCAAGCTTCTTTCTTTTCTGGCGAAACTTATGCTCTGGATTCCCAAATGCCATAATCGCAACCCATGTACGCTGTTCCAACGGCTTACTTTCGTCAATCGTATCCGAACGAACCATAACGTTGCTTGAAACGTATTTTTTTACCTCTTCCAACCCAACAAGACAAGAACCGATTTCTTTTGTCATCAAGTATAAAGAAAACTGCCCCATCAAATAGCCGGCATTCAACAACTGCACTTCCAAATCTGTAATATACACTACGAAATAATAAGGTGCTTTTGTCGTAAATAGGCCTAAATGAGCCTTTTTAATATCCTCATACCGAATCACTTCAAATCGTTCTTTCTCATGCTCTAGAAATCCCTTTAAGTGTTTTAAATAATTATGAAGTTTGTTTTCTGCTGCTCTCTCTAGCTGTTGCATATTAAATGATTTCACCCAGCCGCGATAATTAATCGTATCATAATACTCCATTGCCACAAGACGTCCTTCCAAACATTTTACTATCCCCATTCTCTATATACAAAAGTTTACCATATTTATGACAAGATTATTTCACAATTATTTCTCAGTTTTCAAACTATTTTTGTAAATAATTTTTAATACAATTGACACATTCTAGCGAAAATATCATCTGACGCTTTTAAAAGGGATTCTTTTTTTACCTTTTTCTCTTTATTCTTACAACAAATCAAATAACACCCCGTGAATTTTACTTATTGTATACACAAAAAGAGGACAGTTTCCACTCGGAAACCATCCTCTTTTTTACTCTTGATTTTGTATTTTTTGTTGCCCATTCGTCTTCTTATAATACAACGGACTGATTCCATAATATTTTTTAAATAATTTTGAAAAATGATACACATCATCGTAACCGACCGTATTCGCGATATGCTTAATGCTTCCGCCATCGCCGCTCAGTAAAATATCCCTTGCCTTTTCAAGACGAATCTTAATCAAATAATTAATTGGAGATTCTCCTGTTTCCTCTTTGAAGATTTTCGAGATGTAAACAGGACTCAAATACATATTTCGAGCGATCTTATCAAGAGAAATCTTAGTTGCGTAATTTTCATTTAAATATGTAACAATTTTTTTAACGACATAGTTCTTATTGTAAGACTCGAAATTACAAGTTTTTTGCTTATTTTCAACTTCTCCTCCTACCAATTCTCGCACAATCAATAGTAACATCTTCATCAACTGTGCTTTTAACATAAAATATTTGCCTACTTGATTGCCTTCTTGTTCTGCAACCATTTCCCAACATATTTTTGTTATTTCTTGTTTCAGCTCCCCAGCAGTATGTAAAATACACTCATTGTTCTTTAATACGATTGAATTTGGAGGCATATTTTTGAATTGAAAATCCGTAAATCCAATAAATACTTCTACTGTTGGCTCTTTTTCATTAATGACAATATTATGATGCTTTACGCCAGGATTGCAAATAACCATATCTCCCGCTTCTACCTCATAAATCGTTCCATTAACATAATATTTACCTTTTCCAGATATGATATATGTAATTTCAGCAAAATCATGATCATGGTAGTGATAATCTGTAACCATTTTCCCCTTACTAGAGTAGAAAATTGTAGGATTAAAATCATTTACAGTAATATCAAATTGACACACTACAACTCACCTCACTTAATACGTGTTCAATACTATTATCAATGTTTTTCCACAAAAAAACAAGAGCATTAAGAAAATTTTCTAAAATGCTCTTGTTTTTATTATTAATTTACTTTTATTTAAAATATTCTACACCAGATTCAAAAATATGTTGATTCTGATTTCCTACGATATTGATTGCAACACCGTCACCTCTACGTTCGGAATGCGCCATCTTTCCTAATACACGTCCATCAGGACTTGTGATACCTTCGATTGCACAGTATGAACCATTAGGGTTAAAGTCTTCGTCCATCGTTGGGTTTCCATTCACGTCGACATATTGAGTGGCAACCTGACCATTTTCAATTAATTTCTTAATCCATTCATCACTCGCTACAAAGCGACCTTCACCATGGGAAGCTGGGATTGCATAAGTTGCACCAAGTTCTGCTTTCTGTAACCATGGGGATTTGTTTGTAACAACCCTTGTATAAACTGTCTTGCTGATATGATGGCCAATACTGTTAGTTGTAAGTGTTGGTGAATCCTCTTTCTGATCAAGGATTTCTCCATAAGGTACAAGGCCAAGCTTAATCAATGCCTGGAATCCATTACAGATACCTAACGCTAAACCGTCTCTCTTATAAAGCAAGTCATGTACTGCATCTTTAATACCTGCATTACGGAATGCAGAGGCAATGAATTTTGCAGAACCATCTGGTTCATCACCAGCACTGAATCCACCTGGGAACATAAGGATTTGAGCTTCATTAATTGCCTTAATATAAGCATCTACGCTATCCTTGATGTTTGCTTCGCTCATGTTCTTAAACACGATTGTCTTTACATTAGCGCCAGCTGCTTCAAATGCTTTCATTGTATCGTATTCACAGTTAGTACCTGGGAATACAGGAATGAATACATTTGGTTTTGCAACCTTATGTTTGCAAACGTAAATATCTTTCGTATCGTATAGCGCTGTCTTAACTTCTTTCTGTTCTACATCAGAGCGAGTTGGGAATACTTTTTCTAATGTAGCCGTCCAAGCGTTAAGTGCTTCCTCCATCGTAATCACTGCGTCGCCACATACAAATTTAGCTTCTTCTAATACAGTACCGATTACTGTGTATTCTGCGTCAATCTTAGCAAGATCTGCTTCGGCAACTTCTGCAATAATGTCACCATAAGCAACTTTATAATATTCTTCCTTTGCAATTGCATCAGATAATTCTACACCTAATTTATTACCAAATGCCATCTTAGAAACTGCTTCTACTACACCACCGAATCCAAGTGCATAGGTTGCTTTTAATACTTTCTTATTAACTAATGCAGTCACTTTGCTGTAAAGTGCTTTTACCTGTTCAAAATCAGGTAATCCATATTGGTCTTTCTTAACAGAGAAACGTACAAGAAGGTTTCCTGCACTCTTAAGTTCAGGAGAAACGATATCATTGACGTTGGCAGTATCCACCGCAAATGAACAAAGTGTTGGAGGTACGTTGATATCGTTGAACGTTCCTGACATACTATCTTTACCACCGATTGATGGAAGTCCTAGCTTCATCTGTGCTTCATAAGCACCAAGTAAGGCTGCCATTGGCTCGCCCCAATTCTTAGGATCCGTACCAAGACGTCTGAAATATTCTTGGAATGTAAAACGGATTTTTTCGTAAGCACCACCTGCTGCAACGATTTTCGCTACAGAAGATAATACTGCATAAATGGAACCATGATATGGACTCCAGCTTGATAAGTAAGGATCAAGTCCATAACTCATCATTGTTACTGTATCGCATTTTCCTTTTAGCATTGGAAGCTTTGCGATCATTGTCTGTGTTGGTGTCAACTGATATTTTCCACCGTATGGCATGTAAACGCTGGCAGCTCCGATGGAGGAGTCAAACATTTCAACAAGCCCTTTTTGAGAGCATACATTTAAGTCGCTTAATGTCTCAAGCCATTTGCTCTTCATATCAGTTACTTCAATTTCTTTATCTAAATAGTTGTTTTTATCGTCTGGCATTGTAACTATAACATCAGTTTCTTGATGTGCACCATTCGTATCAAGGAACGCTCTGGAGATATTAACGATTTCTTTTCCTCTCCAAAGAAGAACAAGTCTTGGTTCTTCTGTTACTTCAGCCGCAACAACTGCTTCTAAGTTTTCTTCTTCTGCGAATTTTAACATCTTATCGACGTCATTTTTATCTACTACGACAGCCATACGTTCTTGAGACTCACTAATTGCAAGTTCTGTTCCATCAAGGCCAGCGTATTTTTTAGGAACCCGGTCAAGGTATACACGTAACCCATCTGCTAATTCACCGATAGCAACGGATACACCGCCTGCACCAAAGTCATTACATTTCTTTATGATTGAGCTAACTTCTTCTCTTCTGAATAAGCGTTGAATCTTACGTTCTGTTGGCGCATTACCTTTTTGAACTTCTGCACCACAAGTTTCGATGGATTCTGTCGTGTGCACTTTAGAGGAACCTGTTGCACCACCACAGCCATCACGTCCTGTTCTTCCACCGAGTAAGATGATTTGATCACCTGGGTCAGAGTTTAAGCGAACAACGTTCTTTCTAGGGGCAGCACCCATAACGGCACCAATTTCCATACGTTTTGCCACATAATTAGGATGATAGATTTCGCTAACAAGACCAGTAGCAAGACCAATCTGGTTACCATAGCTGGAATATCCACTTGCAGCTCCAGTAACAATCTTGCGTTGTGCAAGCTTACCTTCTAATGTATCTTTTAAGGATACAGTAGGATCAGCAGCGCCTGTTACACGCATTGCCTGGTATACATAGCCACGTCCTGAAAGTGGATCACGGATAGCACCACCAAGACAAGTAGCCGCACCACCAAATGGTTCGATTTCTGTTGGGTGGTTATGTGTTTCATTTTTAAAGAAGATTAACCATTCTTCTTCTTTTCCATCGATTTCAACTGGAACAACGATGGAACAAGCATTGATTTCATCGCTTTCTTCCATATCATCAAGCTTGCCTTCTTTTTTCAGTTTTCTCATTGCCATCAAAGCAACATCCATCAAGGAAACATATTTGTCTTTGCGTCCTGCAAATACTTCCTTTCTAGCTTCAAGATATTCTTCGTATGATTTTTCGATTGGCGCTTTGTAATATCCATCTTCAAACGTAACATTTTTAAGTTCAGTAAGGAATGTCGTATGTCTACAGTGATCAGACCAATATGTATCTAACACACGAATTTCCGTCATAGATGGATTACGTTTTTCTTCTTCTGTAAAATATGTCTTGATATGTTCAAAATCTTTAAATGTCATAGCAAGATTTAAAGAGTCATATAACCCTTGTAACGCTTCAGTATCCATGTCAATAAAGCCATCAAAGATTGCTACGTCTTTTGGTTCTTCAAATTCTGTAACTAAAGTCTCTGGCTTAGTCTCATCTGTTTCTCTTGAATCTACAGGATTGATACAATATGCTTTGATTCGTTCAAACTCTTCTTCTGTAATTGTTCCAGCAAATACATAAGTAGTTGCAGAGCGAATAACAGGAGACTCTTTCTCGTTTAATAATTTCACACATTGTTCTGCAGAATCTGCTCTCTGATCGAATTGACCTGGAAGGAATTCTACAGAAAACACATGATCAGCAGCACCTTTCGTAAATGTTTCTTCAAATAGTACGTCTACAGGTGGTTCAGAAAATACTGTTCCAAGTGCTTTTTGATATGTAACATCACTTACATTTTCTATATCATAACGAATTAATACACGAACACTGTCTAACGTCTTAATTCCTAAATAGCTTCTGATTTCTTTCTGTAACTCTTTTGCATGAACTGCATATGGTGTTTTCTTTTCAACATAGATTCTCTTAACGTTACTCATAACCTTACCTCCATTTTTACTTTCCGTCACTTAAATCTTCTTTATTGTACCATACTACGTTTTATAAATAAAATGAATATATATAAACTTATTTATTAACCATTCTTATTAATATTTATTTTTCCTAACCTAATTCAACAGAGTATTTATAATATATCTCCGCTCAAAGAATACCCTTATATCAAAAAAGGTGCCATGATAATCACAAATTATCATGACACCTTTTCTTTATTATATTGATTTACTTGCAGATTGCAAGACTATTTTGTTGCTTTTGGTGTTGCAGTTGCTTTTGCAGTAGCTTTAGGTGTTGCACTTGTTTTAGCGCTTGCCTTTGGTGATGCTGTTGCTTTACTTGTAGCTGCTGGCGTTGCAGTTGCTTCTGTTTCTTCTTCATCTGCTTGGAATTCATCTAAGGAATCATCAGAGTATACAGCAACTGTACCGATTTCAACTTTATCCCAGCCTTTTTCAACTGTTAAGTTGTAGCTTTCTTTTAATTCAGAAATCTTATCTTGAAGTTTTGTTTCTTTTTCAGCACTGATTGCATCTTCTACAGCTGCATCGTATTGAGTTGTGCTATCGTTATCAATCATCTTAACGATCCATAAGCTTCCATCTGCTTCAATTACAGAACCATAAACTTCTTTGTCTTTCATATTTTTGATCTTAGCCATTAACTCAGTTAATGTTGTATCAGATGTTAAGACAGATTTTTCAGCGTAAACATAAGTTTTGCTATCTTTGCTATCTACAAGCTTATCTAAAGCAGTACCTTTTTGAGCTTTCTTTAAGTACTCTTTCATTTGTTTTGTATATGTTTCTTTATCTTTTGAAGAAACGTCAACAGAATTTCCTTCATCATCTGTTGTCTTTAAGGAAGCTTGAATTACTTGGAAGCTACGTTCATCGTAATCAGATTTTTCAACTTTTTCAGTTAATGTATCTTTTGTTACGTTGAAACCTTCTGTTACTGTTTCCATGTATTGATAAGCTAATTTAACATGAAGTGCTTGTTCAATGAATTCTTCTCTTGTCATATCAAGTCTTTTGATTCTTGTTTTTGACATCTTATCGTAGATTTTACCGTATTGTTCTTCTACTTCACTCTTATCTTCATCAGATAAAGTTTCACCATTTTTTACAGCTTCGTTATACATTAAGTAAGTTTCTTCAATGCTGCTTAATGCATTACTTTTTGCAGACTCTTTATAGGATTCGAAATAAGTAGCTGCATCCATTCCGTAATACGCACCATATGTTGCACCTGTGTTTAGAAGGCTCGCTTCCGCCATATATACATTAAATTTAACCTCTGGATCACTTAAGTAGTATTTCTTGTCATCCACTTTCATAACAGGATCCACATGGAAACTTTCATATCCAATTACTACACATGCTGCGATAAATGCGATTACACCTAATGCAATTCCAACAACACTCATAATGGATTTTGTATCATATCTTGATACTTTTACTGATTTTGTGCTTTGTTGATCAACTCGCACAATTTGCTTCGACTTTTTCACAACTTTTCCTCCAAACATCTTAGTATTTGTTCGCCTTGGCAAACGTTATATTAGCCAACGGATCCATCGTCTCCTTCGGCTGCATCATCAGGGAGAACCATGTCAGCTCCTCCTGTTAATTCACTCATATCAAAAAAATCTTCGTCTGTTGCTTCATCTGATTCCTCGGCAGATTCTACTTCTTGGCTATTGTACGCGTAATTCTTAAATACAATCTTGTCCCAAGCCCCTTGATTGAATGTTACATCATGCTCTTCAACTGTCTTAAGAAAAGAAGCATCATAAGCTTCTTGCTTCATAGCATCGATTTCTTGTGCAAGCTGGTCATTATATGCATCCTTAACATCATTTTCTAAAAGACGCAAGATATAATACCCATCTGTTCCTTCTACGATTTGTGAAGCAATCTCTCCCTCTTTTAAAGAAGATAGGACGCTTTTCATTTGCTCGGACATATCGACCTCAAACAGGGCTTCCTCAGCCGAATATTCAATGTCAGAATTATTTGATTCTACTTCTTCTTCGTACACTTCACTCATGCTTTCTCCTGCCTGCACTTTCTCAAGCAGCTTGTTTCCACGATCTAACTGAGCGGAAATATCTTCAGCACTCTTGTATACAATATCACCTTCATCATTCATATAGTTTGTTTCTAAACGGATAAATTCTAACTTAGTCTGAGCATATTCACTCTCGTCAATATTCTCTTTGGCTTTTTCTTCATCTACCTTTTGCTTTGCAACCTGGTCTAGCACATATTGATTGACCATCGAATAACGATTTATGCTTTCTAACAGATTTTCTTTTGTAAATCCTGTTCTTTTTAAATACGTTTTATCCATGGTTGCTAAGATCTCAGAGGTCATTTGTTCATTCTCACTGATTTGATCTGATGTACAGGCATATCCTTCTTTTTCTGCAATCGGCGCAAGAATTTCAATCATTTGAAACGTTTCCATTACAGACTTTCGAACAATATCTTCTCCTGTCTCATTAGTTGTCTCATCATAGATTTCAGTCCAGAAATCAAGGCCTTCCGCACCTATATTTACCTCTTCTTGGATGTTCCATCGTTCTTCCATACTATAAATTACAAACATGGCATCCGCTAATGTGTAGTCTTTTCCATCAATTGTCATCATTACCGTATTAAGCGGCACTGTTTCAATCTCTCTTTGTGGTTTCTGTGCCTCTTGGACATTGTCTTCTGTGTTACCCTCTGTATTCGTGTCATCGTTCTTATTAGCACCGCATCCGACGAATGTTGACATCATCAGCGTCATTGCAAGAAGAAACGAAACAATTCGGTATAATCTCTTATTATTACTATGCATTTTTTCCTCCATAAAAAGTTTTTGTTTATTATTTCATATTTTTTTGTCAAATAATCGATAAAATGCAAAAACTCCTCATATATTATTGTAAGTAAAATTACAGCATAGTCAAGAAGTTTACAAGAGTTCACAAAATCTACTTACTCCTAAATCTATTAGGCATTTAGCTACAAACACACTAAACGTATCATACTATAATTGCCCATTCAAGTCAAACAATTGACACAAATCAAAGATGAAGATTTGGTGAACTCGGGCGATTGCATTTTCCATTGAAATAATCATTGAGAATTTTTTTATTTTATGATATCATTAATAAGTGGTGCTTATAAAATATCGTAAATCAGGAGAAAAACATGGATATAAATTACGAATTATACAAAGTTTTTTATTATGTTGCAAAAACTTTAAGCTTTTCCGAAGCTTCTAAAGCGCTGTTTATCAGCCAATCCGCAGTAAGTCAGTCCATTAAAGTATTAGAAAAACGATTAAATCAATCCCTTTTCATTCGAAGCACGAAGAAAGTTAAACTTACAAAAGAAGGTGAATTGTTATTTAAACATATTGAGCCTGCAATTAACTTAATTCAACGAGGAGAAACACAGATTTTAGAGGCAAACTCCCTAAATGGTGGCCAACTTCGTATCGGTGCTTCTGACACGATTTGTCGTTATTTCTTAGTCCCTTACTTAGAACAATTTCATTTGAAATATCCGAATGTGCACATAAAAGTTACTAATGGAACAAGTTTGCAATGCGTAGACTTATTAGAAGCAAACCAAGTAGACTTGATCATTATCAACTCTCCAAATAAACGTCTTTCCACTGTACACAACATTACTGATGTTCGTGAGTTCCAAGATGTTTTTGTTGTAAATACACAATTCATGGACATTAATACAAAAGATGTTGAGTTAAGCGAATTGCAAAACTATCCAATCCTTATGCTTGATAAGAATTCAACAACAAGCGAATTCCTTCACGGATTGTTTTTACGTAACCAACTTGATCTTGCTCCTGCTGTTGAACTCAGCAGTAACGATTTATTAATCGATCTTGCAAAAATCGGTCTTGGCATTGCGTTCGTACCTGACTACACGGTGGGAAACATGAAAGAGTTGACTCGTATCGAACTCAAAGAAGAATTACCAAAGCGTAAATTAAGCGTAGTACACAATCACAACATTCCACTTAATTATGCAGCGGAAAACTTCATTGCCTGCATGCTTGGTGAAACAATTTAATAAAACAAGGAACTTCTCTTTGAGAAATTTCTTAACGATTTTAAAAAAAGGATATCTGTCACCAGATATCCTTTTTTTATGTTCTAAAATAACAAATTATCATTTACACATGTCTGATCCATCTCAAAGACAAATGCTTCATTAGCAAGAATAACACTACTTCCTGGTGCCAAGTCCATCTCTGAACCACCTCTTACAAGAAAACGGTTCACAAACGTATGATTTGTTGAATCCATATCCTTAATAAAATAACTTCCATTTCGATATAAGATCATCGCATGCACACGGCTGATTGCACGATTGCCCGCTATCGCATAATCCACTTGGTTTTGATCCGTCCCTAACGTAAACATCGCCTTTGTAATTGGAATCTGCTCTTTTGTGGAACATCGAACTAAATATGCCTTTTGCTCCAATGCCTCCTCCTCCATCATCCTTGTCGTTACAAATTTCGGCGATGCAATCTCTAGCAATTCCTCAATCTGAATGCTTTGATCCCCAAGACGGCAGGAAAGCGTCTGTTTCCCTGAATACTGCCTCTGATCAAATAACTGTTTCTTTATATTGCTTATATACTCTCTAAAATCATCAATGCTAACTTGCTGTCTACTTCCTATGTATTGTTCTAAATATTCCTTTACATTGTATTGGTTTGAATTTACCTGTGCTACTGCTAAGACTTCTTTTATAAGCCCAAACTCATTGTTCTTTTGCTGTCCAAAATCAGATACATGCAAGACAAACTCCACGTTCTTTTGCGTCTTTCCAACAAATATGCAACTTAAATCAAATAACAGGAATGCAGGTGCAACTCTTGCTTCTTGTACTGCTCTTGCGACCTCTAAAATCCGTTCTAGCAATTCCAACAATTCTTCCTCTGAAATTCCATTTTTTAAATACGAGCCAAGGGACTGTTTATCATTGATCAAATAACGGACAACTTCTCTTCCTTGACGCAATGTGATTTCCATAGAAGCCAAGCCTTCTATCTTGTAATGTTTCAATTGTTCAATATATTGTTTTAATAGTCTTTCGCCGTAATATGGCTCATAAAATAGACTTGTTCCGTTTACACTTTGTTCTATATAATACTTTCCCATTACACACCTCAGCTCCTATTTCATATATGTTTATATTACCATTTCATTCCATTTTTATCAATTAAATGTGTAGACTTCTTGCATATGTGTAAAAAACACTTCATTTCTTTCGTTTTCTTGTAGTATGCTTCATATCATGATATAATACGTGTTGCCTATCAATAATGAAAGAGGAGTACATAATGAATGCAAACTATACAAAAAGAGAACAGTTTCAGTATGGCTTCAAACGGGGACTTCCTATTACATTTGGATATCTTCCTGTTTCCTTTGCTTTCGGATTAACGGCTGTCAAAGCCGGCATGCACCCATTGTTAGCAGTTCTCATGAGCCTTACTAACTTGACGAGTGCCGGACAGTTTGCCGGAGCAAGCCTTATTAATGCTGGTGCTACATATTTAGAAATCATGCTTACCACTTTTGTCATTAACATTCGTTACATGCTGATGTCTTTGTCGTTATCTCAAAAGCTAGACCGTTCTGTCACTTTACCAAACCGTCTTCTTTTTTCTTTCGGCATAACGGATGAAACTTTTGCAGTTGCATCGAGCGAAGACAATGACCTGACCTATCCATATATGATGGGATTGATTATCGGACCTATCTTCGGATGGACACTTGGAACAACGCTTGGCGCCTTCATTTGTTCCGCCTTGCCACAGGAATTATCAAATGCACTTGGCATTGCCCTTTATGGCATGTTCTTGGCAATCATTATTCCACCTTGTAAGCACTCAATACATATTTTTTACGTCATTTTATCATCAGCAATATTATCCTGTATTTTTAAATATACACCGTTTTTATCAAAGATCAGTGCAGGTTTTCGCGTGATCATCGTTACCATCGTTATCTGTAGCCTTGCTGCCCTCTTATTTCCAATTCAAACGCAGAATCAAGATGAAACCGAAAGGAGTGAGTAATCATGTCGACATCCCATGCACTTATTGCTATTTTTCTAATGGCACTCGTTACCTACTTGCCTAGAATGCTCCCGATTACGATTTTTCAAAAGAAGATCGAATCCCCATTCGTGCAATCATTTTTAAAATATGTGCCATATGCGGTTTTAAGCGCACTTACAATTCCTGATATTATTTATTCCACAAACAGCTACGCTACTGCCAGTGTCGGAATCGTTGTTGCATGTATCTTGGCATACTTTGAACGCAATCTGGTCATCGTAGCATCCGGGGCCATCTTATCCGTGTATATTACTAGCTTATTTTTATAAAAAACAAAAAAACCGGCTATTCAGACATGTTAACTGTCTGAATGACCGGTTTCTTTTTGCGCCTTCTTCCTTTCCCCTGAGTGCGCATCCTTAGCGGAGCGGTTTTATGTACCCGATTAGGAATCTAATCGGGTACATATAACAAAGCGCCTTCGGTCTTTCGTCTTTACAGGATTACATCCCTCCAAGGAGAAGGCTCTTTGTTCGCGCCGATGGGGTATGGCGCCGCTTTTGCGCCTTCTTCCTTTCCCCTGAGTGTGCATCCTTAGCGGAGCGGTTTTATGTACCCGATTAGGAATCTAATCGGGTACATA
>CAJMNR010000037.1 GCA_905214875.1 uncultured bacterium | reverse complement strand
CCTGTACTTTTCCTAAATGGCCAACTGCATAAGCTTCTGATGTAGATCCGATATCACCACGTTTAATATCTCCAATGACTACCAAATCTTTTTCTTTACAGTAATCTACTGTTTTCTTGAATGCCATTACACCTTCAACGCCAAACTGTTCGTACATCGCGATTTGTGGCTTCACAGCAGGAATCAAATCATAAGTTGCATCAATGATGCCTTTATTGAACTGCCAGATTGCTTCTGCTGCACCTGCTAATGTTTCCCCTTTTTCGGCAAATGCCTTTTCCTTAATGTGTTCTGGCACATAAGAAAGCATAGGGTCTAATCCGACTACAATCGGTGCTTTATTTGCTTCAATCTTCTTTACTAATTTGTTAATCATTTTGTGACATCCTTTCCTTGTTCAATCGATAGTTATTCTTAAGCTGTAAATACTACGTTTCCATTGCAGATTGTCGTCGTTACAACTCCTACAACCTTGCGTTTATCAAATGGCGTATTGCGGCCCTTCGATAAAAATGTGGAACGGTCAATTACAGTTTCTTTATCAAAATCAGCAATCGTAATATCTGCAGGCATACCTTCCTGAATAGAACCTTTATTGATTCCTAATACTCTTGCAGGATTTACACTTAACTTTTCAACCATTTGCATCGGTGTTAAAATGCCTGGCTTTACTAACTCGGTCATTGTAAGCTGAAATGCTGTTTCAAGTCCAACAATGCCAAAAGGAGCTTTGTCCATTGTCTGATTATTCTCTTCCAATCCATGTGGCGCATGATCAGTTGCAATCACATCCATTACATCTTCATGTAAACCTTCTTTTAATGCATTCACATCTTTTCTGCTTCGAAGTGGTGGATTCATCTTAAAATCTCCGTGATTTTTTGTAATCTCATCATCACTCATTGCAAAATGATGCGGACATACTTCAGCAGAAATATTTACACCAATCTCTTTTGCCATCTTCACTAAGCGAACGCTGTCCTCAGTACTACAGTGGCACAGATGTAAATGACATCCAGCTTCTTTTGCCATAAAGATATCTCTTGCAGTAATCGTATCCTCTACTGCATTGGTAATTCCTTTAAGTCCGAACTCTTCCGCTTTCTTACCCGCATTAATGACACCACCCCTTACAAGCGGCTTATCTTCACAATGCGCGAATACTGGTAGTCCTAATCGCTTTGCTTCATACATGGCCCTCATATAAAGTTCCGTGGACATGACTGACTTTCCATCTTCACTGATTGCACAAATTCCTGCTTCCTTCATTCCTTCAATATCTGCAAGTGTCGTGCCTTCCTGTCCAACCGTAACTGCACCAACTGGAAGTATATTCACGATTCCTAGTTTCTTTGCCTTATCCACAATATAACGTACTACTTTCGCACAATCCGTAACAGGTTTTGTATTCGGCATTGGACAGATTGTTGTAAATCCGCCTCTTGCAGCTGCTAATGCACCAGTTTCGATTGTTTCCTTATACTCTAAACCCGGATCTCGCAAATGCACATGAAGATCGATAAATCCTGGCATTACATACTGATTTGCAGCATCAATCACTTGATCTGCTTCACAAGCAATGTTCTTATCAACCTTTACAATCATCTCATCCTCAACTAGCACATCCATTACTTCATCTACATTGGTAACTGGGTCTAACACATGACCATTCTTGATTAAAAGCCTCATCACTTTGTCCTCCGTAATAATTTTACCCATTATAGCATAACAGTTTTTCCGTTTCAACATAGAAATCAGAAAAGAGTTTTACTTGCAAAACTCTTGGCACTGAACGCAATCATGAAGTGATACACTCCTTCTATAAGCACTTTGTAAGAATCTTCACTACATCTTCTTTTGAAAGAGGTACGTAAGCATTCGCCAAACCACCAATTCTAACAGCCTTTTCAGCCATTTCTTCAAAATGAGTGTCATCAATGCCAAGTTCTTTAAGCGTCATTGGAATTCCACAGTCAATAAAGAATTGCTGCGTACAATCAATTGCTTTATTGGCACAGATAAACGGATCATCCTCTTCAATGTTCCAAACATTTCTTGCATACGTAACAAATTTATCAATCGTTTGCTCATTTAGTATGTAGCGCATCCATCTTGGTGTTAAAATCGCAAGTCCTACGCCATGGGTAATATCATAAAATGCACTAAGCTCATGTTCAATCGGATGACACGTCCATGGGCCGCCCTTTCCAGCACCAACAAGTCCATTTAGCGCCATAGTGCTTGCCCACATAAGGTTTGCCCTTGCTTCATAATTCTTTGGATCCTTTAATGCAATCGGACAATACTTAATGCATGTCTGTAATAATCCTTCTGCAAACTTATCCTGTACAAAAGCCTGTGACTCTTCCTTAAAATAATTTTCAAAGACATGAGACATAATATCCGCTGTTCCGGCAGCTGTCTGGCTTGCTGGAAGTGTATAAAGATACTCTGGATCTAAAATTGACACTTGTGGAATCATAAGCATAGAGCTTGTCCCTAACTTTTCATTTGTCGATGGATCAGAAATAACTGCATTCTTATTCATCTCAGATCCAGTTGCCGCAATCGTAAGAACCGTTATAATTGGAAGCACCTTTGTAATCTTATTCGGATTCTTTACAAGGTCCCATGCATCTCCATCATAATAATTACCTGCTGCAATCACTTTCGCGCAGTCAATGGTACTTCCTCCACCAATTGCAAGAACTACATCAATTCCATGCTCCTTACATAGTGTTACACCTTTGCGAACAGTCTCAATTCTAGGATTTGGTTCCACTCCTCCAAGTTCTATGACATTACAATCAGACAAACAAGCCATTGCCTGGTCATATATTCCTGTTCTCTTTATACTGCCTCCCCCATATACAAGAAGCACTTTTGTTCCATATTTATGTATCTCCTCCGTAAGATTCTTAATCTGTCCCTTACCAAAGTATATTTTCGTATACGCATTAAAAATAAAATTATCCATAGCACAACTCCTTTCTGTCTATACAATATATTATAAGTCAGAATGTAGTCATAAAGCAATTAACCTTTTCTTTTTGATAAAATTTTCATTTCAAATGGCTCTAGTTGAAGTTCTTTTTGATTCTCATCATTGTCCTTCGACACCACAGATACTCTTTCGTTGCTATTGTTAAAATAAAAGAAATATTCCGTCATCTCGTTTTCCCTTTTCGTAATCTCTAATCCAAATGGCAGATTGGTTTCGTAGATAACCCCTGCGTCATCAAATGCAGCCTGAACAACCTCACGATACATGTTCCTCTCTCCAACACATCCAACGTAATAGCACATGCCATCACCATAGTGGTTCTTCGTAATTGCCGGAACATTCTCATAAAAGCAGTCCTGATAAGTAGCTAACGCTTTGGCGCCCTTAAGCTCAAGCAGTTCGCACCATGTCCTACAGGTAAAGCTCTCCCCATTTTCCCAAGCAATACGTCCAGTACGCTCACCAATTCCATCGCATTCGGTCACTTCACAGCCCGCTAATTCTTTAAATACCGTTGGAAGTGCATCCATAATGCATACATTATTCTCATCTTTAACTCCCGAACGATACGTCAATATACAGGTTCCGCCCTGTTTTACAAACTCATATAGTTTCCTTGTCACCTTCTTATCTTCAATAAAAAGCGTAGGGGCAATAACGACCTTATATTCAGCAAGATTCTCTGTCTTATGAATAACATCGACTCCAACTCCTAAGGATGTGCACGCATTATGAAATGCCTTTAATGCCTGATAATAATAAAGTTCCTTCTCCTGCAGCTGAATTTTAAATGCATATTCATCCTCTGGACTATATAAGAGCGCAACTTCATTTTTGATATAGGTTCCATCAAGTTCCTGTAATTTCTTAATTTCTTTACAAGCATCTGCAAACTCAAAATACCTTCTTCCTGGCTTGTTCGACACATCAATCAGCCCATGCCAGAACATTTCAGCACCTCCCTTTGCTGAACGATACCTAAAATGAAGCACCGCATCTGCCCCATGGGCAATTGCCTGCATCGTATATCCCTTGATCATTCCTGGTCTAGGAGTTGGAGACATATACGTCCAGCTTCCTACCATCCCGCTAAGCTGCTCCATAACCCAAAAATTTTTTTTCTTTATTCCTCTCATTAAGTCCAAATGAAATGCATGGCTATAGATTTCTTCCTTGTCCTCAGGCAAAATATTTACCGGATAGTTATCATAGCTTACAAAATCAAGCCCTTTAAATTCTTGATAGAAATCAGGCATATTCTCGCACATAAATGTATTTGTTGTCACAAACTGATTGGTTGTATTCTGTCTAATAATACTGGCTTGAAACTCCACAAAATCAACCATGCTATCAGAAGCATATCGATTATAATCAAGCATAAAGGATGGATTCTTCCAATGTTTAAATGGTCCGAATGGCGGTGTGATTTCTTCAAATTCAGAATATTCTCCACTCCATACGACATTCTGATATGCCCTGTTTACCGCATCAATCGTCTTATATTTTTTTCTCATCCACTCCCTAAACTTCTCTGTGCAATAGCTACACCGACAAAAATTCGCCTCTAGCTCATTATCAATCTGCCAGCCTATAACTGTCTTATTTTGTCCATATCTAGCACACATTTTCTCAACAATTCTATATGTAAAATAGCGTAAGCTTGGTGAGTTATAACAACGATGCCCCCGTATGCCAAGTGCAATCCTATGATTTGTCTCATCTACCTGAATTGCATCCTCATACTTTTTATATAACCACAAAGGCGGACAATTACTAGGTGTGCCTAATACAACCTCTATTCCACGTTCTGCAAACAACGAAATAACTTCATCCAGCCAAGAAAAATCAAATTCCCCTTCTCTAGGTTCCAGCCTTGACCAACTAAACTCAGCAATCCTTACTGTTGTCACACCAGTTTTCTTCATGTAATCTGCATCAGCTTCCCAAAAACTCTTATCCCATTGCTCTGGATAATAATCTACCCCTATTCTCATATTGTTTCCTCCTATCTCTTTCTCCCTTATTTCTAATGATAAAAAAATGTCGCACAACTGTAATTAAATTGTGCGACATATCTTATCTTCTCCTCAATACCTTTGTATTAATATATCGAAACGTCTTATCTTCTCCATACTTTGCAAGCATAACAAGAAGATGACGTAATAATCTTTCTGATTTAGGATGTATGATATAATGATGCCTTCGCTTCAAATAATACTGTAGTGCATCCTGATCCGTATATTTATCTTTATTATAATTCTTGCTTGCTGCTACACGATCACAAAACATCTCTACAACATATTTCACTGGCATCTCCATACCGATCATTCCATCGGAATCATCTAACGGATAATCAATCCAATATTCCATATGGTGTTTATTCCTTCCCTTATGATGCAACCATGCATCAGAATATCCAACCACTTCTCGCTCCGCAGAATTTGGACTACGATACCCTTGATAATACTTTACCCCACTGATAAACTCCTTAGGAGAATATTTTGATAAGTCATGTAACAAACCTTGCTTATACAAACCAACACGAAAACAATGCTGCATTACAAGGTGCCTGTGTTTTGTTATTGTCACAAAATGACCATATAGATTCTTTAGTAACATATTTTGACCTCCTAACTATTACAATAGCATACCCCATTTAGCATACGAATTCTAGTAGTAATACGCCATCTATAGAAAGATCCAAAATCTACGAAAGCCTTCTGCCATAGCCTCAGCATTTTCTTCTTCCATCGCATGACATGACATAATCGTACGTGCTGCCCTTAAATTCTCCTCTTCGCATGTTAACAGCACCTTCTCCATATTCAATTCCCTGCATCGCTCAATTGCCAAGTTTAAGACCTGAACTCCATAACCTTCTCCACGCATATGAGGCCGAATGCTAAATCCTATATTACCACCGCCCCAACTAAGTTTTTCATTCAGTTCCTTCCGAATGTCTACGATTCCTAAAATCTTATCATCACCTTCTGGAACTGCAAACCATGTTTCAGAAAGAACATACCCTTTAGGAAGTGTCTCTTTCTTTGATTTCTGCGCAAGAAACACTAACCATTTCTCATAAGTAGAGCAAATATCAATTCCCCCTCCACCATGAACAACATCATCTAATTCAAGGCATTCATCCATGAAGTTAATTGCATCACGTTTGTACTCTAATGACGGTTTAACCAATATAGTCTTTTCACGCATCCAAGCACCCTCTCCCATAATCTAAAAGACTTAAAACACTTATTTGTATATATAGAATAAGACTTATTTTGCTACTACGTCAAGCATTTTTTACCAATTATTCCCTTTAATTTCATGCATTAAATTATATTTATTTTTCTCATGTAACTGAAAAAAAGGTGCCACATCCCAACAAACATGACACCCTTGATTCTATAAATATTAAATTACAAGCGTAATTTAAACTGTTGTCAAATCCCACTCTTCGTAAATCTTTGGTACGTCACTGATTAAACGTTTTGTATAGTCAGCCTTTGGACTAATAATTACATCATCTGCTGTACCATGCTCTACAAACTTTCCGTGCTCCATAATATAAACAGAATCCGATATGTAATATGCTAATCCAATATCATGAGTAATGAAAATAACAGTCATGTTAATCTCATCTCTTAACTTCAAAAGCATATCAAGGATGGTTGCTCTTGAACATGCGTCAATCATAGATGTTGGCTCATCTGCCAAAAGAATCTGTGGTCTCAAAAGAAAGATTCTGGCAATCATCAGACGTTGCATCTGACCACCTGATAACTCAAAAGGATACTTATTCGTAAGCTCAGCGAATTTTAAGTTTACAAAGCTACACGCCTCCGTCATCATGTCAAATTTTTCTTTCGATGAAAGTCCTTTTCCTCCACGCATATTAATACAATCTAATAAAACAGAATCTATCTTATTAAACATGTTATAGCTTGAGAAAGGATCTTGGAAAATTGCCTGAATCCCTTTCCAATATTCTTTCTTCTTTGCTCTACTGCTAATATCCCTTTTTTTACCTTGAAATAGAATCTCTCCCTCGGTTGTATTAATTAATCCTAAGAGCATTTTTGAAAGGGTTGTCTTCCCACTTCCTGACTCACCAACGATTGAAATAATTTCCCCTTTATGAAATTGAAAATCTACATGATCAACAGCAACTGTTTTTGTTGCTCCATAACCAAAAACCTTAGTGATTCCTTTTCCTTCAAGACACATTTCAGCATTCTTAGTCATTATCATACACCTCCTTCAATTTTTCTTGAGACATATAACAACGATACATTCTACCATTTCCGGCATCCACTTCAGCAATCTTATGAGTCTTACAAGAATCCACTGCATATTTGCAACGATCTGCAAAACGACATCCTTCTGGTGGTTTCTTTAAGTTTGGAGGCGTACCTGGAATAGCAGTTAACTTATTCTCTCTCGTACCTGCCTCAGGAACGATGATAGATCCCATCAAACCTTTGGAATATGGATGTAACGGATCAAATACCATTTCTTTTGCAGTTCCATGCTCGACAATCTGTCCAGCATACATAACCATAATTTCATCCGTAACATTATATAGTAATGGAAGTTCATGCGTAATGAAGATCATAGATTTAATAAATCCTTTCTCCATTAACTCTCTCATCATTTTAATAACCATCTTTTGAGAAGTAACATCTAATGCACTAGAAGGTTCATCTGCAATTAATACCTTTGGTGAAAGAATCGTAGAAATAGCGATTACTGTTCTTTGTTTCATACCACCAGATAACTCAACTGCATGTTTGTGTAGCACTTGCTCTGGAAGGCCTAGTATTGCAAACCTCTCCTTTGCCATATCATAAATATCTTTCTTTGAAACTTTAGGATCATGTGCATGAATAACGTCTTCCACAAAACTAATAATCTTTTGAGTTGGATTTAACGCATTCATTGCTGCCTGCGGTATGTAGGCAATCTCATTTCCTAATATTTTTCTACGAACATCATTTGGTTTCATACCTGAAATATTCGTTCCATCCACAATGATATCTCCACTTATATAATGCAGCGGCGCGAAATAGTAACCCATTAAACTTAACGCTAATGTTGATTTACCGCATCCAGACTCACCGGCAATTCCCAAAGATTTTCCCTCTTCAATCTTTAATGAAACACCATCTACGGCATATACATCCTCGTGAAATCTTGTTACATACTTTGTCTTAAGGTCTCTTACTTCTAACATTGTTTTTCCCATACCGTCACCTCCTAATCTCTCAGCTGTGGATTAAATACCTGATCAAGCCCAGTATTCATCAAGTTTAGAGAGAATGAAATCAAAGCAATTACCAGAATAACTGGGAAGTATGCCCACCAAGAACCGTTCAAATGAGCTGTATATTGCATTGCCCAGTTCATCATCAAGCCTAATGTTGCGTTCTTCGCAGTTGCTGGTCCAAGACCGATCATAGATAATTGTGCTTCTGACAAGATTGCTGTAGAAATCTGCAAGATGAATGCCATAACAACATAAGATGCGATATATGGCAAAATATCGGCAAACATAATTCTCCACATACTATGTCCTGAAAGCTTTGATAGATTAACATGGTCACGGTTACGTAATGAAATTACTTGAGAACGTACCGAACGGGTTGTCCACGTCCATGACGTAACACCTATAATAAACGCTACCATTCCTACCCCTCTATTAGCATCACCTAAACTGAAAGAAATCAAAATCAAGATGACAAAGGATGGAATTACAGTAAACAAGTTTGTAATAAACATGATGATATCATCAGTTATTCCGCCAACATATCCTGCAATAAGACCTAAGATCAGTCCAACAAGAGTTGCAATGATACCAGCTTCAAAACCAATCTTTAATGATGTCTTTGTAGCCGCTACTAACTCAGTGAGCACGTCACGGCCAAAGTTATCAGTACCTAAAATGAATACTCTTTTGTTCGTAATCCCTGAAACACGAGCAAATGATTTAGAATCAAGCTTCGTTTTCTCTTTCAACTCTCCTGACTCTGCATCTTTTGTGGCTACTGTCAATTCCTCATCATTTACAATTGAGGCAATTGTTTCAGCCAGACGTTTATAATACTTTTTCTTTGCAGAAGTAATTCCTTGCATTTTAATATCTTCTGAATATTTCTCTGTCCAAAGTTGCATTAAAGCAGTCGCATCTGATGTATCAATTTGAGAAGCATCAACTCCACCATATGTTGTAAGCCAAGTCTTCATGTCCTCTCTTGTTGCACTATCTAAATTCTTTTCAATTTTCTTATTTGTTGCATCAATATGTAGCTTATATTGTTCGGAGTCTACTACCTCTTCGATGTTGACATAAGTTCCCGGCTCAAAGAAACTTCCGTTACCTATCATGTCAAGAGGATCATCTGTAACTATTACCGGATAAATCAATACCGTTAGTAAAATAATCATAAAAATCACAAATCCCACAATAAACTTAGGGGAATGGAATACCTGTTTTATCATATTTTTCATAAAATCTCCCCCTATTCTTGTTGTGCTGCTTTAATTCTTGGATCAATTAATCCATAAATTATTTCAACAATAAGATTTGCCAACAGTACCATGATTGTAATAATTAGTGTACATGCAGAAATCAACGGATAATCCTGACCTCTGATTGCTGATAACATCGTAGATCCAATGCCTGGATATGAGAAGATGATTTCTGCAACAAGTGCGCCACCCATCATAGTACCAATTGACATTGCTAATCCTGTTATCTGTGGAAGCATTGCATTTCTAAATACATATCCAACGATTTTTCTATCTTTTATACCTAAGAAACGGCTATATTTTACATAATCAGCATTTAATTCATAAATAGACATAGAACGCATACCAATTGCCTGCCCACCAATGGTAATCAAAACAATAGAGAAGAATGGTAACCAATAGTGATGTAATACGGAAGCAACAAATGTCCAACTTGCATTTGGTATCAAATCATAACCATATGCATTACTTGTAGGGAACCATCCAAGCTTAATTGCAAAGATGAATAATAAGATTGTTGCCATACCAAATGCAGGAATGTTACTCATAAACAGGAACACTGGCAAAATAACCTTATCAAATACACCTTTCATATACGCCGCAATAGCGCCAAGTAGGTTTCCTAAGAACCAACCAACAAGAATTGCTGGTAGCTGCAAAGCAAGCGTCCAACCAACAGATTCTGACAAAATAGTAGAAACTGTTTTTGGATATTGACTAAATGAAACGCCAAAATCACCATGAATTGCTGCTTTTGACCATTTTATAAATTGAGTAAACATAGAATCATTTAAACCAAATTTTTCTGTATACTCTTGTTGAACCTTTTCAACTGCTGAAGCATCAGTCATACCCATTGCGACGTTAGAAACCAAACCTGAAACAGGATTACCTGGCATACAACGTGGCAACACGAAATTTAAAGCTACTGCAAAAATAAACGTCACTAAATACCATAACAATTTTTGTGCATAGTATTTTTTCAACCCTTTCAATTTATCACCCCACAATATTCATAAAGAAAGAGCCATGCTTTAGGTATTCAAAACATGGCTCTTTCTACCTTTACCTAATAACTTTTAGTGCAAAAGTGCTCATGTACTTTGATTTAACGAAAAGGCCGCCTTATTGTTGTGTATTAGTAATATTATAAAGAGCTGCGATACCATATCCATCTGTACAGTCTGTTGGAGGAATCTGACTTTCATCTCCCTGTTCTGGGAATCCAGTCCAAACACTTTCATTAACAATATGGAATTTCTCAGGTCTGTAAGTTAAAGCAAATGAAGGTACTTCCGTTAACCAAATCTTACTTAATTCAGTATAATATTCTTTTAATTTAGTTTTATCCTTCTCTAAAGGAATCTTTTCAAGGATCTCATTTGCCTTATCATTGATGTAGTGACCGAAGTTACCACTCCAGTTACCTTTCTTGATTTCTGCATAGTCTTTAGAGAAGTAGAACATAGCACGTTGCCATGGATTTGATCTACCAGCACCAGTTGAGGACCACATACAAATGTCGAATTTACCGTTTGTGAAATCATCATAGTAAGTATCAGCATCTGGGAAGTAAGTATTGATTTCAATACCAATCTTCTTACCAGCATCTGCTACGATTGTAAGAATTGAATTCCAGTCAGACCATCCTGATGGACATTCAGCTTTGTATGATAATTTTTTACCATTATATTCACGGATACCATCACCATCAGTATCTTTGATACCAGCATCATCAAGAAGCTTCTTAGCACCCTCGACATCTGCATTCTTCCATTGAACTTCTTTTAGTGCATCCTGATCTACTAATTCTTGTTCAGGATCAGTAGGATTCATTAAACTACGTGGAACATCACTAAATGTTGGTGATTGATGAGTCATTGCAGAAGAATTGATTTGATCAAAATCTGTTGCCATAGCGATTGCTTTACGAACAGCTACTTGATCTAAGCCTTCCCTCTCTGTATTGAAGAAACATGATGGCATACAAGTACAAATGCTGTATGGTTCTTCGTCAATATATGTAGAAATTGGTAATTTATCTTTTAACCATAAATCTTGAACGTCTGTAATAAATTGTTGACAAACATCAACTTCACCTTTTGTCAAAGCTGTCTGACCTGCTGCATTATCAGCATAGATCGTATGCGCAATGTATTTTGGTGCAGGTAATTTTCCCCACATAGAAGCAGCTTGTCCCCAATAATTATCATCTCTCTCGAATACAATCTTTTGGTTATCATCGTAGAATCTCTTATATGGACCTGAAGCAACAAAATCTTCCATTGTATCAGTCTTGATCTTGCTTTCATCATTGCCATTCTTCTTCTCAATTTTTTGAAGATAAGCTTTTTGCATCTGATAAACTTGAGTTAAGTATTGTTCAACTTTTAATGGGTTCTTTGGTTTTCCTGCATCTGTATTCTTTGTTGTAAACTTAACTGTAGTATCATCAACTGCAGTTACTTTATCGATAAATAGACCGAAGTCATTTCCTTGTGCAGATTTGTACTTAACATGACAATCAAATGTATATGCAATATCTGCTGCTGTTACAGCCGTTCCATCACTCCATTTTGCATCTTTGTTAAGAGTTACTGTTAATTCTGTTTGATCATCATTCCATTTATACTCTGTTGCAAGTAATGGTCTCATACTGCCGTCCATCATGTTATACATAAATAATGTTTCGTAAATAAGTGTTCTTGCTGAATCAACTTGGTTGATTGCCATGGCGTTATTGGAGTTTGCAGACATTGGGTTCCAGTCTGTAATAGCGCCCCATTGCTGACCTGCAAAATATAACGTCTCATTACGTGGTGTAGAACCTTTTGAAGTATCTGTAGTTGATGCAGTTGCTTGTGCAGTTGCTGTTGCAGATGCATCTGTTGCTTTTGGTGCTGTAGTTGCATCGCCTGATGATTCCTTGTCACCGCCACATGCAGAAAGCATTGAAGCGATCATCGACATGGATAAACACAATGTAGCTAATTTTTTAGTTCTGTTTTTCATGTTTCTCCCTCCATAAAAACGAATTATTTTCGTAGGAAAACTCATACACCATTACTTATGCAATTTGTATACTTTTTCATTTTAAACCCCCGTTGTTATTGCATATTTTTTATAATGTAAAATATGTATTCTCCCTCTACGTTTTATATTATACTAGGATTTGTCTATTTTTTCAAGTATTTTCCAGTTAGTTGACTATATTTTTATATGTTGCATTTTACTGTATTTTAGTACTTTTCAAAACTATTTTTGTCGTTTTTCCTAACTCCAAAGCGTATTTTCAAGCCCTAATAGAAAAGCATTTAATTCCAACGCCATCTTTTCAAATTGTGCAATATTAACAAATGGATGGGCTCCTCGAGCATTTTCGTTGTATAAAAAGTGAATAACATTATTTTCGTTAAATTGTGTGCAAACTTGACCGATTGCTCTATCCCATTTTGGAGAATGCCTTAGAATACTGGTAGTTAAAACAATTAGCGTCTTTGGATACAGTTTTCGTAGTTTCGTAATAAACGCTCTCAATTTTCCTTTCCATTCCTCAGCCTGTTCGCCATTCATATCTTCTTTCATAAAGTCATCTGGAATTCCATCATATTGTCCCAGAGAAACTATGACGATCGTAGGCTCCTCCTTTTTAAAGTTCCATTCTGATCCAGTTTTTGTTTCAATATCAAAGCTTGCCTTATCAAACAATGTTTCCATTCCGACATTGCAACCTCCCTGCCCATCTGCAAAGGCAACCTTGCTTTGTGCAATCAGGTTTACTCTGGCATGAAGTAGTCTTCCAACTATGGCTGCATAAGAATAATATGGGTTGGTATAAGCATCTTTCTCCTCTTCTGACATAAATGGAAATTGCTCGCTCTTTGCTTCTACATATTGTCCTGCCGTAACAGAATCTCCATAAAACTCGATCAACTTCCTTTTCTGTTTTCTTGGCATTACAAGTTTTCCACGTTCCCCTAAGTCAAATCCTAGGATTGTAATCTGATTGGATAAATCAGAACATTTATAAACAAACACCTCATGTTTGATTTCTTCTAATCCCTCTACTAACTTTATAATTTGTTCATCTGCTCCTTCTTCCAGCAAATATTTTTGTACTTTTCCATCAACAATGACTCCAAGATAATTCTTATGAGACACATGCTTATTCTTAAGCATTACCGTAATCTCACTTCCTTCAAATGTAACAAGAATTCCACTGTAAGGAAATCCAAATACAGGTGCCTCTATATCACTATCATCATATCTTCCTCGGTATACTAAAAATTCGTGATTTGCTTTAATAATATTAGACATGTTCATTCTCCTTTTCACTTAGTATAGTCACTAAACTATTTCGCAATCCATTAAAGTTTCGTATCATACCATAGCTATTTCTTAAGTTTGTTTCCTGTCGGCAAAAAAATCACATCTATATATAAGGAAAGGACACAGATTATTGCTGTGCCCTTTCCTTTAGAAGTCATTGATTTAATTTATTTAATTGGTCAATCATTTTAAGCAAGTCTTCTGTTGTGACTGCTCCATTGCTATAGTCGCGTATGCTTCTAAGAGGCATATCGTTCATCATCGCTTCTTCCATTTCCTTTGTAATCGCTTCTGCTGAAGCTTCGCTTTCCTCGCGTTTTTCTCCATTAAGCAATGCAAAATAGAAGTTACCTTTCAAATAAGGTTTCATGATTTCACGTGCTTCTTCTGATGAATAAGCATCCTCAAACCTTGTATTGAGCGTATATGTTGTTGGGATTTTCTTAGTTGCCTTAAGTACTAGTTTCTTTGTAAGTATCACATCATTTACATTTCTGGCAACCATTACTTCATATTCTCCCGACTCTGCATACCAGTCTTGGATTTCTATATTATAATAGGAAAAGTCTCGTTTGGATAACTGGAAGGTAACTGTTTTCGTTTCCCCTGGTTTCAGATTGATTTTCGTAAACTTTCGTAACTCTTTGACTGGTCGAATTACCTTACTTTCCTTCTTTCCTACATAAAGTTGAACGACTTCTTTCCCTTCTACCTTTCCAGTATTTGTTACATCAACACTAGCATTTATTACATCGGTATCCAATATGCTTGTTTGTTCTAGTCTAAGGTTCATATAGGAGAATTTTGTATAAGATAAGCCATATCCGAATGGGAATAATACTTTGCATTTTTTCTTGTCGTAATAACGATATCCTACAAAGATTCCTTCTTTATACTCTACTTGATCTCCTTCACCTAGATAGTAAAGATAAGATGGATTATCTTCCAACTGAATTGGAAATGTTTCTGCAAGTCTTCCTGATGGATTGACTTTTCCATAAAGGATATCAACAACAGCGGCTCCAATAGCCTGTCCACCAAGATAAGCCTCTAAGATTCCTTTTACTTTATCTACCCAAGGCATTTCTACTGGAGAGCCATTATGTAAGACAACGATCACGTTTGGTTGTACTTTAGCAACTTCTTCAATCAAATAGTTTTGACAGTTTGGCATTCTCATATGTTTACGATCAAATCCTTCTGATTCAAAGCTGTCTGGAAGGCCGGCAAAAATCACTGCAACTTTTGCATTCTTTGCAGCTTCCACCGCTTCTTTTACCAAGGCTTCATCGATTTCATCTTTCTTATCGTCAAATCCTTTGGCATATGTATAGTTTGCTTCTCCACCATATGCTTCTTCTAAATAATTCAGCGCACTTGTCACTTTAAAGCTATTGATATGAGAGCTTCCCCCACCTTGATATCTTGGCTTTTCGGCGTATTTACCAATTATGGCAACTGAATCTGACAAGTTTAATGGAAGAACATTATCATTTTTTAGTAAGACAACGGTTTCTTTGGCAACTTCATATGCCATCTTATGGTCTTTCTCCATATCAAATTTTGCATCAAGATCACGATTCTCTTTGTACCGATATACAATCGCAAGAATTCTTCTTACAGCCTCATCTAAGATGTTTTCATCTAGCGTACCGTTCTTTACAGCTGCTACAATCTCTGCATCTCCAATTCCACCTGTGGAAGGCATCTCTAGGTTTAAGCCGGCCTTTAAGTCATTGACACGATCATTGACTGCGCCCCAGTCACTTACGACATATCCTTCAAATCCCCATTCTTTTCGTAATACATCGGTTAAGTATTGTTTATTCTCTGCAGCATAGGTTCCATTAATCCTATTGTAGGAGCACATGACTGTCCATGGCTTATGTTTCTTAATGGCCCCTTCAAAGGCTGCCAGATAGATTTCATGCAACGTACGTTCATCAATTACGCTTGAAGAGGTCAGACGTCTCGTTTCCTGATTATTGGCAAAAAAGTGTTTGATGCTTACGCCTACATTCTTACTTTGTACACCATCGATATAGGCACCAGCAATCTCTGTTGCTACACAAGGATCTTCGGAATAGTATTCAAAATTCCTTCCGCATAATGGAGAACGTTTAATATTCACTGCCGGTCCTAATACTACGCTGACATCTTCTGCCTGACACTCATTTCCTATCGTTTCTCCCAAGCTTCTTACAAGCTCTTTGTTAAAAGATGCAGCCAATGCAGATCCTGTTGGAAAACATACTGCCTTGATACTATCATTGATTCCAAGATTGTCTCCATTCATATCCTGTTTCCGTAATCCGTGAGGTCCATCGGAAACCATCGTATCGGGAACTCCTAAACGTTCTACTTTTTTCGTATGCCAGAAATCTGCACCCGAACATAGCCCGGCCTTTTCCTCCAATGTCATCTTAGCAATTAACTCATCGAGTTCTGCTTGTTCTTTGACTTTTACCATACCAGTTCTCCCCTCTATTTTTTATTATAATTCAAAACTTTATTTACTTTTCCTATGTACAATAAAAATACCCAGTTTTTAACATCTTTTACTTATATTATAGGTAAAATTATACAATTAGTAAAGAGAGAGTTCCTTTTAAATAAAGAGTCTTTCCTATGAATAGACAAAAGAGACAGGCTTTACATTTTCTAAGCCTGTCTCTTTTTATGTAATTATTGTTCTTGTAATCGTTTATCTATAAAGTCTCTAATCTCGTCAGTCTCTAGGTCTAGGGCATCTGCAAGTTCATTTTCAAATGCACCTCTTGCAATAGATAAGTAATAAGCATCTGTTGTAGTGGTTTTCTTTCCTCTTGCTAAACGCTTTTCGTTACGAATGTGAATGGATTTAATCAATTTGATCAAGCTATAGTAATCCTTTTCTTTCATCAAATCTTTATAATGTTGCTCTCTCATACGTTCATTGGTAACGGCAAGTGGTTCAACATCCGGAATTGCGTCAATGATTGTAAGTGCATCTTCTTTGCTAATCACCTTATGCATTGATTTTGCCTCATTTTTTACAGGAACATAAATTTTTTCATTTGCTTTATGAATTGGATGTAAAACATAGTACAGCTTCTTTTCATTGCTGACTTTCATTTCAGTAATCTCTTCAACTTCGCAAACTTTTCCTGCTCCATAAACTACATGTTCACCTATTTGATACATAACCTTACTCCTATTCTATTAATTCCATTACTTCTATTGTAACACTAAATTAATAGTTTGGCGTCGAATTATGCATTTTTCGTGACTTTTATAAAATAGGAAAATTCTTCGCATTTTGTTTTGTTGAAAATGTAAACTTCTTGTAAAGTATGGGCGAATTTTTAGTCAAAAATCGCGACATTTAAAGCACTTTCCATTGCGATAAGTACTGCAATTTGTTCCTCAACAGCACTACTATCTTGAGCTGCTAGGAGACCTGCATACATATGACGTTCATGGCTGGATACATTTATAATATCAAAGCCCTTTTGTTCTGCTAAAAATTCATTTACATCGATTACATCCTTTATGTACTCTTCTTGTTTCTGCTTACTATTTGCAAGCAGTCCTAATACCGCTGTTTCTGCTTCTTTTTCAAACTTACATTGGCTCTTCAGAAATATTTCATAACTGGATAATGCTTTTTCACAAGAATCCTCAATTTCTCCTGTTCCTGCCGCTAACATATAGCTTAATGCAGGAATGGCTTCTTTACTGATCTTTGTATCACATAAAAACTCATAGGCAATCTTTAAATCTCTAATGATTTCTTGATTTGTCTTGCCTGAAAGGATAAGAAGCACTGCAATTCCTTCTAGCTTATTTTCCTTTTTGTCTAAAAACTCATTGTTAATCATTTCTTCTAGCTCAACGCTGCGTTGAATCAATTTGTCTATGTCTGTGTTATGCTCTTTTTCATAATCACCAACTGCAAATGCAATCCAAGGCATGTAAATAGCCGAACCAAACTTTTCTTTTAACTTCTTGTAAACCTCCACCCGTCTTGCAAACGCCTTCTCTTTACTATTCTCTAAAGATAATGCCGTAGCTAACGGATAAAATGCATCGCCTTTTACTTTTGAAAACACCCCAATATGTTTCTTAATAATCTGCTTACACTCATTAATACGAACCGCATCTACTTTAATTCCTTTTTTTGCATACATATATGCACACAAAGGAACCATGTTAGAAGATGCCCATTTAAACTCTGTCTTTAAGATATCTCTGTTTTGTACAAATAATTTACTCTTTACCACTAATGCATCATTCATATTCATCACGTATGTTAGATTAGCTGTTGGATAAAAGTCTGCTATCTAACAAAGACTCCTTCCCACTTAAATTCGTATTTATTTGCATTTTACCACATTATTCCTAAAAAGTAACTTGTTTTAATCAAATCTTATAATTTTTTTATATTTTTATCCAAAAATGCATACACAACTCATAAAAGAATCAAAAAGTAAAGGGTTTAAGGTAGCATTGGTACGTTGTTTTCGAAAACCAAAAAAACTCTTAAATCCAATACTAGATTTAAGAGTTTATAGTAAGCGCGAGACGGGATTCGAACCCGCGACCCTCGCCTTGGCAAGGCGATACTCCACCACTGAGCCACTCGCGCATATTAACTTTTCTTGAGAACATTAATGATTATACTGTAAGAAACACGTTCTGTCAATACTATTTTTTATCTTTTTTTCTAAAATATTTTATAAAATGACATTTTTCTATTTTTCTTCTCTTGCATAAAACCTTCTCAGTTGCACATGTTAACTATATTGAGTAGCAAAGGAGCACTTATATGTTTATTCCAAAACGAATCTTATACGAGAAAGGGACTTTAGAGTATCCAATTGGTAAGAATATTTATGAGGCCTTTCATGGAAACGAAAAAATTGAGTTTATCGAAACTTCTGCCAACAAGATCAAGTCGATTATTACTAAAGACAGTATTGCTTCTACTTACCAAAATGGAAAGCGAACACTCGTAGTCAGTAAAAAGAAAAGCGGCGCCTTTCAAACTTGTAAGCCAAGCGCCGACTATATGCTGCCGTTAGTCAGTGGATGTATGGGGCAATGTGAGTATTGTTACCTTCATACACAACTCGGTGACAAGCCATTTATACGAGTTTATGTTAATCTTGATGATATCTTCAAAAAGGCGATTTCCTATATGGATGCCTCTCCTGGCAAAGTCATTTCCTTTGAAGGTTCCGCAACTTCTGATCCTTTATGTGTAGAACCCTATACCCATGCGCTTAAACAGGCCATCTTATTCTTTGCAAATGAAGATCGTGGACGTTTTCGCTTTGTCACGAAATTCAGTGATGTTGACAGCCTGCTTTCCCTTCCCCACAATGGAAAGACCGAAATCCGTTTCAGCATCAACACAGAACATGTCCGTTCTTCTTATGAGCACTATACCTCTTCTATTTCTGCAAGGATTGTAGCTGCATCTAAAGTTATGAAAGCAGGATATCCTGTTGGGTTCTTGATTGCTCCTGTTTTCCTATACGAGAACAGGAGAAAGGAATATGAAGAAGTATTAGCCGAATTAAAGGCAGCGCTTCCTGAAGTATATCCTTATCCCTTATTTTTCGAAATCATCACCCATCGTTTCACTCCTCGAGCCAAAGAACTGATTGAGAACATATTTCCCAACTCTACTCTCCCTATGAGCGAAGAAGAACGTGTCTACAAATACGGACAATTTGGATACGGAAAATATACGTATCCAAAGGCGGATATGCGAGAAGTCAAAGCCTTCTTTCAAGAGAAGGTAAAAGAATATTTTCCGGAAAGCGAAGTCAAGTACATCGTCTAAGACACTTTGGCATTCGTGTACATCCTGGCTTTCCTATGAATTAAAAGAGCCGAAACAAGTTATACACTACGTATAATACTTATTTCGGCTTTCTTATCTTTATTCTTTTATAAATGCTACAAATCCGCATTCTTTTGGATGATCAATAATTACGGCATTTCGATACTTTAACAGCATAAGTGCAATTGTCGTATCTCCTCCAGCAGATAATATATTAACTATTCCAATAAAAGTGATTGTGAAATTTCCCACAAGGATTCCTACTGCAGACACACCAATTCCTAATATAAGAAATGGCATTAAGCCACCTATTATATAAGAACCAAAGGTTAACGGTTCTTTACAATGGCAATATGGGGTTAGATACTCCTTAATCATCCCTATATGTATGCTCTTCCAACCGTTTTTGCAAAATAGTGACCAGGTTATTCCGTGAATCAATTCATGAATAAATATTCCTATAAACAAGACGACCATAAACACCAATACATTTTTCATTTCCACACTCATATTTGCCTCATTCCAAATTAACAAATATAGCACCAAAACAAGTATTGCAAATGGTCCTGCAGTCACAAATGCCATTACGTTTGCTTTTACAACTGATATTACCTTATTCTCTTCCTTGTAGCCTTCTGCTAATAAACGCCGTTTTTGATATTCAAAATTTTCAAAACGCTTTTTTTCATCCTCATTTTTAAGGGTCGATACCCCTTCTTTTTGTTCTTGATTGTTTTGTTCCATAACTCTCCTTATTACTTATTAATCTTTACGGAAACTTTCTTACTATACCCACTATATACTTTTGCTCCAGTACTGTCTTTGTGATAAGCACGAACTTGTACATAATACTTCTTGCCCTTGGTTAATCCGGAAATGGTCTTGGATAACGTCGAATTTTTCGAAATAGTTACCGTTTTTGATGATTTCATTTTGGAATTTGTAGAGTATATTATAACATATCCCTCTGCGCTCGCAATCTTTTTCCTGATTGTAACTTTCATTTTTTTCTTCGAAACATTCGTTACTGACTTTAAGTCTGGCTTTGTAACTTTGACTTTCTCCCATTTTGCATAATATGTCTTATTTCCTTTTGTTCCGGCTGTGATTGCAGTTACCTTTTTCTTTTTACACTTTGAATCGGAATACCAGCCTTTAAACAGATAGCCTTTTCTCACGATTTTTGTTGGCAATGTCACTTTAACACCATATACATAGCTTGATACTGAACCACTCTTGATTGTGCCGCCATTCTTCTTTAATGTTACCGAATATTTATTTGCATAGACCTTTGCTGTACTTGAAAATGCACCATAATAATTTTTCGTATTCGTCTTTATCATCGCGCGGACACGATAGGTATATGTAACACCTTTTTTCAGTGTTTTATCGGTATAGCTTAGTTTTCCGGCACCTTTTACTGTTGCAAGCAATGTTTCCTTGTTTGTATTGCTTGGTTTGCGATAAATCTGATATCCATAGACACCAGGAACTTTGGACCAAGTAATCTTTGCCTGCATCTTGTTGTTTGGTGTTGCCGTTACTTTAGACACTTTAGAAATGGTCTTGATGTATTGTCGATTCAAATCGACATTCTTTCCTGCTCCTGTAACGGTTCCTTTATTTGAATATTGCCAAAAGGATGCATTTCCATTATCTAATTTATCATTATATGAGCCATACCACAGAGGATATTTACTTCTTAATAAGGACTCTGAAAAATGATCGTTTAAGTTAGATTTACTTGTATAGAACATGGCTGTAAATCCATTTGCCTCGACACGATTACAAAATGCTTCAGCGATGGCATTATGTGCCTCTCTAGATAACTTCGCTTTTGCAAGTCGAAAGGTTGACTTTCCACCTTCATCTTCAAAATCTATGACGATTGGAAGAGTTAGTTCATATCCTTTTTTCTGCTTTAATACAGCATTGACTTTTTTTATCGTTGCATCTGCTTCCTGCACTGCCTCTTTGGTCGAAATCGCCTGAGTCACGTAATACACGCCCACGTCAAGACCTGCATCCAACGCCCCTTTCAGATTAGCTTCAAAATAGGAATCCCATTCCAGTGTGCTATCTGTTGGTCCCCGATAGCCGCAGCGCAGGAATACAAATTGTTTTCCACTTGCCTTTACCGCTTTAAAATCAATCGTTTTATTAGAAAGCTCCACATTTGTATGTCCAGAAACATCAATTCCTTCTCTTGTAACTGTCGCCGCACTCACCGCAACCTTTGGTGCTCCCAATAAGGGAAGCATCAATATGGCTGCTGCTATGGTGATTCCAATCTTTTTTATAACCTGCATCTAAAATTCCCTCTTTTCTTTTACTGAAACATATAACTCTTTCTTTGCATTGCATAAATAGACTTATTTGCATTAAATACATAAGAAATCGAGCATACAAGGAAAAAATATGGCAGATACGCATACCCAAACACTTCAACACCGATAAAGATTGGTGCAAGAATGGTATTCGTTGCACTACCGAATACTGCTGCATATCCAAGTGCCGCCGTAAGCTCCAAAGGCAGTCCAACAAATGGAGCAATTATAATTCCTAGACTTGATCCCATTGTAAATAATGTCGTCACTTCCCCGCCTTGGAAACCCGCACTTAATGTTATAATTGTAAACATGCATTTCAAAAACCAGTCATAAGAATAGACCTTACCACCGCTAAAGCATGCCGTTATAATATTGCTTCCAAGTCCTGAGTATCTTCCTTTGTGTAGTACGAAGATCAATACGCTTATAATCGTACCAACTACAAAAATCCTTATAAATGGGTTCTTAAGCTTTAAGTTTAAAAAGATTTTCATAGAACTGAATGTATAGGCAAATAGCGCCCCCACTATGCCAAATACAATCCCAACCACAACCAGCTTACCAAGCAACAAAAGAGTAGTTGCTCCCGGTTCTGCCAACTCAACGCTAAATTGTGTTAATCCTAATGTTTTTGATGTATAGTAAGCAGAAAACGCTGCTACGATTGTCGGAAATAATGCGATATATTCAAATGACCCAACCACAAATACTTCAAGAGCAAAAAAGATTGCTGCAAGCGGAGTCAAAAATAATCCTGAGAACCCTGCTGCCATGCCGGCTACAAGAAGAATCTCAGAACAGTTATTAATATGTAATCTACGACCAACAGAATGTCCAAATGTACCGCCAATCTGAATCGCAACACCTTCTCTGCCAGAACTTGCTCCAAAAAGATGTGTCAGCCATGTACTAACGATTCCAAGAGGTATCAATCGTTTCGGAATCTTGTCACGATCCCCAAAACCAGCTGAGAATATAAGTCCCATACCCTTTGTGCAGTCTCCTCCAATGGTTGTATACAGCCAAACGATCAAAAGCCCTGCAAAAGGTAAAATCGGCAACAGCATGGTTATATGCCCATCACGAAATGTACCTAAAATATTTAGTACTTTACCAAACAATACATCGATTGTTGCTACCGAGATTCCAATTAACATGGCAACAACGCCTAATAGTATCGTATCCTTATAATCTTTGTAAATCTGTTTTAACATGTCATTAGCCTTCTTCATTCCTTCTTACTTATATGTTTTTTCTATTTAACTATAGCATACCAAAAATTATCCCGCAAGAATTAGGCCTTGGTATTTTATCGACAAGCTTTTTTGCCTACCGCAAAAAAAGAATGTGAATATCCACATTCTTTTTTTGTTCATAACCTTTTTATTCATAATCTTTTCTTTTAACAATCGCAAGTGAAACTCTTGAAGAGAGTAAAAAGACAACAAATCCAATTGCAAGTGTTGCAAATGCAAGTGGCATTTTATGTTCTATGATCCATGTAAAATCAAATCCATCATGCTCACTTAAATACTCTACTAACATACTTCCACCAAAAAACATTGCAAACGCTGGAAGCATTTGTATCAATGCTATATATTGCTGACTCTTGCCTTTTCCAACTGCATAAAGAATCACACTCTCGATTGCAATAACAATAAAGGCTACGCCTATTAATGCAATATAACCAGCTTGAGAAGCTTCATCAATCTCATTGCCTCTCAATCTTAAAACAAGAACTGATGCTACTGCTACAACGATTGTAATTAGTACGCCACATACTATATATAAATACCTTCCATATACCTTGTCTTTCGCACTTCCCGGCAACATATTGATAAATCCAGACTCACTTCTTTGATCCATACCAAATGGTGCTGTTGCAAAGATTACAGACAAAAAAGTTAAGTATCCTACAGCAAATCCTATACTATCTGTCTGTAATGTAAAGAAAATTGCAAAAAATAACATCATCGCACATAAAAGTCTAATTTGTGTTTTACAACGTAAATAATCAATTTTTGCATAACTACATGCTCTCATAGCTAGTTACCCCCTTGTTTCTTAATATATAAATCATAATTTGATCAATTGATGGTTTTTCTACAACAAATTTGTTTGATAGTCCTAATGCATCATTTGTTTCTAATAATGCCTCAAATCCAAACTCTTTCTTTGTCAGGCCAATTGCTTTTTTGCGAATGCTTTCTGACAATTCGTCATTACTTCCTTTTACTTGAATATAGGATTCTAACAATTCGTCTTTTGTATCATTTATAATGATCTTACCATTTTCAATAAATACGATATAATCTGCAATGAGCTCTAGATCATTGAGCATATGGGTAGAGAATAGGATGCTCTTTTCGCCATCTGCAATATATTCTTGAAGGAGATTTAATACTTCCTCTCTCATAAGTGGGTCTAAACCATTGGTTGCTTCATCTAAGATTAAAAGTTTAGTCTCTCTTGAAAGCGTACATGCAAACATGAGCTTTACTTTCATACCTCTCGAATACTTTTCTATTTTCAATTTTTCAGGAAGATTCCAGTGTGTTACTAATTCATTGAATCTCTGTTCATCGAAAGTACGATAACAATCTTTCATAACTTTTTTCACATCTTTTAGATTGAATTCTTTAGGGAAATATGATTCATCTCCTACAAACCCTATCATCTCTTTATATCGAATAGGATCTTCCTCATATGTAATTCCATCTAGCTTCACTGTACCTGTTTGCGGATTGCAGATATGCGAGATTAAGTTAATCGTGGTCGTCTTACCAGCACCATTTCTTCCTACATAGCCCATAATAAATCCTTTGGGCAGTGTAAATGAAACATCCTGTAGTTTAAAATCCTTAAATGTTTTGCTTATATTACATACTTCTAATAATTTCTCCATTTCTATGACTCCTTCCATATTCTTTGTAACAATTCCAGTAGCTCATGCTCCTTCATATCAATCCGCTTTGCAGTCTCCACTGCTGTCGACATACCTTCTTCGATACGCATCAGATATTGCTCTTTTAGAAATTCGTTGTTCTTTGATAAGACAACACTTCCTTTTCCCTGCATAGATGCTATATATCCTTCTTCTTCTAAATCGCTATATGCTCTTGTCGTTGTTATTACGCTTACTCCTACTTCTTTCGCGAGCTTTCTTATTGATGGTAAAACGGTTCCTTCCTTAATCTGACCATTTAGAATCTGCTCTTTGATCTGCTCTTTAATTTGCGCATATATAGGAAGTTCCGACTGATTTGAAATGATTATATTCAATTGTATTTCCTCCAGTCTTTTTCTTTGCAAAGTGTATATACTGTTCATACTGTACATATATCATTATATACAGTATATACAGTATGTCAACCCCTTTTCCAATATTTTTTTATATTCTGTATGGACAAGCACCCCGAGCAATTTCCTATCCATAAAAAAAGACACCAGCATAATAGCTAGTGTCTTAGACGGTAGACAATTAAAAAATTACATTCATTTTTTATATTGTAAATTGATTCATTTGTTGTGACATATCGTCTGTCATCTTATTAAGTTCTTCTGCTGCGTTTGCAACATTGTTGATAGAACCATTCATTTCTTCTGTCGATGCTGTGATTTCCTCACTTGATGCACTAATTTCTTCTGATACAGAGGATAGCTCATCGATTTTTTCAATGATTATATTTTTATTTGTATCAACAACTACTGCAGATTCTTTCACTGTTCGAATCATCGGCATAATATCATTTACTTCCTTTATGATTTCACTAAAGGCGGCAACAGAACGTGTAATCGTTTCCATTTGTCCACGTAATTCCTCTTTCATAACGTTGGATTCTTCAATTAACTCTTTTGTTTCTTGAGATATTCCTTCAATTAATCGATTGATACTGATGGAAGAATCTTTTGACTGTTCCGCCAAGCTTCCGATTTCTTCTGCTACGACAGCAAATCCTCTTCCGGCCTCCCCTGCTCTTGCTGCTTCAATAGATGCATTTAACGCAAGAAGGTTTGTCTGATTTGCCACATCCGTAATAAGATTTGTAATGTGATTGATTTTCTCGATATGAGTTCCTAATCGTTGAATATTCTCTTCAAACTTTTGGAATCTACTGCTTACAGTTGCTACGGAACCGTTTAATTCATTCATTTCGTTTCCACTTGTAACTGCCATGGAATCAATCTTTCTCGAACTTTCATCTACGTTATTTACTTTCTGCTGCATGTCGTTAAGTTGTTGATTAAATTCGCCTAACAGCATATTGATACTAGCTAACTCATTTGCCTGTACACTTGTCCCTTGTGCAATTTCAATAATTGCCTCTGAGATTGCATTGGATAACTTCATAATTCCATCGGAATCATCCTTTAATGCACTCGAACTTGTATATAGATTGTCCGACACTTCTTTCATTGTGCCAATCATTCCTGAGAAGCTATCCTGCATCGATCCAATTGCCTTGGACATATGGGTAATTTCATCATTAAGCCCTCTCTGCTCTTCTGGAAGCTGTTCGGTCAAATTACCAGTAGCAATTACAGCCATGTGATCAGAAACAACACTGATTCTATCCGTAATGCTTACAGCGATTTTATATGCACACACAGTGCCAATTACAACACCAAGCGTTATGCTTACAATAATTCGATAAAACATACTCGTAATTTGCTTATATATTTCTACTCTTTCAATCGCAGTCGCTACAAACCAATTCGTATCTTGTACCGGAGTATAGGCAATTACCATTTTCACACCATCTCGCACAAAATTCTGTGAGGCTGTTTCTCCAGAAATCATATTGCTGCATACATTGGCATAACTTTCTACATCGCTATTTGTTTTTGCATCCTCAATCGGATTATATTGATTCTTTACAGAGTCAAATGTACGATCGGCAATTACGGTTCCTTTTCCATTTATCACAAATCCAAAACCAGTATTACCGAATTTTCTGCTGTTTACTATATCACTTAATTCACTGGCATCACTAACTGCAGTTAGTGCACCAATAACTTTTCCATTTTCCATAATTGGAACACCGTAGATGACAACTAACGAACCATCGTTCGTATGAACCATCGGATCTGTAATACATGTGTCCCCATTCATTAACTGATTAAAATAGTCTTGATCCTTGACATTATATGTGTGTTTTTTATTACTATAAACGTTTCCATTCACGTCTATGTAGTTCATTTCAAGACAGTCAACATCTGTTAACTCGTCTTCCATGATTTTAGCTTTCTCAGCTAGGTCGTAATTCGGATTCCTTATCTCATTACGACGGGCAACTGCCTTTAACGTGCTAATTTTTCTTTCTAATGATTTTGACACATTATCGGCTGATTGCTGTGCAATAAACTCAATATCCCTTCCATATGTCTCTCTAATAGCGAATACGCCTGTGACAAAACAAACTGTTCCAAGCATAAAACAGATTCGAAAAATGAGAAGAGAAAGTCGCTTCATAACCTTTTTCTTTAGCGAATTCATACATCTAATTTCCTTTCTCAAAAACATTTACGAAAAATTATAACACATAGTTTTAAATGGAATATTAGTTAATTGATGGGAATTCGTCCTATTTTTGCCTGAAATAATCCTTCATGTTTAAGCACCTCTCTTTTTTGATACATTAAGGATACCGAAACTAGGGCAAAAAAAATCAACCATTTAGTTGATTGGAACGGTTGATTTTTTATAGAGCGCGAAACGGGATTCGAACCCGCGACCCTCTGCTTGGGAAGCAGATGCTCTACCCCTGAGCCACTCGCGCGCATGATATTCAGTTGTTATGTATTATTTCGTCTTAATCAGTTTACCACATTATTCCATGAAAATCCACCCCAATTTTTGATAAACCAGGGTGGAAAGAATTTATTATTTTAATTGTAATGCATCTACATTTTTACGAATATAGTCCGCTAATAAGTTTGCTAATTTTTCAGACTTTGCAATAACCTTATAATCATTATCATAAATATCAAATGCATAGTCTGATTTCTTTAAGTTTCCTAATTTTGTTGTATTATCTACATCGATACGCATGGAGCCGATAAAATCATCAAATAACAATTTCGTATCTACTGCTCCAATTGCCTCTAAGGAATCAGATAAATATTTTGCAGTCACATTATCTTTGCTTGTCAAATAGTCAAATAAGCTTTTTGATTTATAACTCTCATAAACAGAAATCGTATAAACGACACCTTCTTGTTTAGTAAGCTTTTTAAGAGATGCTTCGCTTGTTAGCTGTTTATTTTCTTCTTTAATTTGTTTTACTGCCCTTTCAATTAACTCATTGTCAGATAGCTTTGAAAAATCTGTCTTAGGTGCTTCTGTTGGTGCAGCGGTAGCACTTGGTGTCGCTTCTGAAGTCGCACTTGGGTTTTCTGTCGCCACTTCTTCTGTCGGCTTAGCTGTCTGTTCTGCAGCATCTGTTGCTTCTACGCCTGGCGCATTCGTTTCAGTTGCCATAGCATCGGTTACTGTCGGCTCCTTTGTTACCGCAGCTACTGTCTCTTGAACAGTATCGTTGTTTTCCTTAGAGCTGCATCCCATTACTCCCCCTGCTAATGCGACTACAACGCCTGCAATTACAACAATATTTCTTTTCTTCATTTAAACTCCTCCTGTGTACCTATATACTACCTTGATTATATATACTTTTGTTGAATTTTACAAGGAAAGAAAGTGTGAACGACACCATGCTGTAGAGAACGAAATTCTCCATACACATAAAAAGCCCAGAACACACATTGTGCCTGGGCCTTCCAAGATTGATTTTTCTTAATCAATTTTAAATTGTCCTACATTCTGAATCATGTCTTCTGTCATAGAATTTAACAGCTTCGCTGAATCTGCAACATTTGTAATAGATCCGTTTAATTCTTCTGTAGATGCTGATATTTCTTCTGTAGATGCACTAATTTCTTCAGAGATAGAAGATAGTTCATCAATTCTTTCTAAGATTGTATTTTTATCTTGTTCGATTCCTAATCCAGAATCTTTTACTGACTGGATTTTTGGAATAACATCACCGATTTCATCAATGATTTCCTGGAATACGCTAATGGAACGATGAATTGTATCAACCTGGCTCTTTAATTCCTGTCCCATATCAGCAGCATCTGTAACAAGGATATTCGTTTCTTTTGAAATATCTGTTATAAGTGTATTGATTTCCTCAGAGGAATTTCTAGACTGTTCTGCTAACGTTCCAATTTCTTCTGCTACTACTGCAAATCCTTTTCCTGCTTCACCTGCTCTCGCTGCTTCAATAGACGCATTGAGCGCTAATAAGTTTGTTTGATTTGCAACGTTTGTAATCAAGTTTGTTATATTATTAATCTTTGTAATGCTATTTCCTAAGTTTGCAATGCTGTTTTCAAATGTTTCAAATGTCTGGCTGATTTTCACAACAGATGTATTTAACTCGTTCATTTCAACACTACTGCCTTCTGCCATCGTATCAATCTTTCTAGAAGCTTGATCTACCATGGTAACTTGTTCCTGCATGATGTTTAGCTTTTCATTAAATTGGTTCAATACACTTGTAATTTGAATTAACTCATTTGATTGAACAGTTGTACCTTCCGCAATTTCTGAAATTGCTTCTGTGATAGTTTCTGATAACTTGGCAATTTCCTCTGCTGTCAAGGAAAGCTCTGATGATTTTACTTCTAATTCATTGGAACTTCCTTTAATCGTTTTTACAATTCCACCAATGGAACCTTGCATACCATGAAGGGCTCTTGCCATGTCTCCAAGTTCATCCTTAAACTGTAAGTTTACTTCCGGAATCTCTCCTGTTAAGTCACCTTTTGCCATTTCTCCTAAATGTTTTGAAGCTACCTTTACTTTTTTAGCAATATTTCCTGCAAATCCAACTGCCAATACCGCACCTACGATAGCAATTAAAATAGTTGCAACTATTAACTGATAAAACATTCTATCTAAGCTACCGAACACCTCTGTTTTAGACATTGTAACTACTACAGACCAACGTCCACCATCTATAGGGGCATAGCCTGTATTTCTTGTTTCTCCATTAATAGTATATCTTCCATTTCCAACATTTCCTGTTACCACCTTTTCAACAAGGTTTGATAACGACTCGTTGGATTTATCCTCGATTAGATTCGTACGTTCAACGACCATATCTGTAGATGGATGTGCAATTACGGTACCTTCTGCATTTACCATAAATGCATATCCTGTCTCACCAATATCTTGCGCATTAGCAATATCATTAAGGAGAGTCCCATCGTTTTTCTGCATTAATGCACCAACAATTTTTCCATTGTATTCAATTGGCACAGTAATAAATACGACAACAGATCCACTTGATTCAATAAAGAGAGGATCAGACATCTCACTTTTTCCAGCCATTGCACTCTTAAAATGATCTTGATCTGCGACTTGAGATGTAGAACCATCACTACCATAATAATTTCCTTTTTCATCTATGTAGCTAATGGAAATGCTCTTTGTTCTTTCCACTTCTTTTTTAAGATATGAAACTTTACTTTCTACCGATTCATCCGGGTTACTAATAAGCTCATTTGCTGCCATTGTCTGCAAAGTTTCAATTTTACTATTCACAGTTGCTTCAACCGTATGTGCAGTCTGTTGTGCCATAATCTTTAAATCTCTTATAATGGATTCTTCAACTGTAAAAGTTGCCATGACGAATGCAATGATTCCTAATATCAAACATGTCATAAGCGTCAAACCATTTGTAATAATAATTAGTTTTGTTTTAATGCTTTTCATTTGTATCCTATTCCCTTTCTTTTGTATAGTTACAATATACCATATCATAACTTAGCAAACTTTAGGTAATTAATGGTATTATTTTTGACTTTTTATGCTATAATTATCCTTGTTCAAATACTAAATTATAAGAAAGCTGGCGTATAATCATGAAGCAATATGATGCATCAACTGCACTTTGGAATGAAGTGTACAGCGAATGTAAGCTTACCGACTTATCAGACGCAACGTTAACAGTTGAACCTACCTTCGATGCCTGTCTTAACGTATTTGCCCAGAGTTCAAGACGAGTACTAGACTTTGGATGTGGTTCAGGAGACATTCTTTTTCAATGTGCAGATTTCGGATATTTAACTTATGGGATGGGCATTGACCGTTCCCAAACCGGTATCAACTATGCAAGAAAAATGGCGAATCTCAACCATTATAGAACACTTGACTTTGTAGTTGGAGACATCTCTTACTTTTCACAAATGGAGGATGAGTCCTTTGATGGAATCATTGTTTCTAACGTATTAGATGTGGTGCCGCAAGACGTAGAGTCTCAAATCATGAGTGAGCTTCTTCGGTTATTAAAGGCCGATGGACTTATGTTTGTAAAACTCAATCCCTATGCGACAGAGTCACAATTAAAAGAATACGGTTACAACCGTTTCGAGGAAAACCTTTATGAAGAAAACGGAGTCTTACGCCTTCGCAACATACATACGAAGTTTTGGAAACGAGAATTTGAGAAACACTTTACCGTGGAGCGATATTTAGAATTTCCATACCCATGGCAAGATGGCATGAACCGCTTGTTCTTGCTTAGGAAAACAAATACAGATGCCAAAGTGTTGGATCATCCATATCCATTTAGTGCATAAGATGATCTCGACAAACGAGAAAGCCGCACATAACGTGCGGCTTTCTTGTTATTTGGTTAATTCAAATTCTAAAGCACAAGTTTCCCTACTATCTTTGCCTATATATACTCGAAATGCTCCCGGTTCACTTTTATACTCCATATTAATATCATAAAATCTTAGGTCATCGCTTGTAATTGTAAAGGAAACTCTTTTCCCCTCTCCTGCCTTTAGGAATATCTTTTGAAATCCTTTTAATTCTCTCATTGGTCTTACAACGCTTCCCTTAACATCCTGTATATATAATTCAACAACTTCCTTACCATCGATGTCACTGCAATTGGTAACTAACACTGACGCCTCTATACTATCTTCTCCCTCTTTTTTCAGAGTTGTTTTTGATAGCATTCGATTTGTATACGTAAACTCCGAATAGGAAAGTCCATATCCAAATGGATATAATGGTTGGTTTGGAATATCCTCATAACGGGAACAGAATTTCACATCTTCAGATTGTTTCAAACGTCCTGTGTGAAACTCATCATAATGTACTGGGACTTGTCCTACACAATATGGAAAACTCATAGACAGCTTACCACTTGGATTAACAACGCCAAACAAAGTATCTGCAATGGCAATGGCACCTTCCGTCCCCGGAAACCATGCTTCTAAAATGGCATTTGCCCTTTCTTTTACGTAGCGAAGATCTAGTGGACGCCCATTAAATAAAACGACCACAATATTGTTATTTACCTTTGATACACGGTCTAATAATTCCAATTGTTTTTTAGGCAGGGTAATCTCAGCAACCGAAGCAGCTTCTCCTGTCTGCAAACGATGTTCCCCTAACATCATAACAACGACATCCGAAGAAGCGGCACTCTCTACCGCACGTTCCATCGCCATGTCTTCCTCTTCCTTCGTTTCAAACGTCACCTTAAGAACGCTTCCTAATCCACTAATCAAAGAATCTTTCGGAACAATATTGCACCCTTGCTCAAAGACATATTCATTTTCAGGGTATCTATCCGACACCACTTCACTAACTGCCATAGAGTCCTCTCCTCTTGCATCCAATGCCCACGCTCCATGAAGTTCTTTCATTTCTGCATAAGGTCCAATCCATGCAATCTTTTGTCCGTTTGTCTTAAGCGGGAGTATTCCATCATTTTCTAAAAGTACAAAGGATTCTTCTGCCGCTTTTCTTGCAACAAGACGGTTTTCTTTTGAAAGGATCACTTCCTTTTCTTCCTGTTCGGATGCATCTTTATAAGGATTTTCAAAAAGGCCCAGTTCATTCTTTAACATCAGGATTCGAAGCACAGCCTCATCAACCAACTCTTCCTTTAACTCATTATTCTTGACCAAATCATTAATTCCTCTTACATAACAATTGCTCATCATATCGATGTCAACCCCCGCCTGCATTGCAAGCTTTGCGGCATCTTTCTGCTCCTTTGCAATTCCATGTTCCATAAGTTCTGCAATTGCTCCATAATCAGAGATTAATACTCCTTGAAATCCCATCTTTTCTCGAAGGATTTTTCTCATCAGCCATTGGTTTGCCGTAGAAGGAATACGATCAATTGTGTTAAATGATGTCATGACTGCTACAGCTCCTGCTTCCACCCCTGCTTCGTATGCTGGAAGATAATCTTCTAATAGCGTACGATTTGAAAGCTCTACCGCACTATAGTCACGTCCAGCTTCCGGCCTTCCATAGGCGGCAAAATGCTTCACGCACGCTCCAACTTTATATTTCTCCTTTGGAGTTTCTCCTTGAAACCCTTCTACCATTGCTTTCGTACAGACACTATTTAAGTATTTATCTTCTCCAGTGCCTTCCACGACCCGTCCCCATCTTGGATCACGACAAAGATCAGACATTGGAGAAAATACAACATGCAACCCAGAGACAGCGGCTTCCTTGGCATTCATGGCCGCTCCTTCTTTAATTAACTTTTCATTATATGTACAGCCTAATGCAATTGGTACCGGATTGATTGTCTTTAGTCCATGGATGACATCATACATAAATAGTGCTGGAATATGGTGTGGCTGTTGTTTCATTATTCTATCTTGAGCCTTTTTTATGTTCTCGGCACCATAAAGTGACAATACCGAGCCACATCTTCCTATCTCTTCCTCTGTAATCCCTATCTCAGCTTCTGGCCCAGTAAGTACAGCACCCTCTTTAAAATAATTTGCACCTAGCTGCAATAACTGGTCAATTTTCTCCTCCAATGACATATCCTTTAATAATTCTAAGATTTTCTCCTGTTTCATCCTTCTCCCCCTCATATTCATGATATAGATACTTTAATTTTACCATGTTATTACATTTTAAACCATGTCTTTCCTTCTTCTCTTTTAGCCTTCAGGCAAGCATTTCAGAGTGTAGACGAATAAGAACTTTCATCCAAAGCTTGTCGACAAGCTAAAACGCCTGCCTTAGTAGAAACCAAGGCAGGCGTTTCATTTTATACTGTAAACCTATTTGCTTGTTTACTCATTTCTTCTGTCATTCCATTTAAGTGTTTTGCTGATTCTGCCACCGTAATGATTGATTGATTCATTTCTACAATCGAAGCAGAAATCTCTTCCGTAGAAGCACTGATTTCTTCTGATACGGAAGATAGCTCATCAATCTTTTCTAATACCATATTCTTAGCTTTATTGATTTCTTGTTCAGAATCTTTTGCTTTCTGAATCTTTGGAATTACCTGTGCAATATCATCGATAATCAATTTAAATGTATCTACCGCATTTCCGATTGTGGCAATCTGGTTATTTAATTCATTTCCCATACCTTTTGCGTCACGTACTAATGCGTCCGTATTTTCTGTAATACTACTTAACATTTTATTAATCTGTTCTGATGATTTTCTCGATTGTTCCGCTAAAGAACCAATCTCTTCCGCAACTACGGCAAATCCTCTTCCAGCTTCTCCTGCTCTTGCTGCTTCAATAGATGCATTTAAGGCAAGGAGATTTGTCTGATTCGCAACATCCGTAATCAGATTTGTCATACTATTGATTTCTATAATACTCTTATTTAATGTAGTAATGCTACCTTCAAATAGTTCGAACATCTTTCTGATGTCATATACCGATTCAGTAAGTTCATGCATCTCACCTGAACTCTTCACTGCCATGGTATCAATTCTTCTAGACGTATGATCCACATCTTCCATCTGCTCGCTCATTACTAACATTTTTTCATTAAATACTTCTAATAAACTAGTAATTGCTACAAGTTCATTTGCTTGAGATCCTGTTCCAGCTGCGATTTCAGAAATTGCCTCTGTAATACTTTCAGAAAGTTTTGCAATCGCATCGGAATTCGCTGTTAACTCATTGGACTTATCCCCTAACTCTTCGGAGTTCATTTGGATTCCTTTTACAATGCTTCCAACGGATTCCTGCATTGTTTCAATTGCTCTTGCCATATTACCAATTTCATCTTTTCGTTTAATGAAAGTATCTTCTACTTTTATTCTAAGATCACCTTCGGCAATATTGCCAATGTATCCATATGTTTTTGTAATTATTTTTGCAAGACCGCTCGCTATAACATAAACTACACATGCTGAAATTCCCGTGAATAAAAGCGTTCCAATTGAAAGCTGAAGAATTTGAGAAATTAATGCTGCATAAATCTCATTATGCTCTACACTGACTGCAACCCACCAGTTTGTTCCCATAATCTTAGAATATCCGAGTTGAAAACGCTCACCATTAATTCTGTATTCTTTTCTCCCAGATTCATTCGCCAACATAGTTTCAACTACATCTATCAGGCCATCGTGTTTACCTTCTGTAATTGGATTATATTGATTTTCCACATAAGAAATATCTTGATGTGCAATGAACGTTCCATCTTGACTAATCATAAAGGCTGTTCCTGTTTCGCCAAACGTGTTGCCATTTACAATATGGCTTAATCTGCTGCCGTCTACTCGAGATACGATAACTCCAGTTACTTTCTCATTGGATGTTATAGGGACCGCATACACCATATCTACAGTTCCATCATCTGAGTTTTTCATTGGATCTGATATGTAGCTTACTCCCGCTACAGCACTTTTAAAATATTCTTCCTTACTAATATCATCTGTTGTTCCATCATGATACGTAATATTTCCGTTCAAATCGGAAAGTCCAAGTTTTGAACATCCCACACTTTCAACTTGCTCTTTTAGCAAGCCTAATTTCATATTTGGATCTACACCTTCTGTTTTGAAGATTCCATTTGCCGCTATTGCTTGTAGCATTTTTAACTCTTGTGCAACAACAACCTGAACCGAATATGCTGTTTGGTCCGCAAACGCTTTAAGATCTCGACCAACCATTTTACTTGTACTTAATACTGCAATTACAAATGCGCCGGCACCTAATCCGACACAAATCAAGAACGTCATAGTTGTAAAACACAGCATTAACTTTGACTTAATTGATTTCATTTCTTTCTGACTCCCCTTTTTCTTTTGTACAGTTTGAATATACCACATTTTGTCTTCTTACATATATGGTAGTTTTTGGGTTTTTTTTGAATATTTATGGGGGGTGGTATGATGTAAACAATTACTTTATAACTTCATAATGAAGTTCAGTGAATTGACTAAACACGAAAAAAGCCTCACAACTATTCATTTCTCTATAGTTGTGAGACCTATTTAGTAAGCGCGAGACGGGATTCGAACCCGCGACCCTCGCCTTGGCAAGGCGATACT
>CAJMNR010000036.1 GCA_905214875.1 uncultured bacterium | reverse complement strand
TTTAGCGGATATTCAGTTGCAACAGGATTTACAAAAATTGAGTTTTGAGGTGTTCCGTATATATCGATACTTTATTGATTTGTACGACGACGGCTATGATGATCTTAGTATATGGTCTTGGAAATGGTGAAACTGGAATCCCGCTTGTACAGCAGGCAGTTAAATCCCAAGTTGGCGAGATCGGAATTCATTTTATCATCATATCCATTATCTTCTTTGCCTTTAGTTCAATGATAGGAAACTATTGCTATGCCGAATCAAACTTACGATTTATCAAAGATAATAAGGTATTATTGTTCGTATTCCGTCTATTTTGCATAGGTGCAATCGTGTTAGGATCTGTGGCAAGCTTTGATACTGTATGGAATTTGGCAGATATCTTGATGGGCTTTATGGCGATTGTAAATATCATTGCAATCATCTTGTTATATCCAATTGCAATAAAAGCATTAAAAGATTATAAGGAACAGAAAAAAGCAGGAAAAGAGCCGGTATTTAATCCAGAAGAACTTGGTATTGAAAATACAGAGTGTTGGTAGGCTTTTTACTTGTAAAGCAGCAGCACCTAAGCAAAACATGCTAGGTGCTGTTTTCCGTTATAAAGGGAAAAGGTGCTAATGTACTCTGGAATTCGTACATTAACACCCTAGGTGAGATTAAAAAACAATTCATTAAACAATTATTTTATTTTTGCTACCATTGAGGGAGAATGGGTAGCATCAGAGGAAACTTGATTACATAACGTATCATATCATAGTAAGAGATAGGGAGTATATATAAAAAATCTTTCATATATATCAAATTTAAAAGCGCTTAAGTTATATGGTTGTTGTGATTTTTTTAAAAATATATTAAAGTAATAGTACTAATTGAGAAAAAAATTTTGGAGGCAGATCTTTGATGGAAGAGAACTTTTCCATACTTGTAAATTATTTATGGAAAGAAACAATGAAAAAGCTAAATACGATTATGACAGAAGAAGAGGTAAGCAAATTCAGCAGTAACGATTATTATTACCTTTGCACGATAAATGAACTAAAAAATCCGAATTTTACGATCATTGCTGATGAACTTAACATTACGAAGCCGGCAGTTTCCGTTATGATTCGAAAATTAATTTCTATGGGACTCGTTGAGAAAGAAAAAAGTGTAGAAGATCGACGCGTTTCTTACGTTAGGCTTACGGAAAAAGGAAAGCAGATTATTAAGGGAGACGATGAATTATATAATAATTTATCGAATGAAATTAAGTCTATCGTTAAAAACGAGGAAGAGTTAAAAGTAATCCAGAACATCATGAAAAGTCTAGCAGCAAAGATAGTAAAAAAACAGATGTAGATTAGTCACGAAAAAACACAAAAAAACACAACTTTTATATACGTTTTTTAGGGTATTATTCTTTTCTTTCTTTCTGTATACTAAATATAGTTTAGTAATTAAACTATAATACGGATTGAAAGGATGACGATAGAATGGCTAACAGATTTATACTTAATGAGACCTCTTATCATGGAGCAGGCGCAATTGAAAGTATTGCCGAAGAAGCAAAAGGAAGAGGCTTTAAAAAAGCATTTGTATGTTCAGATCCTGATTTAGTGAAGTTTGGTGTAACACAAAAAGTGTTAGATGTATTAGAAAAGAATGGATTAGCGTATGAGCTATATTCAGATATCAAGCCTAATCCAACGATTACAAATGTTCAGCACGGTGTAGCAGCATTTAAGGAAGCAGGAGTTGATTATTTAATCGCAATCGGTGGAGGTTCCTCCATGGATACTGCAAAGGCAATCGGGATTATCATTAACAATCCAGAATTTGAAGATGTTAGAAGTTTAGAAGGTGTCGCAGACACTAAGAATAAATGTGTACCGGTTTTTGCAGTTCCAACAACTGCAGGTACAGCAGCTGAAGTAACAATTAACTATGTTATTACGGATGCTGAGAAGGACCGTAAGATGGTTTGTGTAGATCCTCATGACATTCCTGTCGTAGCATTTGTTGATCCTGATATGATGTCTTCTATGCCAAAAGGCTTAACGGCTGCAACTGGCATGGATGCACTTACTCATGCAATTGAAGGATATATTACAGCAGGAGCATGGGAACTTTCTGATATGTTCCATTTAAAAGCAATTGAAATCATCAGTAAGAATCTAAGAGGTGCCGTTGCCAATACAAAAGAAGGCAGAGAGGGTATGGCTCTTGGACAATATATAGCTGGAATGGGCTTTTCCAATGTAGGTCTTGGAATCGTTCACTCTATGGCACATCCTTTAGGTGCACTTTATGATACGCCACATGGGGTTGCCAATGCCATTATCCTTCCAACCGTAATGGAATATAATGCAGAAGCTACTGGGGAAAAATACAGAGATATCGCAAAAGCGATGGGAGTTATCGGTACAGAAACGATGACACAAAGTGAGTACCGCAAAGCAGCAGTGGATGCTGTACGTAAATTAGGTCAAGATGTTGGAATTCCTGCGAACTTAAAGGAAATCGTAAAGAGAGAGGACATTCCTTTCTTAGCACAATCTGCTTACGATGATGCCTGTCGTCCAGGAAATCCAAAGGACACAAGTGTAGCTGATATTACAGCTTTATATGAAAGCTTAATATAAAATTATGCCGAAAGTACCCCAAATATCTTAAGGTAACTGACTTCCTAGCCAGAAGCCAGAACACAGACATTAGTTGGAAGCCCTTCCCTTGCCAAGGAAGGGCTTTTTTCTTACGCGGGCAACGAGCCAAAGTCCTGTGTGCATGACCTTGGAGACTGCCGCTTAAACGAGAGAAACTCGCAGAGCGTGTTTCTCTCGTTTGTCGACAATCTTTGAATAAAACTAAAATTGTTAAGTTTAAATTGGCAATTAAATTAAATTCACAAGGTTTTTATGGAAAAAGTTGACACGTCTTGGGTTTTGAGGTAAGAATAGTATATTCTTAAATGAAAGAAAGCGTTTGACGAAGATGTCTTTTGTATTTGCAAAAGACATCTTTTTTTATACCTAGGTATAAAAATGTTAAAGGGAAAGGGGAGTTGGGATGCATATTGATAAATTGATCTCCTATATGGAAGAACATAATTTAGAGGGGTTTTATGTGTGTAAGCCAGAAAATGTACGTTACATTAGCGGCTATACAGGTGACGATTCATACTTGTTTATTTCTAAGAGGAAAAAATATTTTATTACAGATCCAAGATATACCGAACAGGCAGAATATGAATGTTCTGGGTATGAGATTGTTAATTGGAGAGTGGCTAATAATACGATGGGAAAGACATTAGCCTCATTAGCAGAGAACATGAATGTAGATACCATTGGATTCGAGGCAGATGCGATTTCTTATTTGGAATATAAAGAAATTATGGAATATGTAAAAGCAACAATGGTTCCTACGACAAGTGTCATTGATGGATTTCGTATGGTTAAGACCGAAGAGGAGATTGAGTGTCTGCGTGCGGCCTGTGATATCGCATCAAGAGCCTTTGAAAAGATTATAAAGGATATCAAAGTTGGAATGACGGAGAAGGAAATTGCCTCAAGGCTTGCGCATTATATGGTTATGGAGGGAGCAGATATCAAGCCTTATGGTCAAATTGTAGTTAGCGGTGCAAGAACCTCTTTGTTACATGGAATTCCATCATCAAAGGCAGTAGAATATGGAGATTTCGTCTTAATGGATTATGGATGTCAGTATAAAGGGTATCTATCCGATATGACTAGGACAATCGTTGTAGGAAAAGCAAATAAAAAACAAAGGGAAGTATATGAGATAGCAAGAAAGATGACGTTGGATGCAGAGGCAGTTTTAAGGCCTGGTGTTACAGGAAAAGAAGTATATGAGGCATCCTTACAGGCAGTTCAGGATACCGAATATTTTGAATATCATTATACAGGAATCGGACATGGAATTGGAATGTTCGTACATGAATATCCGAGGTTAGGAGCCCGCTCGGAATCTATTTTACAAGAAAATAATGTGACTACCGTTGAACCAGGGATTTATATTCCGGGGTGGGGTGGCATCCGAGTGGAAGATCAGCTCCTAATTACAGAAGATGGATATGAAAACTTAATAAGCGCTAGCAATGAATTAATTGAAATATAAAAGAAAGAAGGAATGTAAAATGAAAAAAATTGTAGCAGGAATACTAGCAGCAGTTATGATACTTAGTACAGCAGCAGGCTGCTCCACACCGAATTCGGCAGAAACAGAGGCAAATAGTACAGCCTCAGCAACTAAGACGAAGACACTTCGTTATGCATTGACAGCAGAACCGCCAACACTCGACCCGCAGTTATCCAACTCAATTCCAAGTGCAACTGTAGAATATCATATTTTCGATGGACTGATGAGAAACTGTGAAGGCGAAGTAAAGCCTGCAATGGCCGAGTCCTATGAAATGTCTGACGATGGACTTACATATACATTCCATCTTAGAAAAGACATTAAATGGAGTGATGGTCAGCCAATCAAAGCACAAGATTTTGTCTATGGCATGCAACGTTTAATGGATCCTGAAACGGCATCGGAATATGCATTTATCGGTTTAGTACTTAAAAACGGTAATAACGTTAATACAGGAAAAATGAAACCAGAAGAGCTTGGAGTTAAGGCGATTGATGATACAACATTAGAAATCACCTTAGAGTATCAGGCAGAGTATTTCTTAAGCATGTTGAGTATGGCCTCTTTTGCACCTTGCAGGGAAGACTTAGTAAAGAAGTATGGTAAAGATTTCGCAGGTGAACCTGAAAACAATGTATATAATGGACCTTTTGTTGTAAGCGAGTGGAAACATGGAGACCGTATCATTTTAAAGAAAAATAAAGATTACTGGGATGCTGATAACATTAAGCTTGATGAAGTTGAAATTATCACAGTTGCAGATTCTAATACGCAAGTTGCGATGTATGAGCAGGGAGAACTTGATTTTGTAGATGTTCCAACAGAACTCAGTGCAAACTATACAGGAAAGACCGTACAGTATTATGACGGTGCAAATGATTTTATCCGCTTGAATATGGATGGTTCTAATCCTTTAAGCAACAAGAACTTAAGATTGGCAATCAACTATGCATTAAACCGTAAAGATTATATTCAGCTTACGACAAATGGAATATATGAGGCCAATACAAGATATGTCCTTCCACAAGTAAAAGGTGTATCAGGTGATTACGGCACAGAGTATCCATATGAGGCATTTCCTGTTGAAGGCGATGAGGCAAAGGCAAAAGAATATCTGAATACTGCATTAAGCGAGTTAAAGCTGAGTCAGGCTTCTGATATTAATTTAGAGCTGTTAACTTCTGATACTGAGACAGCAAAAAAAGAGGTAGAAGTTATCCAGTCACAGTTAGAAAAAACGTTAGGAATCAAAATAACAATCAAACAGGTACCATATAAACAACGTCTTGAAATGGAAGCAAAACATGAATTCCAGATGGTAGTATCCGGATGGGTACCAGATTATTCTGACCCATATTCTTATCTTGAATTGTTTATTTCAACATCACCATATAATGAAGGATCTTATAACAGTAAGACTTACGATGATGCAATGGCAAAAGCCGTTGTAACGACAGATCCAAAAGAAAGAATGGACAGCCTGTTTACAGCAGAAAAGACATTATGTGAAGATGGTGCCGTAGTACCTTTGCAATTACGAAGAAAAGAAATGCTTGTAAGTGATAAGTTAAAGAACCTTAAGACGTATTTTGTAGGTATCAACTATGACTATATGTATGCAGACATTACAGAATAATAGATAGAAAAAGAGGGGAGGTGCAGCATTGGTAAAGTACATAGTAAAGAGAATTGGAATTTCTATTGTAACAATCTGGTTGTTAGTAACTGTTGTGTTCTGTTTGGTCAGAATGATGCCGGGAGATCCTTTCAGCAGTGAGAAACTGACTCCGGAAATCAAAGCGAATTTAGAGGCTTATTATGGATTTGATAAGTCGCTTCCAGAACAGTATGTCACATACATGGGCAATATCCTGCATGGAAACTTTGGTTATTCGATTAAGTATGCAAACCAGACAGTAAACAGCATTATAAAGACATCTTTTCCGTATTCCTTTGATTTGGGAATTCGTGCACTTACTCTTTCAATCTCCGTTGGATTGGTACTTGGAATATTGGCTGCACTGAACCGTGGAAAGAAAATAGATTTTGTATGTATTGTGATTGCTATTTTAGGAACGTCAGTCCCAGATTTTATCGTGGGAAGTATATTGCAGTATTTCTTTGGTATTCGATGGGGCCTCCTTCCGGTGGCTCAGTATAAAGGAATCATCTATACGATTCTTCCATCCATTGGTGTTGGATTCTACACGCTTGCAATGGTATCAAGGCTTATGAGGGCAAGCATGTTAGAAGTATTGCATCAGGATTACATTAAGACCGCGAAGTCCAAAGGATTAGGCAGATTACGTATTATCACAAGGCATGAGATTCGTAATGCAATCATGCCGGTAATGACCGTGCTTGGTCCTGTGGTTGCCAGTGTCCTTACAGGAACTTTCGTTATTGAATCCATTTATGCAATACCTGGAATGGGAAAATATTATGTAGAGAGCGTTCAGACACTGGATTACACTGTAATCCTAGGTATGACGATTTTCTATGGGTCATTTTTAGTTTGTGCTAACATGATTGTTGATATTTTATATGGATTGGTAAATCCACAAATTAGAATTGCGGAAAGGTAGGTGGAAGTATGGAAGAAATTACAATTTCAAAGGAAGAGTTTACGGTAGTAGGTAAGAACTTTGAGCAAATGGATTCGATGTCAAGACCGGTTGTCAGCTATCTTCAGGATGCTTGGATTCGTATAAAAAAGAATAAAGTGGCGCTAGTTTCTTTGGTCATCATTTGCCTCTATATTGTATTGGCCATCTTTGCACCAATCTTAAGCAAATATAATTATGTTGATCAAAGCGTGGCCGATATGAATGCAAAAATGTCATTTAAGCATTGGTTCGGCTGCGACTCCCTTGGAAGGGATTTATGGGTAAGGCTTTGGATGGGAGCAAGGGTCTCGCTTACGATAGGTTTCCTTGCAACGTTAATTAATACTGTAGTTGGCTGCATCATCGGCGGCTTGTCTGGCTTTTATGGTGGAAAGTTAGATATGATCATTATGAGAGCAGTTGATGTCATTTACGGTATACCTAACTTAATTATCGTAATCTTGGTATCTGTCGTATTAGGCTCTGGCATCCATTGCCTGATTATCGCTATGGTTATCGTCGGATGGATTGGAACTTGTCGTTTTGTAAGAGGTGAAGTACTGAAGCTAAAGGAAGAAGATTTTGTTGCAGCAGCCAAAGTGTTAGGTGTTAGCAATATGAAGATTATTGTAAAGCACATCCTGCCCAATATATTAGGTCTGATCATTACCAATCTTACAATGGCAATTCCAAATGCTATTTTCCAAGAAGCATTCTTAAGTTTTATTGGCTTGGGAATTACACCACCAAATTGTAGCTGGGGCGTACTTGCCAAAGAGGGCGTGAAGATGCTTCGTGTTGCACCACATTTATTATTTATCCCATCTTTCTTTATATGCACGTCAATGTTGTCGTTAAATCTGTTAGGTGATGGACTGAGAGATGCATTTGATCCAAAATTAAGAGGAATAGAGTAGGGGGGAAGTAAATGGAACATTTATTGGAAGTAAAGCATTTGTCATATTCATTTCGCACATATGGTGGAACAGTAAAATCTGTTAGAGATATAAGTTTTACCGTAAATGAGGGTGAAATACTAGGAATCGTTGGTGAGTCGGGCTGTGGAAAAAGCGTGACAAGCCAATGTATTTTGAGGCTGAATCCGGAACCACCTGGCTTTTTGGAAGGTGGTGAAATTCTATATAAGGGAAAAGATATATTAAAACAACCAGAAAGAGAGATGAAAAAGATACGTGGAAACGAAATCGGATTTATCTTTCAAGATCCAATGACTTCTTTAAATCCCACGATGAAAATTGGTCGTCAGATTGAAGAACGTTTTCTGAATAGTCAAAGCATGACTAAAAAGCAAAAGAAAGAAAAAGCATTAGAAGTGCTAAGGGAAGTAGGAATTTCCGATGCTGAAAGACGATATAAACAATACCCACATGAATTGAGCGGTGGTATGAAGCAGCGTGTCATGATTGCAATTGCATTGGTTGCAAAGCCAAGCATCATCATTGCAGATGAGCCGACAACTTCATTGGATGTAACAATTGAGGCACAGATATTAGATCTATTAGTGGATTTAAGAAAAAAGCATAATACATCAGTAATTATCATTACCCACGACTTGGGGGTCATTGCAAAGCTGTGCGACCGTGTGCTTGTTATGTATGGCGGAAAGATTTTGGAACGAGGAAAAGCAGAAGAAATCTTTTATGAGACAAGGCATCCCTATACAAAAGGCTTATTACAGTCAATTGCGAGACTAGATATGGATAAGTCTAAGGAGTTGACACCGATTGAAGGAACACCTCCTGACTTGTTTGCACCACCGAAAGGGTGTCCATTTGCTGCAAGATGTGAGTATGCTATGAAGATTTGCTATGACAGAATGCCAAAAGAGTATGAGGTAGATAAAATACATAAAACATGTTGCTGGCTGGAACATAAAGGAGCACCAAAGGTGGATCTGGCTGTAGTAAAAAAAGGGAAAGGGGAGCAAGAAGATGAGCAAAGTGACAAACTTAAACAAGCTGCCTCTTCTTAAAGTAGAGCATGCATGCAAGTATTTTCGAATCAATAAGAAAGAAACACTAAAGGCTGTTGATGATGTTAGTTTTGAAATATATCAAGGGGAAACAGTAGGACTTGTTGGTGAGTCTGGTTGTGGTAAATCAACATTAGGACGTCTCATTGTAAGGCTTTACGATATTACCAATGGTGACATTTATTACAAAAAGAGAAAGCTTTCCTCTCTTACAAAACAGGAAAAGAAAGAATATTGCAAGCAAGTACAGATGATTTTTCAAAATCCCTATTCTTCTTTAAATCCTAGAATGACAGTTCGAGAAATCGTAGCAGAAGGAATGAAAGAGCATGAGATGTATTCGGAAAAGGAAATCGAAGAAAAAGTAGAACAACTGTTACATCGTGTAGGACTTAGTAAAGAGCATATGTCACGGTTTGCTCATGAGTTTAGTGGAGGTCAGAGACAGAGAATAGGAATTGCTAGGGCATTATCAGTAAATCCAGAATTTATCGTGTGCGATGAGCCAATTTCAGCACTGGATGTATCGATTCAGGCGCAGGTAATCAATATGCTTAAGAATCTGCAGAAAGAACTGAATCTTACCTATTTGTTTATTGCCCATGATTTAAGCGTAGTGCGTTATATCTCGGATCGGGTAATTGTTATGTATTTGGGAACGATTGTAGAGGAGGCAGATACGGATGAACTATATAAGAACCCACAGCATCCATATACGCAGGCACTTCTTTCGTCAATTCCGGTTGCAGATCCACTAGAGGCAAGAACAAAGGAAAGGATTCCGATTAAAGGAGAGATTCCAAGCCCGATTAATCCAAAACAATGTTGTCGCTTTGCAGAGCGTTGCCCATATGCAATTGATAAATGTAAGGAGGAGTTTCCGCAGCTGAAAGAAGTTGGAGAACGGCATAGGGTGGCATGTCATATCGTAAAATAATAGAAAAGAGTGAAAATATGAGAACAGACCGATTAGCAAAAGTGCTAAATGAACTGGAGCAAAGAAGATTAGAACAGATGTTGATTACGGATCCATACTCTATTTTTTATTTGACGGGGCGGATGTTGGACCCAGGAGAGCGTTTTTTCGCACTTTACATAAGTCGAAATGGTGAAAACGCAATGGTGATCAATGAGTTATTCACAGTTCCAGAAGATCTTGGCGTAGAAAAAATCTGGTATGCAGATACCGAGGATGGAGTTGCTAAAATTGTAAAGCTAATTGACCATGAAAAGACTTTGGGCGTGGACAAAGATCTATGTGCTAAATTCTTATTGCATATGATGGAGTTGAAGGCTGCAAAAGCTTATGTCAATGCATCCATTTGTGTGGATATCGTACGGGCTTTAAAGGATAAAGAAGAGATTGAGGCCATGCGGGAAGCATCTAGAATCAACGATATTGCCATGAATCGATTTTGTGATTGTATAAAAGAAGGAATCACTGAACGGCTGTTAGCCGAGCAATTTGAAAGTATTTACCGTGATTTAGGAGCAGAAGGTAATGCCTTCGCACCGCTAGTTGGATTTGGAAAGAATGCAGCAGTTGGCCATTATGCACCAAAGGATGAATGGTTGCGTCCGGGGGATTGTGTTTTGCTTGATGTAGGCTGCAGGAAAAATTACTATTGTTCTGATATGACTCGAACTTTCTTTTATGACCATGTGTCAAAGAGAGAGGAGCAAATATATGAAATTGTAAAGAAAGCACAGCAGCAGGCAGAGAATATGATCGCGCCAGGAATCCCATTGTGTGACATTGACAAGGCTGCAAGGCAGGTAATCGAAGACGCAGGATATGGAAAGAACTTCACTCATAGGCTTGGGCACTTTATCGGAACTCAAGTACATGAATATGGAGATGTCTCTAGCACTGCAAAGGGAGTTGCCAAAGAAGGAATGATTTTCTCTATAGAGCCAGGAATCTATCTGCTAGGAGAGTTAGGGATAAGAATTGAAGATCTTGTACTTGTTACTAAAACAGGAGTCGAAGTACTAAATCATTTCTCAAAAGAACTGCAAATCGTCTATTGATTGAATTATAATGCAAACTAAAAAAGGCGGTCCGTGCAATATAATATGCACAGACGGCCTTTTTAGTTCTTATACGTTTCTTTAGTCCTCAAAAAGCTTCACAGACTTTACAATAAGGGCTTTTCGTTCTATTGCATACTGGTTGCGGAAATCTTTCGGAGTATAGTCTGTATATTGTTTGAATAGCTTTGAATAGTAAGCAATATCAGAATAATGAAATAACGTGGCAACCTTAGCAAAAGGCAAGTCGCTATAAGCAATATAAAATTTGCTAAACGCGATACGCTGCATGTGGAAGAATGTGTGAATCGATTGGTTTAGTTCATTCTGAAACAGCTTAGATAATTGGCGTTCATTCATTCCGACACTAGAAGCAATCTCTGACAATGTTGCCTTTTTCATATCATGATTACACATATAAAAAATACATTGTTTGATTTCATCTGAAACTGGAAAAGGGTGTTGGTATTCTAAAGAAAGCCTGGTGAATTCTTTGATAGCCAAATAATGAATAAAGTTTGATTGATTGGCTGTAGTTGCATCATAAAGAGCAGACAGAAAATGTCTACTCATATAGTTGACTATTTCTTCAGAAATTTCATTTTGTAATAGAAATAAAGTGATTGCTTCAATTGAAGACTGAATCTTTTGTTTGTGTGCGCGTATCGAGGACTCTCCTACATCATTAATTATGTATATAAAATTTTCCTGTAGTAATTTGTCTACTTGATCGATATTACCTTGCCCAATTGCAGAGTAAAAGGCAGCTTTGTTAAATGTGGGGTAAGGGCGGAAATCTTGTTCTTTTTCCTGTATAAAAGAAACCGAACTATCTTGGGTTAAGCGATAGAAGGTATCGTAATATAGAGCAAAATCTCTTGGGGTTGCCTTTAGGTATTTCATCTGGTGTTCTCCTTGCAAAATGTAACTTATCCTAAGCCAAATTATAAAGGGAAGAATTACAAATGCATACTGGAAAACAAAGGTATTTATTTGAAATATAATCTTGTACAGGCGAGATTTCCTACAAAAGAAATCGTAAGTGTAGCCGTACTGTTCCTTGGAATCGAACCTTTAGAAAATGGAAGCCTAAAAAAGTGGAAGCCATCTTTGCAAGGAAGAATCTGTGTCGCAATGACAAAACCGCCCAAGGTGACGGTAACGAAGGTAGTCGTAAAAACGTTGGCTTCCAGGAATAAGGATGTGGGAAGTGAATTAAATGCAAAGTCCTGAAAAACCAAGGTTGTGGACAAGGCGCTATTTCTTGGGTAGACTGCCTCGAACTCTCCATAGCCTCGATAAATCATTGCATTATCGTAATCATCATAATGGGTCGCAAGTGTCATCTCATAAGGATTACGGAAACAGGAATCCTCTCCGTCAAGATAACAAGTCGCTTCTAAGTTCACAGACAGACTGGATGAACCAATAAAAAACGTATAGTCCCCAGGAACAAGTCGTTTTCTTGAAAGAATCGTATCGTAAGAGGAAAGGTCCTCATAAGGAATCGTAAAGGTAACTTTCTGTGAGTTAGAAGGAGCAAGAGGAATCCTTGTAAATGCTTTAAGCTGACGAAGCGGACAGTTCGTTCTCAGTGCTGGTTTTGTTACATACAGTTCAACCACGTCATCGCAAATGTCATGTTCGCTTGAAAATCCTGCATCGCTTCTTGTGACCGTACACTGCACTTGTAATGCATCCGTTTCCTTATGAATCTGCAAGTCATGATAGCGAAAAGTTCCGTAGGAAAGGCCGTGACCGAACGGGTAAAGTACTTCCTCATCGTAATACTGATAGGTACGCTTTGACTTGATAATATCATAATCTGTCATTGGTGGAAGAAGAGTATCCTTCTTATACCACGTCATACTAAGTCTTCCGGAAGGCGAGATGACTCCAAAGATTGCATTGGCAACAGCACGACCGAGGCACTGGGCTCCTGTAGGCGTAAGCAAGATTGCAGGAATATGTGCCTTAGCCCAATCGATGGCATAAGGATAGTTGGCAGTCAGTATAAGGATGATATTCTTGTTAACTTTGTAGAGTTGCTCAAGGAGTGCCTGTTGGCTTTCTGGAAGCAAAATGTCTGGTCGGTCTACTTCCTCCTTACCGTTAATCATAGGGTGGCAGCCCAGGCAGACAATGACGGTAGTAGCCTCTTTTGCAAGGGAAACAGAGGAAGCAACATGGTCTTCTATAAGCTCCATGGTTACAAAGAGCCCTGTCTCTGCAGATTCATCCGCAGTAAGGTATCCTTCTTTCGTAACCGTAATTGGAATGTTGTTCCAAGAAAAAAAGGTGCAGCAAGAGTTAGAATGCTCGATATGGAAACTTTCGGTGATATACCAGCCAAATGCTTCATTTTTTGTTGCACTTATAATTCCGCCACTTACTGGTGCTTTTAAATAATTGCCAGTATCTCGGCATACAAAGGTATGGTTATTATTTCCCCAGTCGGTATGGATAAACACGGTGGCTTTTTCATTTACTGTCAGGATGGCGTTATTATTTTCATCAATACCAACATAGCCATTGCCGATGCGAAGTTTTACATGGTTTAAACTATTGTCATGAAGAAAGTCGTAATCAGGGCAAAGCTCTTTCAAGCCGTCTAAGATTGTGACTTCTTCCATAGGAAGACCACCGTACCAGTCCTTGTTCCAGACATCAGAGAGTGGACCGACAACAGCAATTTTCTTATTCTTATCAGGGAAAGCAAGAGGAAGCGTATTGTTGTCATTTTTTAATAGGACTAATGATTCTTCCGCCGCTTTTAAGGCAAGTGAAGCATGCTGTTTGCTTCCGAGCAGTGATTCATCTACATGGGCATAAGGGTTCTTAGAGGAATCGGCATCATAGAGACCTAGGCGTATACGGGTTGAAAATTGTCGGCGCAATGCTTTGTTTAGATCTTCTTCGGTAATCAATTGCTTGTCCAATGCACTTTTAACGGTATCACGTATATAATCCGTATCATCAGTGAAACAATCGATGCCGGCAAGAAGGCCGTACTTGATTGTTTCTTCGTGAGTCTTGAAAAAGTGATGATCATTGACGGTCTGATTCACATCCAGTCCGTCTGTTACGACGTGGCCTCGAAGTCCCCAAGTGTCTTTTACTAATGTTTGAACTTCTTTATTGAGCATGGCGGGAATCCCGTTGATTTCGTTGTAAGCGGTCATTAAGGATTCTGCATGACCTTTTGTAATAGCGCGGTAAAATGGTTCGAGATAGTAGTCATTTTTATTGCGTGGATCGATAGAGGAGCTTGTACATATACGATCTGTTTCCATATTGTTGGCATAAAAATGTTTTAACGTTGCACCAACACGCAGATAAAAAGGGTCCCGGCCTTGTAATCCTTGAATATAAGAGGAGGAAAGTGTTCCTGTAAGATAAGGGTCTTCCCCATAACATTCTTCGGTGCGTCCCCATCTTGGATCTCTTGCCATATCGATGGTAGGAGCCCAACGACTAAGCCCTCCATTTTGTTCTTTTTGATATACAATTCGTCCTTCATTGCCGACGGCCTCACCGACTTGTTCAAGCAATTCGGTATCCCAAGTCTGACTTAATCCAATGGGTTGTGGAAAGTCTGTCGTATGTACGGGTTCCCCAGGACTATACTCCATATCATGCCTTGCCTCAATCCCATGGGCAGCTTCTCCGCCAAAGTGGAAGGCTTTGATGTGAAGCCTTGGAATATCGATGATTCCAGGGGTCATGCATTGTACCTTCTCCTCTAATGTCATTTCATTTATGACGTAATCGATTCGTTCATCAAGCGGAAGAGTATCTTGCCATAATGGCGTCTCTTTGTAATTATTCATATTACCATGCTCCTTTGCAAATAATCCAATAAATGTATGATAACGTTTCATATAATTGGCTCTCAATGGACAATCTGATAAAGAAGATGTAGATTGATAACGCATTTCCAGTTGTATAAAATCTTATTTTAAGGTATAATTGTAATTAATGAATTTTTTTGTCTAAAGGAGTAAGAGATGTTAATACGTGAATTATTAGCGAAAAAGAAAGTAGCAGACCTTAGAGAACTTGCAAAGGCAAGTGGGTTAAAAGGCTATAGTAAATTAAAAAAAGACGATCTTACCAGCTTAATAGAAGAGGCAATAATTAATGAAGAGTATGTACAAAAAGTAGTATTTTTCGCAAACGAAAGAGAACTTGCCTTATTTGAACGAAAGCTTACAGAGAACGTACCATTTGTGGAAGATGATTTAATTAGTTATCTTTATTTATATAAAAGTCTATTTTATTTCGTCAATGAAGAAAATGAAGATGAGAATGAATTCTTAATTCCAGACGATATCAAAGCATTATATGAAAAAGTATTTACTAAAGAATTCAAACAAAAAAGAGATCGTTTCCAACTTGTATCCGACTATATTACAGCAAATGTTAATATGTACGGATTAGTTCCAGTAGAACAAGTTGTAAAAACATTTAATGAACAAAACAAACAACAGACGAATGAAGAAGAAATTCTTAAAGTTTACGATTTAATCAGCGGCGTAAAACAAATTTTCTACAAATTAGTAGATCATCGTTTTGTACATGAAGCTGTATTAGAAGAAAATGGAATTTCCATCTTAGAATCTAAGCAAGGAAACAAACCTTACTATGTACCTGCAAAAGATGTATTATTATGCTATGCAAGAGAAGAGTTCTTCGAAAGAAGTAAAGCTTTTGAAGCATTAGTTGTATATCTTGAACATAACGTAATCGAAGATGAAATGTTAACAGAAAAAATCTGTACAGAAATCCAATACTTATATTGCTTCGGAGAAGAGTTATCTCAAGGTATCACAGTATTAGAAGATTACGGCATCGAGATGGAAGAAGAACAATTAAAAGTTGTAATCGATTTATTAGTAAATGTATATAACAGTTCTCGTTTCTGGGAAAACAGAGGTTTCTCCCCTAACGAAATGAACAACATTGAAGAAATTGAAGCAGCAGTTGGTGCTGTAAATACGACAATCCACAAAGGAAAGAAAGTCGGAAGAAACGACAAATGTCCATGTGGAAGCGGAATGAAATATAAATTCTGTTGTGGTAAATAATTAAGCAAAGAGAAAAGACAGCGGGTGTAATTCTACACTTGGCTGTTTTTTTTATGCCGCGTGCAAGTCAAAGTGGGCCTAGTACAGATAAAACAAACAAGACAAATTTCGTCATAACTTGACTTAAAAACATTTCGACTGGTAAAATGGAATATCTGTGTAAACAGCGAAAGAATATGTAAACAAAGGGAGAGAGTATGAAAAACAAGACAATACGAAAGATGTGTGCAATGTTAGCAATTGCATCTTGGGGCTTGATCGGCTGTTCTGGAGCAGAACAAGGAAAGAATCAGGCACAAGAACAGACAGTGGAGACAACGGAGCCGACAGCAACACCATATCCAGTGACAGATTATACGATTTCTGAAACAGATTGTGACAAGCTTAAGAAGATAATTGGCGGAAACTATTATTGTAATTTGGTAATGGAAAAACAGGGCGTCATATCCACAGATAAAGAAAAAATGGAGTTCGTAGAGGTAATGCTTACATATTTCCATTTTGATGGGCTAGAAAAGAATACCGAAGATAAAGTAAGCATCAAGGTTGAAGATGCAGATGCTTATTTAAAGGATGCATTCGGTTCAGGACTTACGGCAAAGGCAGATTATCAGGGGGTAAAGCTTAGAGATGGCAGCTTTGTTTATGAAAAAGAGGAAGTATATCATCACTCGACTAGAGTCCGAGTAGATTCCGTTAAGCAGGTCTCTGAAAAAGAAGTAGAAGTGAAAGGGTTGTTAAACTTAGAACTAGGAGATGATTTTAAGTTTGACTGGTTTACAGCTACATTTGAAATCAACCAAGAAAGCCGTTTTGGCGGACTTACAATGAAAGAGGTTGTGTATTCTGAAGATAAGACACAAAAGATGCAAAAAGCATATGCAGATTTTATCCTTAAGAAGAAATACGAGGATGGCATTATGAATTGTTTTGCACAGGATATCAATGGCGACAAGATAGCAGAGTTATTTTTGGAAAACGAGTCCAATGGAAAGGTAAGTTCTATTGATTGCTATACATTCGATGGAAATAAAGTAGTTGAAGTGGATACGAAAGCAGTCGGTGATTTAGCTAAGATGGACTATATTGGATTTAAGAAAAATGAAGGAACGCTTATGCTGGAAACAGGAGAGTATAGTTCAGATGCCATCTATCTTGTAAACTATTATGTAGGATTAGAGAATAACGCACTTGTGATCAAAGACCAATTCTCTAGTTATGATTATACAAACAAAGAAGATAGCTATTATCACGGCAGTGAAACAACAGAAAATAGCATAAGTGAAGAAGACTATTTCTCCCTCTATGAAAAGTTCCAAAGTGAGTATGAAGAAAGCGACAACAAGCTGGAAGAATATGATCTTGGTTATGGACTGGTTTCAAAATTAGGGGAAACGATTTATGTAGAGGATGGAGAATAGAACATGAGAAGACAAATAAAAGTACTATTTACAGTATTTGTAGCCATGCTGCTTGGGATTCAGCCGGTAGCAGTGGTAAAAAGTGAGGCAAAGAGAAATTACACTGTAAAAAAGGCGTTAAAAGCATATAAAGTATTGATGTTACACGGGAACGTGCAAGAAGATAGATATTTTTCGGATTATGAAGGAGAACTACAGTTTTCCATTCAAGATATGAATAATGATGGAATTCCAGAGTTATTACTTGAAGGCTTAGACGCTATGTATGGCCTTGCAAACTGTGCAAGCGTATTCACATATCATAACGATGCCCTTGTTCATTTGGGGGATAGTGGACATTCAGGATGGTTTGAGTATTACAAGAACAGTAATGTGATCAAGGCTACTGAGTATGCTATGGGAAACACACATGAGCAATACTTAATCATGGAAAATGGAACAACAGAACGTATTGCCAGTAAAGAAATGATTATGGGATTCAATGAGGATACCGGAGAAGACACGTACGACATAACGTACTATCTAAAGGATAAAAAGGTATCCGAGAAAGAATATACGGAAGCATTAAAGAAATATAATGTTACTGATAAAGCAGTACAGTACAAGACATATGAATTCACAAAGGAAAATGTGTTAACGTATTGTAAATAATAAATAGGAGGACTAGCATAAGGCTGGTCCTCTTTTTACATGAACAACAAGCCAAAGTACTTTATCCTAATATTTTCCTAAATTGTTTGAAAGTCAAAGTATACGGGTGTATAATAAAAACTATGTAGGAGGGATATTATGAGTTGGTATGAGGAAAGTGTTATCTATCAGATTTACCCCTTAGGGTTTTGCGGTGCTCCGAAAAAGAACAATGGCAGACTTGTCCCACGTATTCGGAAAGTATTGGATTGGATTCCATATTATAAGGAACTAGGAATAAACGTAATATTATTTAATCCCATATTTGAATCGGATCGGCATGGCTATGATACGAGAGAGTATACCAAAGTCGATGTGCGTCTTGGAAGTAACCGGGATTTTCAAGAAGTAGCAGAAAGCTTACATAAAAATGGAATAAGAATCATGTTGGATGGCGTATTCAATCATGTTGGAAGGGGATTCTTTGCATTTCAAGATGTAATATTAAATCGTGATAGGTCTCGTTACAAAGATTGGTTTTATATAAGATTCAATGAAGACAGTCCATATAAGGATGGATTTGGTTATGTTGGATGGGAAGGTCATTATGATTTAGTAAAATTGAATTTAGATAATGAAGAGGTCGTGGAATATTTATTTTCAGCAATTAAGCAATGGATTACGGACTATGGAATTGACGGGCTCCGTGTAGATGTTGCCTACTGTATAGACAAGCAGTTCTTACGGAGATTACGTGAGTTTACGACGTCCTTAAAAGAAGATTTCGTATTAACGGGAGAGGTGTTGTTCGGAGATTATAATATCTTTGTGAATCAGGAGATGTTGCAATCTTGTACGAATTATGAATGCTATAAAGGAGTTTATTCAAGCCTGAATGATTTAAACTTGTATGAAATCAACTACTCGTTGAATCGACAGTTTAGTAAGCGACAAAATGGCATCTATCGAGGTTTAAAGTTGCTTAATTTTGTTGATAATCATGATGTATCCAGAATTGCAAGCATATTAAAAGACGAGGAGGAATTGCCATTAGCTTATACACTTCTTTTTACAATGCCAGGGGTTCCATGTATCTACTATGGAAGTGAATGGGGAGAAAAAGGAGAAAAGAAAGACGGTGATTATAAGCTTCGTCCAAAGTTTAAGGAACCAATAAAAAATGAATTCTTTTTACTTCATGAGATGTTGGTTCAGATTTATAAACATGAAAAAGCACTTCAGTATGGAGATTATGAGACTATTTCTATTACAAGTAAACAGCTTGCATTTAAGCGTGAGTATAAAGGAGAAATGATCGTCGTATTACTCAATGCAGAGAACCGTCAGACAAAAATCAGCTTAGCCGGAATTAAAGGAGAAGCATTGAATTTACTGACAAATCAGATTGTCATTGTAGACAATGAGGCGTTGATGGAAGCATATGATGTAATGTTAATTAAACTTTCTTCTTGCAAAAAGTAATAAAAGGATATATAATGAGTAAAAATGTAATAAGAGAAATAAGCGATGAGAAAAGCTATGGTTTCGAAAGAACGACAGAGAGCCGATGGGTGGTGCGAATCGGTGTTTATTAGAAATCGTTCCACTTTTTTAGCTGCTGGTGATAAATCAGAAGGTTAGTACTCTTTAACGTACTCTACAAGAGGTCTATGACTCATAGACAATTTGGGTGGCAACGCGGAATTATTTTCGTCCCATGCATTTATTTAGAATGCATGGAATGAGGTTCCTGCGTTGCCACTTTTTTTATTCCAAGGAATGAAAAGGTGCATTCACACGGAACAACTAGCCAAATCATAGCTTACATTTTTCGGATTCACATTAAGACGTAGTTTATTTGGAGGACACACATATGTTAGATTTAAAATTTGTCAGAGAAAACCCAGAAATCGTAAAACAAAATATTCGTAACAAATTCCAAGATAAAAAACTTCCATTAGTTGATGAAGTTATTGAATTAGATGCACAAAGTCGTAAAGCGAAAGCAGAAGCAGATCAGTTAAGAGCTGAACGTAAGACATTAAGTAAACAAATCGGTGCATTAATGGCACAAGGTAAAAAAGAAGAAGCGGAAGAAATCAAGCAAAAGGTAAATGCACAAGCTGACCGCCTTGCTGAATTAGAAGCAAAAGAAAAAGAATTACAAGAAGAAGTAAAATCAAGAATGATGGTAATTCCTAACATCATCGATCCTTCTGTACCAATTGGTAAAGATGATTCTGAAAATGTTGAAGTTCAAAAATATGGCGAACCAGTAGTTCCTGATTTTGATATTCCATACCATGCAGAAATCATGGAAAAATTCAACGGTTTAGATCTTGATTCTGCTCGTAAAGTTGCTGGTAATGGCTTCTACTACTTAATGGGCGATATTGCAAGACTTCACTCTGCAGTAATTTCTTACGCAAGAGATTTTATGATCAATAGAGGATTCACATATTGTGTACCACCTTTCATGATTCGTTCCGACGTTGTTACAGGCGTTATGAGTTTTGCAGAAATGGATTCCATGATGTACAAAATCGAAGGTGAAGACTTATATTTAATCGGTACAAGTGAACACTCCATGATTGGTAAATATATCGATACAATCGTAAAAGAAGAAACACTTCCTCATACATTAACATCTTATTCTCCATGTTTCAGAAAAGAAAAAGGTGCTCATGGTATTGAAGAACGTGGTGTTTACCGTATCCACCAATTTGAAAAACAAGAAATGATCGTTGTATGTAAGCCAGAAGAAAGCCCAATGTGGTTCGATAAATTATGGCAAAACACTGTAGATTTATTCCGTAGCTTAGATATTCCAGTAAGAACACTTGAATGTTGTTCTGGAGATCTTGCAGATCTTAAAGTAAAATCTATCGACGTAGAAGCTTGGTCTCCAAGACAAAAGAAATACTTCGAAGTTGGTAGCTGCTCTAACTTAGGTGACGCACAAGCTCGTCGTCTAAAAATCCGTGTTGTAGGAGAAGATGGAAAATACTTCGCTCACACATTAAACAACACTGTAGCAGCACCACCTAGAATGTTAATCGCATTCTTAGAAAATAACTTACAAGCAGATGGAACAGTTAGAATTCCAGAAGCTCTTCGTCCATACATGGGTGGAATGGAAGTTATTAAATAATAGCAACTTATGTACAGGCATAGGAAACGTTATGGTTTCTATGCCTGTTTTTTTGTTGCTTTTTTTATTTATAGAAAATTTCTTTTGCGAGAAGTCCACTAACGATTAAAACACCTATAATAATATGTCAAAGATAATCATATAATATGGAATAAAAGTAATTTTGAGTAAAAGTAGGTGAGAACATGACTATGATTGGAACAGTTCGTTCTTTGCGAAGACGAAAAAACAAGGAAAATAGGAATACCCTGTATACGGTTTGGGGAGAGGCTCTAAAAAAACAAATAGATGAAGCTGTAGAGAACTCATCTTATGATACGTTGTGTCCGTTAGATGAATACCCAAGACCCCAGATGGTGCGAAGCAATTATAGAGTTTTAAATGGATTCTGGGATTATTCCATTCAGAAGGAGAGGGAAAGACCAAAGAAATTTCAAGGCAAGATCCTTGTCCCATTTTCTCCAGAAAGTGAATTGTCTACCGTAAGACGTCTTTTACTTCCAAGAGAATATCTATGGTATCGCAGATATATCAATATCAAGGAAAAGCCTGAAAAAAAGAGGATTCTATTACATTTTGGAGCAGTAGATCAAAGGGCGACGGTCTATGTGAATGGATGTATGTTGAAAAAGCATACAGGCGGATATTTGCCATTTTCAGTAGATATTACAGACCACATCCAAGTTGGAGAAAATGAACTTTTAGTGCGGGTTACGGATGACACTGATACAAGCTATCACGCCAGAGGAAAACAGAAACTAATCCATGGAGGCATGTTCTATACACCGCAGAGTGGAATCTGGCAGACGGTTTGGTATGAGTGGGTGCCGGAAACGTATATTGAATCTTTGATCATAACGCCAAAATATGATAAGAAGTCCATTGCCATAAAGCCAATACTAAAAGGCGCAAAAAAGGACGAGCCTCAACAGATGACAATCAGCATTTATAAAAATGGAAGTGCCATCGTGCATTATGACGGTGAGGCGAAGGGCGTCGTTTTATCGGTAGAGACAGCAGATGCCGATATGGAAAGCTGGAGCCCGGAACGTCCTTATCTTTATACAATGACAATCACGGTAGGAAAGGATACGGTAGACAGTTATTTTGCCATGCGCAAAATTAGCATTGGGCTTGATAAAAACAGACATCCTTGCCTGTATTTGAATAACCGTCCTTATTATCAAAAAGGAGTATTGGATCAGGGATATTATCCAGATGGTTTGTATACACCGGCAAATGATGCCGCATTCCTTCATGATATCATATCCATGAAAGAGCTTGGATACAACATGATAAGAAAGCATGTTAAGGTGGAACCGCTACGCTGGTATTACCACTGTGATAAGCTTGGAATGCTTGTGTGGCAGGATATGGTCAACGGAGGAGATAGTTACGACTTAGTACGTGTCTGCTATTTAGTCGGCATATGTCCAGGGCTTGGAAGGCATGTAAAGGACAATAAATACTGGTATTTCAGTCGAAAAGAAAAGCGTGGAAGAGCGGAATGGAAGAAGGAGTGCTTAGACACAGTTCGGCATCTTCGAAATGTTCCTAGTATCGTTATGTGGGTATTGTTTAATGAAGGTTGGGGGCAGTTTGATAGTACAGAGCTTAGCAAGATCATTAAGAAGATTGATAAGACGAGGTTGGTGGACCATGCAAGCGGCTGGTTCGATCAAAAGGCAGGAGACATCAGGAGTGAGCATAATTATTTCTGGCCACTTCGTGTAAGACGGGATAAACGTCCGTATGTATTGTCGGAATTCGGCGGCTATGCCTGTCATATCTATGGACATACCTATTCGGAGGATGCCTTTGGATATCGTTCCTATGCAAGCAGGCTGGAATTTACCAAAGCGTATCATAAGCTTTACAACAAAAAGATCGAGGCTTTGAAAAAGAAAGGGCTTAGTGCTAGCGTATATACCCAGCTAAGTGATGTAGAAGAAGAAGTCAATGGACTTATGACCTATGATAGAAAGTACAAGAAATTACGGAAGGACATTATAAATGACAAAAACAGAACTGTTTGCAACAATCAATCAACACCTTCTTAAGGATGAGAAGCCTAGTGAATATCTGAATACATTGCTGTCGGAGGAAATATTTCAGAATCCGCCGTATCGTATGTTATATCTGTTGTCTAAGACCGAGCAGTCACCCAAATACCACCCAGAGGGGAATGCCTGGATTCATACGTTGATGGTTGTTGATGAGGCGGCAAAAGTAAGAGAAAGAAGCACCCATCCTGACTGGTTTATGTGGGCAAGTTTCTTACATGACATTGGAAAACCAGAAACGACGAGAATGCGTCATGGAAGGCTTACGTCTTATGGTCATGATGAAGTGGGTGAACATTTGGCAAAGGAGTTTTTGGAAGAATTTATTGATGATGAGGAGGAGATTGCATATATTGTTGGATTGGTGCGTTATCATATGCATATCCTCTATATCATCAAGAGTCTACCCCATGGCATGCCAAAGGCAATGGTGAAGGAAACAAACATTGAAGATGTTGCCTTACTAGGCTGGTGCGACAGAATGGGAAGAACCAATGCGATTGCATCTGAAGAAGAGAAAGCCATAAGGCTATTTTATAAAATGGCAAACAAATTAAAAGACTAGGAAAGCGTGCATACGCTTTCCTAGTCTTTTGTGTTGTTGCTAGTATTTAGGCTCACTCCATGTCCAAATGACGAAGGATTCGCGGTCGTCTTTTCGGTGCAGGGCATATACGGGGATGCTTTGCTTGAATGTGAAATCGGTATAGTTTTCAAGGTAATATAAGTATTCACTGTCCGGATAATACATAATTAGGGTTATTTTACGAGGCGACCTAGCCAAAGAGTCTTGAATTCTTCCGAGTGTGTGCATAAAGATTTCAATGGAAAATGGATTGAAAAAATAAAAGATGTTCTGGCTGTCTTCTACGACGTAGTCTTCGGCTCCGCTATGGTAAAAGGAGAGGTTTTCCTTGTGCATCCCTTTATAATTCTTCAAATTCTCTAAACTTTTCTTATAATAGTCTTCGTTATATTCAATTCCGGTTACTTTGCAATGAAAGCGATGATTTAGATAAAACAGAACACGACCAAGCCCACAGCCATAATCTACAAAATGGTCCTCTGCTTGGAGTGGATATTGATCAAAGAACTCATCTAGAATCTCATAAGGCGTGGGTTCATAGCGGTGGTTATAGTACGTATCTTTTCCATCTTTTTGGATTTCCTCTGTTTGTATATTTAACAAGTGTTCCATAGTAAGAATCCCTTCTAATCTTCCTTACATTCCAGCTTCTCAACTGAAACTGGATCTTTTTGCTGTTGTCGTATCATTTGACGAATCGTCGTATATAAATATGGTTTCAATTCGGTAAGTGACACCGGTTCCTTGTAGAGAATCGCACTATAGACTGTGGAACTAACAAGCTCGACAATCATAAAGATGAGAATTTCAGGATTTTCAAAGGTATAAGGAGAATCCTTCAGCATCTGAATATACACATTATAGAAGTCGATGTCATTTTCGCTTGGAGTAATCAAAGCATTCTTAAAGATTCCCCAACTAAGGTTTTTTGAAATAAACGTAAGCAGAGACTGGTCACGCTCTAAGTCATCTACGATATGGTTGATGATGAAGATTATAGATTCTTCAAAATCGGTAATTCCAGATTCCATAAGTGCATTATTGGCAGCTTCAAATAATTCACTGGATTTATGTGAAATCAGCTTGTTACGTAAATCATATTTATCTTTAAAGTATAGGTAAAAGGTTCCCTTTGCGACACCAGCAGATTCTACAATCTCCGAAATCGAAGTCTTATTGATCCCTTTGGAGATAAACAAGTCAAATGCAGTGTTAAGCAAGGAGTCGTGTTTTAGCTTTTTATTGATGTCTAATTTGCCCATGGATGTGCCTCCTTTAAAAAGAATAAAAAGTAAAATTTATACTTTGTTTACAAAAATCTTAAATTTATGTAAATTAATTGACCAACGGTCACTTTTATGTTATAACAATCATATCATATAAAATGACCGTTGGTCAATTATGAATTTACGCGATTAAGAGACAAATATCATGTATGAAGTTTGTAATTGTCGCGTGTGTGAGAAAACGCGTATTGCGTGTTTTTTTCAATTACATAATAGGGAGGAGAAAAAATGATAAAGTTTGGGAAAGCAGTAGTAAAAAGCAGATGGATTATATTCATCGTCAGCATTTTGTTGTTAATCCCATCGGTCATTGGTATGGTGGCTACGAGAGTAAATTATGATATCTTATCGTATTTACCAGGAGACATCGAAACAATGGTTGGCCAAGACATACTGACGGAACAATTTGGAACTGGAGCATTTTCAATGTGTGTCGTCGAAGGGATGGAAGACAAAGATGTAGCTAAGCTAAAAGAAAAAATCGAAGGTGTTGACCATGTAAAGAAAGTAGTATGGTATAACAGCATTGCCGATTTAAGTATTCCTAAAAATGTGTTGCCAGATAAGCTGTATAAAGAATTTAATACAGAGGATTCTACCTTGATGGCAATTATCTTTGACTCGACGACATCAGCCGATGAAACAATGAGTGCAATATCTAAGATTCGTAGTTTTGCAGGTGAACAGTGTTTCTTAAGCGGAATGAGCGCAGTTGTTACAGATACAAAGGACCTTACGAATAGAGAGCAACCAATCTATGTTTGTATCGCAGTCATCCTTTCTTGTATCGTTTTAGGATTGACAATGGATTCCTTCTTAGCACCAATCTTTTTTTTGGTGAGTATCGGAATGGCTATCCTATATAATTTAGGGTCGAATTATTTCTTGGGAGAAGTTTCTTACATAACGAAAGCATTAAGTGCAGTACTTCAGTTAGGTGTTACAATGGATTATTCAATTTTCTTGTGGCACAGTTACGAAGAAGAAAAACAAAAATATAACGGGGACAAGGAACGTGCAATGTCCCATGCGATCAGCAACACGTTTACAAGTGTAGTTGGTAGTTCCATTACGACAGTTGCAGGGTTTATCGCCCTTTGCTTTATGAGTTTTACATTAGGTATGGATCTTGGTATCGTCATGGCAAAAGGTGTTGTTCTTGGCGTAATCAGTTGTGTTACTGTCTTACCAAGTTTGATACTGATTTTTGACAATGCGTTGGAGAAAACAAGCCACAAAGCATTGCTTCCGGAGCTTGGTGGAATCTCCAAATTTGTAGTTAAGTATTTTTATGTATTCTTAATTTTATTTGCAGTATTACTTTTCCCAGCAATCTATGGAGAAAGAAATACAGATGTTTACTATAACCTAGATGAGACATTGCCAAAAGACCTTCCAAGTATCATAGCAAATGATGAGTTAAAGAAGGACTACAACATGAATGCAACTCACATGGTTCTGGTAAACAGTAAACTTTCTGCCAAGGATGTTGGAGCGATGATTGACGATATGAACGGTGTGGATGGTGTTAAATGGACGCTCGGTCTTGAATCAGTCATTGGTCCTGGATTGCCAGAGAGCATGATTCCAGATTCCATAAAAGACATTTTAAAGAATGATCAATGGGAAATGCTTCTTGTCAATTCCCAGTACAAGACAGCAACGGAAGAAATGACAAAACAGTGTGATGAGTTAAATAAAATCATCAAAAAATACGATGACACAGGCATGCTTGTAGGTGAGGCCCCTTGTACGGTTGACTTAATCAAGATTACAGATAATGACTTTAAGGTAGTAAGTGCAGTAAGTATCGGCGTTATCTTCGTTATTATCTTTGTTATCTTTAAGTCCATTAGTTTGCCAATCATTTTGGTAGCGGTCATTGAATTTGCAATCTTTATCAATATGGGTATCCCATATTACACGAATACGGAGCTTCCATTTATCGCATCCGTCGTAATCGGAACAATCCAACTTGGTGCGACAGTTGATTATGCAATCCTGATGACGACGAGATATAAGAAAGAGCGTAACAATGGTTTAAGCAAGAAAGAAGCCGTTCTGATTGCCCATAGTACATCCATTAAGTCTATCGTAGTCAGTGCATTAAGTTTCTTCGCTGCAACATTTGGTGTTGGTATTTATTCCAATGTCGACATGATTAGTTCCTTATGTACGTTGATGTCAAGAGGTGCTTTGATCAGTATGGTAGTCGTGCTGTTAGTTCTGCCATCAATGTTCATGTTACTGGATAAAGTTATTATTCACACAAGTTTGGGATTCCGCAATAAAGGCGCAGCATCAAAGACGAACAATGATGGAATCGAACAAAATATGGTTAGTTAGGAGGAGTAAATTATGAGGAGAAAATATAAAAAGGTCGCTGCTATTTGTACGGCAACAACAGTAGCAGTGGGAAGCTTAACAAGCTGCAGTACATCGAATGCAGAGACGACTGAGGCACAGTCAGTAACGACTTCTACGGAAAATAAAACAGAAGAAACAAAGGCTGTTTCTAGTGCAAATGGGAAAGAAGAAAAGGAAGAGACCGTATATGTCAAGGCAGATGCCAAGGGCTCCGTAAATGAGATTACCGTAAGCAACTGGCTTAAGAATGGAACGACAGCCGGTACGCTATCAGATATCAGTGAGTTACAGAATATTAAAAACATCAAAGGGGACGAAGAATTCAGTGCAGACGGACAAAATCTAAGCTGGTCTGCCAATGGAAATGATATCTATTACCAAGGAACGACTGACAAGACCCTTCCTGTTAATATAAAAGTAACCTACACATTAGATGGAAAAGAAATCGAACCAGCTGACCTTGCAGGAAAGAGTGGACACGTAAAGATGCGTTTTGACTATATAAATACGCAGAAACAGACGGTTGAGGTAAATGGAAAGCAAGAAGAGGTCAATGTGCCATTTGCAGTTATGACAGGAGCGGTATTAGATGCCAAAAAGTTTGCTAATGTAACGGTTACAAACGGAAAAGAAATCATGAGCGATGGCAAGAACATTATCGTTGCAGGCCTTGCGCTTCCAGGGCTAGAAGATACTCTCTTATCTGATTTAGACAGCGAATATACCAAGGATTTAGAAATTCCTGATTATGTGGAAGTTGAAGCCGATGTAAATGATTTCTCAATCAATATGACATTATCCGTTGTCTTAAATGACTTATTCAACGATGTGGATACAAACAACTTTAATGACTTAGATGAAATAAAAGATAAGGTTAAAGAAATGAAAGATAACTTCCAGAAGATCGTGGATGGTTCTAGTGACTTAGACGATGGTGTTGGAACATTATCCGATGGAACTACACAGTTAACGGATGGTGCCAAAGAGTTATTAGATGGTGCTAAGCAGTTGAAAGATGGTTCTGGAACATTAAATAGTGGTGCTAAGAAATTATCTGAAAGCACAACGTTATTAAATAGCAGCGTAACACAATTAAATAAAGGTGCTGCTACTTTAGATAAAGGTGCCAAAACACTTGATTCTAAATCCAAAGATTTAACGAAAGGTGCAGAGACGCTGATTAGTAGCTTAAATACAGCCAAAACAGGAAGTAAGACATTAAGCGATGGCCTTAAAACATTAGCGAAAAAGACAACAGAATTGAAAAACAGCATTGGTCAAAAAGATGGTTTGACAGACAGCGTAGGTAAGTTAAAGACTGGCGCAGATAGCCTTGCTAAAGGATTTACGAAGGTAGATAAAACAGGAAAAAATCCTGGAGCACTTCAAGCTAGTAAGTTGTTAACATCAGGTGCTAATGATGTGGACGATGGCGTACAACAGCTTGTTACTAAGGTAAATGATTTAAAGACAGAGGTAGCTACACAATATACTACATACGAAGGATATCAGAAAGCGCTTGCTAATGATGCAACGAAGCAGGCAACAGTGAAAGCAATCTTAAAAGCACAAGATGAAGAAGAACATACCAAGACATTACCTTCTTATGAATATGTACTTACAAATCTTGATACAGTTAATGAAGCATTAGCACAATTAGAACAATTACCAGAACTTTCAGGTGATTATCTTACTCAATATAAAGATGCAGTAAAGAATAAAGTAGCACTTACTGAGAATAAGGCAAAGATTGAAGCAACGGTAGCTGGCCAGGTAGATGGAGCTTTGAAAGTGTTAGAAAAGATGAATAACCAGCTCAAGGGTGAAGAATTACAGAGTCAATTAACGGCCTTAAAGAATGGTACTGCAAGCTTAGCAACTGGTATGGAAGGCCTTCAGAAAGGTATCAAGGCATTATCCGATGGAGCTAGCCAGTTAGATACCGGTCTTGGTAAATTAAATACAGCTGCTAAGACATTAAAGACAGCTACTTCTCAATTAAATGATGCAGTAGTGAAAGCGTCAAGTGGTGCTACTTCCTTAACAGATGGCTTAAATAAACTTGCTGCTGGAGGAACGACATTAAAGACTGGATTAATTACGTATACTGATGGTGTAGCAAGCGTAGCCGGTGGAGCAAGCAAGTTAGCAATTTCTATTAAAGCATTAAATAATGCAACAGGAAAATTAGATACGGCAACTGGAACTCTTTATGATGGCACGACAACAATTAAAGATGGTACATCCAGCTTATACGATGGAACTTCTAAATTAGAAAGTGCTACTGGAGAATTAGCAGATGGCGTTGGTAAATTAAAAGATGGTACAACGGATTTGAAAGATGGTACAAAAGAGTACCAAGATAAGGCAATCAATAAAATTGCTGATTTAGTTGATGACAACCTCGATAAGATCAAAGATAAATTAACAGCAACAGTAAAAGCTGGTCAACAATATAACAGCTTTACTGGAATTAATAAAGACATGGACGGAACAGTTAAATTTATCATTGAAACAGAAGCAATCGGTGAAGACTAATCAAGTAAAAAGAGGGCGTTTAGGCGCCCTCTTTTTGTTTGCTTAAAACAAGTTTACCATTTTAAGGAATAACCGTATACTTGCATGATAAGTTGAAAATACATATAATAGCTATATATTACATAAAAGGACAAAGAGGGCTATTATTTATGATAAAATTAATTATTACAGACTTAGATGGAACGTTATTAAAGCGTGGAAATCAGTCGTTAGACAAATCGACATTAGAAATAATTGAAAAATTACAACAACAAGGGATTATGTTTGCAGCAGCCAGTGGCAGACAATACCCAAATATGAGACGTTTATTTGATTATGTTGGCGAGGATATGTATTATGTTTGCGAAAATGGAAGCATCATTTTCCATAACGAAGAGGAATATTGCAAGAAGACAATGCCAAAGGAAATCAGCCTAGAATTAATTCATGATATATTAGAAGTAGACGGAGCAGAAGCACTAATTTCTGGAGCAAAGACTTCTTATCTGATGCCGAAGACAGAAAGTTTTTATAACCGCATGGCAAATATCGTGAAAAATGATGTTACGCTGGTAGAAGACATTAACAAAGTGGAAGAAGACTTTATCAAGATCAGCATGTATATGGCAGGATATGAGCGTGTGCCTGCTGACATCAACGAAAGATTCCGTGAAAAATACAAAAAAGATTTATTGCCAACGGATTCAGGGAATGGCTGGTTGGATTTTGTGCCAAAAGGATCTTCCAAAGGAACTGCGGTACAATACTTAATGGATCATTTAGGAATCAAAGAAGACGAAGTTATGATCTTTGGTGACCATGAAAATGATATCCCCATGTTAAAGTTAACAGACAATAGCTATATTATGGCACATTCCAATGACTATATGAAACAGTATGCAAAAAAAGAATGTGTAACAGTGGATGAAGTGTTAGAAGAAATGCTAGCAGAAATGGTTATTTAGAAAGAAAGTAAGGAAAAAATATTGCTCTAATATCTGTGTTGTAGGAGGTGTTTTACACCTATGCCAACATTGATATTAGAGCATTTGTTTATATTGCAAGAAAATTTTTACATGGCTATAATAAAGAGAGTATTACAAAGCAAGCAAATAAGTTGGGAGGAAGTCTTATGGTTCTTTTGGTAACAGGTGGTGCTGGATTTATCGGTGCTAATTTTATAGAGTATGAGAGAATGGTACATAAAGAAGATCAGATTGTCTGTTTAGATGCATTAACCTATGCAGGGAATCTTGCAAATTTGAATCAGGTCAAAGAGGATCCTGGATTTGTATTTGTCAAAGGCGATATTGCCGATAAAGCATGTGTGGAACAGGTATTTAAAAAGTACAAGCCTGATTATGTTGTGAATTTTGCAGCAGAGTCCCATGTAGACCGTTCCATCGAAGATGCTGATTTATTTTTAAGGACGAATATCTTGGGGACGCAGGTGTTGTTAGAAGCATGTCGTATCCATGGGATTAAACGTTTTCATCAGATATCTACTGACGAGGTGTATGGGGATCTTCCGATTGAACGGACGGATTTGTTCTTTACCGAGGAGTCGCCCATTTGTACCTCGTCTCCATATTCGGCATCCAAGGCCAGTGCAGACTTATTTGTACTTGCTTATCATCGAACTTATAAAGTTCCGGTTACGATTTCGAGGTGCAGCAACAATTATGGACCGTATCAACATTATGAAAAATTGATTCCATGTGTAATCAGCAGAGCTATTTCTGGGCGGGAAGTTCCTGTTTATGGAACTGGCGAAAATGTTAGGGACTGGCTGTATGTAAAAGACCATTGCAAGGCGGTGGATCTTATCTTGCGTAATGGTACGGATGGAGAAGTCTATAATGTTGGTGGACATAATGAGCGTGTGAACCTTGCGTTGATAAAAGAGGTCATTGCGCAGGCAGGGGGAAAGGAAACGCAGATTGCATTTGTAACAGATCGTCCTGGGCATGACAGAAGATATGCCATTGATGCAACGAAAGCAAGAAAGGAACTTGGGTGGAAACCAGAGGTATCATTTGAAGAAGGATTGAAGGAAACAGTCAGTTGGTACCTTAATCATCGAGAGTATTTAGAGAGGTAGGAAGGCTATGGAGAGTGTACTTACTGTAAATGGAAAATCGTATGAGGTGGAAAAACTGCTTGGGAAAGGCAAAGGTGGCTATTCCTATCTTGTGCATGACTATGCGGGAAAGTATGTACTGAAGCAAATCCATCATGAACCATGTGATTATTATGAATTTGGAGATAAGGTTGAAGCGGAACTATCGGATTATAAGAAATTAAAAGAATGTGGAATCAGTATGCCGGATCTTTTGGATGTTGATAAGGAGACGGAGCGGATTCTAAAGACGTATATTGAGGGTGAAACGATTTTTGAACTTGTAAAAAAAGGAGAGATATTAGAGGAATACTTGGAGCAGATGAAGGAAATCTGCCGCAAGGTATATGCAAAGAAGATTAATATTGATTATTTTCCAACTAATTTTGTCGTAAAGGAGAATCGTCTTTGGTATATCGATTTTGAGTGTAATGAGTATTCAGAAGAATGGAACTTTGAAAACTGGGGAGTCAAGTATTGGTCCAAGACGAAAGAATTTCTGACTTATGTCAAGAATCATTGATTTGGCAGTATTGCACGGAGCTATTCGTTCGCAAAAGACGAGCTTTAAAAGGATGATAAAAGAGAAGGTATACTTAAAAAAGTAGAGTATACTTTCTTTTTTTTTGTAGTTGGAAGGGGAAAAATTGAATTGATAAGAAAATGACTTCTAAAATAATGAAAAACAGAGAAAAATTTTAATAAAATAAAGTATTATCGGCAGAAAATGAAAAAAAATTAACGTGAAATTTATGACATAAAAGGTCGAAAAAGCAGCTGTAAAAAAACTCCAAAAAATGATAAAAACCTCACAAATACTGGGATATCTGGCATTTTCTTCATTTAATATATAGAAAGTTACATAAATTTGTAAAATGAAACCAATATTGACAAAGTATGTAATTGGCTATAAACTGATTTAAGATTAAAAAAAATAAAATATGAGGGAGGTACTCTAAATGAAGAAGGCATTTAGAATTTTAGCTGCAATCATGTCATTTGCATTAATGTTAACTTGCGTTCAAGTTAATCCGCAATCGGTAAGTGCAGCAACCGCAAAAGTAACTAAAATTACGTTAGACAAAACAAAGGCGACTTTATATGTAAAACAGTCGACAACATTAAAGGTAAAAAAAGTCACTCCTGGTAAAGCATCAAAAAGCGTTACTTGGAAATCTAGCAATCCTAAGGTTGCAACAGTAAATTCAAAAGGTAAAGTTACAGCAAAAAAAGCTGGTAGCGTTACTATCACAGCAACAAGCAAATCTAATAAAAAGGTAAAAGCTACTTGTAAAGTAACAGTTAAAAATCCTACAATTTCTTTCAGCTCCAAATCAGTAAAGGCAAATATTAATCAAGGCATTACTCTTAAGCCAATCGTAAAAGGATATTCCTCTAAAGTTACATATTCCATGAGCAGTAAATATAAGAAAATTGCAACAGTAAGCAAGTCTGGTAAAGTTAAATTTAAAAAGACTGGTACAGTTATAGTTACAGCTTCTGCAAATGGTAAAAAAGCAAACATTAAAGTGGCAGGTGTAAAATCTTCTCTTAGCACAGTTGGTGCAAAATCTGCTACTATCTGGTCATCAGGAAGTAAGAACACTGCACAATTTAAAGTAAAAACAACAGGCGCAAGCAAAACAGTGACTTGGAAATCAAGCAACACTAAAGTTGCAACGGTATCTAAGACTGGTAAAGTTTATGGTAAAAAAGCAGGAAAAGCTACTATTTCTGCAAGCGCAAATGGACGTACTGTAAAATTCACAGTAACAGTAAAAGGTACATCTTTAAAGCTTAGCAAAAAAGACGCTAAAGTTTATGTTGGACAATCTGTAAAATTAACTGCATCTACAGTAGGTGCAAGCAAAACGATCACTTGGTCAACAAATAGCAAAAACATTGCAGTAAAAAATGGCGTTGTAACAACTAAGAAAGCTGGTACTTACTATGTATACGCAAGTGCAAACGGTTTAAAAGCAACTTGTAAAGTTGTCGTAGTAGCACCAACAACAAAACTTAGCAAAACAACAGTTTCTTTATATGAAGGACAATCCACAAAATTAACAGCAACAGTAGCTGGACCAAGCAAAACAGTTACTTGGGCTACAAGCAGCAAAAACATCACTGTAAAAAATGGTGAAGTGAAGGCAGTAAAAGCTGGTACTTACTACGTATATGCAACAGCAAATGGCGTAAAAGCAACTTGTAAAGTTGTTGTAGTGGCACCAACAATCAAACTTAACAAAACAAGCGTTACATTAGAGGAAGGCGCTTCCACAAAATTAACAGCAACAGTAACTGGACCAAGTAAAACAGTTACTTGGAAAACAAACAGTGCAAACATCACAGTAAATAATGGTGAAGTGAAAGCATTAAAAGCTGGTACTTACAAAGTAACTGCAACAGCAAACGGTGTTACAGCAACTTGTACAGTAACAGTAACAGCAAAACAAGACGAAGAACCACAACCAACACCTCCAGTACAAGTAGATCAAGAAGAAATCAAACCAACAGATACTACTTTAGGTGATGAAGCAGCAAAAACTTATACAGTTTCTAAGAAAGCAAAATCTATTAAAGTTGTAAATGGAAACTATTCTTACGAAAATACAGTAGAAAAAGCACAACAGGTACAAGCAAAATTAGTTCAAATTGCAGCTGACTGCAATGGAGATGTTGCTAAGATGTTTAACCGTGTTGCAAACGCAGGAAAAACATTTACAGTAGCAGGAGTTAATGTAACTGTAAACGCTTCCGCAGAAAATACGAAAAACATTACAGTAAGTGGTGCAAATGAAAAAGTAAACGGAACATACGATGTTTCAATTGCTAAAGATGGTTCTGAATACAAAGTAACAGTGAAAAATGCAACTACTGCTAAGACAGCAACATTTAGTGTAACTTATGCAAATGGAATTTATACTGTTGTAACAAAGGTAAAACAAACTACATTTACTGCTGCAGTAAGCGATGATCTTACAAAAGCTACAGTTACTAGTGAAACAGCACTTTTAACTGGTGGTTCAAAAACATCTGTCGTTGCAATTTATGAAGAAGATGCAGATAACTATGCTTTAACATATAACAGAGACTTCTTAGATAATCACAACGGAGCATTTATCACTACTTATGGTTATGATTTAGCAAAAGTAATTGATGAAACAAAAATTACTGCATTTTATAAATAACTAAAATCTTTTTAGTAGTAGGCAAAGCCCTGGATCAGTAATCTAGGGCTTTTCTATAATTTACGCGAGCAACGAGCCAAAGTCCTGCTTGCATGACCTTGGCGACTGCCGCGATAACGAGAGTGATAGCATGTATGAGTATCATAAGTAAGGAGCAGTTATGAAAAAGTTCAGAATAGGGATTACAGCAGGACTGCTAATGCTAGGCATGATGGCAGCAACAGATACCAAAGTATACGCAGGTAGTATTAATGGAGCAGAACAGCAGCTAATTGGTTACCTTGGTAGTGCAACATTTACATATAAGGGTAGAGAGTATAAAGCAACAAGCGCAGCACTTGGAGCCCTTAGCTCAAAGTTGAGTGAAGACGGTATTGATATGACGGAAAGTCAGCTTTCTAAAGCAATGGGAATGATTGATAGCTATGTTCCGACAGCAGCATATTATGGATATATCGTTGCAGTCGAAGGTTCGGATTCAGATACTGATGAAAAAGAGAATACTACTGCGAATAAGACGGAAAATAAAACAGAAGAGAAGACGGAAGATAAGACAGAGAATAATACTACAAAAGAGGAAAACAGTACAAAGAATGATGCTACGGCCAATGAGCAGAGTACTGAAAAGAAAAATGATTCAAATCAAGAACAGGGTGAATCCCAAGAGAATAGTACAAAAAACAATACCTCTAAGAAAGATGACTTAACTAGTGTAACAGTTGGTCATGATAAAGTTTATTCTACTGGAAAAATTGATAAAGAGAATCCAGTGGATTCGGTTTTAAAGAAAGAAACAAAAGATATACCAACAACAGTCGAACAATACCTGAAAGGAACTGTTACAGTTTCCAATGGGGAAACAATCGTATTTGACAGCACCCTTCCAGTTAAGAATACAGGAATTACAATACATAATGGTCTGCTTTGGGCAGCTATGTTAGGAGTAATATTTATGATGGCAGTAATTGGTTCATACAAATATATCATCTTCGCAAAACATGAAGATGAATAAGAAGGGGTTAGCTTATATCGCGGTTCCGGCAGTATTTGCCTTACTACTTACAGGCGTGTATTTTGCTGGTGGAAACTCAATATGGAACAAGGCAGTAAGCGATTTTAAGCTGGCAGCAATTAAAGGGGCTCCGGAGTATACATTCGAGCAGACACAATCAGAACAACAAGTTCCAAAAGAAGGAGAGGAATCTCAAGGCGAAGTGAAGAAACCTCTTGTGGGAACCATATTCGGAGAAATTGTCTGTGAAGGAGTCGATTTGAAGACACCATTATATTATGGGGATTCAGATGAAGTATTAGAAAAAGGTGCCGGGTTATATATAGGAGGAAGTCTTCCAGGAGAAAATGGCACAATCTTAGTCGGAGGCCACGATACGACATTTATGGCACCACTAGAAAAGATTAAGAAAGGCGATTCAATTAAAGTTGTAACTACTTATGGCACATATCAGTATGAAGTTACGGATATGAAAGCCGCAGACGTTATGGATGAGACAGCGTATGACTTAAGTAAGACGACAGAAGAGCTGATTTTATATACTTGTTACCCATTTGGAAAGGTAACGAGTGAGCGTACCGAACGCTACTATGTATATGCAAAGAGAGGTGACTGACGTTGCGGAAAGCGTTACGATTACGCCTCTGAAAGGCATGCGAAACG
>CAJMNR010000035.1 GCA_905214875.1 uncultured bacterium | reverse complement strand
AGAGGGGTACTAAACGAAGGGAGCAGATAAGTATGGTTGCTGAATTAATCAGCGTCGGTACGGAACTCCTGCTCGGTAATATAGTAAACACCAATGCAGCCTTTCTCTCTAGAGAAATGGCTGCATTAGGTGTTTCTGTCTATTATCAGAGTACGGTAGGAGATAACGAGGATCGACTAATAAATGCAGTAAAGCTAGCACTTGATCGAAGCGACATTGTAATTCTAACAGGGGGACTTGGACCAACAAAGGACGATTTGACAAAAGAATCCGTTGCAAAGGCACTTGAACGACAGTTAGTTTTAGATGAGCAATCACAACAAGCAATCAAAGAATATTTTGAAAAGCGAAAGAAAACCGAAGTTCCAGAAAATAACTGGAAACAGGCGATGGTGATAGAAGGTGCCAAAGTACTTGCAAACCATAATGGAACAGCACCAGGAATGATCGTTGAAGTAGATGAAAAAGCAGTAATCTTACTTCCTGGTCCGCCAAAGGAAATGATTCCGATGGTGAAGGAGAGTGTTGTACCGTATCTGAAATCTCAAAGTGAACAAGTTTTCTATTCCGCCATGGTAAAGATTGCAGGCATGGGCGAAAGCGCTGTGGCAATGAAAATCGAAGATTTAATCGATGGCCAGACGAATCCCACAATCGCACCATATGCAAAGATTGGAGAGGTACATCTTAGAGTGACTGCAAGTGCGAGTACGACAAAAGAAGCAAAAGAACTTGTTAAGCCAGTAGTCAAAGAGTTGAAGAAACGTTTTGGCACAAAGATTTATACGACCAATGAAGAGGAAACACTTGAAGAGGTTGTAGTAAAGCTTTTGCAAAAACATGAACTTACGCTTGTAACGGCAGAATCCTGTACGGCAGGCTTGCTAACTGGCCGAATTGTGAATGTGGCTGGTGTAAGCGAAGTATTAAAAGAAGGATTTATCACGTATACAAATAAGGCGAAACGAAAGCTTTTAGACGTTTCTAAATCAACGCTTAAAAAGTATACGGCGGTAAGTGAACAGACGGCGAAAGAGATGGTAAAAGGCGCAGCCATAGGTGGTGACGCAGACGTTGCTGTTTCAGTAACCGGACTTGCCGGACCTGGAGGAGGAACCGATGAGATTCCGGTCGGAACGGTTTATATCGGTTGTTATGCCAATGAAAAAGTTAAAGTCCGTCATTTTATATTTAATGGGAATCGCGAAAAGATTCGTGAACTCAGCGTAGTCAGTGCACTTGATCTTTTACGTACATGGATTATGGAAAACTATGAAAAGTAAATACTAGTAGATACAATGGATGAAATAAGATGTTTCATCCATTTTTTAAATTCTTAGGAAAGGAGGAAGAAGTGTGATCATAAGTGCAAGTACGAGGACGGATATTCCGGCATTTTATTCAAATTGGTTATTAAAGCGGATAAAAGAAGGATATGTATTGGTTCGAAATCCTTATAATGCAAGGCAGGTGACAAAATACGTATTAGATCCTGATACTGTGGATGCCATGTTGCTTTGGACGAAGAATCCAATTCCCTTGCTTTCTCGAATAGATGAGCTAAAGCCCTTTCATCCATATTTCTTTGTGACGATTACACCGTATGGAAGAGAAATCGAGCCATATGTACCAGATAAGAAAAAGATTCTTGAAAGTACTATACAGCTGGCGAAAACATTAGGAAAAGACAGCGTGTGCCTGCGTTATGACCCGATTTTATTAACCGAGCGATATACAATTGAAACGCACGCTAAGGCATTTCGCTATATAGCAGAAGCTATTTCTGGAGTGATTGGAGAAGTCGTGATTAGTTTTTTAGATGTGTATGAAAAGACAAAACGTAACTTTAAAGAAGGACGTGCGTTAACTTGCCAGGAACAACGGCAAATTGCGAAAGTATTTTCAGAAATTGCTAAGGAATATGGAATTACGATTAAGACCTGCGCGGAAGAAATTGACCTTACAGCTTTCGGAATTAAGAATTCTGGCTGTGTAAGCAAGGAGACAATGGAGCGTCATCTTGGAGGTAGTATAAAGGAGAAGAAACATCCGCCTGAACGAGAAAACTGTATGTGTATGGAGACAAAAGATATAGGGGCATATCATTCTTGTCTGCACGGATGCAGATATTGTTATGCCAATGCAAACCATGAGGTAGCGTTAACAAATTATAAGAAACATAATGAGAATTCCCCGTTTTTAATTGGAGAGCTTACAAAAGACGATGTAATAAAAGAAGCAAAACAGGTGTCATTTTTTGATGGACAGATAAGGCTTGATTTTATCGAGTAAAAACTTGTCATTATCCTTTGATTGTCACAATATATTTACAGTAAGTAACAATCAAAGGACCATAAATAGATGGTAGTAAAACGATTATTAAAGGTAGTAGCGATCCTTGTAATCTCATATTTTGTAGGGTATGGCCTTGCCAGATTTACTAATCCGGAAGGCCTTGCAGAGACAGCTACAAGTCAGAGTGATAAGATGGAGGCAAGTGAAGGAAACTGGGGGCTTGGATTTGGGAAAGAAGGACAGCCGCCAACAGGTAATGCATCAGCAGCTGAACTGAAAGAAAACGATACGTACTATATTGGAGATACGAATAAGAAAGTAATCTATCTGACATTCGATGCGGGGTATGAAAATGGGAATACCGCACCAATTCTTGAGGCCCTCAAAAAACATAATGCAAAAGGAACGTTTTTTGTAGTCGGCAATTATATTGAGACCAGTCCGGACCTTGTAAAGCGTATGATTGAAGAAGGGCATACAGTAGGAAATCATACAATGAACCATCCAAATATGTCGAAAATCTCATCCATGGATGCCTTTAAAAAGGAAATGGAAGATTTGGAAGCATTGTATGAGAAAGCAACAGGAAAACAGCTTGTGAAGTTCTATCGTCCACCACAAGGAAAATATAGCGAAGAAAATCTTAAGATGGCAAAAAAGCTAGGATATAAGACATTTTTCTGGAGTCTTGCCTATGTTGATTGGTATCAGGATAAACAGCCGACAAAAGAGCAGGCATTTGATAAATTGTTAAAGCGGATCCATCCAGGAGCCATTGTATTATTACATAGTACTTCAAAGACCAATGGGGAAATCCTTGATGAACTTCTTACGAAGTGGGAAGAGATGGGGTACACCTTTGGCACATTAGAAGATTTGGTGAAATAATTATTACTGTAAATGCAAAGACTAGTCTCAAAAGAATAATGGGTGAGACTATGAAGATAAATCTTGGATATTGTTGTATTTCTGTATTAAATAACAAATTAAAAGTGAATCGAGCTTCGACAAAGACGTATCTTGAAAATCATGATACGTCTTTGTGTCATGCATATCTATTGGAGAAGGCAAGGCAGAATCTAAAAGACTTAAAATTGCTTTTGTATGAAAATAAGAAGAACTGTATTTTTGCTTACCGCTTGCCAGAACAAGTATTGCCACAGCTTGACCTCGGCTATTATACCATTGATGAGCTTAGGGAGGAATTAAAAGGGGCAGGCGGTGTGGCAAATCGATTGCAAATGCAGCTGTCTACCCATCCATCTCAGTACTTCGTCTTGAATTCTAAAAAAGAAGAGGTGGTGGATAAGACAGTTCAGACACTCAATCTAATCGCGGATACATTTGCTGCGATGGAGCTTGAAAAGGTGCCTAACATGACATTGCATGTGGGAATGAAAAAGAGCTATGATACGGTAGAAGAGGCATTGGATGTCTTTTGCAAAAACTATATGCGTCTAAATACCAATGCAAAACGATTTCTAGTCCTTGAAAATGACCATGTATCCTTTACGGTGGACGAATGTTTGAAAATTCACGATAAGATCGGCATTCCAATCGTATTTGATAACAAGCACTATGAATGGAATCCGGGGCCGCTTTCTTATGAAGAGTGTGTAGCGCGTGCTGTAAAGACATGGGGAGAGCGAACACCGAAGCTTCATTTATCAAGTGATAAGGAAGGAGCAAAGCATGCCCATACGGAGTATATAGAACTTTCTGACTATAGGAAGATGGAGGAGGCACTTAAAAGAACGGGCATTGCTGAATGCAACATAATGTTGGAATGTAAAGAGAAAGATCTGGCTGTTTTGAAATTACGTAAGGATATACGAGACGATGGCGCCATAATATAACATTTCTTGACAAAATACTTCCCTGCTGATAAAATAAGATTTTGCGTTATTAATAGATAGGGAAGGTGAGAAATGAAAGAAATGACAACAAAAACAGAAAACAAAATGGGCACAATGCCTGTAAACAAACTTATGATCCATATGGCAGTTCCGATGATTGTCTCGATGATTATTGGCGCATTGTATAATATCGTGGACAGCCTGTTTGTTGCACATTATAGTGAAGATGCCTTGGCTGCATTAAGTCTGGCATTTCCAGTTCAAAATATAATTCTAGCAAGTGGAATCGGTCTTGGTGTCGGTATCAGCTCTAACTTGTCTAGATACTTAGGTGAGCATGACAAGGAGAAAGTAAATCGTTCGGCAATGAATGGACTAATGTTAGCCGGAGTGATTTATCTTATAATTCTTTTATTCGGAATCTTTGGAGCAGAACCATTCTTCCGCGTGCAGACAGATGCAGAGGACATTATCCAAATGGGAACGGCATATACGAGAATCTGCTGTATCTTTAGTTTTGGACAAGTATTTTACTTAGTGTTGGAAAAACTGCTACAAGGAACAGGAAAGACAGTTTGTACTATGTACATGCAAATTGCCGGTGCCGTAGTTAACATTATCCTAGATCCGATCTTAATCTTTGGTATGTTCGGACTTCCAAAACTCGGTGTAACTGGTGCAGCAATTGCAACAATTACTGGACAGCTCGTATCCTTGTTATTAGGAGTCGTATTTAACCTGACACAAAACAAAGAAATCCAATACTCAAGACACTATATTAAACCAGATTGGAAAATTATCGGTCAGATTTTAGCAGTAGGGGTTCCGACTATTATCACACAGTCAATGGCAGGAATCATGTCCTTTGGTATTAACAATATTCTGCTTAAATTCTCAACTACAGCGACAGCGGTATTTGGTGCATACTTTAAAGTACAGTCATTTGTATATATGGCAGTATTTGCTTTAAACAATGCATTAATCCCAATCGTAGCATATAACTATGGAGCACGTGACGGAAAACGAATTAAGAAAGCAATCGAATTATCAGGAGTCTATTCCGTATTATTTGGTGTAATCGGAACTGTGTTGATCTGCGGATTTGCAGGTCCTATCATGGGAATGTTTAATGCCAGTGAGACAATGAGAGAAATCGGTATTCCAGCATTTCGAATCTTAGGTTCGACATTTGTCTTTGGTGCATTTACCGTAATGGTAAGTTATGCGTGTCAAGGCTTAGGAAAAGGAATGTCAAGCTTATTGCTTACAGGATTAAGACAGTTTATCTTCTTATTACCACTTGCGGTAATCTTAGGAAAAGTAGTGGGAATCAAAGGTGTATGGTATGCATTTATCGTTGCTGAAGTCGTAACGGTAATCATTGCTATAATCTATTTGAAATACATTGACAAGAAATATATTAAAACGATATCATAATTTAAGGTATTAAAATAATATATGGATGGTGATGGAATGAAACTATGTGTCATTGGTTCGAAAGAGCGCTATGAAAAATTTATGCCAGAATGTAGTTTGAGAGAGGAAACAGAAATTGTCTATTTCCCTCTAAATACAGAAAATGAAGAGATCCTTAAATCGGCAGCAGATGCAGATGTCGTATTTGCAGACGCCATTGCAAAGGTGGATCGTGATTTGATCGAAGGTATGAAGAATCTAAAACTAGTTCATTCGGAAGGTGTTGCCTATAACGGCATTGACCTAGTCACTGCAACAAAACAAAATGTCATGGTCTGTAACTGCAAAGGAATTAATAAAACTGCAGTTGCAGAACAGGCCATTTTGCTTATGCTTTCCTTATTGCGGATGCTTCCTGAAGGTAATGAAGCAGTTCTTGCTGGACAACAGATTAAGAGAAAAGAGTACTTAATGGTAAATGGAATTGAAGAGCTTGAAGAGCAAGTAGTCGGCTTAATCGGATTTGGCGACATTGCAAAAGAGACAGCAAAACGATTATATGCATTTGGTACGACAGTATATTACTACAGTAGACATAGAATGGAGAAAAGAATCGAGGATGAATATCATGTGACCTATCTCCCATTAGAAGAATTATTACATAGATCGACAATGGTAAGCCTACATGTGCCGGTTACCGAGGAAACAAAAGAAATGGTGAATCAAGAGTTCCTTAATAAAATGAAAGATGGAGCGTATCTAATCAATACGGCAAGAGGTGAATTGGTAGAGAATGAGGCGCTTAAAGCTGCCTTGCTTTCCGGAAAGTTAAAGGGGGTTGGCCTTGATACCATTGCTCCAGAACCAGTAACTTTGGATAATCCACTTTTAACGATGCCTGAAGAGGCAAAGAAGAAGCTTATTTGTTCACCACATATGGCCGGCATTACGACAGCGACATTTCGACGCGGACATAAGACGATGTGGGACAATGCTTCACGGGTGATGAAGGGCGAAAATCCAATCAATATCGTAAATGACGTACATAAATCGTAAACATTTCTATTCAAAACCATTAAATCAAAATAACCTCTTTAAAAAAAGGATATAATATTATATACTATAAGGTAGAATGTAATCGAATTTTGATTCGTGCAAAATAGAAAGGCTAGATTAAATGAGTCATGTTTTAGTTGTAGGTGGCGGTGCTGCCGGAATGATGTCCGCAATCGTTGCTGCCAGAAATGGTCATAGCGTAACGTTGCTAGAGAAAAATGAGAAATGTGGAAAGAAGATTTACATCACAGGAAAAGGACGTTGCAATGTTACAAATGCCAGTGATTTAGACATTATTTTCGATAATATGATGTCGAACAAAAAGTTCTTATATAGCAGTTTTTATACGTTTACCAATGAGAACCTAATGGATTTTTTTGGAGAAATTGGGTTACCATTGAAAATAGAACGAGGGAATCGTGTTTTCCCAGTATCCGATAAGTCATCGGATGTCATCAGTTCCTTAGTGAGAGAAATGAACCGACTTGGAGTGAAGATTGAATATCATTCCAATGTAGAAGAAGTCGTAAGTAAAGACGGAAAAATCGTCGGTGTCAAAGTGAATAAGAAACTTTTGAAAGCAGATGCAGTCGTTGTTGCAACAGGTGGTCTTTCCTATGCGGTAACAGGCTCTACAGGAGATGGATACCGTTTTGCAAAAAGTGTAGGCCATACGATCAAAGAGTGTAAGCCAAGTCTTGTGCCATTAGTGACAAAAGAAGCATTTGTAAAAGATCTTATGGGATTGTCCCTTAGAAATGTCGAGCTTACATTAAAAGCTGGCAAAAAGGTGCTATATAAAAACTTTGGTGAGATGTTATTTACCCATTTTGGAATCAGTGGTCCTTTGGTGCTTAGCGCATCCAGTTATGCAGCAGGCTACACAAAAGGTGGAGAACTTACCGTTTCTATCGATTTAAAACCAGCACTTGGTGTGGAACAGTTAGACCAAAGGTTATTGCGTGATTTTGAAAAGAATATTAATAAGAAGTTTGCGAATTCCTTAGACGAATTGCTTCCAAAACGTCTGATTCCTGTAATCATAAACCTCTCTGGAATTGCTCCTGAGAAAAAGGTGAATGAGATTACAAAGGAAGAACGTACAAACTTAGTACAATTAATGAAAGCATTTCCATTAACGATCGCTTCCCTTGGCGGATATAATAATGCCGTTATTACAAAGGGTGGTGTATCTGTGAAAGAAGTGGATCCATCCACAATGGAATCAAAATTATGTGAAGGATTATACTTTGCAGGCGAAGTGTTAGATTTAGATGCATTAACAGGCGGATTTAACCTTCAAATTGCTTGGTCGACAGGATATTTGGCCGGCATGTCAATACAGTAGAAAATATAAAAGAGGGATACTATTATGAATTATTGTATAGCAATTGATGGACCTGCTGGAGCAGGGAAAAGTACGATCGCGAAAGTGGTTGCAAAGAAATTAGAATTTATTTATGTAGATACAGGTGCAATGTACCGTGCTATGGGACTTTATTTCTTTGATAATAATTTAGATTCTGAAAAGCATGAAGAAGTTTTAAAAGCATGTGAAAATGCTGATATTACGATTGAATATAAAGATGGAGAACAATTAGTAATCTTAAACGGTGAAAACGTAAATGGACGTATCCGTACAGAAGAAGCTAGTAAAAATGCAAGTAAAGTTGCAAAAGTAAAAGAAGTTCGTGAAAAATTAGTAGAACTTCAAAGAAAGCTTGCAAGCGTAGAAAACGTAATTATGGATGGTAGAGACGTTGGTACTCAGATCCTTCCAAATGCAAACTTAAAGATTTACCTTACAGCTTCTAGTGCAGAACGTGCAAAGAGACGTTGGAAAGAAAACACTGCAAAAGGGATTGAGTGTGATCTTGCAACAATTGAAGCAGATATTATTGCAAGAGATGAACAAGATATGAACCGTGAGATTTCTCCATTAGTACAAGCAGAAGATGCAATCTTACTTGATTCTTCTACTATGACAATTGATGAAGTAGTAGATGCAATCATTGATTTATATAATACACATAAGTAAAATGAAGCAATCAGGTGAAGCAATATGAAGATTAAGTTGGCAAAAAGCGCAGGATTTTGTTTCGGTGTAAAACGTGCAGTCGATATGGTGTATGATTCGGCTGAAAAGAAGCAAAATGTGTACACTTATGGTGAGATTATTCACAACGAAGAAGTGGTCAAAGATTTAGAAAAAAAAGGAGTTCATGTGATTAATACCGAGGAAGAATTAAATGACGTATCTAAGGGTACAATAATCATACGGTCACATGGAATTTCCAAAGCTGTTTTGGACAAAATAACAGAAAGTGGATTTGAGGTAATTGATGCAACTTGCCCATTTGTTAAGAAAATTCACAATAATGTTAAAGAACAGTCCGAATTAGGTCGAGAAATAATTATCATTGGAAATAATAGTCATCCTGAAGTAGAAGGAATTAAAGGTTGGTGCAGCAAGGAGGCAACTGTAATTGAGACCGTTGAAGAAGCAAATAGTTTCAATGGCGACAAGTCAAAAAAGTATTGTGTAGTTGCTCAAACGACATTTAATTACAAGAAATTTCAAGAACTAGTTGAAATTATTTCTAAAAAGGGTTATGATATACTTGCTTTAAATACAATTTGTAACGCTACCGAGGAACGTCAGGGAGAGGTTAAGAAATTAGCCAAAGAATCTGACGCAATGATTGTAATAGGTGGAAAACACAGCTCAAACACACAGAAGCTCTATGAGATAAGTAAAAAAGAATGTCCTAATACTTATTATATACAGACACTTGTTGACCTAGATTTAGAGCGATTTAAATCTTTTCGTAGCGTAGGTATTACCGCAGGGGCTTCAACCCCAAATAAAATAATTGAGGAGGTTCATACTAACATGTCAGAGATGAGTTTTGAACAATTATTAGAAGAATCATTAGTAACAATACACAACGGAGAGGTTGTCGAAGGCACTGTAATCAGTGTTAAAGAAGACGAAATCGTCTTAAACATCGGATACAAGGCAGATGGTATTATTACTAGAAATGAATATACTAACCTACCTAATGTAGATTTAAGAGAAGTTGTTAACGTTGGCGACACAATGGAAGCCAAAGTTCTTAAGGTAAACGATGGTGAAGGCCAAGTTCTACTTTCTTATAAGAGATTAGCTCAAGAAAAAGGAAGCAAGAGACTAGAAGAAGCTTTCAATAATAAAGAAATCTTAAAAGCAAAAGTTGCATCCGTAGTAGACGGTGGACTTACTGTAGTTGTAGATGAATCCAGAGTATTCATCCCAGCTAGCTTAGTTTCTGATTCTTACGAAAAGAATTTAGAAAAATACAAAGATCAAGAAATCGAATTCGTAATCAGTGAATTCAATCCAAAACGTAGAAGAATCATTGGTGATCGTAAACAGCTTATCGTTAAAGAAAGAGCTACTAAACAAAAAGAATTAATGGAAAAAATCAGCGTAGGTATGACAGTAGAAGGTACTGTTAAAAACGTAACTGATTTTGGTGCATTTATAGATTTAGGCGGAGTAGATGGTTTACTTCACATTTCCGAAATGTCTTGGGGACGTGTTGAAAATCCTAAGAAAATCTTTAAAGTTGGAGAACCAATCAAAGTTCTTATTAAAGATATCCAAGGAACAAAAATCGCTCTTAGCTTAAAATTTGAAGATACTAACCCATGGGCTACTGCAGCTGAAAAATATGCAGTAGGTAACGTTGTAACTGGTAAAGTTGCACGTATGACTGACTTTGGTGCATTTGTTGAATTAGAAGCAGGCGTTGATGCTTTACTTCACGTTTCTCAAATCTCTAAAGAACACGTTGAAAAACCAGCTGATGCTTTAACTGTAGGTCAAGAAATCACAGCTAAAGTTGTAGACTTCAACTTAGAAGACAAAAAAATCAGCTTAAGTGTTAAAGCACTTTTAAATGATGAAGAAAATGGCGAAGTTGAAACAGTAGAAGAATAAGAGTTTCGATGTTAAGACAAGTTAATCGGCTCGCCGATTAGCTTGTCTTTTTTAATTGTTAGGAAATTTCTCTGTCGAGCTCTTTCCTAACAATAAAAAATCTCCCAAAAAGCGGGGCGTGTGATGCGCACTCACCTGAAAGGAAGATGTCGCTACCAAGACCAGGTTCGGCGCGGGCAAAGTGTGCGTTCCTTGACAAACGCAAAAGACGCGAGAGTGTGTGGAACACACACTTTGTTCATTGCATGTTAAAGCTGGTAGATGTAAGCTTTTGGTTAAGAATAAGAACTGCTAAGCCGATAGTATTAGCAGGTGGAGATACCATAAATGGAGAATGAATATAAGATAGGGATTAAAGGTGAAGTATGTTAGGTAATTATGAAGAATTCAAAAAAGCAGTATATCAGCTTATAAAGTTGGATTTGAGTTCCTATAAAGAACGTCAGATGAAGCGTAGAATTGATGCGCTGATTACAAAGAATAATGTGAAAAGTTATACAGAATATGTAAACTTGATTAAGAGGGATAAAGAAAAATTAGATGAGTTTGTAAACTACCTTACAATCAATGTTTCTGAATTTTATCGAAATCCAGATCAATGGAAGGTATTAGAACAAGATATATTCCCGGAACTTATAAAGAAGAATGGAAGAACCTTAAAGGTATGGAGTGCTGCTTGTTCTACAGGAGAAGAGCCATATTCTTTAGTTATGTGCCTAAGCAAGCTTATGCCGCTTAATAATATCAAGATTCTCGCAACGGATATTGATAAGCAAGTAATAGAAAAAGCAAAATTAGGTTTATATAATGAAAAATACGTGAAAGCGTTACCACAAGAATTTATCAATAAGTATTTTACGAAAATAAATGACAAGACGCTTCAGATTTCCAATGAAATTAAAAGCAGGGTAGAATTTAAGCAACATGATTTACTAAAAGATCCATATCCGAAAGATTGCGACATCATTATCTGCCGAAACGTAATGATTTATTTTACAGAAGAAGCAAAACGTAAGATTTATGAACGTTTTAATGATGCACTAAAAGATGATTGTTATCTATTTGTTGGAAGTACGGAGCAGATCATCCAATCTACTGAAATTGGATTCAAATCTTACAAATCTTTCTTCTACCGTAAAATAAAGGATAATGCATAAAAAGTGTATATAAATGATAATAATATCGTAAGATACAAGATGGGGGCAGGTTTATATGACAAACCTGTCTTTTTTTAAGCATATTTCCCCTTGTATTGTTCTCATTTTTTTGATAATTTGTTATTGATTTCTAAGAGGATATTTAGTATATTGTTTTATAGATAATAACAGGGAGGAAATGAGAATGCAGACTAGAGTAAATATAGCTGTAGATGCTATGGGTGGTGACAATGCCCCTGACGAAATCATAAAAGGAACTGTTGAAGCTGTTGCAGAGCGTAACGACATTAAGGTGATTCTTGTTGGAAAAGAAGATGTTATTAATGAAAAGCTAAAACAATACACATATGAAAAAAGTCAGATTGAAGTTGTTCATGCAGAAGACGTTATTACAAATGACGAGGCTCCTGTTATGGCGATACGTCGTAAGAAAGAATCTTCAATTGTAGTTGCTATGAATTTAGTAAAAAAAGGACAGGCTGACTGCTTCGTTTCCGCAGGAAGTACAGGCGCAGTCTTAGTTGGTGGCCAATTAATTGTTGGTAGAATCAAAGGAGTGGAAAGACCACCTCTAGCACCACTTATCCCAACAATTGATGGAGTGAGTCTTCTTATTGATTGTGGAGCGAATGTTGACGCACGCTCCTCTCATTTAGTTCAATTTGCTAAAATGGGTTCAATTTATATGGAAAATGTAGTTGGGATTAAAAATCCAAGAGTAGCTATTGTAAATATAGGCGCAGAAGAAGAAAAGGGTAATAGTTTGGTAAAAGAAACATATCCTATACTAAAAAACTGTGATGATATTAATTTTATCGGAAGTATTGAAGCAAGAGACATTCCTTATGGAAAGGCAGATGTAATCGTATGTGAAGCATTTGTCGGAAATGTCATCCTTAAGCTTTATGAAGGCGTAGGTGGTGCTTTAATAAGTAAGATTAAAGGCGGTTTAATGTCTACTACGAGAAGTAAGATTGGTGCGGCTATGGTTAAACCGGCATTAAAGGAAACTTTAAAGACATTTGATGCATCCGAATACGGCGGTGCACCATTGTTAGGTTTGAACGGATTAGTTGTAAAAACTCATGGAAGTTCAATGAGCAAAGAGATAAAGAATTCAATTATTCAATGCGTTGCATTTAAAGAACAAAATATAACTGAAAAAATAAAAAATAGTATTTGTGTTAATAACGAGTAAAGAAAGGTGAAGTTATAATGGAATTTGAAAAATTACAGAAAATTATTGGTGAAGTACTAAATATTGAGGCGGATGATATCACAATGAATACAACATTTGTTGATGATTTAGGCGCTGATTCATTAGATATTTTTCAAATCATCATGGGTATCGAAGAAGAATTTGATATCGAAATTGCAAACGAAGATGCAGAAAACATCGTAACAGTAGCAGATGCTGTTGAGCAGATTAAAAACGCTTTAAACTAATATCTAATTTGGGCTGTCCTAACCTGTGACAGCCCTTTTTTAGTGATGCCCAAGCATTACTAAAAAAGGGACGCTCCGTAATAGATGCGCACGAGCCTTAAAAGGTAGATGGTCGCTAAAGCGTCAAGTAATACAATGTCAAATAATTTATGCTAAAATCAAGGAGGCAAACATGACAACAACTGACACAGTAAAATCATTTGAACAAAAGATTGGTTTTACGTTTACAAAAAAGGATACTCTTAAACAAGCGCTTACTCATAGTTCTTATTCCAATGAAAAAAGATATGACAAGCTTAAAAATAATGAACGTCTTGAATTCTTAGGAGATGCAGTATTAGAACTTGTATCTAGCGAATTTATTTTTGCTGAGCACAAAGAGATGCAAGAAGGTGAACTTACTAGACTTCGTGCAAGCATGGTATGTGAACCAACATTAGCATTATGTGCAAGAGATATTAAATTAGGAGATTACCTACTATTAGGAAAAGGCGAAGATGCAACAGGCGGAAGAGATCGTGATTCCATCCTTTCTGATGCGTTAGAAGCAGTAATCGGAGCAATTTTTCTTGACGGTGGTTTTACTAGTGCAAAAGAGTTCATTCACAAATATATTTTAAATGATATTGAGCATAAGAAACTCTTTTATGATAGCAAGACTATCTTACAAGAAGTAATCCAAAGCGAAGGAAAAGATACGTTAGGTTATGAACTTGTTTCCGAAGAGGGACCTGACCATAATAAGAAATTTACCGTTTGCGCAAAAGTTGGAGAAGAAGAATTGTCGGTAGGAACAGGCAGAACGAAAAAAGCTGCTGAACAAAACGCTGCCTATAAGGCGCTATTAAAACTCAAAGAGAGTGGGAGAATGAGTTAATGTATTTAAAGAGCATTGAAGTACAAGGCTTCAAGTCCTTTGCAAATAAGATGTTATTTGAATTCCATGATGGAATTACTGCAATTGTCGGTCCTAACGGTTCAGGTAAAAGTAATGTCGGGGATGCCATTCGATGGGTACTCGGTGAGCAAAGTGCAAAACAGCTCCGTGGTGCTAAGATGGAAGATGTTATCTTTGCTGGTACCGAAGCGAGAAAGCCATTAGGATATGCTTATGTAGCGATTACTCTTGATAACAGTAATCACGATCTTGATATTGAATATGAAGAAGTAAAGATTGCAAGAAGGGTATTTCGTTCCGGTGAAAGTGAATATTTGATTAATGGACATAATTGCCGTTTACGTGACGTACAGGACCTTCTATTAGATACTGGTATCGGTAAAGAAGGATACTCTATTATCGGACAGGGCCAGATTGAAAAAATCTTAAGTGGAAAGCCAGAAGATCGTCGTGAACTATTTGATGAAGCAGCTGGTATTGTAAAATTTAAGAAGAGAAAATATGCGGCACAGAAGAATTTAGAACAAGAGAAACAGAATTTATATCGTATCAATGATATTTTGTCAGAAATTGAAAAGCAAGTGGGCCCATTAGAAAGACAAGCCCAGGTAGCGAAAGAATATTTAAAATATCGTGACGATTTAAAGACACTTGATATCACGATGTTCTTAATGGAGCATGACCGAATCGAAGAAGAGAAAAAAGCCCTTCAAGAGAAACAGGCCATTGCAACCAATGATTTGAATTCTACAAAAGACAGTTTTGCTCTTGCAAAATTGGAATATGAGAAATTAGAGCAAACACTTGAGCAGATGAACGAAAAGGTCGATGAGTTAAAATCGTCCTTAAGTGAAAATAAGATCAAAAAAGAACAACAGGACAGCCAGATTAAAGTCCTTAATGAACAAATTATTAGTGCAAAACAAAGTGCGGATCAATTACGTAACCGTAAAGAGAACATTGACACTGATATTGCACATAAAGAAGACGAGCTTACACAGATTGATAAAGACAAGGTAAGCGTTGATCAGGAATTAAACAGTTTATTAGAAGAACAACGCAATATGGAAGCATCCATGAGAAGTTCGGATAATGAAATGATAGCAATCAATAAAAAGATTGAAGATCTGAAAGCCGAAATCTTTGACTTATTAAATGATGATTCCAATACAAAGTCCAAGATGCAACGTTACGAAGCAATTCTTGAACAAAACAATTTAAAGAAGATTTCCCTTACACAGCGTCTTCTTAAAAACAAGAGTGATGAAGATATCTATAAGCAGAAGATGAAAAATCACAATGCTAAGATTATCGAAATCAATCAGGAATTAGAAACGTTAGCAACAAAGAAGAAAGAAAACGAAGAAAAACTCCAAAAGATGAATCAGACGCTATCAAATCGTAGAAGAGAAATCGATGACAAGCGTCAGTTATTCCATAAGGAAAAATCTCGTTTAGAGTATTTATCAAATATTACAGAACGTTACGAAGGATACGGTAACAGTATCCGTAAGATCATGGAACAAAAGAGTGTATATAAAGGAATCCATGGTGTAGTAGCGGATATTATTAAAGTTAAAAAAGAATACGAAACAGCAGTGGAAACTGCCTTAGGCGGAAGTATTCAGAATATCGTAACAGATAATGAGCAGACGGCAAAATCTTTAATTGAATTCTTAAAGAAAAACCGTTTTGGACGTGCGACATTCTTACCACTTACAAGCATTTCAAATAAGAGCCAGTTCTATAATGAAAAGGCACTTCATGAAAAAGGTGTTATCGGATTAGCATCAGCGCTTGTAGAAACGGAAGACACATACAAGCAAGTGGTGGAAAACTTACTTGGTCGTATTGTTGTCGTAGACAATATTGATAATGCCATTGCGTTAGCGAAGAAGTATCAATATTCCTTACGAATCGTTACCATCGAGGGCGATTTATTAAATCCAGGTGGTTCTATGTCTGGTGGTGCCTATAAGAACAGCAGTAACCTATTAGGTAGAAGACGAGAAATTGACGATATTAAAGTCAATATTAAGAAGATTGAAGAGAAAATTGCGACTCTTAATAATGACTTAGAAGTCATGATGAAACAGAAGGCTGAGATTGAAACAGAACTTTCTGAATCCCAAAAGAAAATACAGCAATGTAACTTGAATTTGAATACAGAACGTCTTACATTAAATCAGACAAAAGTCGATCTTAAAAATGTCGAGCTCGACTTTGAAGATATTACAAGGGAAAGCAATGAAATCGATAGCCAGGGCAAAGAGCTTAAGGATAATATCGAAGAGCTTACAAAATCCCTTCAGACTAACAGCGAGAAGTCCAAGCAAAATGATGAGGAAATCGCGCAGTTATCTAAAAGCGTCGAAGAGAAGAGAAAGAACCATCAAAAGGTATCCAACGAGTTCTCGGAACTTAAGATCAAGATCAGTAAGCTTGAACAGAACATGCATTTTGCAGCTCAGAACGTTCACCGTGTGAAGGCGGAAATTCGTAGACTTCGTGAAGAGAAGGATTCGTTAGATACAAGTATCCATCAGTCCGAAATGATTGTGACTGAAAAAGAAACTGCCATCCAGGCAATTAAAGATACAATGGGCGAATTTAGTGCGGCTGTTGAGGCAATTGAGGCTCAAATCGTGGATGTTAACGTGGAACGCGAAGAAGTATCTAAACAGCACAAAGAATTCTTTAATAAGCGTGAAGAATTGTCCGGACGTATCAATACGTTAGACAAGGAATGCTATCGTCTTGCAAGTGCATTAGAGAAGATGGGCGATGCCATGACTTCTTTTGTAAACTATATGTGGGAAGAATATGAAATCACGTATTCTGAAGCAATAAATATGCGAAGCGATGAAGAATATACGGCTGCCGAGATTAAAAGGATGATTGCGGAGTTAAAGAGTAAGATCAAAGGTCTTGGCGATGTCAACGTCAATGCCATTGAAGACTTTAAGAATCTGCAGGAACGTTATGAACTGTTGCTTACACAGCGTGATGACCTAGTTAAGGCAGAAGAAGCGTTATTAAAGATCATTGATGAATTAGACACTGAGATGCGTAAGCAGTTTGAAGAGAAGTTCACACAAATCAAGCATCAATTTGATGTTGTGTTCAAAGAACTCTTCGGTGGTGGTAAAGGTACCCTTGAACTGGTAGAAGATGAAGACTTATTAGAAGCCGGTATCAAGATCAGTGCACAGCCACCAGGAAAGAAACTTCAGAACATGATGCAGTTATCCGGTGGAGAAAAAGCACTTACTGCAATCAGTCTGTTATTTGCTATTCAAAACTTGAAACCATCGCCATTCTGTCTTCTAGATGAAATTGAAGCGGCGCTTGATGAATCTAATGTAGACAGATATGCAAAATATCTTAAGAAACTTACGAATAGAACACAATTTATTATCATTACCCACAGAAGGGGTTCTATGGAGATGGCAGATCGTCTCTATGGTATTACAATGCAAGAAAAAGGTGTATCTACATTAGTAAGTGTTAACTTAATTGAAAATCAGCTAGAAAATTAGAAAAACTAGTGGTATCATTAGTATAATAAATTGTCTTGAGGTGTAATATGAAAGAAAAAAAAGGCTTTTTTGGTCGTTTAGTTGCGGGATTAACAAAAACTAGAGATCATATCCTTTCAGGAATCGATCACGTATTTAGTGGATTTTCTGCGATCGATGATGATTTTTATGAAGAATTAGAAGAAATTCTAATTATGGCGGATATTGGTGTGAAAACAACAACAGCTATCATTGAAAATCTTCAGGAAAAAGTAAAAGAACAAAAAATCAAAGACCCAAAAGAATGTAAAGACTTATTAATTGAAAGTATCAAAGAACAAATGCGTGTTGGTGAAACAGCATATGATTTTGAAGATAAAAAATCTGTCTTAATGTTAATTGGTGTAAATGGTGTAGGTAAGACAACAAGCGTTGGTAAACTTGCCGGCCAATTTAAGAATATGAATAAGAAAGTCGTATTAGCAGCGGCAGATACGTTCCGTGCAGCGGCAATCGAACAATTAACAGAGTGGTCTAATCGTGCAGGTGTAGAAATCATTGCACAACAGGAAGGTTCCGACCCTGCAGCTGTTGTATATGATGCAATCAATGCAGCAAAAGCACGTAATGCAGACATTTTATTATGTGATACGGCAGGACGTCTTCACAACAAGAAAAACCTTATGGAAGAACTTCGTAAGATCAACCGTATCGTAGACCGCGAATATCCAGAAGCATACCGCGAGACATTAGTTGTCCTTGATGGTACGACTGGACAAAATGCGTTAGCCCAAGCAAAACAGTTTGCGGAAGTAGCTGATATCACAGGTATCATCTTAACAAAGCTTGATGGTACTGCAAAAGGTGGTATTGCAATCGCTATCCAAGCAGAAATGGGCATTCCAGTAAAATATATTGGCGTTGGAGAAAAAATCGATGATCTACAAAAATTTGATGCAGATTCATTTGTAAATGCATTATTTGAAAGAGATCACAACCCTGACGAAGAATAAGCTATCAAATCAGAAGTGCTATTATGTAAGGCTGTTTCATATAGTCATACATAAGGCATTTCTGTTATACATAGAAAAAAACTAAAGGAGACGAATCGTTATGATGACATTAGATAAGTTTGAAGAAGCTACTGAGTCAGTAAAGAAAGTAATCAATACGACGAATTTAATCTATAGTGAGTATTTTTCAGCTGCTTCTGGTAATAAAGTGTATTTTAAACCTGAAAACATGCAATATACAGGAGCATATAAAGTAAGAGGCGCTTACTATAAAATCAGTACATTATCTGATGAAGACAGACAAAAAGGGTTGATTACGGCATCTGCCGGTAATCATGCACAAGGTGTTGCTTACGCAGCAAAATTATACAATACAAAGGCAACCATCGTTATGCCTACGACAACTCCATTAATCAAAGTAAACCGTACAAAGAGTTATGGTGCGGAAGTTGTCCTTTATGGAAATGTCTATGACGAAGCGTGTGCATATGCCTTAAAATTAGCAGAAGAAAAAGGATATACGTTCATCCATCCATTTGATGACGAAGTTGTTGCAACTGGACAAGGTACAATCGCAATGGAAATCTTTAAAGAGCTTCCAACGGTTGATATAATCTTAGTTCCAATCGGAGGCGGTGGCTTAGCAGCTGGTGTATCTACTTTAGCAAAATTATTAAATCCAAACGTTAAAGTTATAGGTGTGGAACCAGCAGGTGCAAACTGTATGCAGGAATCTTTAAAGGCAGGAAAAGTAGTTTCTCTTCCAACTGTTGAGACAATTGCAGACGGTACAGCAGTTAAGACACCAGGTTCTAATATATTCCCATACATACAGAAAAATATCGATGAAATCATTACGATTGATGATCGTGAATTAATCGTTGCTTTCCTTGATATGATTGAAAATCATAAAATGGTAGTTGAGAATTCAGGATTGCTTACAGCGGCAGCCGTAAAACATCTTGATTGCAAAGATAAAAGGGTAGTATCCGTATTAAGCGGTGGTAATATGGATGTTATTACTGTGGCTAGTATTGTTCAACATGGCTTGATCCAAAGAGGTCGTGTCTTTACTGTATCCGTATTGCTTCCAGACCGTCCAGGCGAATTATCCAACGTTTCTAAAGTGATTGCAGAGCAACAAGGTAATGTAATTCGTTTAGAGCATAACCAATTTGTAAGCATCAACCGTAATGCAGAGGTTGAATTAGTAATCACAATGGAAGCCTTTGGCCATGATCACAAAGAACAAATCGTAAAAGCATTACGTGATAAAGGATACAAACCAAAGATTGTACAGCCTACTGGTATGTACTAAGAATGAATAAAAAAGGATGGCATTTTTAGAAATGCTGTCCTTTTTATGTATTAAAAAACAGAAAACTTCAGAGTTCGTGAATATGACATCATGGATAGATTAGTTTATAGAAAATGGGGACAAATTATATGGTAAATATATAGTTTGTCTTTTGTTTTGTGAAGAATTATGCTAGAATTCTACATGTCAGTTAACTGTGCGCATAAGACAAAATACATTTTTTACTGATGCAAACTACTAAAATTAGGTTGACATCCCTAATGAAATGTATTAGGATATAACTAAGCAGAATAGAACATTCGTTCGTATATAGAATTAAAGGAGAGTAACCAAAATGGTAAAAGATCAAAATAAATTAAAAGCTCTAGAATCCGCATTGGCTCAAATAGAAAAACAATATGGTAAGGGATCCGTAATGAAACTTGGTGATACAAGTGCTCATATGAATATTGAAACAATCCCAACAGGATCAATCAGTCTTGATATCGCACTTGGCCTTGGTGGTGTTCCTAGAGGAAGAATCGTGGAAGTTTATGGTCCAGAATCCAGTGGTAAGACAACAGTAGCCCTACATATGGTTGCTGAAGTGCAAAAGAGGGGCGGAATCGCTGGTTTTATCGATGCAGAACACGCATTAGATCCAGCTTATGCAAGAGCAATTGGTGTTGATATTGATGATTTATATATTTCACAACCAGATAACGGAGAACAAGCACTTGAAATTACAGAAACTATGGTACGTTCCGGTGCTGTAGATATCGTAATCGTCGATTCCGTTGCTGCCTTAGTTCCAAAGGCAGAAATCGATGGTGACATGGGAGATAGCCACGTAGGTCTTCAAGCAAGACTTATGTCTCAAGCGTTAAGAAAATTAACAGCTGTTATCAGTAAATCCAACTGTATCGTAATCTTTATCAACCAGTTACGTGAAAAAGTAGGTGTCATGTTCGGTAATCCTGAAACAACTACTGGTGGTAGAGCGTTAAAATTCTACTCTTCCATCCGTTTAGATGTTAGAAGAATTGAAGCATTAAAACAAGCTGGTGAAATTATCGGTAATAGAACTCGTATTAAAGTTGTTAAGAATAAGATTGCTCCACCATTTAAAGAAGCAGAATTCGATATCATGTTCGGTCAGGGTATTTCAAGAGAAGGTGATGTGTTAGATTTAGCAGCTTCTCAAGATATCGTAATCAAGAGTGGTGCATGGTACGCATACAATGATGCTAAGATTGGCCAAGGCCGTGAGAATGCAAAACAGTATTTAAAAGATAATCCAGCAGTATTCCAAGAAATCGAAGCAAAAGTACGTGCTAAGTTTAATTTAGATGGTGCTGAAGAAGTTGAGGAAAAGAAAGAAGAAAAGCCTCAAAAGGAAGCAAATAACGTAAAAGATGTTAAAGAAGTGAAATAATCGTTCGCAAAATTTTAGTTGATCATGATAGATGCTGTATAAATCGATTCAAAAGAGACGATTTATACAGCATCTTTTTTTAGGCTCCGCTACGTTTTAGAACAAAGAAAGAGGTTAATATGATTGTTACAGCAATTGAAGTAATAGATAAGAAAGAAGAAAAGCCTCAAAAGGAAGCAAATAACGTAAAAGATGTTAAAGAAGTGAAATAATCGTTCGCAAAATTTTAGTTGATCATGATAGATGCTGTATAAATCGATTCAAAAGAGACGATTTATACAGCATCTTTTTTTAGGCTCCGCTACGTTTTAGAACAAAGAAAGAGGTTAATATGATTGTTACAGCAATTGAAGTAATAGATAAGAAAAAGAAAAAGGTTATTTTTGAAGGGGGAGAGACCTCCTTATATCTATATAATAGTGAAGTGAGGAAGTATCATGTCGTAGAAGGCCAGGAAATCGATCCTGAAGACCTTGAAGAGCTTATGGCAACTATTTATAAGCGTGCAAAATTAAAGGCTATGGATTTGTTAAAACGCTCCGATAAGACAGAACAAGAATTACGGACAAAATTGAAAAAAAGTAATTTTAATGACGATGCAGTGAATATCGCGCTCGATTATGTCATAAGCTATGGATATGTCGATGATTATCGATATACCTCGAATTATATCAGAATGAAAAAGACTCAAAAAAGTAAACGTGCCCTGGAATTCGATCTTAGCAGTAAAGGAATTTCAAGAGAAATTATAAATAGCTGCATGGAAGAAGAGTTTCATTATGAAGATGAGACGGAAGCAATCAAAAAACAGATTCGCAAAAAAGTGAACAACTTAGCATGTCTGGAAGAGGAAAAGAAGCAAAAAATCATTGCTTCAATATGCAGAAAAGGATTTTCTTATGACAAGATAAAAACAGCGTTTCGAGAACTAGAAGAAGAAATGGAAGAAGAGTAGTGTATAAATATGTAAAAAATAGTTTTAATTATGTATTTATTAAGGCTGTGAAAATACATTTACCAACTATTGTTCGAATATTTTAGTAAATATTCTCAAAGAAACAGTGTATTTTTTATTGTATTAAGAGTTTATATGTAATAAGTATTATAAATTAATCGATAGAATTGTTATATATACACAAAACACAAGAAAAATGAATAGGGATTTAAGTCAAAATACTACAAAAATAATTACCACATCATGCATATCGGAGAATTTGAATGACATTTTGCATAAAAAAAAAATTCGTAGACTTGACATACTAGTAAATACAGTATAAAATTTTATTGTTGTATTTTGTACAATGAAAACTAAATAAGGAGGTGCTCCTGTGCAATTACTATTATTTATAGTAATAGCTTTGGTACTCGTGATCCTTACGGCTATTGTTGCTTGGACGCTTGCTATTTCGCATCGCAAGAAAATTGTAGAAGCGAAGATTGGTAGTGCGGAAGAGAGAGCAAGAGAAATCATAGATGAAGCATTAAAGACAGCTGAAACTAAGAAAAGAGAAGCCTTACTCGAAGCAAAAGAAGAGTCCCTAAAGACTAAGAATGAGTTAGAGAAAGAAACAAAGGAACGCAGATCAGAGTTACAACGCTATGAAAAAAGGGTTCTAACTAAAGAAGAGACTTTAGATAGAAAAACTGAAGCACTTGAAAAGAAAGAGTCTAAACTCGTGGCTAGAGAGTCTGAGCTAGAGAAACTTAGAACAGAAGTTGAAGGCCTTCATGAGAAACAATTACATGAGTTAGAGAAGATTTCTGGACTTACCTCCGAACAAGCAAAAGATTATCTTTTAAAAACTGTTGAAGATGAAGTAAAACATGAAACTGCAAAGTTAGTAAAAGAACTTGAGAACAGAGCAAAAGAAGAAGCAGACAAAAAAGCAAAAGATTATGTTGTTACAGCAATTCAAAAATGTGCCGCTGACCATGTGGCAGAAACTACAATTTCTGTTGTTCAGTTGCCAAATGATGAAATGAAAGGTCGTATCATTGGACGTGAAGGTCGTAACATTCGTACGTTAGAAACACTTACAGGTGTCGATCTTATTATCGATGATACCCCAGAAGCAGTTATTTTATCAGGATTTGATCCTATTCGTAGAGAAGTTGCTCGTATTGCATTAGAGAAACTTATTGTGGATGGAAGAATTCATCCAGCTAGAATAGAAGAGATGGTAGAAAAAGCGCAAAAAGAAGTTGAAGTAATGATTCGTGAAGAAGGTGAAGCAGCAACTCTTGAAGTTGGTGTACACGGTATTCACCCTGAGCTTATAAAATTACTTGGTCGAATGAAATTCAGAACAAGTTATGGTCAAAATGCTTTGAAACACTCAATAGAAGTAGCTCACCTATCTGGTTTACTTGCTGGAGAAATCGGTGTAGATGTCCGCATGGCGAAACGTGCCGGATTATTACATGATATTGGTAAGTCTGTAGATCATGATATGGAAGGATCTCATATTCAGATTGGTGTTGATTTATGTAGAAAATATAAAGAGTCACCGATCGTTATAAACGCAGTTGAGTCTCATCATGGTGATGTTGAACCTGAATCATTGATCGCTTGCATCGTACAAGCTGCTGATACAATTTCAGCTGCAAGACCAGGTGCTAGACGAGAGACGTTAGAAACATATACAAACAGATTAAAACAATTAGAAGATATAACTACAAGCTTTAAAGGGGTAGACAAGTCTTTCGCAATTCAAGCAGGTAGAGAAGTTAGAGTTATGGTTGTACCAGAACAAATTTCTGATGCTGATATGGTTTTATTAGCAAGAGATGTATCTAAACAAATCGAAGCTGAATTGGAATATCCAGGACAAATTAAAGTTAACGTTATACGTGAGTCAAGAGTTGTTGACTACGCTAAGTAGATTTAAGTAGATTTTTTAATTGCCCGTAACCTTAAAAAAGTGATTTTTTAGGTTACGGGCTTTTTTTACGCGGGCAACGAGCCAAAGCCCTCCTTGCATGACCTTGGCGACTGCCGTTATAACAAGAAAAACGCTTTCTAAAAAACAGATAGTGACACAGAAAATGGAATGCGCTATAATACAAAAGGGGAAAAATAACAAAATAAGGAAAGGTGAATACATAATGAATGATACAAAACAAGAAGAAATCAAAAGAATTGATAGAAAGTTAGAGCATGAAGGAGCAATTGTAGACTTTTACTCCGATTATATGCAATTGCCAAATGATAAAGTAGTAAAATGGGATTTTATTAATCATAAAGGAGCTGCAGCAATCGTTCCTGTTGATGAGGACGGAAATATTTTAATGGTACGCCAATATCGAAATGCTGTTGAAAAATATACATTAGAGATTCCAGCGGGAGCTATTAACCCAGGAGAAGACCGTGAAACGGCAGCAATCCGTGAATGTGAAGAAGAGATTGGCTATAAGCCTAAGAATGTATTTCATTTATTAGACTTATATACGACCGTAGCCTTCTGCAATGAGAAGATTGGCATTTACTGTTCGATGGAGTTAGAGAAGAGCGAACAGCATTTGGATGATGACGAGTATTTGAATATTGAGAGACATTCACTAGATGAATTGGTAGATATGATTTTAACTGGAAAGATTGAGGATGCTAAGACGATTAGTGCGATACTTGCGTATAAAACAAAGATGTGTTTATAAAGGAATCAATCATTTTTCCTAAAAGTTCTTCATAGGTATTACGTAAGGAGTTTTTTGCGACCAAAGAAGTTTTAGGAGGGAGTTTTGTGAAAAAGCTATATGTCTTTACACGCAAATTAGGGCTCAGACAATTATTACTGATTTGTTTGGCCACAGGACTAGCTTTAGGAACCATATTTGCAAATCTATTTAAAGATTTTTATATGAGTGAGTTTTTCTTATTCAATGACTCCTATATGAATACATTACAAAATGCAGATCTTGACCGGTTTATGGTGTGCGAGATTGCGTTTGTTGATTATATCAAAGAGTTTGGACTGCTTATCCTGTTATGCACGACAATGATAGGCAAGCCTTATATTCTTTTAAATTGTATGTATAAAGGGTTTGGACTCGGGTTCGTTATTTCTACGGCCACCATGCGTTTTGGCTGGAAGGGCATTCTATTTTTTGTATGCTATATTTCACCACAATGCTTGATTTATATACCGTTACTGATTTTTTCGTATTTAAAAGGATATGAGCTTAATTGTGAATTGACTGGAAAGTTCGGAAGGGAAAAAATAAGCTATCGAAAGTATCTTCCATTTGTATTGCTAGTGCTTCTTATGATTGTTTTGATGAGTCTTTTAGAAGGATATATCAATACTAGCTTATTACGTATGATTATGGTAAAATTAGTATCATAATATATTTTTTCGTGAAGAATGGTAGGGAAATTCATGTTGGAAGAAGCGGTATTACAGTTTATTAAATATTTAAAAGAGGTAAAAGAAGCGTCTGAGAATACGGTGGTATCATATCATCAGGATTTAGAGAAGTTCTTGCAATTTTTAGAGGAGCAGAGTATTTCATCCTTTGAACAAGTAACAGAGACGCTCCTTTATTCGTATGTCCTTTCTTTGGAGAAAAAGTCAAAGAGTTCGACGGTAGCACGTAATATCGTTACATTGAAGTCATTCTTTTTATTTTTGGTAAAGAAGAGAATCATAGATGAGGATCCGGCGGAGCGTATTAAGTCGCCTAAGATCGTAAAGCAGGTACCGCAAAATCTATCAGAGTCAGATGTGGAAATCTTATTGAATGCGCCGAATATCGCAACGGCAAGTGGCAAAAGGGATAAGGCCATGTTTGAACTGTTATACGCTACGGGAATCAAAGTAAGCGAGATGGTGCATTTGACTGTAGGAGACATTAATCTACAGTATAATATATTGACGTGTTCCAATGCGAAAAAACAGCGTGTTGTGCCATTTGGCGAGAGTGCAAGGGCGGCACTTATTAGTTATCTTGAAGAGGCAAGAAGCGAGCTTATGAAAGACAAGGAACATGACTATTTGTTTGTAAATCGTCATGGAGAATGTCTTACGAGGCAGGGTTTTTGGAAGGTCATTAAGAGATATGCTACAGACCATGGTATAGAGCATGTAACTCCGCAAGCGTTTCGTAATTCCTTTGCATCTCATTTGATTGAAAATGGTGCAAATGTCATTACAGTAGGCGAGATGCTTGGTTACAGCAACAATTCTATGGCATATGTCTATGCTAAGAATAAGGAAGCAAGAGTACGGGATGAATACATGAAAGCGCATCCAAGAGCATAGGGGCATCTTGTTAAAGGCAGTGTCATTTAACCGGCACTGTCTTTTTATATTTACGCGAGCAACGAGCCAAAGTCCTGCTTGCATGACCTTGGCGACTGCCGCGATAACGAGAGAAACTCGCAGAGCGTGTTTCTTCTCGTTTACTAGAGCAACGAGCCAAGGCGATGGAGATATTTATATAGATTAAGTACATAGAAGGAGAAGGCAATGAAGAATAAGTATAATAAGACGATTTATGCCTGCTTTATTGGATATATCGTGCAGGCGGTTGTAAATAATTTTGTTCCATTATTATTTGTTATTTTACAGGCTAGCTATCAGATACCACTAGAGAAGATTACACTTCTTATTACGCTGAATTTTGGGCTTCAATTAATCATTGATCTGTTGTCCATTGGTTTTATTGACCGAATCGGTTATCGTGCATCAGTGGTGATTGCCCATTTTTGTGCAGCAATTGGGCTAGTTTCTCTAACTATATTGCCAGAGATATTTACAGATAAGTTTATGGGATTGTTGATTGCCGTCATGATTTATGCAGTCGGCGGCGGGTTACTAGAAGTGTTAGTGAGTCCTATCGTAGAAGCTTGTCCAACCGATAATAAAGAAAAGGCAATGAGCTTGTTACATTCCTTTTACTGTTGGGGGCATGTGGGAGTAGTCCTGATTACGACCATATTTTTAGGTGTATTTGGAACAGAACGATGGAATGTGCTTGCAGTGCTTTGGGCAGTCATTCCTGTACTAAATGGATTTTTATTTTTGAAAGTTCCAATTACCTCATTAGTTGAAAAAGAAGAGCAGCAAATGTCGCTAAAAAGCTTGATTGGAAATAAGGTTTTCTGGGTTCTTATGCTGCTTATGTTTAGTGCGGGGGCATGTGAACAGGCCGTCAGCCAGTGGGCGTCAACCTTTGCAGAGAAGGGATTAAATGTAACGAAGGCAGTGGGAGACCTTGCTGGTCCAATGATGTTTGCCACCCTTATGGGAACGTCTCGTGTATTTTATGGAAAATACGGTGAAAAGATTCGATTGGAACGGTTTATGCTGTATAGCGGTATATTATGTTTAAGTACATATTTAGTGATTTCCCTTGCACCAGTTCCGGTAATTGCATTGATTGGCTGTGGAATCTGTGGACTTTCGGTAGGAATCTTGTGGCCAGGTTCCTTTAGCATGGCAGCAAAAGGGATACCAAACGGCGGGACGGCATTATTTGCGCTGTTAGCGCTGGCAGGTGACCTTGGATGCACTGGAGGGCCTACATTTGTGGGATTTGTTTCTAGTAGTTTTAATGATAATTTGAAGGCAGGAATCTTAGGAGGTATTGTTTTTCCTATGATTTTACTTCTAGGAATTTTTCTATATCAATTAGAAAAAAAGAAAAAACACACTTGACAAATGGTAAATGATGGATTAACATAACAGTGTTATCAGATAACAGCGTTATGTAGGAGGCACATATGAAGAACGATAAAGAGACGAAAAGTAAGCTTCTTGCTAGTGCAAAAGAAGAATTTTTAGAAAAGGGATATATGAAGGCGTCGCTTCGAACAATTTGTAAAAATGCAGGAGTGACAACCGGTGCCTTGTATTTCTTTTACAAAGACAAAGAAGATCTATTTGCAGCGCTTGTAGAAGAACCATTTCAGAATCTGTATGGGATGATGATGAATCATTATAATGATGAGGTTATTGCCGTTAAGGAAGGAACCGTCAATCATGAGGATCATTCCAATGATTTGGAAGTTGCAGAGATGGTTGCACACTATATGTATGCAAATTATGATGCATTTGAATTGCTTTTGACAAAGTCGCAAGGCTCTCGATTTGAGAATTGTGTAGATGAGTTCGTACAAGTGACAGAACAACATTATCGTAAGATGGCAGATTTTATGACGAGCGAAAGTGGTCTACCAAGAGTAGATGACTATTTAGTACATTGGATTTCTCATATGCATATTGACAGCTTTATACATATGTTGAAGCATGAACGTTCTGAGGAAAAAGCAAAGATGTATATGAAACAAATGGTTCAATATTTTGTTCATGGATGGTATGGAATTTTCCTACCACCAAAAAAATAGCTATATGTTTTTACATATAGCTAAAAAAATAGACTGTACATAACAGCGTTATGGAGTTTTAGAATAATTATCAGGAGGGAATCGCTATGTATTTACAAGTAAAGGATTTAAAGAAAAGTTATGGGGAAAATGATAGTTACATACAAGTTTTAAAAGGAATTTCAACAGAGCTGACACAGGGAGAGATGTGCGTTATCCAAGGTACCAGTGGTTCTGGAAAGTCAACGCTTCTTAACTGTATCGGAGGACTTGATACGATTGATTCTGGTTCCATTCTTGTCGATGGTATGGAAGTGGGCGGATTAAGCCAGAAAGAACTAGCGGAGTATCGCCGCAACAGCCTTGGGTTCATCTTTCAATTTTATAATCTGGTACCGAATCTGACGGTAAAGGAAAATATTCAAGTTTGCGAATATTTGAGCAAATCACCGCTTGATATAAATGAATTGCTTGAAACATTAGGACTTACCAAACATCAAGATAAGTTTCCAAGTCAATTGTCTGGTGGACAGCAACAGCGATGCGCGATTGCAAGAGCTTTAATTAAGAATCCAAAACTTCTTCTGTGTGATGAGCCGACAGGTGCCTTGGATAGCAAGACATCTAGAGATATCTTAGTCCTTTTGGAAGAAATCAATAAGAAATACGGTACGACAATGTTGATCGTTACCCACAATAATTCAATTAAGAATATGGTACATAAAGTTATCATCATCAAAGATGGTCAAATCAGTAAAGAATACAGAAATGAAACAAGAATTCCAGCAAGTGAATTGGAGGATTTGTAGTATGCAGAAAATATTAAGGAAGCGAATCGGTCGCGATTTAAAAACCAATGCATTTCGATATACTGCCCTTGCACTCCTTATCATCTTTTGCATGTATTTGATTGTAAGCATGGTAGGGGCAGCAGAAACGATTATTACAAATGTTGATGAGAATGCGAAGAAAATGAAGTTAGAAGAGGGGCAGTTTTCAGTCTTTGCTCAGTTAAGTGAAAATCAGATGAAAGAACTTACAGACCTTGGAATTACGGTAAATGAGCAGTTTTCCCTTGATTTTAAAGAAGATGATGGAAGTATTGTCCGTGTGTTTAAAAATCGAGAAGAAATCAATCAAATCACAGTTGATGAAGGGCGTATTGCCAATCAGGAAAACGAAGCGGTAATTGAGAAACAATATGCTTCAAGAAATGAGATAAATGTGGGAGATCATTTTACCGTGGATGGACAGAATCTTGAAATTGTCGGTATTGGAAGTGCAGTGGACTATGATGCCCCTTATAATAGTGTGACAGATACCTGTGTTGACAGTAAAAACTTTGGTTTAATATTTGTAAATGAGAAGGAATATGACATTTTGAAGAATTCGAAGCATAGCATGAAGGCAGAGGATTATTCTTATGCATATTTGAAAAATGATAAATTATCAGATGATCAGTTAGAGGATAAGATTACTGAGCTATTAGAAGCAGAAGGTCAACAAACACAAAACATGCTGACGAATTTTATGCCAGCGGACGATAATCCAAGAATCAAAGCATCTTCCAATGACCAGGTGGTAAATAGATATGCTGGATTAGCAGCGGGTGTAATCGTCATGGTGTTATTTACTTATGTAATCTCGGTATTCGTAATTCATGGTATCGAGAAGGAAAGCAGTGTAATTGGAGCCCTTTATGCATTAGGGGTAAGGAAAAGAGACTTGGTGATTCATTACTTGACACTCCCTGTGATCATTACGTTTGTTTCAGGAGCTATCGGGACAGCCATAGGTCTTAGCAAGCTTGGAGTCAATGTGCAAATGCAGAATTGTTATGATTATTTTTCAATTCCTGAATTTTCAGTAGTTATTCCGGCATATCTGTTAGTGTATGGACTTATTATGCCAGCGGTTGTTTCTGCATTTGTAAACTACCTTGTCATCAATAAGAAGCTTTCACAGCCTGCACTTAAGATGATTCGAAATGAGCAGAAAGCAGGACGTTTTGGAAAAATAAAGCTTGGTAACATGGGATTTGTAAATCGGTTTCGTATTCGTCAGATGCTTCGAGAGATTCGTAGTTCGTTTACCGTTGTCTTTGGCATGTTCATTTCCCTTTTGATTGTCATGCTTGCTTTGGACTGTTATGTGATGTGTGATTACATTAGCACGCAGAATAAGTCAGATGCCAAGTTTGAATATATGTATACCTATAAGTTTCCGGATGAAAAGATTCCAGAAGGAGGAACTGCCGCATATGCAAAATCATTTTCCAAGGAGAATCTGGGGTATAACCTGGATGTGACATTACTCGGTATTGAGTCTGGCAACCCTTATTTTGATGTGGATCTTCCAGCTGGAACAGATGAAGTAGTAATCTCAAGCAGTGTATCAGAAAAGTTTGGACTTAAAAAAGGCGACTTACTTGTGATGAAGGATAAGGAAACCAAAGAAGAGAAGACATTTAAGGTAAAAGGAATCTATGAGTACTCGGTTGGACTGAATGTGTTTATGGATCTTAACTCGATGCGTCAGGCATATGAGGTAGAGGATTCCTACTTTAATGTGGTATTTGCAGATAAGAAGCTTTCAATCAATGCAGACCTTATTTACTCCATCTTGACAAAAGAAGATATTGTAAAGAGTGCGGATATCTTTATCAACAGTATGAGGGCGATGGTCATTATGCTTACGGTTGTCTCAATCGTTGTATTCTGTGTAGTCATGTATCTGATGATGAATGTTATGATTGACCGTTCCGCATTTAGTATTTCGTTAATTAAGATCTTCGGCTATCGCATGAAGGAAATCCGTAAGCTATATCTAAATGGAAATTTCTATATGGTTGCAGTAGGGGCCTTGATTTGTATTCCATTATCAAAACTGGCTATGGATAAGATATATCCGTTATTAGTTTCTAATGTTGGAGTTGGAATGCATTTGGACTTTAGCTGGCAGTTGTATGGCGTGCTTTATGTTGGAATCTTACTGCTTTATCAAGGGATTAATGCATTCTTAGTTGGAAAGGTTAAGAAAATGGTTCCTGCAGAAGTGCTTAAGAATAGGGAATAAATGAGAAGAGGCATACAAAGTATTTAAGCTTTGTATGCCTCTTGCTTTTTCGTTCAATTTACACGCGCTCAGCGATTTCGTAAATTAATTTTTCAGTTGTATCCCAGCCGATGCATGCATCTGTAATGGATTTTCCATAAGTCTTTTCGTGGATGGATTGTTTTCCTTCCTCGATGTAGCTTTCAATCATTACACCTTTTACAAGGTTGGCAATGTCTGGATTTACAGTACGGTTATGAAGAATCTCTTTTACGATTCTTGGCTGTTCATAATAGCATTTGCTTGAGTTTGCATGGTTAGCGTCGATGATTGCTGCTGGATTCTTTAAGTCTCTTTCGTTATAGAGGTTAAGAAGAAGCAGTAAGTCCTCATAGTGGTAATTAGAAATATTCTGACCGTGTTTATTCGTTGCTCCACGTAAGATAGCGTGGGCAAGTGGATTACCGTCAGTATTTACTTCATGTCCACGGTAGAGGAAAGTATGTTTTGCCTGTGCAGCAACACAGGAGTTTAACATAACAGACATATCACCGCTTGTTGGATTCTTCATTCCCGCAGGAACATCGAAACCACTTACTGTTAAACGGTGTTGTTGATCTTCAACAGAACGTGCACCGATAGCAACGTAGGATAAGATGTCTTCCACATAAGGCCAGTTTTCAGGATAAAGCATCTCATCTGCAGCAGTAAGGTGGGATTCCTGAATTGCGCGGATATGCATCTTTCTCATGGCGATTAAGCCTTCTAATAAGTCTGGCTTTCCTTCTGGATCTGGCTGATGGACGATGCCTTTATAGCCTTCGCCAGTCGTTCTTGGTTTGTTTGTATAGATTCTAGGGATTAAAATTAAGCGGTCGCTTACTTTTTCTTGGACTTTTGCAAGTCGGTTTACATAGTCTACAACAGCTTCTTCATTATCGGCAGAACATGGTCCGACGATTACAAGGAATTTATCACTATCTCCAGTAAAGACATCTTTGATCGCTTTGTCACGTTGTTCTTTGATTGCTGTTAACTCTGCTGTCAGTGGATATTGTTCACGTAATTCAGCAGGAGACATTACTTGTTTGATATAATGGAAACTCATATGTACTCTCCTTTTTGTATTCTTATGCATTTTTATGTATCTTTAAAATGGTTATTTGTATTCTATATGTTTTATTTTATAAAGTCAATTACAATATTTTAGCTCACTGCAGTATTGACTTATATTTCCTTTTGTTGTAAAATTTATTACTGTAAAGCGTTAATGCGTGTGAGTGGAAATACACATGCAAAAACTAATAGAACGGAGATTGTGGATGGAGTATATTTTAAGCTTATTATGCTATCTTGCTGTAATGATCGGGGTTACATTGTATTCCAAAAAGAAGATTAAGTCGGTGGATGATTACGCACTTGGAGGAAGGCAGATTCCATCTTGGATGTCGGCATTTTCCTATGGAACGGCTTATTTTTCCGCGGTTATCCTTGTGGGGCACGCAGGAAAGAATGGCTGGACGTACGGAATGAGTGCATTCTGGATCGTAATCGGCAATTCCTTTTTAGGAACCTATCTGGCATGGAAGGTATTGGGGAAACGAACGAGAGAGATGACGAGGAGACTGAAAGCAGCAACGATGCCTCAGTTTATCGGAATCCGCTATAAGGATTCAAAATTACGATACATAACGGCGCTTATTATCTTTATATTTTTAGTGCCATATGCAGCCAGTGTATATAAAGGACTTGGGGCTTTATTTGAAATCACGTTTCAGATTGATGAGAATTATATCATGCTGTTTATGACCATTGTAACCGCCATATATTTGTTTGCTGGAGGATTTTTAGCGGCATCCATTGCAGACTTCATTCAAGGATGCATTATGATTGTTGGAGTTGGACTTTTAATTATATTTATTCTGAAGGACTCTGATGTGGGAGGCGTGGTAAATGGTGTGAAGAGCCTTAATGCCATCAGTACGGATTTGGTTGTGCCATTTACGAAAGATACGTTTGTGCCGCTTTTGTCTCTTGTCATTATGACGAGTCTTGGTACATGGGGACTTCCTCAGATGGTCAGCCGGTTTTATACGATTAAGAGTGAGAAATCCATTCCGGTTGCCAAAGTCGTATCTACTGTCTTTGCCATTATCATTACGACGGGAGCATATACGATGGGGTCCTTTAGCCGGTTATTGATTCCAAATATTGATGGTTCGCCAGCTGTTTTACAAAATGGCGTTCTTACGAAGATTCCATTTGACAGCATAGTTCCAAATATCCTAAATGACACTCTACCTAAAATCTTACTTGCCTTGTTACTAGTCGTAATCTTAGCGGCGTCCATGTCCACGCTTTCAAGCATCGTTTTAGCGTCGAGCACAACGTTTGTCATGGACCTTGTAAAGCCACTCGCTAAAGAAAAGCTTACGGAGAAAAAGACGATGTTATTGCTTCGTGGGTGCTGTATGTTATTTATCCTTGCGGCGTATTTGTTAGCCATCGGTGATAGCCCAATTCTTAACTTGAATGCATTAAGTTGGGGAGTCGTTGCTGGAGTGCTCTTAGCCCCTTATTTGTTGGGCCTTTACTGGAAGAGGGCAACAAGAAAAGGAGTGTATGCAAGTATACTTACAGCAATTTCCATAATGGGCTTCGGCGTGTTGAATTACGGGGTTAATAGTGCTATGATTACTACAGTGAGTGCATGTTCCATTGTATTCCCTAACTTAGTTTTAGTGGTTGTTAGTTTAGTGACAGAACGCTTAGAACAAACACACCTTAGTTATGTATTCAACAGCTGCGAAACAAAGATAAATGAAATAAAATAAAGAAAGGTGGATTTATGTGTCAGACAAAGTAATAATGCTTGGCAATGAGGCATTTGCAAGAGGTGCTTATGAAGCGGGTGTTAAAGTTTCTGCGGCATACCCTGGAACACCAAGTACGGAAATTAGTGAAAATCTTGTAAAATATGATGGAGTTTATGCAGAGTGGTCTCCAAATGAGAAAGTGGCAATGGAAGTGGCAATTGGTGCAAGTATCAGTGGCGTACGTGCCTTGGCTTCTATGAAGCATGTCGGTGTCAACGTAGCCTCCGATCCGTTATATTCCATCGCCTATTCAGGTGTAAATGGTGGACTCGTTTTAGTAGCTGCAGACGATCCTGGTCTTTATAGTTCACAGAATGAACAGGATTCCAGAATGGTTGCAAGGGCAGCAAATGTTCCTGTAATTGAGCCATCCGACAGTTCGGAAGCAAAAGAATTTATCAAGTTTGCCTATGAAGTAAGTGAGAACTATGATACGCCGGTCATGGTAAGAACGACCACAAGGCTTTCCCATTCTCAGGGATTAGTAGAATTAGAGGAGCGTGTAGAGCCTGAGGATAAGCCATATGAAAGAAATCCACAGAAGAATGTCATGATGCCTGGTAATGCAAAGATGCGTCATATCATTGTGGAAGAGAGAAATAAGAAGTTAGCAGCAGATGCATGTAACTTTCCAATCAATAAAGTCGAATATAACGATAAGAGTATAGGAATCATCACATCGGGAATTCCTTATCAATATGTAAAAGAAGCTGTTCCAAACGCTTCCGTATTAAAACTTGGTATTGTGAATCCATTACCAAGGAAGTTAATCGAAGAGTTTGCAAAGAATGTAGAAAAATTGTACATAGTAGAAGAATTAGAGCCAGTCATTGAAGAACAGGTAAAATCTTGGGGAATTAAAGCAACTGGCAAGGAAATCTTCACAATCCAAGGAGAATATAGTGCGAATCTTATCCGTAAGGCATTATTAAATGAAGACTTACAGATCGAAGAGGCTGCAAAGGTGCCAAACAGACCACCAATCCTTTGCCCTGGCTGTCCTCATAGAAGCGTATATTCTGTCCTTAACAAATTAAAAATCCATGCAGCAGGAGATATCGGCTGCTATACATTAGGTGCCGTACCACCACTTAGCGTTATTGATACGACAGTATGTATGGGAGCGAGTATCTCCATGTTACATGGAATGGAAAAGGCAAAAGGCAAAGACTACATTAAAAACTGGGTTGCAGTCATTGGGGATTCGACTTTTATGCATACCGGAGTCAATTCCTTGATGAACATGGTATATAACCAGGCAACCGGAACGGTTATGATTCTTGATAATTCCACAACAGGAATGACAGGACATCAAGACCATGCGGCTACTGGTAAAACACTTGCTGGAACTCCTACCTATGCAATCGACATTTATAATCTTTGTAAGGCAATCGGCATTGAACATGTTTACGAGGTAAATGCATTTGATGTCGTTACGTTAGAAGAAACGGTGAAACGTGAGGTAGCAAGGGACGAAATCAGCGTCATCATTACAAAAGCTCCTTGTGCCTTATTAAATAAAGCGCCAATCAAGTTCCAATATACAGTTGATCCTAATGCTTGCAAGAAATGTGGCAGCTGCTTAAAACCAGGTTGTCCAGCAATTACGAAATTAGCAGATGGAACAGCTAAAATCAACGATACGATGTGTAATGGCTGTGGTCTTTGTGAAACAAGATGTAAGTTTGGTGCCATTGTAAAAGTTGAAGTATAGGAGGAAGCTGATATGACGAAAAATATTATGATTGTAGGTGTCGGCGGCCAAGGCACCTTACTGACAAGCAGGATTTTAGGGAAGTTAATGTTACATGTTGGATATGATGTTAAGATTTCAGAAGTACACGGAATGGCACAGCGTGGTGGAAGTGTTGTTACCTTTGTTCGTTATGGGGAAAAGGTAGCAGAGCCAATCGTGGAAGAAGGATGTGCGGATGTATTAATTGCTTTTGAACGGTTAGAAGCGCTTCGATATGCACATTTCTTAAAGAAAGATGGCGTATTGGTTGTAAATGATGAAAGAATCGATCCAATGCCTGTTGTCATCGGTGCGGCAACGTATCCAGAGCATATCATCGAAGACTTAGAAGAAAAATATAAAGTGTTAAGAGTGGACGCAATGGCCGAGGCAAAGAAATTGGGAAATCCTCGTGTCTTTAATAATGTAGTATTGGGAATTGCAGCAAGACATATGGAGATTGATTACAACGATTGGATTACGGTGATTGAGCAGACAGTTCCTCCTAAGACAATTGAAATCAATAAGAAGGCGTTTGACATAGGATATACACTTCATAAGTAAACGGTACCGAAAATGGTTGGAGGAGGATGTTACGTATGATATGGAATGAAACGAAAGAATGTATGAGCAGAGATGAATTGATGTCTCTGCAAAGTGCAAGATTAAAAAAAATGGTAGCAAGGGTTTATCATAATGTAGAGTTTTATAGAAAAAAGATGCAGCAGCTTGGAATCGAGCCTGGTGACATTAGGGGAATCGAAGATTTACATAAGCTTCCTTATACGACAAAGACAGACTTAAGAGACAATTATCCATTTGGATTGTTTGCCATTCCGCAGTCGGAGGTCGTAAGAATCCATGCTTCTTCCGGAACGACAGGAAAGGCTACTGTTGTTGGGTATTCTAGAAGGGATATTGAAATCTGGCAGGAATGTGTGGCAAGGGTTCTTTGCATGGCAGGGATCGGCGCACAGGATAAGATTCAGATTTCCTATGGTTATGGTATGTTTACTGGAGGCCTTGGGGTGCATTACGGTGCAGAAAACCTTGGTGCTACCGTAGTTCCTATGAGCGTTGGTAATACAAAGAAGCAGATTACGATGATGCAGGATTTTGGTGTGACTGCTATTGCCTGTACACCATCGTATTTATTACATATTGCAGAGGCGTTAGAAGATGCGAATCTGCTTGATAAGATTCAACTGAAGAAAGCTATCTGTGGCGCTGAGCCATGGACGGAAAATATGCGTAAGGAAATTGAGCATAAGCTAAATATCACGTGTCATGATATTTATGGTCTAAGTGAGGTCATGGGACCAGGCGTTGCAGCCGATTGTGAATGCCATAAGGGGTTACATGTATGGGAAGATCACTTTATTCCTGAAATCATTAACCCAGATACCCTAGCTCCATGTGCTCCTGGTGAGACAGGAGAATTGGTATTTACGACACTTACGAAGGAAGCGTTGCCATTATTCCGTTATCGCACGAAGGATTTGACAAGTATTACGTATGACAAATGCGACTGTGGTCGTACACTTGCAAGAATCTCCAGGTTTAAAGGACGTTCTGATGATATGCTGATTATCCGTGGTGTTAATGTATTCCCTTCTCAAGTAGAGAGTGCCCTTCTTGAAATGGGTGAGACGAGTCCGCATTATCAGCTGATTGTCGACCGTGTCAATAATCTAGATACGTTGCAGGTATTAGTCGAAGTTGAAGAACGGTTTTTCTCAGATGAAATCAGGAAATTAGAAAGTTTGACGAATAAGATTGCCCATACGCTTCAGCAGGCACTAGGTATTGCAGTCAAGGTTAAATTGGTTGAGCCTAGAACGATAGAGAGAAGCGAGGGTAAGGCAAAACGTGTCATTGATAAACGTAAACTTGTATAGCAGTGAAATGGAAAGTTGGGAGAGTGGTTCCATGGTAATTAAGCAGTTATCCGTGTTTATTGAAAACCGGGAAGGACGTTTAGAGCAGGTAACGGAAACGTTAGCGAAAAATGATATTAATATTGTATCGTTAAGCCTTGCTGACACGGCAGAATACGGCGTGCTTCGACTGATCGTTTCAGATCCAATCAAAGGAAAGCAAGTATTAAAGGATGCAGATTTTTCTGCAATGCTGACAGATGTAATTGCAATCAAACTGCCACATAAGATTGGCATGTTACAACAGGTATTAAATGATATTGTGACTGCTGACCTATCGGTAGAATATATGTATACGCTGGCAACGGGAGAAAATGCTTCGATTATTGTAAAGACAAGCGATACGATCCGGGCGGAAAAGACGCTTGTAGATAACGGATATGAGTTATTTGCAGCAGAGGATGCTTATAGCATTAATTGTGAATAATTGGTTTTCAAACTTTCCCCCAAGAAAAACTACGTAGTGGGTGAAAGTTTTACCTTGAGTTCATAGATGTAATGAATTATCGGCATTTAGTTATAGGTATAATCTATAGCTAGATGCCGATTTTACATATTAACACTTTTTTTGTAAATTGCATATAATAGTATCTAACAAAGCAAGGGAGAAAAAAGAACTATTTTTTTTGAATACAAATCCTACTAATGAAATAGGTATAGTATAGAAAAGAGAGGTTAGCGTATGGGAAAATTAATATATCTTGATAATGCAGCAACGACGGCAGTGACCGAAGAGGTATTTGAAAAAATGAAACCTTATTTTATAGAGAACTATAGCAATCCGTCTAGTGTATATAGTTTTGCACAGAAGAGTCACAAGGTTGTAGATGAAGCAAGAAATCAGATTGCCCAAACGATTGGGGCAAAGGCGGAAGAGATTTATTTTACTGGTGGTGGTAGCGAATCCGACAACTGGATCATCAAAGGTGTGGCAGAGGCCTATAAGGAGAAAGGAAACCACATCATTACAACGAAGATTGAGCATCATGCGGTATTACATACGTGCGAATATCTTGAGAAACATGGATACGAAGTCACTTATTTGAATGTAGATGAGAATGGACGGATTGATTTAGAGGAACTGGAACATGCGATTCGTCCGGAAACCATTTTAATCAGCATTATGTTTGCAAATAACGAGATTGGAACCATTGAACCAATTAAAGAAATCGGAGAATTGGCAAACAAACATCATATCTTTTTCCACACCGATGCAGTGCAGGCATATACCCATGTGCCAATTGACGTGGATGCATTACATATTGATGCCTTAAGCGCCAGCGGACATAAATTCCATGGTCCTAAGGGAATCGGATTCCTTTATGTAAGAACCGGCATACGTCTTGGCTCCTTTATCCATGGTGGCTCTCAGGAGAGAAAGAGAAGAGCTGGTACGACCAATGTGCCTGGTATCGTAGGGGTGGCAGAGGCTGCAAGACTTGCAACAAATACTATTGAAAAGAATGCAGAACGGGAAACGAAACTTAGGGATTACTTGATTGAACGGGTTCTTACGGAAATTGAGTATGTAAGGTTAAATGGAGATCCAGTCAAACGGCTTCCAAACAATGCAAACTTTTGCTTCCGTTTTGTAGAAGGGGAATCGCTACTTATCATGCTTGATCAAAATGGTATTTGCGCTTCTAGCGGGTCAGCTTTTACTTCAGGTTCCCTAGATCCTTCGCATGTACTGCTTGCCATTGGTCTTCCACATGAGATTGCCCATGGTTCCTTACGACTTACGTTGTCGGAAGAAACAACGAAGGAAGAGATTGATTTTGTAGTAGAGAAGATTAAGGAAGCAGTCACGACACTAAGAAGTATGTCACCATTATTTGAGGATTATTTAAAAGGACAGAAGCAAGAAATACTAGTTGAAAATAAATAGGAAAGTAGGTGAAACCAATGGGATATTCGATTACGACAAAATGTTTATATGGGGATGGAGAGGAAAACAAGACGGATTTAACGGGTGCATTAAGTTTCCCGATTTATCAGACGGCAACCTTTGCACATCCGGCAGTAGGAATGAGTACAGGATATGATTATAGCCGTCTTCAAAATCCAACAAGAGAGCAGTTAGAGCATGTAGTAGCATCGTTAGAAAATGGAGTAGATGCCTTTGCATTTTCAAGTGGGATGGCAGCAATCAGCAACCTGATGGAGTTATTTCAGCCAGGAGACCATATTATCACGAACAGCGATTTATATGGAGGAACCATTCGTCTTTTTGACAATATCAGCAAGAAAAATGGTATTACCTTCAGTCGTTTAGACGACGAAACGCAGTTTGCACAAAATATTATAGAGCCTACCAAAGCCATTTATATTGAGACACCAACCAATCCGATGATGCATGTGATTGATATACGTAAGGTTGCGGCGCTTGCAAAGAAACATGAATTATCCCCGTGTCTGTACCGCCAGAAGTACCATTAAGGGAATTTCCGTACA
>CAJMNR010000034.1 GCA_905214875.1 uncultured bacterium | reverse complement strand
GTCAGTGTTGGTGCGGGTGCATCGCAACTCGCACCCCAACACTTGACATAGAGCCTATAATCTAAGATCATTTTCAAGATGAAAATTAACCTTCGATAGAACCTGTAGGGCAAGTTGCAGCACAAGCTCCGCAATCGATACATACATCAGCGTCGATTTCGTAGTGAGCAGCGCCTTCAGAAATAGCTCCAACTGGACATTCAGCTTCGCATGCTCCACAGCTTACACAACCATCGTTAATTACGTGTGCCATTTATAACTCCTCCTCTTTCTATAGATTTGTACCTATTTTAATATAATTAGGACAATATTACAATAGTAATTACTAGTTTTTTTAAAATACAAAACTTGAATTTTCCATTATTTCCGTATATTACCTTGACGTGTTTGACTTATTAGAATATAATAGCTATATTTACAAACAATATGTAATACTATAGTGTTAGGAGGACAATAGAATGGCTAAAATATCTAAAGATATGATTATTGCAGAGATTATTCAAGTAGACCAAGGTCTTATTCCTATTTTAATTGAATCAGGCATGCACTGCTTAGGATGTCCATCAGCTCAAGCGGAATCTCTAGAAGAAGCTGCTATGGTACATGGAATCGATGTTGATAAATTAGTAAGTGACTTAAATGCATATTTAGAAAATAAATAGAAGCGTAAAACATTATGTATAAAAAAAGCAAGTTCTCTTTTATAGAGAGCTTGCTTTTTTATACATAGGAAAGTTCTTGGGGAGAACTCCCGTAGGTACTAAAAAGGCTTTCTAAAAAATTAGAAAGCCTTGATGTGCATTCACGTGGAAGGATTGTATCACTTCCACGTGAATGCGTAGAGAGTTTTGCAAGCAAAACTATTTATTCTTTACATTACAGATAAAATCTGAATTGCATTCTCTTTGACAATTAACTCAAAGTGTTCTTTATAATACGCGATTGTAGCATACGTACTTCGTTCTAATTTACCATATTCGGATACTAAATTACAGATGCGATTAAATTCTTGGGCCGTATATTCAGACTGGCTTAATACGAGGTAGTACATATTATTAGCTGGATTCTTATATAAGTGATTCTGACCATGATAGGATAAAACCAGTTCAGCGCTAACACGAATTACTTCCTCTAATGAACGGAAAGAAAAAATCTTAGTGATCTTTTCCGCTGGCTTAGTTACCGTTGGTTCTGAACATGTCTTTTCAGTTGTTTCCTTTTGTATATTTGTATCGAGTGATTCTGAAATTGAAGATGCATTTGAATCCTCTTTCTTTTCGTCAGATTCTTTCTCTGCATCTAGCTCCAACAAGTTATCCAGGTCTTGATAGTTATTTAAGATGTCATCGTCAAATCCTAAATCATCATCGGAATCATCGTCATCATCATAATTATCAGAATCTGAAAAGTTTGGAGAGAACTTAGAAAAACGTGTATCTAATTCATCAGGATCTTCCACTTTAGTAACGACGAGGATCAAGGTTTCAGGAGAAACAGGAATTGCCTCGATCATTAATGGAATATCATCTGCCTCGAATCCAAATTCAAAAGCTGCTTGCTGCATCATATCACGAAATAGTAATTTAGCTTTTTCAGTACCATAAGCAAGTTCACTTATTCGAAGTTGTCTGTCAACTAAATCATCTTTGTTTAAGGTACAACGAATCTGATTCTCGTTTATTTTTTCAATTTTCATAGAATCACATCCTTTCTGATTGCTAAATTCTAAATTGGTTTTATTATTTAATGATATTGTATTTTTGTTATAAAATTTAGTGTTTACATTATAGTATATGCTAAATTAATGGTTATATTGTGAATCGTCACAATAAACAGAAAATTTGTAACAACTGCAGTAAAGGCAGTTTGTTTTGTGCTTAAAGTATAAGTGATAAAGCCAGTAAAGTCAATATTGCTGTCCACAAATTTCCTACAAAAAATAGTGAGAATTCTTGTGCTTATGTTCTAATGATACAAGCTGTACTATAGAAATTATATAACGGGAGGCTGACAAATATTCCTAAGATGTGATGAAAAAAGAAAAATATTTAGAACAATTATTATATTATTATATGAAAGGTTACTAAATATGTGATAGCCAATAAGAGGAAGACTAAAACCACGAAAATACTTTACAAAGATATTTAGTAACGATACAATGTTATAAACTCTAAAAGTAAGTTCATTTGGATAGATGTGTGCGGAATATCCAATGTTTTATAGAGTTATAAATGAGCTTTATAAGTAGGATTATTTTACCGGTTAAGAAGTTGAACGCGGTTAAACGATATATTATTTGTATAGAATAGTAGTAATAAGGTCGTTATTGTAATCCATCAAAGTTTGTTTTATATTATTATGTGACGCAAAGTTAATGTCATAAACAAGAAGAAAGTGATTTATATGGGAAAAGAAAAAAAGAATAAGAAAAAGAAGAAGGCAATAAGTCCACTACGACGAAGAATAAAACTTGCCTTTAAGATTTTTATCCTTGTTTTATTGTTGCTTATTTTAGTCGCTGGCACTATTTTTTATGTCAAATATGGAAAAGATATCTTCAGTCTTCAAGCTGAAGCAAAAGAGTTGGTTATAGAGAGTTCAGAGGATACTTTTAAGCAAGACCAGACCAGTATTGTTTATGATACAAAAGGTGATGTAATAGCCAAACTTAAAGGTACCAAAGACATCAACTATGTATCAATCGAACAAATTCCTGAGTATGCCAGACAAGCCGTTATTTCTATTGAGGATAAATCCTTCGCATCACATGGTGGGATTGATTTATCAGCCAATGTAAGGGCGGTAATATCTTTAGTCAAGAATAAAGGTGAAGTAAAACAAGGGGCAAGTACCATTACACAACAGCTTGCACGTAATATGTTCTTAACGTTTGATCAAACATGGGAACGTAAGGTAAAAGAAATATTTGTTGCTATTGAACTTGAGAAAAAGTATACGAAGATGCAGATTCTTGAATACTATATGAATAATATTTATTTTGCCAATGGATATTACGGAATACAGTCAGCCAGCAGGGGATATTTCAGTAAGGATGTTAATGAATTGAGTTTATCGCAGATTGCATTCTTAGTTGCAATTCCAAATAATCCATCCTTGTATGATCCTGTAGAGCATAAGGACAATACAATCAAACGTCGTGATCGTATCTTATATCAGATGTATTCTGATGGTAAGATTACAGAAAAAGAATACAATGATGCGACAAAAGAGAGTATTAAATTAAACAGAGAGAAGATTGAAAAGCAGACATCTGTTAATAGCTATGTGCTTCATTCAGCCACAGAAGCGTTAATGGAGGCAAATGGTTTTGAATTTAAGTACAAGTTCGATAATGATGAGGAAAAGGATGCTTATGATAATGCATATAGTGAGCAGTACTCCTCATGTCAGCAAGATTTATATTCCAAAGGATATAGCATATATACATCGATTGATGTGGACATGCAGTCTAAATTACAAAAGATTCTAGATGATAAATTAAGTGGATTTACAGATAAGACGGATGAAGGCATTTATAAAATGCAAGCTTCTTCTGTCTGCATAGATAACAAGACGGGGCGTGTTGTAGCTATCGTTGGTGGACGTGAGCAAAAGGACGTTACCACATATCTTAATAGAGGGTACCAGGCTTATCGACAACCAGGTAGTACAATTAAGCCGTTGATTGATTATCTTCCAGCATTACAGAGCGGTTATACTGCGGACAGTATTGTAGAGGATAAGAAGATTAAAGAGGGTCCTAATAATGCAGATATGAGATTCTTAGGTAAGATTACATTACGTAAAGCCGTAGAATTATCAAGAAATACAGTAGCATATGCCTTGTTTGAAGAGTTAAATCCATACGTATGTATGAGCAACTTATATAACATGGACTTTAAACGATTAGAAGAAAGCGATTATCTTGGAACAGCAAGTATTGGTGGATTTACTAATGGTGTTAGTCCGGTGGAGATGGCATCTGCATATGCAACAATTGAAAATGATGGTAAGTTCCGTAAACCAACATGTATTGTAAAGATTGTTGGATCAGACAACCAAGAAATTGTAAAAGATGAAGTTGTTGAAAAACAAATATATGAAGCTAATGCTAGTCGTGAGATGACAGATATCCTTGAAGGTGTAATGACAAGAGGTACAGGTAAGGGATATGCATTAAGCAATATGTCTTGTGCTGGAAAGACTGGTACAACAAATGACAATAAAGATGGATGGTTTGTAGGTTATACACCTTACTATACAACAAGTGTATGGGTAGGTTATGATATTCCTAAGGAATTGGGAGGACTTACAGGTGGTTCGTTCCCACTGTCTATTTGGAATAAGTTCATGAGCGAGATTCATGAAGGACTTGAGAATGAAGAGTTCCCAGCTTATGAGAACGAAAGTTCTAAAAAGGACACTGTGGCAACAGAGAAACCAGAAGAGACAGAAGAACCAGAGGATACTTTGGAACCATCTTCAACTCCAGAACCAACGGAAATACCTGAAGTAACCGATGAGCCAGAGCCAACAGATGAGCCTGGAGAAGAGGATGAAGATTGGGGAGAATGGGATGACTCAGATGAGATTGATATCCCAGATGAAACTGAACCTCCAAAGACACAGAAACCAACACAGGCACCAGTGCAAACACCGGTACCTACTCAGGCACCTACGAAGAAACCTGATGCTGTGAAAACATCCGCACCAGAGGCGCAGGTTCCAGATGAACCAGAGGCACCAGTGAATAATCCGAATGAGGATGAGCAATAACAAAAAAACACTAGAAAACATGTTTAATGCTTTCTAGTGTTATCAATTAGAGTAATAAAAAAACAGCGTAACCGCTGTTTTTTTATTACTCTATATTATTTTTGTTTGTTCGCTTCGTATTGACTAAGGATACGTTGAATCTTTTCTGTTGGACTTAATAAGTCGCTGATAGAATTATCGTGATTTAATGTGTCAATTAATAACGCGATATATTTGGACATATCTACATTAATATAATAAGGTTTTGATAATAATTCGTCTGGTTGATAAACAAGGTTTGTAGTTAAGATTCTATAGAATAATCCTTCTTCGAAAGCTTTATCAAATTGATCAAAACCATTTGTAAATAAACCAAATGTTGCGGCGATAAAGATTCTGCCAGCTTTACGACGTTTTAATTCTTTTGCAACGTCTAACATGCTTTCTCCGGAAGAAATCATATCATCGATGATGATAACATCTTTTCCTTCAAGATCAGCACCTAAGAATTCATGAGCAATGATTGGGTTACGGCCATCAACGATAGTTGTGTAATCGCGGCGTTTGTAGAACATACCTACATCAACACCCATTACATTGCCGAAGTATACAGCTCTACTCATAGCACCTTCATCTGGGGAAATAACCATCATATGTTGTGCATCTATATTAAGATCAGGAACATTCTTTAATAATGCTTTGATAAACTGATAAGTTGGCATTATTGTTTCGAAACTCTTAAGAGGAATTGAGTTTTGTACTCTTGGATCATGAGCATCAAATGTGATGATGCTTTCAACGCCCATTGCAGTTAACTCTTGAAGAGCTAACGCACAGTCTAAAGATTCTCTTGAACTACGCTTGTGCTGACGGCTTTCGTATAAGAAAGGCATGATAACAGTAATTCTTCGAGCTTTACCACCAATGGCTGCAATGATTCTCTTAAGATCTTGATAATGATCATCTGGAGACATGTGGTTAGTTTTACCACACACACTATAAGTTAGGCTATGATTACATACGTCTACTAAAATATATACGTCAGAACCACGAACAGATTCGCGAATAACGCCTTTTGCTTCACCGGAACCAAAACGAGGACAACCTGCATCTACTAAGTATGAATCACGTTTGTATCCTTTGAATACTATGTTTCCAGAGTGTTCGCTTTGGCGATCTGTTCTCCATTGAACGATATAATCGTTCACTTTTTTTCCTAAACTTCGACTACTTTCAAGAGCGACAATTCCTAATGAACCTACAGGAATTGTTTCCAAATTATTATCTTGTTGCGACATGAATGTCTCCTCCATCTATTATTACTATTATTCTTGGTAACAATGTCCATTTATTTTTATACCATTATACATAATTTTCGTCAAGGACAAAATCTGCCATAAATCATTATAATTTGATTTACTCAAGGTGTTTTGTAAAGCGAATATCATCGCCGTAGATGTTGAGCAATGTATAGTTGCCAATTAACCTTGAACTGATGCGCTCGCTATAAGTCGCTAACAATTCTTCTGGAGATAGGTTGGTTGAAATGATTGTAGATTTCTTTTTTAAATGACGTTCATTAATACAATTATAAAGTTGTGATGTGACGAAGCTATTATTGAATTCTGTACCTAAGTCATCAATGATAAGCAAATCGCATTCATAAATGAAATCTTCCGTTACCTGATTGTCTTGTTTGTCATATTGTTCGTTTGAACGCTGAAACTTATTCTTTTGTAAGATCTCAAATAGCTGGTAAGATGTCAGATAAATAACCGTTACCGCTTGTTGAATTAATTCATTGGCTATGGAGTTGGCCAAGAATGTCTTACCGACACCTGCGTTTCCATAGATTAAAAGATTTTGGTAATCATGAGAAAAGTTCTCGATGTATCGTTTGCACTGCGATACTACGCGAATGATATTTTCGTAAGGGGTAAGCCCTGTAAGGTCATTCACGATATCTTTAGAGTAATAGTTAAAGTTGAAATTTGAGAAATTCTCATCTTTAATGATTTCCTTAACCGTATCTTGGGAAAAGAGCATATTAACGATTGCCTGTTTAAAACAGTGACATTTCTCGTTGTTTACGTATCCCGTATCTTTACAATCCTTGCAGGAGTAAATAGGGGAGAGGTAATCAGCAGGGTAACCGTTGCTTACAAGTAGTTCTTTCTTGCATTTGGACAACTCTTCATTAGTATCCTTCAGCCTAAGAAGCGCAGAATCATCTCCCATGATAGAGAGTTTGGCAGCTTCTACAGAGTTCGTAATGATTTCATCATCCATTTCTTTCAGAGCTGGAATCTTCTCGTAAATTTCTTGTTCCCGTTCTTTTAAAATCCGTTTATTATGAAGTTTTTTTAAATCGTAGTCTCTTTGAATGGCATTATACTGCCAGTTGTTAAGAACCATAAAATAGTCCTCCTATTGTTTGTTTAATAAGAGCTGTTCCATTTTGCGAAAATCTTCTTTTGAGTAATTTCTTTGCGAAAAATTATTAAACTTATTATTGGCACTAGCTTTCGCAGTTTGTTGTTTTGGTGCATAGGCAGGTTTTGCTTGTTTGGCATGTACTTGATCAAGCTTTGCCACGTCAGCAATAGAAGTTACTTTGTTCTGAGCCCAGCTGACAATGATTTTATCAGCATAATTAAAATCGGGTTTTCCGGTTCTGAGCAATGTACGGTTACATGCCTCTATAATTAATTCCAGTGGAAGATTTAAATGATTGATCCATTTATTTATAAATTTGATTTCGATGTCCCCAGGAGTTCGGTTTAATCCAAATGCCTTATTGATTGCCTGGTAAGTCTTATTATATTTATTTGTATATTGTTTTGCTTTTTCTTCCGTATCTATTCCTTCTTTATCCCAAGCTAATGCAACTGCTTCGATATAGCTTGCACTCTTCTTATTAATAGAAATGCAGTATTCATATAGGAAAAGAATTAAATCGGAAGAGAAGCCGATACTTTCGTACAAGTATAAGATGAGCTGTTGATCTGCGGATTTTAATGGACGAGCCAGATAGCTTTCAACAGCAGCCATGATTAATTGTACGTCATTATCTTTACTTAATTCCTCAATTTGTGCTTTTGTATAAGTAGGCTTCACCATGTCTTCGCCTGGATGTGTAGCTGGAACTGCCTCGGTAGTTTTTCGAGCTTCTTTTGCCCTAGCTACAGCTACGTCGTTTGCATTGGCATTGTATTGTGAATAATTTTCTTCCATTGGAGCAGATGGGTTGTTAAAAGTAATGTTTGTAATTTGATTGTTTTCATCTCTTGTTACAAAAATTAAATTAACCTTTTCCCAGTATGAAATGGCACGCATAATATCTTTTTCGGTGTCTTCCAGTTGATCTGCAATGTTAGAAATAGATAATTCAAAACGATTGTTATTTAGACATCGGAGTAGATAAAGATAAACTTTTACATAAGCACCATTTGCTGTTGGCATATAGCTATCAATGAAAATGTTTGAAATGATAGTTACATCGTTGGAATGGTTTGTTTTTAATGATATGGTACTCATATATCCTCCCATTTAGACGATAAAAAATAGTATAAAACAGATTGGATTTATACTACATTGTTAACAGTTACAAGTATTATAGCACACAAGAAAAGTTTATAAAATAGAGTTTTATTAGCTGCATTTCCACAAAATAAAATGTGGATGATGTGGAAAGAGTGGATAAAATATTGTCATATAATGTAAAAAACGATAAACATGTCCATTTTGCTTGATATAATTAAGGTGAAATATATCAAAAATACTTTTCAAGTGGATAAAAAAATCCACAACCCTATTTTTAGAATAATGTTGATAAGGTTGTGGATAATGTGGATAACTATTTTCCTAGTAAAGATTCTCCGATAGAAACAACGTCTCCGGCACCCATTGTTATCAACAAGTCACCGTTAGTACAATTTTCTAATAAGAAATTTTCAATCTCATCAAAGCTTGGGAAGTAGTAAGCGTCTTTCCCTTTTTCTTTCAGAAGATTTAGAATGTCTTTAGAAGAGATATCACCAGGGTTTACTTCACGAGCAGCGTAAATATCTGCTAAAACGATATGGTCAGCAAGGGATAAGGCATCTGCAAAGTCATGTAAGAACGCTTTAGTTCTTGTATAAGTGTGAGGTTGGAATACACACCAGATGCTGTTTGCTGGATAACGTTTAGCGGCATTTAATGTTGCTTTGATTTCTGTTGGATGATGTGCATAGTCATCGATGATTGTAACTTCCCCAACTTTACCTTTGTATTCGAATCTACGGTCAGTTCCGCGGAATTCTTGTAGTCCTTTTTCTGCAATGTCAAAAGGAATGTTTTGTGTATAAGCAACAGCTAAAGCAGCAAGGGAGTTAGATACATTGTGGCGTCCAACAACGGATAAATGCATACGATGTTTAAATTCGCCATTAATGTAAAGGTCATAACATCCGAAACCATCTTTATCATATTCAATGTTGTCAGCGGCAAAATAATCTTTTTCTTTATCGAAACCATATGTGATTACATTGCATGTTAAGTCTTTTGTGATTTCGTCGCAGTGATCAATCTCACCGTTAATGATTAATGTGCCGTCCTCAGGTAATCGTTCAGCGAACTGCTTAAAGGAATTGCGAATGTCGTGGATATCTTTGAAAAAGTCTAAGTGATCTTCTTCGACATTTAAGATAACGCTGATCTTAGGATTGAATTTTAAAAAGCTGTTTGTATATTCGCATGCTTCGGTAATGAAATTGCCGCTCTTTCCGATGCGTAAGTTACCATCAATCGCTTTTAAAATACCACCAACAGAAATTGTTGGGTCCTTTTCACCAGCAAGGAAGATATGAGATACCATACTTGTTGTTGTTGTCTTTCCGTGAGTTCCGGAAATTGCAATAGGGGTTTGGTAATTTTTCATTACTTGGCCAACCATCTCTGCACGGTCCATCATGGGGATACCAAGTTCCTTAGCTGCTACAAATTCTGGGTTATTTTTACTTATTGCTGCAGTGTATACAACTAAATCGATATTTTTAGTAATATTTTGAGTTCTTTGACCATATAATATACTAATGCCCATTGTTTCTAGGTGTTTTGTAATTTTGCTTTCTTTCGCATCGCTACCGCTGATTGTAAAACCAGCACTATGTAACAATTCTGCGAAAGCACTCATACTTATTCCTCCTATGCCCATAAAGTAGATATGACATGGATGCTTGAAATCAATTTTATACATAATAGAATACACGTCCTGTTCTTATTTTATATATGATATTATATTGTTATTATAACCATTTGAGTATAAATTACAATATTATTTCATTATATAAATGTATATCTATGGAAAACATAATAAAATTGCTGACAAATAGGAAGAAATCACCAGAACATATGATAGAAATGAATAAGAATCGAGTCAGATAGGTATTCTTTTTAGATGTTTTACCGGTGAGAATTGACAAATGAGTAAAAATTTAGCAATTTTTATTCACATTTTAGAAAAATGATGGTATAATAAAAAATATTAAACAACAAGAGGTGATTGCATGATTAAGAAAGAAATGATAGCAATGCTGCTTGCGGGGGGACAAGGCTCAAGACTAGGTGTCTTGACAGCTCATGTTGCAAAGCCTGCAGTCGCTTTTGGTGGAAAGTACAGAATTATCGATTTTCCTTTGAGTAATTGTATCAACTCTGGAGTTGATACCGTAGGGGTTTTAACGCAGTATCAGCCACTTCAACTGAATACGCATATAGGAATTGGTATTCCATGGGATCTAGACCGTAATATTGGCGGTGTTTCGATCTTACCACCATACGAAAAGAGTACTAGTAGCGAATGGTATACTGGTACCGCAAACGCAATTTATCAAAATTTAGAATTTATGGAGTACTATAATCCGGAATATGTGTTAATATTAGGTGGGGACCATATTTACAAAATGGATTATGAAGTTATGCTGGAATTCCATAAAGCTAACAAGGCAGATGTTACTTTAGCGACAATACCAGTACCAATGGAAGAAGCATCAAGATTTGGTGTAGTAATAACAGATGAACATAAGAGAATACAAGAATTTGAAGAGAAACCTCCAAAGCCAAGGAGTAATTTAGCTTCAATGGGAATTTACATATTTACTTGGAAAGTATTAAAAGAAGCATTAATAACATTAAAAGATCAAAAGGGTTGTGACTTTGGTAAGCACATTATCCCATATTGCCATAATCGTGGTGATAGGATTTTTGCTTACGAGTATAATGGATATTGGAAGGATGTCGGAACATTAGGTTCCTACTGGGAATCCAATATGGAATTGATTGATTTAATTCCAGTATTTAATTTATACGAAGAATTTTGGAAGATTTATACGAAGAGTGAGATTATTCCACCACAATATATTTCAAAAGATGCTGTTGTCGATCGTGCAATTATTGGAGAAGGAACCGAGGTATACGGTAAAGTTTATAATTCAGTAATTGGTTCAGGGGTTACCATAGAAGAAGGAGTCGAGGTTAGAGATTCCATCATCATGAATGGGGCAGTAATTGGAAAGAACAGTATTGTCAATAAGTGTATCATTGCTGATAACGTAAAAATTGGCGAAAATGTTGTTATGGGTACTGGAGAAGAAGTACCAAATAAACTTCGTCCAGATATTTATGCATTCGGTCTTGTAACGATTGGTGAGAATTCGGTGATTCCATCAGGCGTTGAAATTGGTAAGAATACTGCCATTTCCGGTGAGACAAGCCTGGAAGATTACAATGAAAAGAAATTACCAAGCGGTGAAACATTAATAAAGGCAGGTGATCGATAATGCGAGCAATAGGAATTATTTTAGCTGGTGGAAATAGCAATAGAATGGGGAAATTAACAACTAGGAGAGCCATTGCCGCAATGCCGATTGCAGGTGGTTATCGTAGTATCGATTTCGCACTTAGTAATATGTCGAACTCTCATATCCAAAAAGTTGCCGTTTTTACTCAATATAATGCGAAATCGTTAAATGAACATTTGAATTCATCAAAATGGTGGGATTTTGGTCGTAAACAAGGTGGATTATTCGTGTTTACGCCTACGATTACAGCAGATAACGGTTTTTGGTTTAGAGGAACTGCTGATGCTATGGCACAAAATATCAGCTTTTTGAAGAATAGTCACGAACCATATGTAGTAATTGCTTCCGGCGATGGAATATATAAGCTGGACTATAACAAGGTTTTGGAATATCATATTAATAAAAAAGCAGATATCACAATCGTTACAAAACGTCTTCCTGCAACAGAAGATGCTACACGATTCGGAAGTGTTCATGTCGATGTCGACAATCGTATTACAGATTTTGAAGAAAAGCCAATCGTTTCCACAGGAAATTTAGTTTCCGCAGGAATTTACATAATTCGTAGAAGACAGTTAATTGAATTCTTAGAACAAGCAGAAGAGGAAGAACGTTATGATTTCGTTCAAGATATTATCATTCGCCATAAGAATGTTAAAAGAATCTTTTCGTATGAATTCAATGACTATTGGAGCAACATTGCAACAATAGAGTCTTATTATAAAACTAATATGGATTTCTTGAATAAGGAGACTAGAGATTATTTCTTTAGACAATATCCTGACGTATATTCAAGAATCGAAGATCTGCCTCCAGCTAAGTACAATTTGGGGAGCAAGGTTCAGAACAGCTTAATATCAAGTGGATGTATTGTTAACGGCGAAGTTACAGATTCCATCTTGTTTAAGAAAGCATACATAGGCAATAATGCAGTTATCAAAAACTCTATTATCTTAAATGATGTATTTATAGGGGATAACACTTACATTGAAAATTGTATTGTGGAGAGTAGAGACACCATTCGTGCTAATTCGAGTTACATAGGCGAACCAGGACATATTCGTATTGTTGTGGAGCACAACGAGCGGTTTATTCTATAATTTACAATATAATATATAAAAACACTAAAATACTATATCGCTAAGGGGGTACAAATAATGCAGATTACTGACGTTAGAGTACGAAAGGTTGCCAAAGAAGGTAAAATGAAAGCCGTTGTATCAATTACTTTAGATAATGAATTTGTTGTTCATGATATCAAAGTAATCGAAGGCGAAAAAGGATTATTCATTGCTATGCCAAGTAGAAGAGCAGGTGATGGGGAATATCGTGATATTGCTCATCCAATCAATTCAGAAACTCGTGAGAAGATTCAAAAAATCATTATTGAGAAGTATGAAATTGCATTAGCAGAAAGCGATTCTGAAGAAGAATAATAATCATTGTTTAGTCGATAGATATTTCATCTAGAGAACTAATCATGATGGACAGGCAATTCTGAGAGAAGAGGACGTTCAACTTTGAACATCCTCTTTTCTTCTTCTTAGAGAATTATTAAGAAACCCAGCGTACGTAATATTCTTAAGGTATGTAGAATACATATGAAGGAAATTGGTTTGATCAAAGTTATATATAGTTAGGAGGAGCTATGAAAACTCTTGTTAAGGTTGTGGTCCTGTGTGGAACCATTGCACTTCTTACTTATATATTGATTGATAAATATCATGTTAATACGTATTTTACAAATTTGACTGAGGAAGAGGTACAGGCTAATAATGAGGAGTTTGTTAGAAAACTGAGAGAGGGTATGATTGCTAGGCAAGAGACAGTAGAGCTTTCCTATAAAGGGGATGGCGATGCGGCACATGAATTTGTGGGGGATGCAATTGATAAAGTATTTGAAATAGATGATGATTCAACGACATCTGATTTTGATTATCTTAGGTATTGTTATTTAGGAACAGAAATTAAAATAAAGGGAATCCTGGATTCCTATAAAGTAGTTTATAAATTTGATTATAACGAAACGAAAGAGCAGACGGAAATTGTAGACAAGAATATAAAATCCGCATTAAAAGTATTAAACGTAGATGATGCGACAGACTATGAAAAAATTAAAAAAATACATAATTATATTATTAGGAATGCAACATATGATGTGAGTGTAATGAAAAACTCGGCATATGATAATTTAATCAACCGAAGCTCTGTGTGTCAGGGATATGCGTTGATTACATATAAGATGATGAAAGAAGCAGGAATAGACTGCCGAATTGTGACTGGTGAGGGAAAGGGAGTAAGTCATGCATGGAATATCGTGAAATTAGATGGCCTCTGGTATAATATTGACTGCACTTGGGATGACCCGGTAGCCCCTGATAATAAGCCACACCTAGAGTATACTTATTTTTTGAAATCTAATGAGGATTTTCATGATCATGTTCGTGATAAAGAGTTTGAAACGGAAGAATTTAATGAAAAATATAAAATGGCAGATATCTCTTATTGATAAAAAAAGTAAATAATTATATATTATTAGTGTGTTTTGTCTGTTGAATAACAATTTAATAAAAAAGCATCATTCTTAACGAAAGGTGCTTTTTTTATGTGTGTTTAAAGAAATATCAGACTACAAAACATTTCGTGGTGAAAAGCGGTCAATAATTTTGGCTATTTTCTTATTAAATATAAGAAAATAAATAAAAGTAATAGAAATTGTTAGCATTCTGTGATAGAATTCGTTTTGTGGCCAACAAATAGACAAAATTCTCTATTTTTTGGGTGGTTTTTTCTTACATTGTATAAAACCACCAATATAGACAGAATATTTTTAAGAAAGAAAGAGGGATTACAATGCGAAGGGCAACTTTTAAAGGCGGCGTTCATCCTTACGATGGCAAAGAAATTACTAAGGATAATGCAATTCAAGTGATTATGCCTAAAGGTGAGTTAGTGTATCCGTTAGCACAACATATAGGTGCACCAGCGACTCCAGTAGTAGCTGTAGGAGACCAAGTTTTAGTAGGTCAAGTAATTGCAGAAGCATCGAGTTTTATTTCAGCGAACATTTGCTGTTCAGTATCCGGTACAGTAAAAGCAATTGAGAAGCGTTTAACAAGTACTGGTACTATGGTGGATTCTATTATCGTTGAAAACGATGGTGAGTACAAAGAAATCGAAGGCTTCGGTAAGAAACGTGATTTTACTAAGCTAAAAAAAGAAGAGATTCGTTCAATTGTAAGAGAAGCAGGTATTGTCGGTTTAGGTGGAGCTGGATTCCCAACTGACGTAAAAATTACACCTAAAGACGAAGCTAAAATCGAATATATTATTGTTAATGGTGCAGAATGTGAACCATATTTAACATCTGATTACCGTTTAATGCTTGAGGAAACTGAAAAGGTAGTAACTGGTCTTAAGATTGTTTTATCTTTATTCCCAAATGCAAAAGGTATTATTGGAATTGAAAAGAATAAGCCGGAAGCAATTGAAGCATTAACAAAAGCTGTTGCTGGTGAAGCAAATATCGAAGTTGCATCTTTAAAGACAAAATATCCACAAGGTGGAGAACGTTCATTAATTTACGCAACAACAGGGCGTAAAATAAACTCTAAGATGCTTCCAGCTGAAGCAGGATGTATCGTAAATAATGTTGCAACATTAGTTGCAGTTGCAGAAGCAGTATGTGAAAGCAAACCATTAATTAGTGGTGTAGTTACTGTAACAGGTGATTGTATTACAAACCCAGGTAACTTCAAGTTCAGAACTGGTATGAGTTATGATGAATTAATTGAAGCAGCTGGTGGATTTACAGGAGAACCTGAAAAACTTATTGCGGGCGGTCCGATGATGGGATTTGCGTTAATCAACACAAATGTTCCACTTACTAAGACTTCATCTGCTTTACTTTGCTTTAAGAAAGATGAAGTTGCAGAACTTGAAACAAGTAATTGTATCCGTTGTGGTAAATGTGTAGGTGCTTGTCCAAGTGGATTAGTTCCAGCAATGCTTAACCAAGCAGTAAAACGTAACAATTTAGAACGTTTTGAAGAATTAAATGGTTTCGAATGTACAGAATGTGGATCATGTAGTTATGCATGTCCTGCAAAAATTCAGCTTACACAAGCATTCAAAGGTGCGAAGCGAAGAATCGCTGCCGCAAAGAATAACGCGAAATAAATAGAGAGAGGTGCAAACTGTGAGTAATTTATTACACGTATCTTCATCCCCTCATGTTAGGAGTCAGAGTTCTACAACAACAGTTATGGCTGATGTTGTAATCGCTCTTATTCCAGCAACTGCGTGGGGTGTATATAGAAATGGATGGCATGCATTTTGGTTAGTAATGGCTTGTATTTTAACATCTGTTCTAACAGAATATGTATACCAAAAAGCAATGAAAAAACCAGTTACGATTCATGATTTAAGTGCAATGGTAACAGGTATCTTATTAGCACTTAACTTACCTCAGACATTCCCAATCTGGATGGCTGTTATCGGTAGTATTTTTGCTATTTTAGTAGTTAAACAAGTATTTGGCGGTATTGGTCAAAACTTTATGAATCCTGCATTAGCAGCTAGATGTTTCTTATTAATTTCATTTGGTTCCCAAATGACAAATTTTGCAGTGGATACTGTATCAGGAGCTACACCACTTGCTGCGATTAAAAACGGCACAGGTGCAGTGGATGCGATTCTTGCAACGGATGGTTTAACTTTAAGCGATATGTTTATTGGTAATATCGGTGGAACAATTGGTGAAGTTAGTACACTTATGATTTTAATCGGTGCTGCTTACCTTTTAATCCGTAGAGTTATCTCTTGGAGAATCCCTGTAATGTATTTAGCAACATTTACTGTATTTATGGGATTATTCGGTGGTCACGGATTTGACTTAACTTACCTTGCTGCACAACTTTGTGGTGGCGGACTTATGTTAGGTGTATTCTTCATGGCAACTGACTATACAACAAGCCCAATTACTCCAAATGGTAGATTACTATATGGTGTAGTTCTTGGTCTTGTAACTGGTATCTTTAGAATTTGGAGCGGTTCTGCAGAAGGCGTTTCTTATGCAATCATCTTCTGTAACTTATTAGTTCCATTAATCGAAAAAATTACAATTCCTACTGCATTTGGAAAGGGGAGAGTTAAGAATGTCAGCAAATAACAAAAACACTACTCTTAAAGATACACTTGCCTTATTCTTAATTACCTTAGTAGCAGGTTTAGCATTAGGCTTTGTATATAAGATTACAGAAGGGCCAATTCAGGCTCTTAAGGATGCTGAAAAAGCAGAAGCTTACCAAGCAGTTTATGCTGATGCAGCAAAATTCGTAGAAATCGATGGTTTCACAGATGTTATCGATACTTCTAAAGCAGTTTTAGAAGGTGATGCAGGTATTACTGGTACAGTAATCGAAGAAGTATTAGAAGCTCGTTCTTCTAGTGACGAAGTTTTAGGCTATGTATTCAAAGTAAGTAACAGTGAAGGTTACGGCGGTGAAGTGCCTATTACAATTGGTGTTGCAAAAGATGGAACAATCAATGCAATTGAAGTATTAGCAAACTCTGAAACTTCAGGTTTCGGTTCTAGAGCAAGCGAACCAGAGTTTAAAGATCAGTTTAAAGGTATCAAAGCAGAACAAATCGAGTATACAAAAGACGGTAAATCTGCAGATAACCAAATTGATGCTATCAGCGGTGCAACTAGAACTACTTCAGCAGTTACAAAAGACGTAAATGCTGCATTATACTATGTGCACAACTGTTTACAATAATAGGAGGTAAGTAAAGTGACAAAGAATATAGAACGTTTATATAACGGTATCATCAAAGAAAACCCTACCTTTGTCTTAATGTTAGGTATGTGTCCTACATTAGCTGTTACTTCCTCAGCAAGTAATGGTTTAGGTATGGGTCTTACGACTACAGCAGTTTTGATCATGTCAAACTTCATGATTTCTGCTCTTCGTAAAGTGATTCCAACTAAAGTTAGAATTCCAGCATTTATCGTAATCGTTGCATCATTCGTTACAATGATTCAATTATTATTACAAGCATATATTCCTTTCTTAAATGAAAGTTTAGGTATTTATATCCCATTAATCGTAGTTAACTGTATCATCTTAGGTCGTGCGGAAGCGTATGCATCTAAAAATGGTCCAATCAACTCCATCTTCGATGGTATCGGTATGGGTCTTGGTTTTACAGTAGGTTTAACAGCTATCGGTATCTTCCGTGAATTAATCGGTAATGGCGCGATCTTTGGTTACACAATTCAAGCGATTGCAGATTATAAAATTGGTATCTTTACAGCAGCTCCAGGTGCGTTCTTTGTATTAGCAGCATTAACTGCTCTTCAAAACAAATTCAAAGCACCTTCAGCAACTAACAAATCTGGCGGAAGCGATATCGCTTGCGGTGGTAACTGTAGTTCTTGCTCAGGAAGCACATGTAAAGGTAACAAAGAATTAATTGAAGCAGAACAAATTGCAGCTCAAGCAGAAAAAGCTAGATTAGCAAAAGAAGCTGCAAAAGCAAAAGCAGAAGCTAAGGCAAAAGCTGAAGCAGAAGCTAACAACAATTAGGGAGGATTGATTTAGATGAAAGAACTTATTCTATTGGTAATAACAACTTCTTTAGTAAATAACGTTGTACTAAGTCAATTCTTAGGTTTATGTCCATTCTTAGGTGTATCTAAGAAGACTTCTACAGCAGCTGGTATGGGTGGAGCAGTAATCTTCGTTATTACAATTGCATCCGCTGTTACAAGCCTTATTAATACTTTTATTTTAGAAAAATTAGACGTAACATTTTTACAAACTATCGTTTTCATCTTAGTTATCGCTACACTTGTACAGTTAGTTGAGATGTTCTTAAAGAAATCAAGTCCATCTTTATACAATGCGTTAGGTGTGTTCTTACCACTTATCACAACAAACTGTGCGGTACTTGGTGTTGCGCTTACAAATGTTCAATCTGGATACGGATTTGTTGAAAGTACAGTAGCTGGTTTTGGTACAGCTGTTGGTTTCTTCATTTCAATCGTTATCATGGCTGGCGTTCGTGAAAGAATTGAATTCAACGATGTATCTGAATCTTTCAAAGGTTCACCAATCGTTTTAATCACAGCAGGACTTATGGCAATCGCATTCTACGGTTTTGCATCATTAAGTTTTTAATTTAGGGAGGAGACAAGATGGAATTTATCTTAGGTATAGTTTTAGCTGCCGTAATCGTTGGTGTTACGGGATTATTAATCGGTCTGCTTCTTGGATTTGCTGGTGAAAAATTCAAAGTTGAAGTTGACGAAAAAGAACTTTTAGTTCGTGATGTTTTACCAGGTAACAACTGTGGTGGTTGTGGATATGCTGGTTGTGATGCGTTAGCAAAAGCGATCGCAGCTGGAGAAGCACCAGTTTCAGGTTGTCCTGTTGGTGGTACACCGGTTAGTGAAAAAATCGGTGAAATCATGGGTGTATCTGCGGATGCATCTGTTAAAAAAGTAGCATTTGTTAAATGTGCTGGTACTTGTGACCAAGCAAAAGATAAAGATGTTTACTTTGGTATTCAAGATTGTAATGCTGCAATGAGCGTTCCTGGAACAGGAAGCAAATCTTGTTCTTATGGATGTATGGGATACGGTTCTTGTGTGAAAGCTTGTCCATTTGACGCTATCCACATCGTAGATGGTATCGCTAAAGTTGATAAAGAAAAATGTGTTGCTTGTGGTAAATGTGTTGCTACATGTCCAAAACAAATTATTGAATTAACTTCTTACGATGCAGAGTATTTAGTGCGTTGTAATTCCAAAGACAAAGGTAAAGCAGTGAAAGATAAATGTGCGGCTGGATGTATCGGTTGTGGTATGTGCCAACGTGCTTGTCAATTCGATGCAGTTCATGTTGTTGACAACATTGCTCATATCGATCAAGAAAAATGTCAAAAATGTGGAGCCTGTGCTGCGAAATGTCCTACTAAGGTTATTCGCGACATGCTTTAATATTCAAAAAAAGGTGTATAAACTTATGGGTTTATATGCCTTTTTTGTTTGTTCGAAATCATTTATTCGGTTCTATACCTAGAAAAAGGTGTCTGAATTACCTTATTTTCGTAACAGTAAATCTGACCTGTTCAGGAAATAATAATAGCAGTTACTTATATATGGGAGAGTTTATGAATGAGGTGCCGAGATGAAGTTTCATAGCAAACTTACAAAAAATATATTTTTATTTTTAATAGGCGGTTTTTGTTATGGATGTGTTGAGATGCTTTATAAAGGAAGTACACATATTTCCATGATCATAGCCGGAGGTATATGTTTCTTTGTGATTGGGCAGTTGAATCAATCTAAAAATAATCCTTCCATATTAGCTGAGATGGTAGTAGCCGGAGTTGTAATTACTATCGTAGAGTTTGTCGTTGGAGTCATTGTGAATAAATGGCTCGGATTATATGTTTGGGATTATTCTCATCTTCCTTATAATTTTATGGGACAAATCTGTCTTCTATTTTCGTTCTTATGGTTTTTATTATCCTTTTTTGGTATTGTACTTGATGATGCAATTCGCCATTTCTTACTAGGTGAACCAAAAAGAAAATATCATTTATTATAAAAACATGTAGTATATTGTAAGAATAACCTAAAAGTTAGTAAAATATTATAAATATTTGGGTTGTAATATTGAACCCGAGAGAGTTCGGTTTTATAATAGATATGAATTATGCGATAGAAGAGAAGATGAGGGAAAAGGTGGTGTTTTACTTGGCGACAATTAAAGAGCTCTCCTTAAAATGCGGTGTTTCCATTTCTACAGTGAGTAAGGCTTTGAATGGGTATAGGGATATAAGTGATGAGACAAAGCAAAGGGTACTAAAGACTGCTACAGAATTGGGGTATTTATCAGATGCAAGTGCCAAAATGTTAAAAAAGAAAAAAACATGTAATATTGGCGTGCTATATAGAGATACTTCAAATCAGGATTTAAGAAATGAGTATTTTGCGTACATATTAGCGTCGTTTAAAGAAAAGGCGGCAAAAGAGGGTTATGACATAACATTTATTGAACATAATATTGGGAATAAAAAGACAACATATCTGGAACATTGTAGAAGTAGAAATTTTGATGGTGTATGTATTGTATGTGCAGAGTTTGGAGATCCGGAAGTACTTGAATTGGTGAATAGTGACTTCCCGGTAGTAACTGTGGACCATGTATTTAATGAGGCGATTTCTATTATGTCAGATAATATACAGGGTATGCGGCAATTGGTAGAATACATTATAAGTCAGGGACATGAAAAGATAGCATATATTTATGGAACAAAATCTAGTGTAACGCATAATCGTTTAGTTAGTTTCAATAATGTATTGGCAGAATATCGGATTAGTATTCCGAGAGAGTATTACAAAGAAGGTATATATAGAAGCGTTGAGAAGACAGAAGAGTTAACAGAGCAACTACTGCAACTTCCTAATCCGCCAACTTGTATTATTGTTCCTGATGATTATTCTGCTTTTGGAGCTATGAATACGATTCATCGTTTGGGACTTAGAATTCCAGAAGATATATCCATTGCGGCATATGATGGAATTCTTGCAGGACAGGCACTTGAACCGAAGCTTACAACCATTAAGCAAGATGTAGATAAGATTGGTGCTGAAGCAGCAAGGCAATTGATCGAGCTGATAGAGAATCCGATGACTACTTCTTTGGATAATATATATTTAAAAGGTCAGCTAGTAAAAGGCGGATCTGTAAAAAACTTATTTAAATAGTGAACAAATAAAAAAACTATTTTATAATTATCATAATTTAATTATAGAATAGTTTTTTGCTATTTTGTGTGATATTATACTAAATATGTAAGAAAAAACGGTTTATATGTAATATTTTAGAGGTAACACAGAAGATAAAAAGGGAGGAATAGCTTTATGAGGCTTATATCGACATCAAGATTGGAGCCTAATATGGTTTTAGCAAAGTCGATTTATGATAATGGCTGTCTTATATTGTGTTCCGGACAGACGAACTTAGGACGCTATGTTGAGAGTTTACATAACATGGGTATCGAGTATCTGTATGTTGAAGATGAAAAGAGTGAGGGGATTGAAATCCCGGATGTCATTTCTGAAGAAACACGTATAAAGTGTAAGACAGTGCTTAGAGATGTCATGGTAAGAATGTCGAATGAGAGTGTTATGGACGTGGATATTATGCAAGATATGGTAGATGTGGTGCTGGAAGAAGTGTTGCAGAATAGAAGCGTTCAAGTAGGGTTGAATGATATAGGGACAACGGATGATTATACGCTTACGCATTCGGTTAGTACTACTGTGTATGCATTATTGCTTGCAAGTAGATTAAATTATAGTAAGAATATGCTGAAGAAGCTTGCAATCGGTGCATTGCTTCACGATATAGGAAAAGTGTTGCTGGATAAGGATATATTATTTAAAGAGGGCGCTTTAGATGAAGATGAGATTGAGTATGTAAAACAGCATACGACATTAGGGTATATGACGTTGAAAGAGAGTGTTACGCTTTCCGAATTATCGAGAATTATAGCATTACAGCATCATGAAAGGATGGATGGTTCTGGTTATCCATCAGGAGTGAAAGCAAGTGAAGTTCATGAATTTTCAAGAATAGTTGCAATTGCAGATGTGTATGATGCGTTAACGACGGATCGCTGTTATCATAAGAAATGGCCGAACGATAAGGCGGTCAGCTATTTGATTAAGTGTGCGGGGGATAAGTTTGATACAGAACTTGTGCGCACCTTTGTCCAATTAGTAGCCATTTATCCAAATGGTTCTATTGTTCGTTTATCAAATGGCTGCTATGCGATAGTGAAGGAACAGAATAAAAATATGCCGTTGCGTCCAATTGTGCGTGTATATGAGGATCAGCATAAAAAAGAAGTGGAAATGTATGAGATTGATTTAATGAAAGAGTTATCTGTTACAATTGTCGAGAGTGAAGTCGAGCTCATCAGTGAACCTTCTTGTTTGAAGAATAAAAGCTGATGTTTATGAGGGATGAGAGGTTATATGTTTAAGATACTATTAGCAGAGACGGATCCGACTACAGTGGATTTAGTGAACAAATTAATTGATGAGAAAATAAAGGGTGCCAAGGTGATTGCGGTTGCCGGTAGTGGAAATAATGCAATTGTAGATACGATTAATAATGAGCCGGATCTTATAATTGTGAGCATTGAAATTGCCGGAATGAACGGAATTGAGACAATTAAGAAGATTCGTCGTTTTAATAAGAGTGCTAGGATTATAATTATATCAGCATATGATTATTTTGAATTTGCAAAAGAAGCAATGATCTTAGGGGTAAATGACTATGTATTAAAACCTGTGAATGAATATGAACTTCTTAAAGCAATAGAAAGAGAATTGCAGGCTATAAGAGAGGAAAATGAAAGAGAGCGCGAATATAAAAATGAAGAGAATCAGTTTGCTAATGCCCTTCGTTTTGTAGAGCAACATTTGATTTATTCAATTAGTTATAATATGAAGTTAGAGTCGGACATGGAGTCATATCATAGGCTTCTTGGAATAGAAACAACCGGATATATGATGTCTGTTGCCATAGAACCTGCTTTTTTAAATAGAAACTGGAATATGGAAAAGGCTTCGGGGAGAATTTATCGTAGGATTCGGGATATTGTGAATATGTATTCCTCTTGCGCCATAGGGCCAAGAATATTAAATCGTTACACGCTTTACATTTCGTGTAATAAAGAAAGAGATAGTAAAGAGGCTCAGATAGAGGCAATCAAATTAGGAAAAGCCATTGTAAGAGGAATCAAAGATACATTTGATCTTGAAGTTAAGGTAGCAATTGGTGGAATACAGCCATTTTCAAATATCTATGCAAGTTATCTTGAGATGTTAAGAAGCTGTCGCCATGATATCGATAGCTCGGTTGTTTATTATAAGGAAGTAAGACATAAGTCTGGAACCAGAGAGGCTTGTTTGGAAATGACCGACCAGTTGATTGAACGGATTAAGTATGATAGGCAGAATGGAGAAGAGTGTTTTGCTAATATAATTGATTTGATTCGACCATTAGAGGCGACAGAACGACTTACAATGTTGATCGAAGTTCTTATGAGTGTTTCTTATGCGTTTCGAAAAGAACTTAAAGGACAAGAGATGTCTTATGATTATGTGAAACAATGTGATAGTTTGATACATTTATCAGTAGAGGAACAGGAGTTGTGGGCATATCGAAGACTGCATACTATGGTAAAACTAATGAAGGCTAGCAAGAATACTCGTAAGTCTAGCGTGATTACGGTGGCAATGGAGTATATTCAAAAGCATTATAATGAGGATATTTCGTTAAATGAAATATCAAAGTATGTGAACTTGAGTCCGCAGCATTTTAGTAAGACGTTTAAAGAAGTCACCAACTTTAATTATGTGGAATGGGTAAATAATCTACGAATTACAAAAGCAAAAGAAATTATGAACCAAGAAGATTATACGATTGGAGAAGTCGGAACTATGGTTGGTTTTCCAAATGCTAATTATTTTAGCCGAATATTTAAAAAGTATGTTGGCATTTCTCCAACGGAGTATATTAAGGAGCGAGAAAAATAGTCAGAGCAATATGTTTCTGGCTATTTTTTGTATAAAAAATCTTTTGTTGGAAATAATAATCTATTGGTATTTTAACTTTAGTATTGTATATTTAAAAAGAACGATTCATAAATAAAATAGTTAAGATACAAAATTCATTTTTGGTGAAGTATCTTATGTAAAATACTTGAAAAACCGATAAAAGATATTGACGTGTTAGGCAGATTATGATATTCTAGACTAGCGATGGAAGAGGTCTTTTTTTTATGCCTAAAAATCAATATTGACATGAAAAAAGCATTAAAATAATAAGAATTTATAGCGGAGGTGGAAGCTGTGCGCGTAAAAATCACATTAGCTTGTACAGAATGTAAACAACGTAACTACAATATGACTAAAGAGAAAAAAGCTCATCCAGATAGAATGGAAACTAAGAAATATTGTAAATTCTGTAAATCACACACTTTACACAAGGAAACTAAATAGTTAGATTTGTATAGGCAATAGGTAATTCTATTGAACATTGTGAGCGGAGATACGCGAAAGGTATTGAAGCGGGAAGGAATGTGAAAAGATATGGGAGATACTGTTAACAAAGTAGACGCAAGTCAAAAACAAAGTTTTTGGAAATCCTTAAAGTCTGAATTTAAAAAAATTACTTGGCCTGATAGACAATCACTAATTAAACAAACAGTCGCAGTATGTGTAATTACTGTAATACTTGGAGCACTAATAGCAGGAGTTGATACGGTTTATAAAATCGGAATTAACTGGCTGCTAAACTTATAGGTGATAACATGGCAGAAGCAAATTGGTATGTTGTGCATACTTATTCAGGATATGAGAATAAGGTAAAAGCAAATATTGAAAAGACAATTGAAAACAGAAAACTTCAAGATCAAATTTTAGAAGTATCTGTACCTATGCAAGAAGTTGTAGAGGTGAAGAATGGAACGAAAAAGAAAGTAAGTAAGAAGATGTTTCCTGCTTATGTTCTTATAAATATGATTATGAATGATGATACTTGGTATGTTGTTCGTAATACAAGGGGCGTAACTGGATTTGTTGGTCCAGGATCCAAACCAGTTCCATTATCTGAAGCTGAAATGAGTGCTATGGGTCTGAAAAATACACACGAACTTGACATTGACTTGGAAGTTGGCGATGCTATCGTTGTTGTATCTGGTGCTTGGGAAGAAACAAGCGGCATTATTACTCATATTAACACTCATAAACAGGCAGTTACGATTAACGTAGATATGTTCGGTCGTGAAACACCTGTTGAGATTAGTTTCACAGATATTAAAAAATTGTAATACATCTAGTAAAAACTAGATGGTGGGAGGGAAGACTCCCGATAACACCACATAATTCAGGAGGTATGCTATAATGGCAAAGAAAGTTACAGGTTATATTAAATTACAAATTCCAGCTGGAAAGGCTACACCAGCACCACCAGTTGGTCCTGCACTTGGTCAACACGGTGTTAACATTGTACAATTCACAAAAGAATTCAATGCTAGAACTGCTAACCAAGACGGTATGATTATTCCAGTTGTAATTACTGTATATCAAGATAGAAGTTTTAGTTTCATCACTAAAACTCCACCAGCAGCAGTATTATTAAAGAAAGCTGCTAAAATCGAATCTGGTTCTGGAGTACCTAACAAAAATAAGGTAGCTACAATCAGCAAAGAAGAAGTTCAAAAAATCGCTGAATTAAAAATGCCAGATTTAAATGCTGCAAGCATCGAAAGTGCAATGAGCATGATCGCTGGTACAGCAAGAAGTATGGGTATCGTAGTAGAAGACTAATTCTACACGAACTTTAAAGACACTATTAAACATCGTAAATATTGATAAATAGGCGAGATAAAAGATTTCAGCCGGTAACGGTCGTAATCACGTGGGAGGGACAACTCCCGATACTACCACTAGGAGGTTAATAGAATGAAAAGAGGAAAGAAATACGTAGAAGCTGCTAAGCTTGTTGATAAATCTATGGTTTATGATGCGGCAGAAGCGTGTAGTTTAGTTAAAAAAGCAGCTGTTGCAAAATTCGATGAAACAGTTGAAGCGCATATCAGACTTGGTGTTGATGGACGTCATGCAGATCAACAAGTTCGTGGTGCGGTAGTATTACCACACGGAACTGGTAAAACTGTAAGAGTTTTAGTATTCGCTAAAGGCGATAAAGTAGCAGAAGCAGAAGCTGCTGGTGCTGATTTCGTTGGTGGTGAAGAATTAATTCCAAGAATCCAAAACGATGGATGGTTTGACTTCGATGTAGTTGTTGCAACTCCTGATATGATGGGTGTTGTTGGTCGTCTTGGCCGTGTACTTGGACCAAAAGGCTTAATGCCAAACCCTAAAGCTGGTACTGTTACAATGGATGTTACAAAAGCTGTTAATGATATTAAAGCTGGTAAGATCGAATATAGATTGGATAAAACAAACATTATCCATGTACCTGTTGGAAAAGTATCTTTTACTGAAGAACAACTTTCCGAAAACTTCGAAACAATCATGGGCGCTATTATGAAAGCAAAACCAGCTGCTGCTAAAGGTCAATACCTTAAGAGCATCACTGTTGCTAGCACAATGGGACCTGGTGTAAGAGTTAACACAGCTAAATTCTAGTTGTTTTTAAAATGACTTGCCTTCGGGCAGGTCATTTTTTAGTAGTAAGGAAACTTCACTACGAGATGTTTGGAACATGTGATTGGCGTGTTGTTATGTCAAATATGCTAAAATTAACAAAGGATAAGCATAAAATAGAAGTTTTAGAAAATATTATATAGAAAAATATCATAAAACTTTGTTGACAGATATAAATACATTTGTTATACTCAAAAAGGTCGAGCGACTAAGCTTGATTATCATATAGCTGCCGAAGACAGTAGGTGCCGTAAGGCATAAGTTGAAAACGCCTACCGAGGAAATATAAGATATTCTTAGATGAACTTATAGAACCTTTATTGTCTTACAGTAAGGTTCTTTTTTAATCTTAAGAAACTTTGTTTCATAGATTGCGGCGGTGCCTTGATTGAATTATCAATCATTATTCTATAAGGAGGTACAGCAAAATGGCAAAGGTAGAATTAAAACAACCTGTTGTTGAAGAAATCAAAGGATTCGTAGCACAAGCTCAATCAGCAGTATTAGTTGATTATCGTGGTTTAACAGTAGAACAAGATACTCAATTACGTAAAGCTTGTAGAGAAGCTGGTGTTGTATACAAAGTATACAAAAACACTATGTTAAAACGTGCATTCGAAGGAACTGATTTCGCTCAGTTAGATCAACACTTAGAAGGACCTACAGCTATCGCATTTGGTATCGAAGATGCTACTGCACCAGCTCGTGTTCTTGCTCAAGTTGCTAAAACTGCAGACAAATTAGAATTCAAAGGAGCAGTAGTTGAAGGTAATTACTACGATGTTAACGGAGTTAAAGCTCTTTCCAACATCCCTTCAAGAGAAGTACTTATTTCCAAATTACTTGGAAGTATGCAATCTCCAATTACAAACTTCGCTCGTGTTATTAAACAAATCGCTGAACAAAAAGAAGCGTAATTATCAAGCAGCTTAGCTGCAAACAAATTAAAATAATTATTTAAAAATTATCGGAGGTAATGAATAATGACAACTCAAGAATTTATCGAAGCTATTAAAAGCTTAACAGTATTAGAATTAAATGATTTAGTAAAAGCATGTGAAGAAGAATTTGGTGTTTCCGCTGCTGCTGGTGTAGTAGTTGCTGCTGCAGGTGCTGAAGGTGGCGCTGGAGAAGAAAAATCTGAATTCGACGTAGAATTAACAGAAGTTGGTCCTAACAAAGTTAAAGTTATCAAAGTTGTTCGTGAAGTAACTGGCTTAGGCTTAAAAGAAGCTAAAGAAGTTGTTGACGGAGCTCCTAAACTTGTTAAAGAAGGCGCTAGCAAAGAAGAAGCTGAAGAAATCAAAGCTAAAATCGAAGCTGAAGGTGCTAAAATCACTCTTAAATAATTATAGCCTAGATCATCTAGATTGTAATAAGAGGATTGCTCAGACAACTATTTTAGCTGCCTGAGAACACTTATAGAATAAAGAAAGTCTGCTAATGGCCGTAAGGCTGATAGCGGACTTTTTTTGATTGTTAGGAAATTTCTCTGTCGAGCTCTTTCCTAACAATTAAAAATGTCCCAAAAAGCGGGACCTGTGATGCGCATAAATGTCAGAGGAAGAAGTCGGTGAATGCTGACGGCGTTTGGGCCAAAAGGATCCTGGTAATTCATTGCATAAAAAAAGCCCTCTGCCTTAATGAAAGATCAGAGGAATTGTAATCTGTCTAATTATGTAGATTTAATGTGAAAATAAAAAATAGAATAATATTACAGTAATAAGTTAACACTAAAAGATATGATATTTTTGCCTGAATTGGCAAAGGACCGTAAAATAGGTAAAAAAATGCTTGACAAATAAAAAAAGACGTCTTTATCATTGACATCTTGACAAGATTATGTTAACATGAAAAATGCACTATTGTGTTATTGTATGCTATTATCTCTATTTAGGTAGATTATAGCATATACGAGAGAAAAAGAAAAGACTTTTTCATTGAAAATGCAACATGCATGATTGGATGAAAAAGATAACTTTCTATGTGTCAGAGGTTTCTAAGCAGAAAAGCTTAATAAACTCAATAAATTACAATAAATTCAAGGGGTGAAAACGTTAATGGAAAAGAACAGAATACGTCCCATCAAGGTCGGCAAAGGTGTAAGAATGAGCTTCTCTAAACGTAAAGAAGTTTTGGATATGCCAAATCTAATTGAAGTACAGACTGATTCTTATAAGTGGTTCTTAGATGAAGGACTCAATGAAGTTTTTGATGACATCTCTCCAATAGAGGATTACAACGGCCATCTTAGTTTACGTTTTGTAGGTTTCACTTTATGTACAGACGAAGTGAAGTATTCTATTGAAGAATGTAAAGAAAGGGATGCAACATTTGCTGCTCCACTTAAGGTGAAGGTTAGACTTCACAACAAGGAAAATGATGAAATTAACGAACATGATATATTCATGGGCGAGTTACCGTTAATGACAGATACAGGTACCTTTGTAATTAATGGTGCTGAGAGAGTTATTGTAAGCCAATTAGTACGTTCCCCTGGTATTTATTATGCTATAGATCGTGATAAAATTGGTAAACAAATGTTCTTCGCAACTGTTATTCCTAACAGAGGTGCATGGTTAGAATATGAAACAGATAGTAATGACATATTCTATGTACGTGTAGATAGAAATCGTAAGATTCCTGTTTCCGTATTAATTCGTGCATTCGATAACTGTAAGTTTGATTACAATGCAGATCCTGATAAAGGATGGAACATTGATGAAGAAATTCGAAGTGCTTCTAATCAAGAAATCATTGATTTCTTCGGTGAAGAACCAAAGATTTTAGCAACACTTCAAAAAGATATTTCTACTAACTATCAAGAAGGTTTATTTGAATTATACAAAAAACTTCGTCCAGGTGAACCTTTAAGCGTTGAAAGTGCAGAGTCCTTAATTCGTTCTATGTTCTTCGATGCAAGAAGATATGACCTTGCTAAGGTTGGTAGATACAAATTCAATAAGAAATTAGCGCTTAAGAACAGAATCACTCACTTCGCATTAGCTGAAGATGTAGTAGATGAAATGACAGGCGAAATCATTGCTGAAGCTGGTACAGTTGTAACAGATGAATTAGCAGATCAAATCCAAAACACAGGCGTAGGCCATGTTTGGGTTGAAGTTGAAGATAGAAAAGTTAAAGTAATTTCTAACCGTATGGTTGATCTTGCAGCTTTTGGTATTGATAAAGATGAAGTTGGCATCAAAGATGATGTTTACTACTTTGCATTAAAATATCTATTAGATAGATATGAAGGTGAAGAATTAACAGAACAAATCAAAGCTAACGTTCACAAATTAGTTCCTAAATTTATTACAGTTTGGGATATCTTTGCGTCTATTAACTACAACATGCACTTAGAGTATGGTATAGGAACAAAAGACGATATCGATCATTTAGGAAACAGACGTATTCGTGCAGTTGGTGAGTTATTACAAAACCAATACAGAATCGGTCTTTCCAGAATGGAACGTGTTGTTCGTGAAAGAATGACAACTCAAGATTTAGAAGGAATTTCTCCTCAATCTTTAATTAACATTAAACCAGTAACTGCAGCTGTTAAAGAATTCTTCGGAAGTTCACAGTTATCACAGTTCATGGATCAAAACAACCCTCTTTCTGAGTTAACTCATAAGAGACGTTTATCCGCACTTGGACCTGGTGGTTTATCCAGAGACCGTGCCGGATTCGAAGTTCGAGATGTTCACTATACTCACTATGGTAGAATGTGTCCTATCGAAACTCCTGAAGGTCCAAACATCGGTTTAATTAACTCCCTTGCAACTTATGCAAGAATTAATGACTATGGTTTCATTGAAGCACCATATAGAAGAATCGATAAATCTGATCCTAAGAATCCACGTGTAACAGATGACGTTGTATACTTAACAGCAGATGAAGAAGATAAATATGTAGTAGCTCAAGCAAATGAACCTTTAGATGAAAATGGTTACTTTGTAAATAACTCAGTATCCGGTCGTTACAGAGAAGAAACTACAGAATTCCCTAAAGCCAAAATTGACTTAATGGATGTTTCTCCTAAGATGTTATTCTCCGTTGCGACAGCAATCATCCCATTCCTTGAAAACGATGATCCTACTCGTGCCTTAATGGGATCCAACATGCAGCGTCAGGCAGTTCCATTATTAATGACTGAAGCACCTGTAGTTGGTACTGGTATGGAACAAAAAGTTGCAGTTGACTCAGGAGACTGTGTTGTTGCTGTAGCTGATGGTGTTGTAGAACGCTCTACATCTTATGAAATCGTTGTCAAAGAAGATGATGGAAATAAGAGATCATATAAAGTTGAAAAATTCGTACGTTCTAACCAAGGTAACTGTATGAACCAAAGACCTATCGTTGATCGTGGCGACAGAGTTAAAGCTGGTCAAGTTATCGCAGATGGTCCAAGTACTAAGAATGGTGAAATCGCTCTTGGTAAAAACCCATTAATCGGTTTCATGACTTGGGAAGGTTACAACTATGAAGATGCCGTACTTCTTAGTGAAAGATTAGTTCAAGAAGACGTTTACACTTCCGTTCATATCAATGAATATGAAGCAGAAGCTCGTGATACTAAACTTGGACCTGAAGAAATTACAAGAGACGTACCAGGCGTTGGTGATGATGCACTTAAAGATCTTGATGAAAGAGGTATCATCAGAATTGGTGCTGAAGTTCGTGCAGGAGATATCTTAGTTGGTAAAGTAACACCTAAGGGTGAAACTGAATTAACAGCTGAAGAAAGATTACTTCGTGCAATCTTCGGTGAAAAAGCTCGTGAAGTAAGAGATACTTCTTTACGTGTTCCTCATGGTGAATTCGGTATCATTATCGATGCAAAAGTATTCACTAGAGAAAATGGAGATGAATTATCTCCAGGTGTAAACCAAACAGTTCGTATCTATATCGCTCAGAAGAGAAAAATCCAAGTGGGTGATAAGATGGCCGGTCGTCATGGTAACAAGGGTGTTGTTTCCCGTGTATTACCAGTAGAAGATATGCCATTCTTACCAAACGGTCGTCCTCTAGACATCGTTCTTAACCCATTAGGCGTACCTTCTCGTATGAACATTGGACAGGTACTTGAAATCCACTTATCACTTGCTTCTAAAGCATTAGGATTCAACGTAGCAACTCCAGTATTCGACGGGGCTGACCATGCAGACATCATGGATACGTTACAATTAGCAAATGACTATGTGAATACTTCAATTGAAGAATTCCAAGAAAAATATAAAGATACGTTAGATCCAGAAGTTATGGAATATCTTGTTACTAACCAAGATTACCGTAAAGAATGGGAAGGCGTTCCAATTAGCCGTGATGGTAAAGTTCGTTTACGTGATGGTAGAACAGGCGATTACTTCGATGGCGCTGTTACAGTTGGTTTCATGCACTACTTGAAACTTCACCACTTAGTAGATGATAAGATCCATGCACGTTCCACTGGTCCTTACTCATTAGTAACACAACAACCTTTAGGTGGTAAGGCACAATTCGGTGGACAGAGATTTGGTGAAATGGAAGTTTGGGCACTTGAAGCTTACGGTGCTGCTTACACATTACAAGAAATCTTAACAGTAAAATCCGATGATGTTGTTGGTCGTGTTAAAACTTACGAAGCAATTATCAAAGGTGAGAATATTTCTGAACCTGGCATCCCTGAATCATTCAAGGTATTATTAAAAGAACTTCAATCTCTTGCATTAGACGTTACAGTTCTTGATGAAAACGGTAATGAGATTAAGATGACAGAAAACATTGATTACGGCGATGAAGACTTAACTCCATTAATCGAGGGAGAAGATAATAAGTTCGGATTTGATGATAATCAATTCACACAAAATGGATTCAGCGAAGTAAAAGACGAAAAACATGATGACAAGGTTCCTATGACTTTCGATATCTTTGAACAAGATGACGCTGATTTCGAACCAGAAGAAACTGAATTAGAAGATGATGATTTAACTATCGCACCTGATGATAGTGAAGAATTAAACTTCGACAACTTTGATATAGAAGACTAAAAAAACAGAAGGGAGTGCCATAAATGCCAGAAGTTACTAATGTTGCAACAGAGCAATTGACATATGATGCAATCAAAATCGGTTTAGCATCACCAGAAAAGATCAGAGAATGGTCTCGCGGTGAAGTAAAAAAACCTGAGACAATTAACTACAGAACATTAAAGCCTGAGAAAGATGGTCTTTTCTGTGAGAAAATCTTTGGACCTAACAAAGATTGGGAATGTCACTGTGGTAAGTACAAAAAGATTCGTTATAAAGGCGTAGTTTGTGATCGATGTGGTGTAGAAGTTACAAAGGCCAGCGTTCGTAGAGAACGCATGGGCCACATCGAGTTAGCAGCTCCAGTTTCTCATATATGGTATTTCAAAGGAATTCCTAGTAGAATGGGTCTAATTTTAGACCTTTCTCCTAGAACTCTTGAGAAAGTATTATACTTTGCTTCTTATATCGTATTGGACAAAGGTGAATCCGATCTTCAATACAAACAAGTTCTTTCTGAAAAAGAATTTAGAGAAGCATATGACAAATTCGGAAATAAGTTTAGAGTAGGAATGGGTGCGGAAGCAATCCAAGAACTACTTCAAGCTATTGATCTTGAAAAAGAATCTGTTGAATTAAAACGTGGTCTAAAAGACTCAACAGGACAAAAGAGAGCAAGAATTATTAAGAGACTTGAAGTTGTAGAAGCTTTCAGAGAATCTCACAACAAGCCTGAATGGATGATTCTTTCTGTTATTCCTGTAATTCCACCAGATATCCGTCCTATGGTTCAATTAGATGGTGGACGTTTTGCAACAAGTGATATGAATGATTTATATCGTCGTATCATCAACAGAAATAATCGTCTTAAGAGATTACTTGAACTTGGAGCTCCAGACATTATCGTAAGAAATGAAAAGAGAATGCTTCAAGAAGCAGTAGATGCTCTTATTGATAACGGTAGAAGAGGTCGTCCAGTTACTGGTCCTGGTAACCGTGCACTTAAATCTCTTTCTGATATGTTAAAAGGTAAGCAAGGACGTTTCCGTCAGAACTTACTTGGTAAACGTGTTGACTACTCCGGTCGTTCCGTTATCGTAGTAGGTCCAGAACTTAAAATTTACCAATGTGGTTTACCTAAAGAAATGGCAATCGAATTATTCAAACCTTTCGTTATGAAAGAATTAGTTGCCAAAGGTACAGCACACAATATCAAATCTGCTAAGAAGATGGTTGAAAGACTTCAACCGGAAGTATGGGATGTATTAGAGGAAGTTATTCGTGAACATCCAGTAATGCTTAACCGTGCCCCTACTCTTCACAGACTTGGTATCCAAGCATTCGAACCTACATTAGTTGAAGGTAAAGCTATTAAGCTTCACCCATTAGTATGTACAGCGTTCAATGCCGATTTCGATGGTGATCAGATGGCTGTCCATTTACCACTTTCTGTAGAAGCACAAGCAGAATGTCGTTTCTTATTACTTTCACCAAACAACTTATTAAAACCATCTGATGGTGGTCCTGTAGCCGTTCCTTCACAGGATATGGTACTTGGTATCTACTACTTAACTCAGTTAAGAGAAGGTTACCCAGGAGAAGGAAGTTGCTATAAGAGTGAAAATGAAGCGATTTTAGCTTACGAAAACAAAGCAGTTGATTTACATGCTCGTATTAAAGTACGTAGATACAATGCTGAAGGCGTAGCTGAAATGGTTGACACAACTGTTGGTCGTATCATCTTCAATGAAATTATCCCTCAAGATTTAGGATTTGTAGATCGTACAAACCCTGAAAATGAGTTAAAATACGAAATTGATTTCTTAGTTGGTAAGAAACAATTAAAACAAATTCTTGAAAAATGTATCAATACACACGGAGCTACTAAGACTGCTGAAACACTTGATAGTGTTAAAGCGCTTGGTTACAAATTCTCTACAAGAGCTGCTATGACAGTATCTATCTCTGACATGACAGTTCCTGAAAAGAAAAAGGGCATTATTGCTGATGCTGAAAGTCAAGTAGAATTAATCAGCCGTAACTTCCGCCGTGGTCTTATTACAGACGATGAAAGATACAAAGAAGTTATCGAAGTTTGGAAGAAAGCCGATGATGATATCACAACAGCTCTTCTTACAGGCTTAGATAAATACAACAACATCTACATGATGGCCGATTCCGGTGCCCGTGGTTCTGACAAACAGATTAAACAGTTAGCTGGTATGCGTGGTCTTATGGCCGATACATCAGGTAGAACAATCGAACTTCCTATCAAGTCCAACTTCCGTGAAGGTCTTGATGTACTTGAATACTTTATCTCTGCGCATGGTGCTCGTAAAGGTCTTTCCGATACAGCTCTTCGTACAGCCGATTCAGGATACTTAACTCGTCGTCTTGTAGACGTATCTCAAGATTTAATTATCCGTGAAGTTGACTGTCAAGCAGGAAAAGAAATCCCAGGTATGTGGATTAAAGCATTCATGGACGGTAAAGAAGTTATCGAAACATTAGAAGAAAGAATCACAGGAAGATATTCATGTGACTCAATCTATGATGATAATGGTGAACTTATCGTTAAAGCTAACCATATGATCACTCCAAAACGTGCAGCGAAAATCGTCAATACAAAAGCAATTGTTGAGGCGGGAGACAAGGCACAACTTAAGATTCGTACAATCTTAACATGTAAGTCTCATATCGGTGTATGTGCAAAATGTTATGGTGCGAACATGGCCACAGGTGAACCAGTTCAAGTTGGTGAAGCAGTAGGTATTATCGCAGCGCAATCTATCGGTGAACCAGGTACACAGTTAACAATGCGTACATTCCATACAGGTGGTGTAGCCGGTGATGATATCACTCAAGGTCTTCCTCGTGTCGAAGAACTTTTCGAAGCTCGTAAACCAAAAGGTTTAGCAATCATTGCTGAAGTTGGTGGCGTAGTTGAAATCAGCGATACTAAGAAGAAACGTGAAGTTATCATCAAAAATGATGAAACAGGTGAAGCAAAAGCTTACCTTATCCCTTACGGATCAAGAATCAAAGTTACAGATGGTCAAGTAATTGAAGCTGGTGAAGAGTTAACAGAAGGTTCTGTAAACCCACATGATATCCTTAAGATTAAAGGTGTTCGTGCAGTTCAAGATTATATGATCCAAGAAGTACAACGTGTTTACCGTTTACAAGGTGTAGAAATCAATGATAAGCATATCGAAGTTATCGTTAGACAGATGCTTAAGAAAATCAGAGTTGAAAATAACGGAGATAGCGACTTCTTACCAGGTACAATGGCAGATATTCTTGAATTCGAGGAAGTTAATGAAAGACTTGAAGCAGAAGGTAAAGAACCAGCAGAAGGTAAACGTGTAATGCTTGGTATTACAAAAGCTTCCTTAGCAACTAACTCCTTCTTATCTGCAGCATCCTTCCAGGAAACTACTAAAGTTCTTACAGAAGCTGCTATTAAAGGTAAAGTTGATCCATTAATCGGTCTTAAAGAAAATGTAATTATCGGTAAATTAATTCCAGCTGGTACTGGTATGAAGAGATATCGTAACGTTAAGTTAGATTCTGATCATACAATCGGTTATGAAGCAGCTCCAGAAATCGAAGATTTTGATGCAGAAATGCCTTCATACAAAGATTTCTCAGATGTATCCAGTGAAGAACTTAATTTTTCTGAATTAAGCGATACAGACTTTTAATAAAAAACCCCTCTCGATTAGGAGAGGGGTTTTCTAGAGTCATACTTTGAAAAAATATTTTGTAGAAGTATGATGTATAAAGTTATATTATTTCTTCAAAACTAGTATTTGAAAGTAAAAAAATGACGGATTATCTTGTCACTTCTTGAATTCCTAATATTTTTTTACTCATAAAACTGTGCTTATTTCATGTTTTTCTAATATGTTTAAAATGAAAAATAAAAGGTTATACTACTTAAGTAAGACTGGAAACTAAGCATCAAATATGAAAAAACTTGGATTTGATTTCGAGCTATTGACAAAAATCCCGTTTGTTCGTATAATAATCAAGTGCGTTAACATTACGCATGTGATTCGCTGAATTTAATCAGCAACCAGACAATATCGCAGGAGGTGAAAATTAATGCCAACTTTTAACCAATTAGTAAGAAAAGGTAGAAAGACAGTAGAAAAGAAATCTACTTCTCCAGCTCTTTTAGTAGGATACAACTCTTTAAATAAGAGAACTACAGGTGGAGCTGCACCACAAAAAAGAGGTGTATGTACAGCAGTTCGTACAGCAACTCCTAAAAAACCTAACTCTGCCCTTAGAAAAATTGCCAGAGTTCGTCTTTCTAACGGTATCGAAGTAACTAGTTACATCCCAGGTGAAGGTCACAACTTACAAGAACATAGTGTTGTTCTTATCCGTGGTGGTCGTGTAAAGGATTTACCAGGTACTCGTTACCATATCGTCAGAGGTACACTTGATACAGCAGGTGTTGCTAAGAGAAGACAAGCGCGTTCTAAATACGGTGCTAAGAGACCTAAAGACGCAAAATAAACCTAAGGATTCAATAGTAGAATTCACTAATTCAGTTTTAAGTGCCGGGTTAATTTTTAAAGAGCTGTTGGTTGCAGATTTTTATATATTAAGTCAGGCGCGAACACAACTTGAAATTGTGAGTACCTAAGAATCGAAACAATTATGAACATAGTTTTTATGCTTTGTTCATAGAATCTACGTTTATAATTTAAATGTATTCTTATAAGGAGGGAAGACACGTGCCACGTAAAGGACATATTCAAAAAAGAGATGTTTTAGCAGATCCATTATACAATAACAAAGTGGTTACTAAACTTATCAACAACATCATGTTAGATGGTAAGAAAGGTGTTGCTCAAAAAATCGTATACGGTGCATTCGAAAGAGTTGCTGAAAAATCTGGTAAAGATGCTATCGAAGTATTCGAAGAAGCAATGAACAATATCATGCCAGTTTTAGAGGTAAAAGCAAGACGTATCGGTGGTGCAACTTACCAAGTACCTATCGAAGTTAGACCAGATAGAAGACAAGCATTAGCACTTCGTTGGATCACATTGTATTCTCGCGCTAGAGGCGAAAAAACAATGGAAGAAAGATTAGCAGGCGAAATTTTAGACGCAGCTAACAATACTGGAGCTTCTGTTAAGAAGAAAGAAGATATGCATAAAATGGCTGAAGCGAACAAAGCGTTTGCTCACTACAGATGGTAATCATCAATCTATTTTAAGTAATATCTTACAGTGCATATATCAGTGCAGACTGGTATATGATAATTTAAAAAATGATGGGCAAATAGCCAAGTGGGTTTTTGTTTCTTGAAACAAAACTCAGTTGGCTTGTTCATAAAATACAAATTGACGGTGTTCTATCACGCAAATGTGTGGTAGATGCACCACACTAATTTAAGGAGGAATTATCCTTGGCTGGAAGAGAATATCCGTTAGAGTATACTAGAAACATCGGTATCATGGCTCACATCGATGCAGGTAAAACTACATTAACAGAGCGTATCTTATACTATACTGGTGTTAACTATAAAATCGGTGATACTCATGAAGGTACTGCTACTATGGACTGGATGGAGCAGGAACAAGAAAGAGGTATCACAATCACTTCAGCAGCGACTACATGTCACTGGACTCCACGCAAAGAGAATAAAGTGATTCCTGGCGCTCATGAACACCGTATCAACATCATTGATACTCCAGGACACGTTGACTTCACTGTAGAAGTAGAACGTTCCTTACGTGTACTTGATGGTGCAGTAGGTGTATTCTGTGCGAAAGGTGGCGTTGAGCCACAATCTGAAAACGTATGGCGTCAAGCTGACACATACAATGTACCACGTATGGCATTCATCAATAAGATGGATATCTTAGGTGCAGATTTCTACAATGCTGTAGAACAAATCAAAACTCGTTTAGGTAAAAATGCAATCGTTCTTCAATTACCAATCGGTAAAGAAGATGATTTCAAAGGTATTATCGATTTATTCGAAATGCAAGCATATATCTACAACGATGATAAGGGTGAAGATATTTCTATCACAGAAATCCCTGAAGATATGAAAGATGACGCTGAATTATATCGTTCAGAATTAGTAGAAAAAATCTGCGAATTAGATGACGATTTAATGATGGCTTATCTTGAAGGTGAAGAACCAACTGAAGAAGAACTTAAAAAGGTACTTAGAAAAGCTACATGTGAATGTACAGCTGTTCCAGTATGCTGTGGTTCTGCTTATAGAAATAAAGGTGTTCAAAAATTACTTGATGCTATCTTAGCATACATGCCAGCTCCAACTGACATCCCTGCTATCAAGGGTGTTGATTTAGATGGTAACGAAGTTGAAAGACATTCTTCTGATGAAGAACCTTTCTCTGCATTAGCATTCAAGATCATGGCGGATCCATTCGTAGGAAAATTAGCATTCTTCAGAGTTTACTCTGGATCTATTGCTTCTGGTTCTTACGTATTAAACGCTACTAAGGACAAAAAAGAACGTGTAGGACGTATCCTTCAAATGCACGCTAACAAGAGAGAAGAACTTGATAGAGTTTACGCTGGTGATATCGCAGCTGCTGTAGGTTTTAAAAACACTACAACTGGTGATACTATCTGTGATGAACAACATCCAGTTATCTTAGAATCCATGGAATTCCCTGAACCAGTTATTGAATTAGCTATCGAACCTAAGACTAAAGCTGGTCAAGGTAAAATGGGTGAAGCTCTTGCTAAACTTGCTGAAGAAGATCCAACATTCAGAGCTCACACTGATCAAGAAACAGGTCAAACAATCATCGCTGGTATGGGTGAACTTCACCTTGAAATCATCGTAGATCGTTTACTTCGTGAATTCAAAGTAGAAGCTAACGTTGGTGCTCCTCAAGTAGCATACAAAGAAACATTCACTAAAGCAGTGGATATCGATTCTAAATATGCTAAACAATCTGGTGGTCGTGGTCAATACGGTCACTGTAAAGTTAAATTCGAGCCAATGGATGCGAATGCTGAAGAAACATTCAAATTCGAATCTACAGTTGTTGGTGGTGCTATTCCTAAAGAATACATCCCAGCTGTTGGTGAAGGTATCGAAGAAGCAGCTAAAGCTGGTATCTTAGGTGGATTCCCAGTATTAGGTGTTAAAGCTACTGTATATGATGGTTCTTACCATGATGTCGATTCATCTGAAATGGCATTCAAGATTGCTGGTTCTATGGCATTCAAAGAAGCTATGCAAAAAGGTGGAGCTACATTAATCGAGCCAATCATGAAAGTAGAAGTTTCTATGCCAGAAGAATACATGGGTGACGTAATCGGTGATATCAACTCCCGTCGTGGCCGTGTAGAAGGTATGGAAGATGTAGGTGGCGGAAAAATGGTTAAAGGTTATGTGCCTCTAGCTGAAATGTTCGGTTACTCTACAGATTTACGTTCTAAGACTCAAGGTCGTGGTAACTACTCTATGTTCTTCGATCACTATGAACCAGTTCCTAAGAACGTTGCTGAAAAAGTTCTTGCTGCAAAAGCTAAATAGAACTTTTTATAAAAACTTGATATTCTAGTATAAATTCTCTCTTCCTATGACTGGTAAAGTGAATTTATGCTTGAAAATAATTCTAATGTGAAATATAATTAGGAATATACGGCAATACTCTCTATATGGGAGTATTGCCACACAATAGGTCTGGAAATATCCGTAGCTATTGGACAAATAAATTAAAAGATTGCCCGAAGAATGGGCTTAATAAAGGAGGACATTACAAATGGCTAAAGCTAAGTTTGAAAGAACTAAACCACATTGTAATATTGGTACTATTGGTCACGTAGATCATGGTAAAACTACTTTAACTGCTGCTATCACTAAAACTCTTTCTGAAAGAGTTGCTGGTAACGCTGCTGTTGATTTCGAAAATATCGATAAAGCTCCAGAAGAAAGAGAACGTGGTATCACAATCTCTACTGCTCACGTTGAGTACGAAACTGACAGACGTCACTACGCTCACGTTGACTGTCCAGGACATGCCGATTACGTTAAAAACATGATCACTGGTGCTGCTCAAATGGATGGTGCTATCCTTGTAGTAGCTGCTACTGATGGTGTTATGGCTCAAACTAAAGAACACATCTTATTATCTCGTCAGGTTGGTGTACCTTACATCGTTGTTTTCATGAACAAATGTGACATGGTAGAAGATGAAGAATTATTAGAATTAGTTGAAATGGAAATCACTGAACAATTAGAAGAATATGAATTCACTGATTGCCCAATCATCAGAGGTTCTGCATTAAAAGCTCTTGAAGATCCAAACGGTCCTTGGGGAGATAAAATCATGGAACTTATGTCTACAATCGACGAATACGTTCCAGATCCACAACGTGCTACTGATCAACCATTCTTAATGCCAGTAGAAGATGTATTCTCTATCACTGGTCGTGGTACAGTTGCTACAGGTCGTGTTGAACGTGGTGTTCTTCATGTATCTGAAGAAGTTGAAATCGTTGGTATCCACGAAGAAACTCGTAAAGTAGTTGTAACTGGTATCGAAATGTTCCGTAAACTTCTTGATGAAGCTCAAGCTGGTGATAACATCGGTGCTTTATTACGTGGTGTTCAAAGA
>CAJMNR010000033.1 GCA_905214875.1 uncultured bacterium | reverse complement strand
AATAAAATAATTTTAAAAAACTATTTGACATAGTTAGTCTAACAATTAAAAAAGAACATGTCATTTTAAAAATGAACATGTTCTCTTGCCATTATGGTTAGATCACTCTCTCCAGCCACTCTTTTTCAATTTCCTTATCATTTCCTTGGTCAAATCCGTGATTACAATTGTTTGCAATCGTGAGATTACAATTATACTTTTGTGCAAATTCCTCCATGACTTGTCTGCTTTGCAAGCTATCATTTTCCGCATATAAAATGCTTGTCGGTATCTTCCACTCACTTACTGGGTTTTCCCTAATAAACATATAATACTCCCAGGTCAAAGTATGAAGCGGCGTCTCTATCACCTTCCTATCTCTTAATATGTCTTCAGAAAGTTGATACCACTCAAATAAACGATCCACTAAATAATCAATATTAACGATTGGTGATTGGAACAGGCAATTCTTAAATGCCCATCCAGGATAGGAATATAAAGAAAAATGTGCTCCTAGACTGCATGCATATAAGGACAGGGAATTCCATCTCTCCCATGAATACTTTGCAATCTTTAGCAAGTCTTTCCTTCCATTCCAGATATCACAGGGTTCACTTTGTTCACTGCGTTCCCCATGCTTTGGTAAATCGAAACTGATTGTCTGATAGCCTTTTTTATCTGCAATCTTTGCAAATTTCTCTGCGCTCTCCTTATAAGACATCTTGCCATGTACATATATGTATGCCTTATTAGATTCTTCTCCCCAGATGATTGCTGGAATGTTGTTAATGTAGCGTTTTTCTCTACTAACTGCATTTCCCATTGCGTCCACCTCTACATTCAATCATTTTCTAATACCATTGGTTAATCTCTTTTTCTATTTTATGTACTCATTCATCCAATCATGTGCAATTGGAAGATCCGGTTCCTTTGCAAATCCATGACTACTATTCTCTGATAAAATGAGCTTGCAATGAAACTTCTCAACAAATTGATCAATGATTTCACGACTCTGCATCTCATCTCGTGTCCCATACAAAATATTAGTTGGAATCTCCCATTTTTCAATCGGATGTTCCTTCACATACATGTAGTAATCCCAGGACATCACATGAAATGGTGTCTTTACAACTTGTCTTTCTTTTAAGATTTCTTCTGAAAGATGGAACCAACGAAACATCTTGTGAATCAAGAAATCCATATCAAGAATTGGGGATTGAAACAAACAATACTCAAATGGTCTATCCTGATAAGCATGAAGGGCAAAATGTGCTCCAAGGCTGCAAGCATACAAAGATAATTTACTCCAACGGGCAAATGCATAATCCCCAATCTGTGTCAGATCGTTCATTCCATTCCAAATGTCACATGGATAGTTTTCATCACTTCGTTCCCCGTGTTCCGGCAAATCAAAACTAATCGTCTGATAGCCTCTTTCCTGTGCAATAATAGCAAACTCTTCGGCACTCTCTTTATAAGACATTTTCCCATGTACATATATGTATGCCTTATCCGATTGCTCTCCCCACACAATGGCGGGAATATTATTCACCATAAGTTTCTCTCTCACTAACATTTCTTCCATATTTATCACCTTTCCTAGCTCTCTATTGTGCCTTATTCAAATGGATTCTCCCTTTTTCGTAAATCCAAAAAACACCATAATATATTATATATGCTAAAAACTCCCATAATATGAACCCCAATCTAAAACCAAACTGTTTTAGCTATGTTTTCTTCTTATTAGTAAAGCTACCATAGCAATTTCTACGATACCAAGGACCAAAAATGCAATCCGCAAACTTAGGACGGTCGCAATCACACCACTAAGTGGGAAAATACAAATCATTGCAAAGGAAAAACACATGCTATCTACAGAAATAATGGTTGCCCTCTGTTCTGACGGAATCAATTGGTTTAATGACGATGATTCGATTGGGTATAGCAACGAGTTTACAAAGCTTGCTGCCGCAAATCCTATCATTGATATGACGACCTGATTTCTGCTGACAAGAATAATCCCAATTGCCATAATGACCGAAGCTATATACTTTGTCTTTTCTCCAAACCTTGCTAATGCCCATTCACTACATAGTGATCCTATACAAGAAACAGCACTCGCCCCTAACATGATCAGACTAATTCCTACTTTATCAAATCCATACTCTGCAAAATACTGCTGCCCATAGAAAAACAATACTGTATAAAATGCAGCCACAACTGGGTAGTAGATCAATATTTTAATTACTTTAGGTTTTTCTTTAATCACATGAAAGCTCGTCTTAAAATGAGTCTTAACGGTTACTTTCTCTTTCTTTTTTTCCTTTGAACCAATCGGAGGCTCCTTCATAAAAGAAAGCGGAATTAACGAACCAATTGCAATTACAGCTGACATCATATAGCAGACAAAATACGAATACTCCGCCAGTAGTCCCCCTACAAAAGTGGCCATTCCCTGTGATACTTCTATGAGTACGTTTAACCTTCCATTTACTTTGATATATCCCTCTTCTGTTCCGATTTCCTTCATACTGTCATAAACCAAGGCTTCTTCTGATCCAGAATTTAGATTATCGCTGAATGCGGATAGAACAAAACCAAATAAAAAGCCAAGGATGTTACCGGCATACAATAGAATGATACAGGATATGGCAGAACAGATTCTTCCTAATATCATGACTGTCTTTCTACCAAGCAAATCAGCAAATGCTCCGGTTGGTACTTCAAACAAGAAACTTGCCAGATGGTATACGCCTTCAACAATTCCGATTTCCCACAATGACAGTCCCTTATACACCATATATAACACCCAGATTGCACTTGAGATATTAAATGCTCTTACAAAACAAAAGAGATACTCTAATCCAATATTCCGTTTAAATCTATTCATATTTTTCATTTTTTCGCTCCTACTTACTTTTTTTATTCTTCTAACAAAAAAAGAACATATCACTATCCCATTTAACTGGATTGTATATGTTCTTAGGAGCTACTGCTTTTATTTATTTTTAGAAAACAAGCTTGGATTTCCCTAAAAATGCGCGCAGTAGTCCCGTGTAGGTGCATTTTTGTCTGTTTTTGATAATGCACTACTGCTGCAGATTGGTGTGTATCCTAAACCAAGCATTCTGTTTTCCTCCTTTTATCCATAATAATTAAATATTACCACTTTTATCCATATTAGTCAACTGTTCCATTTTCCATATCAACTAGCCTGTCTTTACAATCCCCCTACTTTTTGCTATGATTAGGCTACTACTTACACGGAGAATAATAATGAAAAAGGAAAATAACAGTCTAAAATCCATAGTGTACCAAGAGACATTGAATGGTATTATTCGCGGCGAGTATAAAGCTGGGCAAATCATTAATGAAAAAGAGCTAGTGATAAAATTCGGATACAGCAAATCTCCTGTGCGAGAAGCATTGATTGCTCTTTGTAACGATGAGATTCTTCGAAATATTCCTCGATATGGATACGAAGTAATTCGCCTCACAAGTCAAGAAGCAAATGAAATCATGCACTTTCGTTCTATTTTAGAAGGCAGCCTGCTGAGAGAATGCTATATGGACATCACGGACCAAGACTTAAAAAAACTCTATGAATTAGATGAATTATGCAACCAATCCGTTGATAACATATGGGAACATTGGGAGTACAATACCAACTTTCATCTTGCCTTAGTTTCTTTAGCCAAGAATAAATATGCCTATCGGCAATTACAAAAATCCATGGATATCTTAAAAAGAGCATATGCCCAATTTTACTGGGATAAATGGGATGGTCATTACAACCCAAGTGATATGCGCTATCATGTTTCCATACTGAACTGTATTAAGGAACAAGATATCGATGGTGCCCTTAAGTACTTACAATTAGATTTACAAGATTTCCGTTCTATATAAACGTGAAAAAACCGAGAGACAAGCTTTGCAAGTTTCTCGGTTTTTTCAGTTCTTTTTATGAATCTTTTACATTGACACGATTAATCATGATATTTAAAATTTCTGTGTCAGTATTCTTCATTCCTACACGTCCTATATAGCCAATGCTTCGAATTGTGTCTTCCACATTTTCCTGTACGATTCCTTCTCCTGGTTTAAAGCAACGCTTCTTTCTTCCCATATTATGAGCTAGAATTGCCGCTTCCACTGAAGAAGCTATTTTAGCAGCACAAGAAGATTTGGCACCATCGCACACAATTCCACCTACATTTGCAATCGTATTTGTAATCGTATTGCTAATATCTTCTATCGTTCCACCATATAAATAAGTTATCCCTGCACCAGCACCACATGCTGCACTTACTGCACCACAATATGCGGAAAGGCTTCCGATATATTTTTTCTGATGAATGGCAACAAGATTGCTTACTACAAGAGCACGGTATAACGTTTCTTCTGATACCCCTAATTCCATGGCGAATTCAATAACAGGTAATGAAACTGTCATTCCCTGATTACCACTGCCAGAATTTATCACTACTGGAAGGGAACAGCCACCCATTCTTGCGTCTGATCCTGCTGCTGCCTTTGCTCTTGCACGAGTCATTACGTCATTGCCGTATGTCTCTAACAAAGTACGTCCAACTTGTGCACCATATGGATTTGACAATCCTTCGTCGGATATAGCCTGATTCAATCGAATTTGCTGACCAATGACCTCACGGATGTCTTCCATTTTTACTTCATTGGCAAATGCTATAATGTCTTCGATATTTAGTATTGATTTATCTATATTTTTCGGAGACTCCGGTTCTAACTTATGGTCGTATAGAACTTCGCCATCTTTTTCAATTTTTTGAATTAGCGTATGTCGGTTGATAATGGTTACTTCTGCATAATGTCCCTGTGCTTCTACCCTTGCTACAATATATAAGTTTTCCACCTCTTCTTGTAGCTTGCAGCTGCAGAATCCATTTGCGACTAATTCTTTTGTCTTTTCAATATGTTCCTCTGTGACATCTTCTAATACTTCTAATTCTCTAGATGCATCTCCACCAACAATTCCAAGTGTTGCTGCCACATCGATACCACGAAGTCCGCCAGAATTAGGAACAACGACTCCTTTTACATTTTTGATAATATTTCCACTGCAACATAAACTTACATGCTCTGGAAATATACCTAGAATCTCATGGGCTTTTGCTGCTGCATAAGCAATTGCAATAGGTTCTGTACATCCAAGCGCCGGTACTAATTCGTATTCTAAAATCTTAATATAATTATCATAATTGCGTTTGTCCATATAAGTTACCCCCGATTCTTCTCTAATAATATTACTAATCATATCAGTAATATTATTATTCGTCAAGAATAGACAATTTCCAACATTGGCAACGTTTTATAGCTTATAGATAATACTCATTTTTTCGTTTTTTAGACAATTTTATTGAAAATTTTTCTGCAAAATCATTATATTCTGGTGTATCCATATTCTTTGCATGTTTTGGACAAATACGAATGCAACGAAAACACGCAATACATTTATCATTATCGATTGTTTTGCAATCATCAAGTGAGATTGCACCTTCTGGACAAGCCGATGCACATAGTCCACATCGATTACAAGAATCAAGCGTCAATGGACGGAAAACGCCTCCTGTTCCACCCTCTCTATATGGATAATTTCCTGGAACTTCAAGCTTATCAAAAACAGAATTACTTTCAATTTTCTCCACGACTTTTTTGGCAAACTGTAAATCCTCTTCTTGATCATCTTTATCCGGTCTTCCCACTTGAATGCTTCCATATGTATGCTCTCCAATTGTCGCCGCTGCCGCAATCGGAATAAATCCCTGGTTTTCCATAAAGACTTTTAACTCTAATAACGCATCATCATAATGTCTGTTTCCGTAAGTAGCTGTGATCACACAAGGAGTGTTATTTCCACGTAAATTCAAAAATCTATGTAAGGCTCCCTCATATATTCTTCCCGCATATACTGGTGCACCTATTACGACAATCTCATCCTCTAAAAATTCTTTTTCTTCCTTAATAGAATCATATTTGGTCAAATCCATTATGTCATAAGTTTCACTTATACCGCTCGCAATGGTACAAACTGTTGTTTTGTTCGTTCCGGTTGCTGAAAAATATACTGCTGTTACTTTCTTAAACTTCATACTTTCTTCCTCCATTTGATTTTATTCTTTTGATGATTGCTTTGTAAATCTTAAAAGGTATCCATCGGGATCTTGTACTAAGAATTCCTTCTGCTCAATTACATTTTCTCCTGCCATATATACGGAAGATTTCATTTCTCTATATAATTTTACATGATTGTCTAATACTCTTTGATACAACTGCTCAATATTTGAACTCTCGATCGAAAAGTTGATTCCTCTTCCAAGAGGGAATAAAACTTTTCTTCGTTTTCGTATTGTGCACCTATCTATAGAATAAAAGAAAAGCAAGAGAATTTCCATCTATTGCATCGAAATTCTCTTGCTTTTTTAGCTTCTTACTTTACTTTCACTACTTTCACAGTACTGTAAGCGCTATAAACTTTCTTTCCATTTACTGTTTTATACGCTCTTACTTTGAAATAATATTTCTTTTTGGATTTCAATTTTGTTTTTGTATATTTTACAGTAGATGATTTTTTAATTGTAGTAACCTTTTTATATCCAGACGTTTTCTTTGTAGACATATATACTTCATATCCGTTTGCTCCACTTACCTTCTTCCAGCTAAGATTTGCTTTTTTCTTAGCTGCCTTAACCGTAAGTGTAGGAGCTTTTGTTTTAGTTGCTGTTGTTAAGACGTTAGAATAACTTCCATATACTTTCTTTCCATTTACCACTTTATAGGCACGTACTTTTACTTTATATGTGGTACCTGCTGCAAGGCTTTTTCCACCAACCTTGCTAACTGTATAAGAAGCTGTATTCGTATTTATTGTTTTTACACATTCATATTTCTTTTTCTTTGTATTGTATACATAAACTTGATAACCTTTTGCACCAGAAACTTTTTTCCATGATAGTGTCACTTTAGTCGTTGTCTGTTTTTTAGACTTTAATGACGTTACTTTCGCTGGCTTTGTAACAGGTTTTGTTGTAGGTTTTACCGTTGGTTTAACTGTTGCCGTAGGCTTTGTTGTCACAACTGGTTTAACTGTTGTAGTTGGCTTTTGTGTCACAACTGGTTTAACTGTTGTTGTCGGCTTTTGTGTCACAACTGGCTGTTCTGTTGTTGTTGGATGTTCTGTCTCTTGTGGAGTCTCGCTTGGTGTATCTTCCGGTTTTACCGTTGGCGTTACAACTGGTGCCTCTGTATCATCGCTTGTTAATTTTCCAAACTGATAGATATTAAAGGCTTTTCCGTCTTCTACAAATCGATCATAAGAAACAATAGCACGAAATGCCTGTTCTGTAGCCATTGCATTGGCTTTATTATCAGTGAGCACCCATAAGAAACCATCAAGGTCGGAGGATGCAAACATAAGTAATCCACTATATGCACTACCGCTTGCTTTTACAAATCGTTCATCTGTATCTGCATCAATTCCTAATGCTGATAATGCTGTTACTACCATGGCACAGGAGTTGGCATTTGCCGAACCATAACTTATAAATGTTCCATCGGCTGCCTGTGCTTCTGAAAGCATTGTGATTCCTCGTTCAACCGCACTCTTTACTGCTGCATAATTTTGTTCTGTAATACCTGCGCTACTTGCATCTTTTGCAAGGTAATATGGAGCAAGCGCATGTAATGCCATTGCTGTAAGATCAATATCTCCAGTACTTCCAAAGAATGCCCATCCACCGTCTGTCTTTTGGTCCGCAAGTAAAAGTTCAATTAGTTCTTCTTTTGTCTGAACTGCATTTTTATCTACTGCATACTCTCCGGCATCATACGCATTAATTGCAAAGATAATAGCATTAGAAGACAAATTATCAAAGTCAAATTTTCCAAGTGCTGCAATCGCATCTACAGTAGATTCTCCGTCTGGAATCTTTGTAGCGTCAATTCCTAATGCACTTACCGCTATAATATATTTTTCTAAATCCGTAGCATAAGAACTCTCATCTTTTACAACTGCCACAGCCTCTTCTAAAAATGTTTCCTTATTCGTTAATTCCCCTGCTTTTCCATAGGCAGCTACTTCAATGACCTTCCATGGATCTGTAGCTCCATAATATGATGTTGCAATATTCTCTTTTAGCTTCGCTGAATCAATAGTACTTACTTCAGCAGCATGCACCTCAATAGGTGTAACTCCTAAGACGCTTACAAGCATCATCACACAAGCCAACATCATACAAATGTTACGTTTAATACTTCTCATTTTTCTTTCTCCTTTTTTTTGTAATTAAAAAGGTATTCGCAGAAAACTATTTCCAACGAGAAGAAACACGCTCTGCGAGTTTCTCTCGTTATCGCGGCATTCGCCAAGGTCATGCAAGCAGGACTTTGGCTCGTTGCCCGCGGAAATAAAAATGCCCTTATCTTAATTCCTAGATAAGGGCAATAAAAATAACAAATCACAAAATAGATGTTCAAATGCAACTATCCTGTCATTCGTTTTTATAATTCGTTCTCCAATACCCAAGAACTATTTCAATGCAAAGGCAGGTCTCCTGACTTAAGAGTCATCCTCGAAAGTACCTTCCCATAGTTACCTACAGTGGCATATCACTTTCTCGTCATCTATTACAGTAGAGGTTGCTGTAGAGGATTTTCACCCCTTTCCCTTTTAATGGACATCTCTGCCCAACCAGTGCGCTATATAGTTATAATTAATCTTAGCACACTTAAATCTTACAATCAAATATATTTTTCATTTTTTCAAGAAATCAGCCTTTTTCCTTTCTCTCCACTGTATACTCATGGTTTCAACTGCACTTGAATGTGTGTTTAAAATTTCTATCATTGTGGCATTATAGCCATAGAGTTAAGCAAAATTACACAATTTTATATACAAAAAAGTCACTGTTCTCACAGTGACTTTTTTGTTACAATTATTGATGAAATTATAAAATGTCTACTAACATTTCTTTTAAATTATCATACTGTTCTCTTTGAATCATAAGGTTATTTCCGGACTTTCTAAGACAATTATTTTCTAACAAAGTCGTAAGGCTTCGGTTTACCGTTCGAATACTTAATCCCGTGCTATCGGAAATCTCCTGCCTTGTTAATCGAATATTACATATGCCATTTTTCGCGAACTGTTTATAATACAGAATTAAAAAGTACGTAAGGCGTTCTGTACCTTGCATAAAGATATAGACACGTTCACGGCGAATCTCATATAGAAGCTGTTTAGTCGTCATACAAGCATCTATATGCATGGCATTTTGATCTGATTGTATCCATCTTATATACACTGTCATTGGGATTAAGAGCATGGTACATGGACATGCAGTCATCAATGTTGCATTAAAAACTGGTTCCTCAGAAAAATACTCTAATGCCCCAAAGGTTTGTACTGATTTAAACCACATAAAATCATACATTGCTCCGAGAATAGGATAATCGGTCCCCTTTACGATTCCTTTGATAAGAATTGTAATGCTCTCTATCTTGGACCCTTGCTCAATAAAAGTATAATTATTTGGATAATTTACAATTTGTATGGAGTCATAAAGCCAATCGGGAGCTTCTTTGAAATACTTTTCCAGATAAATCTGAGATTGATTATCTAATGTCTTAAATAGTGCATGTAGCTCGTCGTATTTGCTCATATCTAACTCCTGCTTATTACCAAAACTATTGGATTTCTTCTACTGTAACAAGTTCTACCGCTAATTTACTTGCAGATTCTGCCGCTGTATTATCAGCAATCTTAATCTTTCCTGCAACTAAGTCCGCATAAATCTTAGCGTATTGTTCCTTTGTGAATGTTTCGAATACTGAATTATCAATTGGTAACAGTACACTGTCCGTTTTAGTACTTAATGTTTGACATTCACCTGTTTTTAGTGTTTCATTATAATAATCTGTTAATGCATCATAAACTGTTTTAGATAAGTTTTTCATTGCAGAAGTAATTACTGTTTTTGATTCTCCTGATTGATCAACGTCTACACCAATTACTTTTCCTTTTGTAGCTTCCGCTGCACTCATTACAGAACTTCCAAGGTTACCACCGCATCCGAAGATTACTTCTGTACCAAGGTTATACCAAGAAGCTGCTTTTGCCTGATTTTCAGGATTTGCTTCATAATTACCAACGTAAGTGTATTTTACGGAAACATCACCTTTGTTAAGGCCTAATTCCTTCGCAGCAAAGTCTGCACCTTGAATATATCCATATCCAAAACGAGTAACTGCAGGAGCAGCGCTTCCGCCCATAAATCCAAGCTTTTTATTTCCGTCCATTACTGCAGCATAGCCTGCTAAGAAACCTGCTTCTTGTTCTGCAAATCGATATGCGGCAACATTATCACCAACTTTTTCTGTTCCATTTCCATCGTTTGGCGCACCATCAAGTAAAAGGAATGTTACATCTGGATATTGTTCTTGAATGTTGTATAAAGGAATTTCAAATAAATAGCCTGGGCAGACAATTACTTTTGCCCCACCAGCGATGGCTAATTCAATTGTTGTAATAACAGATGTTTCAGAAGAATCTGGAGATTCATAATACTTACATTGCATGTTATTTTCTTTTGCATATTGTTGTACCCCTTCCCAAGAACCTTGGTTAAAGGATTTATCATCTACTGAGTTTAATGCTGTAATCAATACAAGTTCTGTTTTTTTAGAATCATCTGAGGATGCATCTTTCCCTTTAGATCCGCAGGACATAATAGATAAAGACAGCATTGTAATCATTGTTATTAGTGTTAATAATTTCTTTGTCATTGTTACTCCTTAATTTGAGACTAATTCATGAATTTCTTTTACTTTTGTATTATATAAAAAAAGAAAATAGAAAAAAAGGTCATATGGCATAGTCAAAAAGGAACCAATATTATATAATTTTCGATTAAATACATAATCTTTCAAAATATTCTATGTAAAAGTTGGGAATTGCAGTTCTGTTGCACTGTCTTTGCTAATATAGGCACATAGAGTTAAGCATACTATAAATTACTAAAAAACATAACTCTACTTAAAAAAATAAAAGGTTCTGCCATTGTCTATTGTCATTTGCTGTTATATTAACAGCACCCCCTGACTGCAAACAATGGCAGAACCTTATTTATTGTGTTTTAACCACATAATCGCTCCGTACGCATGCATTGCTGCTCCGGTAGCCAATATATCTTCATTAAACATAACTTTTGGATGGTGCATTGGATATCCATATTGTGAATTTTCTTCTTTCACACCTGCTCCTAATAAAAAGTATACACATGGGACTTTACATGTATAGGTTGCGAAATCCTCTGAGCCCATGCCACCTTCTTCAAATGAAATTACTGATTTTTCACCAACGATATCTTTTACATAACCGCCAATTTCATTGGCAACTTCTGTATTATTGGTTAACGGTGGAACTGAAGCAACCTCTTCAAGCACCGCTTTACCACGAAACATCTGCGCTGTTGCTACGGTCAATTCCTCAATTCTCTTATAAATGAAGTCTCCAACATCCTTAGATAAATAACGAATAGTGCCTTCCATTACCACTTGGTCTGGTATTACATTATGTGTTTCTCCGCCTGCAAATTTTCCTATCGTCACTACTGCGGATTCCTTTGCTGAAATTTCTCGAGCAATTAGCTCCTGAATAGATAAGTAAATATGTGCAGCAATATTGATTGGATCGACACCTGTTTCCGGCATTGCTCCATGACATCCTGTTCCATTTACAACGATACGAAATACAGTACAGCCTGCAATGCTAGTCCCAAGTCCATATAGTATTATATTTGAAGGTGTCCCTGAATGAACATGTAATGCCATGGCCGCATCAACTGCTGGATTTTCAAGTACGCCAGCCTGAATCATGGCTTTTGCTCCTTTAAATCCTTCCTCATTTGGTTGGAATACAAGTTTTATAGTACCTTCGATCTCATCTTCATATTCTTTTAATAATTTAGCTGCTCCTAATAACATAGCAGTATGCATATCATGTCCACACGCATGCATGTTTCCATTTTTAGATTCAAATGAACAATTGGTTTCTTCTTTTACTGGAAGAGCATCCATATCTGCTCTTAGCAAAAATGTCTTTCCTGGTTTCTTTCCTTTTATTGTAGCTATAATACCGCCGTTACATATTTCTTTTGGCTCATATCCAAACCCTTTAAGAGTATCCATTACGTATGCTACCGTATTAGGAAGGTTGTCTCCAACTTCGGGATTTTCATGAATGTGTCTACGAATGGCAACCATTTCATCTTTTAATCTTTTTGCGCTTTCAATTATTTCTGTCATATAATACACCTCTTTGTTTCCTTACTAAATAAAGGTTTTGTCTTAGTTTGCACGCAGGGGTTGAATATTATACCACAAATAGCCTATAATTTCTACCCTTAGAGCCATTTTCCGCAATAAAATAAGAGGTTTGTGAAATATCAGATATTCTCTCTGACATTGCACGACCCTCCTATTCCTATTAACAATTTACATGATGTCTTCCTCTTGGAAGTAAAAATTCCAACTATACTCCCATTCGTTACAAATCCATATGAAATACATTTCTTGTATGCTAAACTAAACACATCCCAAATAAATATTACACTTCAGGCCTAGTAATGTTGTTGGTAGTTCCCATTTTCTTCTATCTCTTTTCTATTATTCTTCCCCAATCCCCCCGTTGTTTCTAATCATCAAAGTGTACATTTTTACGAGCCCATAGCTGAAGAGCTTTTGCATTTATTGATATTTTTTCTAGAGAATCGAGTATATTATTAAACTCATCTTTTTCTTGAGCACTAATAATCCCATCTTCTGAAATAGCAATTAAGGAAGTCCTAAGTTCATCTATATTTTTCAAAGAACCTAATGTCTTAAGTGCCAATCGATCAAAATCATCAATGCTAATTTTCTTAACGGATTTTTTCCCAATGGGACATTCACACGCACAATAAGAATTGCAAAGTTCCGGTGTGTTATATGCCTTTGCCATGGTAAGCACTTCCTCCGGATACGGAGTAATGTTACCTAATTCAATATTGGATAATCTAGTTCGTTCAATATGTAATTCTTCCGATGCCTTTTCACGACTGGAAAAGTTGGAATTTGATTTGGCAGCCTCATAACGTGCTAAACAATACATATTATCGGCTGCTTTCGTAGCTTTTTTCCCCATATATTAATAAATTCCTTTCTTATATACTTTTATCAAGAGATGAGAAACAATCAAACAAATTGTAACGCAATTCCATAATTTGTAAAGTTTCTTATTAACTATTACATACCAACCACACAGGATATCCTAAAAAAAATAAAACATTGAATGGAGGAGTTTTAAATGAAAGTAAAAGATATCTACTTTAAAACAATGAAATTTGTCTGGATGAAATTTGCTCTAGGCGCAGCAACGGTAGGCTTGTCGGTTATATGGTTTGCCGTGTTATTTGGAATTACCATGTTATTTCAAAATAGTGCTGCAATCATCGTCGCGGTCATCTTATGGTTTGCCGGAACAGGTGCAATTAATAGTATTATTAATCATTATTTTGGGTATTTGGTAAAAGCCGGACACGTAGCCATTATCACTACCGCAGTAACTACTGGACAAATTCCAGAGAATCAATTTAGCGTTGCCAAAGACATGGTAAAAGAAAGGTTTGTAACAAGCAATGTATATTTTGTCGTAGATAAACTCGTAAGCAGTTCTGTAAAACAGCTTCAAAATGGTTTAGATAAAGTCGATAGCTTATTAGGCAATATTCCTGGAATCAGTACTTTCATTAGTATCTTGCAATTATTTGTTTCCATCGCACTTAATTATGTAGATGAGTGTTGTTTAGGCTATACCTTCCTCAAGAAAAATGATAGTGCTTTTAAAAGTGCCGCAGATGGCGTTGTAATATACTTTCAAAACGGGAAGTCACTTCTTAAAAATGCCGCAAAAACAACCGCAATTGTAATTGTAGCTACTTTCTTAGCATGGCTTCTACCATTTATCGTTATTGGTGCATTATTTAAAATGTTAGCATGGTCCTCATGGATTGCCTTCTTCTTATCTGGAATGATCGCTTTAGTAATAAAATCTGCATTTGTCGATAGCTATATGATGGTTGATATGATGGTTAGCTATATGAGAGTAACCCCAAGTACTCAAATCACATTTGATTTATACGGAAAATTATGTAGACTTTCTAATAAATTTAAAGAGTTATTTGGAAAAGCTGAAGCCGAAGGTCCAATCAATGCAGGTCCAACAGTTCAACAGCCAGTATATGCTGAACAACGATATCAAGGACAACCTACATACCAACAGCAACCTCAATATCAAAGACAACCTATGTATCAGCAGCAACAACATCAAGGACAGCCTATGTATCAACAGCAACAACCACAATATCAGAGACAACCTATGTATCAACAGCAACAATATCAAAGACAGCCTATATATCAACAACAGCAATATCAAGGACAGCCTATGTATCAACAGCAACAATATCAAAGACAGCCTATGTATCAACAACAGCAGCAATATCAAAACAATTGGAAATAAACTATAAGAAAAGAGCCTAGATGCGATATTTTGATCGTCTAGGCTCTTTTTCTATTTTTCTTTGATTTTAATCTCCCTATTCTCTCTCTAGTATGGAAATGGTGATTTTCCTAGCTGTACTTCCTATGGCTTTCTCCTTATTCTTACTATCTTCTAAATAAACTGCAAAATATAGATTTTCACCATTTTTCTCGGCAAATCCAGTATACCAACCCTCTCCATCCTTACCTGTACCTGTTTTACCATAAATATTATAATTATCACTCTTATCAACTAACATAACGTTTCGTAAAATAGAAATGTTCTCTTGGGAGTATTGGCTTTTCCCCTCAAATATCTTATATAATACCTGGACTTGCTCCATCGGAGAGATCTTTAAGGATGAATTTAACCAAAAACCATTGAGATCTTCTATAGAATTAATGTTGTTTCCAGACCACTCTGATATATCACAATTCCCGTAGTTCAATTTCTCCAGCTCTGCTTTAACTTTTTTTTGTCCGACACCATCAATTACCTGCCTAAAATACCATACACAAGAGGTTTCGAAGGCTTCCTTTAACGTAAGATTCTTATTCCACATATCCATTGGATATGTCTTTCCATTATACTTCATTTTAGAAGTCTCATCAGCGATTACCCCATTATTTAACCCCATCAGCGTAGAGATTATTTTGAATGTAGAATACGGAGAGACTTCAACTTCACTCATTGATTTGTTGTAAATTAAATATTCTCCTTCAGTAGGATTATATATAACCGCACAACCGTTAATCCCGTTAAACTCCTTGCTGAAATCTACACTCTTCGTATTTATTTTTTTACCTTCATCCGTTTGACTGGGGTTTGTTTCTTCTAGCTGTGGTTTCACAGTAGATGTCTCTGAAGGTACCATTGTTTCCCCCACATTTGTTTCTTTATTAGAGCAACTGGTTAATGCTAGCATACAAACAATAAGTGCTAGCATTGTACACTTTTTGAGCTTTATTGTCTTCATTCTAAGATTATCCCCTTCATCATTTATTTTCATAATCTAAAACGTGTTACATTATAAATTAATACTTTTTAATTGCAAATAAATATCTTGTCACTTTAAATCTCCTGCAGACTTGATATAGTAAATATGAGCCTAAAAATGAAAGTAGAATAATAAGAACATATTGAATATAGACCGACTCAACTCGTGGCATGATCCAATATCCAACCATAATCAAGACGGTTTGATGAAATAAATATAAGGGAAACTCGGCTTTTACAAAATGTTTGGTAAACGCCCAGTTGTGTTCAAGAAAACGCCTTCCTAATCCAATCATTGCAAGAATACCAATCCACTCCAATAAATGGTAAGCGATCACATTCCATATACTCTCCCAAGCTCCCACTACATGAAGCAAACACCGTACAACAATTAATATCCCCCATGTAATGCCCAATGGCGTACTATACTTTTGCAAACGCTCCTGAACTATTTCATTACTCATGACAAAATATCCAATTAGAAAGCAGGCCCCAAACTGAGCAAAACTTTTTCCTCCAACATTCAATACATCTCCAAATAATGCAACCGGAACTCCTAGAAGCAACAAAACCGGCATACACCACACTTTATCATTTATCTTTATTTTGTGGTTTCGATACCATAATAATAAGGGTAGCAATACGGTAGATATAATGAAGAGATATAGGATAAACCAAGTATGACCTGGAGTAAAGTGTCCATCATACCCTCCAAAATCAGTAATAGTTAAAAATACCTTTAAATGTTGCAGATAACTACCTTCATATCCATTATGAAATCGATCTGCTATGTACGTCTGCATCGGAACTACAAAAACAAGACAAGATATCAGTGGAATTAATAATTTGTGAATTCTTTCTTTTATATACTGCTTTCCTGTTCGATGTTCAAATGCATACATGGTTGACATTCCCGCCAAAACGAATAACCCAGTCATCCACCACGCATAGACTCCAAAATTTACAAATGATAAGCTCTCAGTAGGAGTCCCATTGATATAGAATGTTTCTCCTAACGTATTGTAGATCATCGTTGTGTGAAAAGGGAAAAGTAAAAAAATACATAAAATCCTTAGATTATCAATATAATACTTTCTCATATCTTTATGTTGTGTATTTTCCTTTCTTTATATTTTTTAGTAATTTTATCCTTGTATATTAACATACCATATATATGCTGTCAAAAATAATTAATCTCTTTACCTTGATACTATTGTATAAGCTACCTGATAAAATAAGTCAGCCTTCTATGTTATCAGCAGAAATCCCACCATCTTTCTACTGTCTTTCATCTTTTACACCTCTTCACTCGCAAAAAAGAACAAAGTGTATGTTCCACATACTCTCGCGCCTTTTGCGTTTGTCAAGGAACGCACACTTTGCCCGCGCCGAACCTGGTCTTGGTAGCGACATCTTCCTTTCAGGTGAGTGCGCATCATACGCCCCGCTTTTTGGGCCATTTTTAATTGTTAGGAAAGAGCTCGACAGAGAGATTTCCTAACAATTTGAAAAGAGCGCCTTAATGCGCTCTCCACTTATTTGTGATACGGTTCTCCGTATCTATACTAACGGAGAGCGTAGTTTTTACATCTACAAAAGTAATCTTTCATAATCTATTTAACAAAATTTTCTTTCTGCTAAGCTATATGTAACCAAGCAACATTACTAGCTCCTACTTTTAGTTTTAATGAAGGTAGGGGATTTTCCTATGACAATAATAGAAGTTCTAACACTTCTTCTTGTGCTATGTAATTTCATTGAAATCATCATTGCAATCATCTCCATCCTCAATAAGAAGTAAAAATATGGCTGGATAAGTTAATTGTCAAAACGGGGAATCCTACAAAAGTTGGACTTAAAATAATGTTCTTGGCTAGGCAAGGGAGTCACCTCTCCCTTGCCTTTATTATTGCCGATATACACAGAATTAAACCTTAATTACTACGCTTACTGCCTATCCATATCATCTCAGAAGGATACTCAGTATAACTCATATTCTCTTTTTCAAATTTTTCAAGTTCATTATTAATCATTGCAGAACCTAACACAAAGTGTGCGTTCCACACACTCTCGCGTCTTTTGCGTTTGTCAAGGAACGTACACTTTGCCCGCGCCGTACCTGGTCTTGGTAGCGACATCTTCCTTTCAGGTGAGTGCGCATCACACGCCCCGCTTTTTGGGACATTTTTAATTGTTAGGAAAGAGCTCGACAGAGAACTATCCTAACAATTAAAAAAAGACATACCTGTTAAAGATGTGTCTCGTCTCAATGTAATATCAACTCCCCACTAAGATTTAATTCCTTCATGGGGAGTAAGCCATTTTCATACTATCTATTTTCTTCCATTACTTCATCAATCACTCGAATTGCTAAATCGATTTCTTCTGTAGATACTGTTAATGGCGGGATAAAACGAACTACATTATGGTCGCTTCCGCATGTAAGAAGGAGCACATCTTTTTCAAGTGCTTTATTTTTTATAAGCGCTGTGTAGGACGCATCTGGATTACCATATTCATCTGTAATTTCCATTGCCACCATAAGGCCGACACCTCTTACATCACCAATTCGTTTTGGATATTTTTCCTGTAATCTATGTAAGCAGTCCATGAAATAGGCACCTTGTTTCTTACAATGATCAAGGACTCCTTTTTCTTCAATGATTTCTAATGTCTTAAGCGCAGCTGCGCATGCAAGTGGATTTCCGCCAAATGTACCGCCATGGGCACCCGCAGGCCATTTGTCCATAATCTCTTTCTTTGCAATAATTGCAGAAAGTGGAATACCGCCGCTTAATGCTTTTGCACTTGTTAGGATATCTGGTTTTACTCCAAATGTCTGATATGCATAAAGTTCACCCGTTCGTCCAATTCCTGTCTGTACCTCATCAAAAATCAAAAGTATTCCATGTTTATCACAGATGTCACGAAGGCTTTGTAAGAAATGTTGTTCCGGTACGATATAGCCGCCTTCCCCTTGTACGGGTTCTACGATAATCGCTGCTACACATTCTGGATCAATTAACTTTTCAAAGATGCTGTCAAATTGTTTGACACATTCCCTGTCGCAATGGCCTTCTTCTTTTCCAAATGGACAACGATAGCAATTTGCATAATCTGCCCAGTAGATGCTTGGAAGAAGTGGTTCATAGTATTTTCTATACGCAGAATTAGATCCTGTTACTGAGATACATCCAATCGTTCTGCCATGAAAGGAATTTCGAAATGAGATTACTCCCGGTCTCTTTGTCACATATTTTGCAAGTTTGATGGCACCTTCATTGGCTTCTGCACCAGAATTGCTAAAATATACTTTGGTGTCCCCACCAGTAAGTTCCACTAACTTTTCTGCTAACTTCACATAAGACTCATAGTAAACTACATTGTGTCCAACATGAATCATAGTCTCTAGCTCTTTTTTGATTGCCTCCACTACTTCTGGATTCTTATTTCCCAGATTATTAACGGCTACACCGCTTGCAAAATCTAATACTTTTCTTCCGTCCTCGGTATAAAGAAAAGCACCTTCTGAATCTACTACGCCTAATGTCGTTGCTCGATTGGCAACTTCCGGCATAACCTTATTACATCGTTCATACATTGATTCCATCGCTCTAACTTCCTTTCTATCTTTCGTGCCCATAATATACAAGGTCAACCATTCTAGTCATAGACTCTCTTGTCATCTTTACAGGATTTACATTGGTTGCTCCAAGCATTGCATGGTCAATGAGTAACTCTCTTTTTTCTAAAAATTCTTCCTCTGTAATTTCTGCCTCTTTAAAACAATTTGGTATGTGAAGCATATGTCGCATCTTCCTTATTTCCTTAACAATATCTTCGCATCTGCAGTGATAAGATAACTCATTTAGCTTCTCGTTTACGATTGCATCCTTACGATTGTACTCTAGTACATATGGAAGGATGATTGCATTCGTAAGTCCATGTGCCATGTTGTAGATTGCTCCAAAGGAATGTGCGATTCCATGTACCATGCCTAGTCCAACATTGGCAAAACCAATTCCAGCCATGGCCTGATAATTATGCATTTTCTCTCTTGTCTCTTCCTTTGGTTCAAGACATGAGGATACAAGATTCTTCATGATTCCTTCAATGGCACCTTTACAGATTGCTTCATCAAAATCATCCAGATTATGATTCGTATATGCTTCGATTGCATGTGTCAGTGCATCCATCCCTGTTTCGGCTGCTACTTGCATTGGCATTGTCATAACAATACTACTATCAAGGATTGCATAATCTGGGCGAAGGCAATCTGTCATGATTGGAACTTTTAACTCCTTATCCGGATCTGTAATTACGGTTCCTCTCGTCACTTCTGAACCAGTTCCTGAAGTGGATGCTACACAGATTAGTCCTGTTTTTCTCTCTGTTGGAATCAATCCGTTCCGATTCTTTTCTAAGACATTGTCAAAGGTAAGGAACGGAAATTCATAGAATAGAAGCATTGCTTTTGCTGCATCCATGGCAGAACCACCACCAATTGCAATGACCACGTCTGGCTGTTCTTCCTTCATCCTTTGTAAGCCTTCTCGTACTTCCTGAATCGTTGGATTTTTATGAATTCCTGCATGGACTGCCGTACTACAGCCGGCTTCCTTTAGATACTCTTCTGCTTTCTTAATCACTCCTGATTTCATCATTGAGCTTCCGCCTGTAATGATCATTGCTTTTTTATATGTCACTTGTTTTAAATACGATAAGGAATCTTTCCCTGTTATGATCCCTGCACCGCTTAATACAATCTTTTTCACGTTGTTCTCCTTATGCTTTTCTCTTGTTATTTATGGTAAGAGAAGTCCTTCTACTTGATCTGCTTCTCCTGCTAGGTAATATGCCAGGTTATGTCCACTAATCTTATGTAGCTTCTCAATGGAATTCTTAGAATAAAAGGCGCTGTGTGGTGTCAAGATCACATTCTCCTTTTCAAGGAATGGGCACTTACTAAGATCTGGATTTTCCTCTTCTAGCACATCTAATCCTGCTGCCGCTATCCTTTTTGTATCAAGCGCATGAAGAAGTGCTTCCTCCTTCACACAACCGCCACGTCCTACATTGATAAATAACGGAGAACGCTCCATTTTCTCAAACGTCTCTTCTGCAAAGAAATAGCGATTCTCACTAGTCAGTGCCATATGGTTAATGATGACATCTGCATTTTTTAACGCTTCCTCTGTCTCCATCTTGGTCACAGAAGCCTTCTCCATCTCCTCTTTCGTAACATAAGGATCTACTGCTGCGACTTTCATACCAAGCCCTTTTGCCAAAGACGCCGTCACTCGTCCAATTCGTCCATACCCAAAGATTACAAGGCATTTATGATCTAATGTTTCTTGAAGCGGAGCATTCTGATATAACCAGTTTTTATTTTTTCTCATATCATAAGCATACGCTTTTAGGTTATGGTTTAACGCCATCATTAGAGCGATGGCATGCTCCGCCACTTCCCTTGTGCAGTATTCTTCAATATGGCATAATGCAATGTTTCGCTTCTTTACTTCTTCTACTTCAACATTGCTATATCCGACGGCATTTTGGGAGATACATCTAAGATTCTTTGCATGACTTAATAACGATTTATCTACTGGAATAAATGCAGTGATTAGTCCATCCGCCTTTTCTAATTCATCATAGAATTTTGGCGTGTCATATGGTTCTATTGCAAAGGATGCTTCCGGGAGTACTTCCCTGATTGCCGCAATCGTCATCGTATAGTCTTGTTCCATCTGTTCTTTATAATCACTAATTAAGACATGCATACATACTCTCCATAATTTCTGTTATATTCTTTACTACTTGTTCCATTTCTTCTCTTGTTCCGATGGTAATTCGTAGATACTCCTTGATTCGTGAATTGTCATAATGACGGACTAAGATTCCCCGTTTCTTTAATTCCTTACACATAATGCCTGCATCCACTTGGCTGCATCTTGCAAATGTAAAATTCGTGCAAGTCTCTACTACTTCAAATCCAAGTTTCTTAAGTTCTTCTTCAAAATAAATACGGTTGCTTACTACGGTATCGATACATGTTTTAAAATACTCTTGGTCAAGTACAGCTGCTGTACCTGCTGCCATTGTAATAGCACTCATATTGAATGGATTGAAGGTAAATTTAATCTTATTCATATCTAAGATGATTTCTTTCGATGAAATTGCAAATCCGATTCTGGCACCTGCAAGGTTTCTAGATTTTGAAAATGTCTGGATGACTACTAAGTTTGAATATTTGGGAACTAAGGAAATACAAGACTCGGTTCCATAATCTACATATGCCTCATCAATAATTACCATTCTCTTTGGATCCTTTGCAACAATACGCTCAATGTCTTCCACTGAAATCGCAAGTCCTGTTGGATTATTTGGATTTGCCAAGATTACATCGCGGTCTGTATTAATATAATCTTCGACATCCACCGTCAAATCTTCTCTTAATGGGAATTGTTCGTAATCCAGCTGATACGTCTTTGCATATGTGCGGTAAAAATCATATGTAATGTCTGGAAAACATACTTTCATTCCCGGTTTAAAGAAACTAAGCATACAAAAGCCAAGCACTTCATCGGCTCCATTACCTACAAATACTTGATCTGGTCCAAATCCATATACCTCTCCGATTGACTTCCTAAGTTCCATGCAGTGTGGATCTGAATAATGTGCCATTCCTTTAATCTGTGCCTCTGAAATTGCTTCTAATACTTTTGGTGATGGTGCTAAGGACGATTCGTTCGCATTTAACTTAATATATTCTTGATCGTTTGGCTGTTCACCCGGGATATACGTCTCCATATTTTCATATTCATCTAAGAAAAAATAACTCATAATAAAGCCTCCATTCATTCTAACTACCATTAATTAAATTCGTTCAAGCGGGAATGTCATGCAGTGTGGACCACCGCCTGCTTTTAAGATTTCGGTAATATCTAATTCAATGACATCCATTCCATTTTTGCTTAATTCTTCATTCACTGCTTTATTTCTTGCTAAGGAAATGACTCTGTGATTTCCTAACGCCTGAAGATTACATCCATGTGCAAAGATTGCTTCTTCTGGAACTGAAATAATCTTTACCTCGAGTTTGTTTAATTCCTCTAAGAATTCTTTTGGAAGTCCCTCTTTATAGGCAACTGCCAAATGATCATCTACAAGGTTAAAGCACATATCAAAATGCAGATATTCGCGCTTTAAAGGTACTCCAAAGACACGATATCCATAAGGTGCAAGCTGTTCTTTAATTTCCCTTACTCCTTCTTCGTTGGTACGGTCTGCCATTCCTACTGCAATGGTAGTCTCATTTAAGAATGCAAAATCTCCGCCTTCAAACAGGCCGTTCTCTACTCTTGCAATCACTGGTACTCCTAACTCTTCCATACGTCTTTCGTAATCCACATGTTCCTTATATCGAAGCGGCAATCTAAAGTTACCAAGAATATATCCTTCTTTTACACATCCGCCAAAATCTCTGGCAAATACGGAATTTGGACGTTCTTCATCGGCATCTAAGTACACGACTTCTACGCCTGCCATCTTATACGCATCAGTAAGCAGCCTATGTTCTGCGTCCATCTTGTCAATGTCCATATAGGTCTTTTCCCATTTCTTTGCAATCTCATTAATTGGTGCCGGTTTTAAAAAGCTTGGTCTAGATACTAATACTTTCTTTAATTCTCCTGTTCCATTCTTTACAAACATCTATGTTTCCTCCTTGTTTACATCAAATAATACGATATGGTTTCTAAAATCAGTTCTGGTAACACGTCAAAGGTATAAGGCATATATACACGCTCTGTCCATTTATGTGCATCCTTTCCATAACAGCCGTAGTTCACAGCAGGTATGTTAAGCTTCTGAATCGTTTCGATTGGCACCGGATACAACATATCAAATGCAGGAAAATTATTTTTCAGGCGATCAATGGACTCCTTGGAATCATCAATTTTTAAATAACTGCTGTCGGACAAGCTTGGGAAAAACTTCATCATTCGGTACTCTTCCTGTTTCCTATCTCCTACCTTTTTCGCAATGGCTTCGATTTCCGTAATATAATGTGTTTCCTCGTTCTGAAGCGTATTATGAGGACAATATGGTGCCGCATAATATAAAATGGCAGATGGATCTTTTCTCTTTCCCATAGTAAGAAGCTTTTTAATGATTTCGATTGGAATTTCTCTTTGATCAACCTTTTTCCTGATTGCATCTTCTGTAACCTGTTGTACTAGTTCTTTAAGTTCCCCGCTGGTACAGCTGCCGCTTTCTACAAGTTCCTTGCAAAGTTCTTCATAGGTGAGTACCTGATAGTCTATGTTATACTCTTTTGGTTCCTCTCCATTTAGCAAAGCAAACTTTCTAGCCTCTTCCTTCACATGTCTGCTTGTATCCTTCATGGCTTCTTTCGCTGCATCCACAAGCTTTTTCGTAATCTCTTCCATGCTTGCGTTGTGTACGAAATAGTTAAAATATACAAATGCATCACATGCTGTCTGCACGTTATACCAAGGCTTTAAATCCTTAAGTTTTAATACCGATGGCGGAAGAGAATATTCTCCCTCATAGCCGTCGCAAAATTCAGTGTTTAGGCTAATTTTCTCCACTAATTTTGCTGCTGCAAAAGATGCATCAAATCCTTCAAAACATTGTCCAACATGAGTTTCCTTACCTTGAATATAAAAACAAGGAAGAAGCTTTCCTACCGTACCAGTGTAAATCGTCTTCGTGGTATCTCCTGGATATAACGGACAAATGTAATCATTGTTAATCGCAAGCTTATATTCTAATCCATAGGTTTCTTTTAACTGTAATAACGTATCTAATCCTTCGATGATTCCTGTATGAAGGTTTTCTTCTACTGGATTAAAAGATACTAAAATATTGCCCCGCAGTGTTTCCGGATGATTCGACAATTCTTCCATAAGTCCTAAAAATACGGCATCACCGCTTTTCATATCGCAAGCACCTCTTCCAAATAGATACTCTCCGGATTCTAAATCTTCTCTTACCTCTTTCGGAAGCGGAATCTCTTTTAGTCGCTTTTCCAATTCGTCTGGATTGCAGGCAACCTCTTCTAATAGGCCGTAATCTTCAATCCCAACCGTATCGGTATGCCCATGCAAAAGTATCGTATCTGGGCATTTCTCTTTTTCTCCAATCAAAAGAGCAAATACATTTCTTCTCTCCAGCGGATCGTCTTTTAGCTTCTGAACGATCACCAATTCTGGATGCTCTTTAAAATATGGAAGTTCTCTTAAATACTGTTCTATATATAAACCAATTTCTTTTTCTCCAACCGTCGTATTTACGCTGTTAATAGAAACTAAGTTCTTTGCAATTTCTAACATTTTTAAATTCATGGCTTTCCTCCTATCTAGGTACTTATTAAAGAGCGCACAGATAAATTTCCTAACAACGAGAAGAAACACGCTCTGCGAGTTTCTCTCGTTATCGCGGCAGTCGCCAAGGTCATGCAAGCAGGACTTTGGCTCGTTGCCCGCGTAAATTAAAAAAAGGTGCATACAACAGTCTTCTGACTCTTATATGCACCTTTGCATCTCCAATTCTATTTCTACTATATATCTGATTTAAATCGTACGCTATGTAAAATATATCAAAATGAGATTTAATTTTTGAACTTTTTACAAATCTCATTCCTCTGCATCTAAAAAATGCACGACAAAAAATATAATTTCATTAAATCCACTGGCATCATCCTCTAGCCCTAAGACTTCTTTTGCCTTGCTAATCCGATACCGTATCGTATTCTTATGTAAAATTAATTCCTCGGATGTCTTATTCACATCACATGCATTATGTACATAAGCCTTCATCGTATTAAATAACTCAAAGCTTCCATCTGAATCATAGGACTTAAGCTTGTTTGCAATCTCCTCGCAATACTCCTTCATCCAGTAATTGTCTTTGTTCGGAAGAATCAGCTGTAAGATTCCCATCTCTGTAAAATGACATTTACTCTTCTCCATTTTTCTTGCATGATGGCATGCAAAGACACTTTGCTTAATCATATAAGGAATCTCTTGTCGATTCTCGGTTTGTTTACTTATTCCACAATAATGATTTGTGGACGTAAGCCCAAGACGACTCTCAATCTCTGCCACACTCCATGTATCCTCTCCAAATGCAGTTATAAGGATTCCATATTGATAAGGAAGTATGATTAGGTTCTTTTCCTTTTTATTACGCAAAGATAAAATTCGATGATGATACGAAAAACTTGAATGGAATCCCTTTTCCATAAAATAAAAGCATTGGTATGGCATATTCATGTTTGGAAATAATTCTTCGATCAGTTTATATCGATTGATGTTGCCTAAATTCTCTTGTAATAAAAACAATACCTTCTCTTCTAATCCATCCACATTATCATGCTCATCAATGGCAAGAGTAAGGCCAACTACCACATTTTCAGAATAATTTGCTTCTGAGTCAAACATGAAGATTGGAATCCCTTTTTCATCGGCAAAGCTTAGTACGTCTTGTGGCAGTTCTTTATAATAGACTTCTTTTACTGCAATTGCACTGACACCATCGATATAGAGCTGTCTAATTACCGGATATATCTTCTCTGGCTTATTCTTTGCAAATAACAAGCTTGTCACAATAATGGATTTTTGATCAAAGATACCATCTGGCGTCTTTGCCTCTGGCTCCCATGTATCATACTCAAAATCCAATAAATTCACATGCTCAACCAACCGATTAAGTCCTGATGCTCCTGCGACAAGACGAAAATCTTCTGCCACTGGTAGTTCTCTAATTTCACTAATTGTTAATGCCATAGTTCCTCCAATCTAGTAATCGCAAAAGCAAAAAAGCAGACACAAAATATATTCATTCTGTGTCTGCTTTGACTTCATTTTTCTATATCTATTATTTCTTGACGGGCTATAGTATATCATCCCGATTCCATTTATGCTATGTACAGAATACAAAATATGTGTCTACTTTTTTGTGTATATTACAATTCTTTTTCTGTTATTATACCTATTTTGCTCTATTTCGACAAGTATTTTTCTTACTGCTCACTTTTCAGTTTCAATCTTTCTTAGGGTTTATTTCTATTGTACTCTCTCCACTTACTTGTGATACGCTCCTCCGTATCTATGTTAAAGGAAAGTGAAAAATACCATAATAACTTCATTAATTACAATGATACTTTTCTTCAACTTTCTACGTGATAACATATATGTAGCCAAGTGACATTACATTTCATTCTGCTTTTAATATACTTGAAAGTAGGTGACTCCTATGACAACTATGGAAGTCTTAACTCTTCTATTGGTGCTATGTAATTTCATTGAAATTATCATTGCACTTATATCCCACTACAATAATTAATAGCTAATCAAAGGATAAGTAAATCGTAACAGGGGGGGAACCTACAAAGACGAATAACTTGTAATGTTCTTGGCAAGGCAAGGGAGTCACAGCTCCCTTGCCTTTATTATTGCCCATGAAAGGCTAATTAAACTATTATTTTATCTTTCTCCACTTTAAATTAATGCTCGTATATAACTCCCCTCATATGTCATATCAACCTTTTCCCAACTATCCTCATTTAGACTAATCTTATTAATCAGTAACTCATCGGTTTCCTTATTAAAATAATCAACACATTCAAACGCTTCTAAAATTGCATATTCCAGGAAAATTCAAAAAATAATTATATGAGCTAATGATATAATCAAATTGAAATTTATACCGATACTTATTATTGGTATTAATTAGTTCCAAATAAATAAAAAGAAAGGATACAAATGAAAAAAAGAATTTTTAAAATTATATCTAGATCCTCTGCACTTTTAGTTGCTATAACATTAACCTTTAACACAGTTAGCTTTGCAAATGGAAATTATGATTATAGCAACCCTATCTATTCAGAGGGAATTAATGATACCTTTGTTTATGATACAAATGACAGTGTTATAACAACCAAGACAGGTATTCCTCGTAAATTACCACAAGTAACGGGACTTTATGATAAGAGTAGTTATCCTATTCCGTTAATTAATCAAGTTCCTGATAAAGATACCTTTGAATTAATCAAAGCTGAAAATAAATCTATTATGGACAAAGTAGAAGATGACATTAAAAATGGGACATTAACAAAGCATATCGCAGCAGATGGCCAATTTTATGGTTCTGTTCCTGATAATGCTTTAGGTGTGGAAAAGAAAATATATATTAATACTAATGTGAAAGGTGCACATTCATTAGCATCATATGTTCCTGCTGGTGAAATAGCAACTGTAACATTAAATAATGAAGCTTTAAAATACGCTAAACAAGGAAAAATAAAAATTAGCGTAGGTATGACAATGATTGATGCCGTTGAGTATGACCATAATCATGGAAGCGAAAACCGTATGCCTTATTTAGGAAAGACTTTCTCTATTAGCGAAAGTGAAACTAAAGTAGGTACCCCTTTTGGAGGAATGATTTTCTTAGAAATAGCAGAGTCAATTCCTTCAGGAGCAAACATTGAAGTAGAGGTTAAGGGCGTAGTTGATACACCATATTATGATTTAGGTAAAACTACAACGAAAGAATGGCAAGCATCAAAAGATGCACCTGGTTTATTTACTGAAATAAGAACTCCTTTTTTAAGATTTATACTTCCAGCTAAATTTATTCGTCATATTGAAGATCCAAAAAAAGCTGCAGAGTTTTGGACAAATGCAACAGCATTAAGTGCTAATGCAATGGGTCTTGAAAAAAGGACAACACCAATGACTCTTATTTTTGACCAGTATATAACGGTAGGTGCAGCATATGCAAGTGTAGGTGCATGGACATGTAATATACCTCCACACTGGGTAAATGATGCGTTTGACTATGATGGTCTTATAAGAAATGGAAACTGGGGAATAATACACGAAATAAATCACCATTATCAAAGTAGATACAGTGGTTATGCTGATGATTGGGGTCTTGGAGATGAGTTTAGTGAAATAACTAATAATGCCTTAAGTGCTGCATCCTATATTCTATATACCAATATAGCGGCTTCTAGAGGCGAAGATGGGACTCATGATTGGAATAAGGTTGCCGATCCTTATAGTAGTTTAAAACAACAAATATATGAAGGAGTTCAATACTATGCCGGCAAACCTAATATGGGTAACTTTATGTTTAGTACATTTGCCCATGAAATTGGACCAATAAATTTTGTTAATGTTGTTAAATCAACTTATGAGGGCGGTACATTTAACAATATATATATTCCACCATATGATTATAAAGCGGAATCTCAAGGAAAACTAACTAGAGACGGTAGATATGATGATATGGCATATAGATTTTGTGTTGCAGGCGGACGTGATTATACATGGTATATGAAAAATGAATTACGTTGGCCATTAACTCAAAAAGGTATTGATAAGATAAAAGCACTTAAATATGATGAAGCTATTCCAGTACAAAGTGTATATGCAATGGGAGAGGTAGGAAGAGAAACTGGTAGACCTTTCTATATCCCCTCTAGTGGTTATACATTTGACTTCCAAAAAAGTTTAGTTTCACCAGGAGATGTAACTGTAGTAGATGTATCACAACCAAAGTATGGAGCTTTAAGATTAAGAGATGATGGCAAATATGATTACTTAGCTAGTGCATCAATGCCGGAAAATGAATTAGACCAATTTGTATTGACAGTTAGAGTTGAAAAAGATGGTATAAGCCATGAAACGAAATTAAACTGTACAATCGCTCTAGATTATAATTCTAGTATTGTAGAACATTTTGAAATACGTAAATGGGATATTTATGAAGCTTTAGACACTTTAAAAACAAGTACTCCATATGGACGCTCCGCATCAATTGGAATGAAAATTGATTCAGCAGAAGGTGATCGATTATCTAGAAGCAATGGATACTTTATGATAGATGAAGATGGAGAATATGAATTCCAAGCTTTTGGAGATGATAGAGCCGCTTTCCAATTACATTCAGATACTGGAACACCACTACTATCTATAACGAATGATTATGCACAGAATGCTGAAGATGGTTTTAATCTTTCTCTGCAACTTGATGATAAAGGCAGACCTAAATCAACTAGCTTTAAAGTAGAATTAAAGGCTAATAAAGTTTATGAATATACATTAGTAGCTAAAAATACTGGTGGTATAGGATGGGCTGATGTAAATATTAGAAAAACTTCAGGAGATACTAGTTGGAAATCAATAACCAAGGTATACTCTAGCTTAGATAATGTAGGTAAAACTACAGATAGAAGCTATGTAATGCCAGACCCTGAGTATAGCAGGCCATCAGATTTAGCAGCATCAGATGAGACTGTATTAAAAGATTTAACAGTGATTAGCACTCCACAAGGAGTTGTTCCTACTGATGATCCAAACACTCATAATGAAGGTAAGAAAGAAAATATAGTTGATGGAGATATGAGTACTTACTTCCACTCATCTTATGATAATTCTAATAAAACACCTTTTCCACATGAGTATATATTTGATTTAGGTGGAGAAAAATCTTTTAATACTCTAGAAATATATACACGTACTTATGACTATGTAGGTGTAATAGGCGATTATGAAATATTTATAGCAGATGAATATGATGGACATAAAACTGTTTGGACACAAATAGCTGATGATAAAACAAGAAAAGGAAATTCAAATGCCCCTGCAGACATAAAAATATCATTCCCACAAACAAAAGCTAAATATTTAAAGATTAGAGCTTTAAATAATCGAGATGGCCGTGATATAACAATAATTGCAGAAGTAAAATTATCAAATAAAACAAATGTAAAAAATGTAATAGCTCAAAACTCTAGCTTTATACAATATGAAGGAAATTGGACAAAAGATTCGAATGGAGCTTTTGTAAATGGTGCAACATACAATACAACTACTGGTTACTTTATGTATTGTTTTGAAGGAAAAGAAAGTAATATATATGTAGTCAAAGATGTTGAAGTAGAAATTAGAATAGATGAAGGCAAGTGGGAAAAAGTTAAATTAACCGGATCACTAAGAGAGCCTTCCGTTACATTAAATATGCAAAGCGAAGGTAACCATGTTGTAGAAGTTCGTGCTATAAACCAAGAAATAGCGCTTAATATGATATCCACAGATGGTACATTCTATAAAGGAAAAGCTCCTGATAAATCAAAACCACCAGTTATACATGGTGCAGAAAATATAAAAATAGGAGTTGGACAAGTTGATACATTCGATAAGATGAATGGAATTAGCTATAGTGATGATGTTGATACAACTGGATTACAAATAAATGTAACTGGCGAAATAGGTAAACCTACTCCTGGAACAAATAAAGAGTATACATTAACTTATACGGTAACTGACAGTGATAAAAATACTACAACTATAAATAGAATAATAACAGTAACAAATCAACTCCCAGTAATAAATGGATTAAGTAATATAGTGATAAATGAAGGTGAAGGATTTGATTTTGCTAATGGAATAAGTGTAACAGACTTAGAAGATGGCGATTTAATAGATTCACTACAATTACCTATACTAGACTTAAGTAGCTTAACTGAAGGAAATTATTCTGTAAAATATGAAGTAACAGATAGCGATAATAACACTGCTATCGGCGAAAGAAAAATAATAGTATCGTCAAATAATGTTAATAAGGAACCAAAACCAGAAGAAACTCCTGATGTGCCAGAAGCACCTGTACTTCCTGAGCAAAAACCCGAAGAAATTCCTGCAGCTCCAGAATCACCTGTACTTCCTGAGCAAAAACCTGAAGAAATTCCTGTAGCTCCAGAAGCACCTGAAGTTCCTGAAGGAAAACCTGAAGAAGATCCTGTAGTATCTGATACTTCTGAGGAAAAAGCTGAAGAAGATCCTGTAGCATCTGTGACTTCTGAGGAAAAATCTGAAGAAGAGCCTGTAGTATCTGTGACTTCTGAGGAAAAAAGCAAAGAAAATCCTGTAGCATCTGTGACTTCTGAGGAAAAACCTGAAGAAGAGCCTGTAGTATCTGTGACTTCTGAGGATATAAATAACAAAGAAGAAATATCACCTGCAACAGGAAATACATTATTAAGATATGTAGTTGTTTTATTGTTATTAGTATCAGTAGTAGCATTAAGATTAATTTTAACAAAGAGAAAAATTAAAAGTTCTAAATAAAGCATAGTAAAAATACGGTTATGCGTATCTATACGAAAGTAGAATCTATGTCTAAAATAGAAGCACTCACATTACTTCTAGTGCTTTGTAGCAAGGCAAGGGAGTCACCCCTCCCTTGCCTTTATTATTGCCTACATTTCATTACTTAAACGTTTACTTACTATCTAGTGGACCTATATATCTCTCCTCGTTTTAGGGCATCATTGACGCCGAGAATGGAGTACCATGCCCTGGATAGATTTTATGTATTTCGTATGTCTTTAATTTTTTCCTACTCATTTCTAATTGCACAAAATCCCATGCATTATCTGCCAGTTTCGGCTTTTTTGTTCCTTGATAAAGATCTCCACAGATAAGTTCTTTGTCTTTTGTATATATCCCTATAGATCCTGGAGTATGGCCTGGTAACGAGACTATTTCAGCCGAGAAACCATACTCTATGAGTGAATCATGATCACCTAGCAGTATATTAGGTTGAAATGATTCAAACCTTTCTGCTGTCACCTTGGCCACAGAAAGGATCAATTTATGTAATAAAACAAACATGATTTTCATCCCAAGAGATCGGAATTGACAGCTTTTCAGATAGATCTCGGGAGTCAGATTAGTAACCTGGCACAAATCTTCCTGGTTCATTCCAATTAACGCTCCATATTCTTTTGCCAGATAGGCAGCATTCGCACAATGGTCACAGTCTCCATGGGTTAAAAGAATTAATTTTAAGTTTCCCTTTTCACATCCATGCTCCTTCAACTTCTGTACTAACACTTCCCGACGATTCGTGTAGGGACGATCCAACATCATCGGTCCACCTGTGTCTACTAAAAGATAGCATCCATTCTCTTTGATTAAATAAGCATTCACACCACCCAAATCCAATGTAATAATCTCCTGCAATATAGTTTACCTCCTATTCTTTCTTTTTTAGACGCTGCTGATGATAATGACTATGTGTGTCTGAGTATACTTCCAAAAATGCCTGATCAAAGGACTCTGTTTCCATCTGAAAATATCGGACCCAATCATCCTTAAAACAGATGTATGCCATGCACGGCATCACATTAAACAAAAACTCTTCCACCAGATGCTTTTCATCTTCTCCCTCAGTTCCAAGTAGCTGCATCATCTGAAACAACGCAGTATTCGACTTCCCCTTCTTAATCGAGTCCATCAAAATTGCACGTACCACATTCTCATGTGTGATTCCAAACTGAAAGTACTCATTCTGCATCCGTTTTTTAATTTCACTGGCTTCCAAACGACAACTCTCATCCCGATATGATTCAATAATGCTTCGATATTCCTCCAGAAACTCCTGAATTAATACAGAAAAAATTTCGTCTTTACTTTTAAAGTGATAATAAATCAATGATTTCGGGACCTGTGCTGCCTTAGCAATCTCATCTACTCTAGCACCATCAAAGCTTTTCTCCGCAAATATTTGCGCTGCCGCTGATAAGATTTTTTTTCTTGCATTCTTTTGATTGTTTTTCTCTCCGCTCATAATACCTCTCCCTACACTTTAGTACTGAATGGTCAGCTTTAATTATATGCTATTTATTCCCATATTTCAATATTTTTATCTTTTATCGGCAATATTTAAATCACCAACCGTATAGCAATGTCTTATAGGAACTGCTTGATGCGTGCATTATAAAGGATGATCAACTGGCTCAATACCAGATTCCAGTTTCTGTAGCGTATTTTCCATTTCTTCATTACATCTTGAGAGACGAGACGAAAAGATTGTGTCAAGAATCTTTCGCAAATTCATTTTTCTATTGCCATAATAAAAGGCCACTTCCTGATAAGATTTCATATCTGATTCTTACCAAGGAGAGACCACTTATTACCATAGACAAAAAATATATTACAGCCCCTGTTGTAGCGTTCATCCTTTGGGTATCGCAGCAACTTTATCACTAATTCTTTGCCCTTTTGAATTATATCTATATACGTGTTGATGCCATGTTCCTGTATCCTTCTGTCCTCCCCAGTAGGTATCCTGAAAGACACCCGTATATGTAATCTTCTATGTCAATTGTACCATTCTTAACACAAAGCTACAATTATACTTCCCATATGTGCATCGTCGTATTTATAGAAAAAAGAACGGCTTATTTTCCGTTCTTTCTTATTTTCTAACTATTCTTTTCCAAGTGGTACGCCCTTATTTGTGATACGTTTCTCCGTATCTATACTAAATGAGAGTGATAAATACAGTCATAAACCCATTTGTTACAATACTATATTCTTTAAATTTTCTATCTGATAACCTATATGTAGCCAAGCAACATTATCAAATAGACCTACATTTAGTCTTCTTGAAAGTAGGTGTTTCTAATGACAATAATTGAAGTTTTAACACTTCTATTGGTGTTATGTAATTTCATCGAAATTATCATCTCACTAATATCCTTACTCAATAGATAATTCAAACTTTGTGGAAGGATAAGTATATTGCTTAAAAAGGGCCTACAAATGTAGATTAATTATAGTGTTCTTGGCAAGGCAAGGGAGTCACCCCTCCCTTGCCTTTATTATTGACTATATTTAATCTTATAAACAATTTTTTCACCAAATATGACAGCGATACTGATTCCATCAATACACTAATTAGCTAGATTTAATATTTCAAATGTTATGTAATATTATTGAAATATAATCGGAATAAATAATACTACTATCGAAAATAACATTAATATAATTCCTATAATTTTATTTCTTTTTTTCTGTTTTTCCGCTTCCTTCTCTTTATCATAAATATTTTCTGTAAAATCTAAAAAATTTGTATTTAATTCAAACTTATTTGAATAGCTCGCTAGTCCAATAATAAAAAGAATCAATACTAGTGGTATTATCAATAAATAAACTCCCCATATCATATTTTTTTCCTTTCTAATTCATTTATTTGTAATACAACCTTACAGGTAGTAACAATATTATAATATAAATCTTTACTATTTTCACTATACTACTAGCATATTGAGCTAATAAAGGGAAGGATAGACATCCATACTAGCTTTTTTACTGTATGACATTCATTTAAAGCCAATATGCCTCCCCCAAAAGGCTCTCCTCTTACTTGTGATACGGTTCTCCGTATCAGTATCACGGGCGTACCTTTTCACATCTGTCTCTCTATATAATAGATAGATCATTAGCCTTATCTGTTCTAATTGAATTACTATTACATACTGATGTTCCTTTATTCTCCGACTTATCCACATATGCTAATTACAAATTAAAAGAAAATTCACCATTATTTCTTGTTTTATTAAAAATATAATATTGAAATAATTATATTTTAGTATATAATCGTTTACAAACCACCTGGTTTGTTTTCTATAATATTTTAAATTAAAGAAGGTGATAAATTTGAACAGGGAAAAACAAAATGAAATAAGTAAAGAAAAAATCTTAAGAGCAAGCTTAAATGAGTTTGGAAAAAAAGATTATCTAATAGCTTCTACAAATAATATTTGTAAAGATAATAATATTTCTAAGGGGTTATTATTTCATTATTATCAAAATAAAGATGAGCTTTTTCTTTTGTGCGTTAAAAGCTGTTTCAATGATCTAAGCAATTATATAAAAAATAATATTATTTATTACGAAGGAGATCCTAGAAAAAGTTTAGACTTATACATGGAGAAAAGATGGGAATTTTTTCAGGATAATGCTTATTATAAACAAATATTTATTAATGCAACATTTAATCCACCATCGCATCTAGTAAAAGAAATTTCTATTTTAAAAAAAGATGTAGATGAGGCAAATAAAGAATTTTTATTAAAATGTATTAATAGCTGTAATTTAAAAGATAATGTTACTCCAGATAAAGTTGTAGATATTATCTTAGATTTAATAAATCATCTACACACCAAATTTATGAATAGGTCTATGATAGATGAATCTGATACGTCGCAGGTTTTAAATGAATGGGTTGAAGAGTTTTCAACTATATTTGAAATGTTGATGTTTGGAATAATTAAATAAATTTATGGCGGGAGATTTAGCTATGTTAAAAGAATTAATATTATTATGTATTTTCATATTTATAGGTATGATTGTTGGTAAATTAGTTACAAAACTTAAGCTTCCAGCAATCTTAGGATGGTTATTAACTGGAATGATTATAGGACCATATGCTTTAGGCTGGTTAAATAACGACATGCTAAATAGTTCTTGGTTCCATGCTATTATAAATATCGGAGAAGTAACAGCTGGACTTATGATCGGTACAGAGCTTATCTGGAAAGATATTAAAAAGTCAGGTAAACAGATCATGACAATATGCTTAACAGAAGCATTTGGTGCTTTTGTAGTTGTATCATTAGCGTTTGCATGTATATCTATGTTTATGGATATTCCAGTTTACTTATCAGTAGTTTTTGGGTCAATTGCACTAGCTACTGCACCAGCACCTTCATTATCTATCGTTAATGAATATAATACTAAAGGTCCAGTAACTAAAACACTTATTCCGCTTGCAGCACTAGATGATATAGTAGCAATAGTTGTATTCTTTAGTGTAATAGGAATAGTTTCAAATATCACATATGGTGGTGGTTCTCCATTTTACTATATACCACTTATGATAATAATTCCAATTATCCTAGGGTGTATTACAGGATTTTTATCATCATTTATTTTAAAAAAAGAAATGAATAAAAGTGCTACTATTTTATCAGTATTAGGATGTATTCTTGTTACATCCTCTATAGGTATATTTGTTAATACCTATATATTAACTGAATTCAGCATAAATTTAATGATTATGGGAACTGCTTTTGCAGCTACATTTTCAAATCTTATGCCTAAAGAAAGATTGCATCAATTGGTGGACGATACTAAACCAATGGTAGCATTAACTATGATAATCCTTATTATTAACTTAGGTGCTCCTCTAGATTACAATTTAATTTTAGGAGCTGGAGTATTTACTGCAATTTATATAATATCTCGTGCTATTGGTAAACTAGGAGGTTCTTATATTGGAGCTGTAATATCTAAAGCACCTACAACTGTAAAAAAATATTTAGGACTTACATTACTACCACATTCAGGAGTTTCATTGATATTTACAGGTATCGCTGTAAATACTCTTATAAACCCGTCACCTGAATATGCACATATTATTCAGGGAACAATTGCAGCCGCTGCTGTTATAAATGAAATTATAGCTGTATTATTAGCTAAGCAAGGATTTAAATTAGCAGGTGAATTAGATGGCAGTGTAGAAAAAAACGATATTCAACAGGATAAAATATCCTTTGAATAATGTTCTTGGCAAGGCAAGGGAGTCGCATCTTCCTTGCCTTTATTATTTCCAATTATTTATTAGCTAAACAGTACATATTATTATACTGCAAAATAATATGGTCCAATTTCCTCCACATGGGTATTAATATATGTTCACTTTTAAATGTGGCATAGCCTCTTTTTTAGTACTCTACTTTATAGGGTACACTTTCCTTTACTTTCTTCCTCATCTTCAATGGAAAATGTAGCGGATGAGTTTTTCGCTACTCACACATATTCATGCCCATTAACAATCCAGCCTACTGTTACCTTTCCTGCCAAAAATCTCCCTCCGTCTGGAATTCTGAGTTTTACACCTTTCATTAATTCTAATTCATCTACATTCTCTACGTTAAGGGATGCATTGAACATTCTTACTTATAAAGATATCCCTACTCAATAGATGATCCCAACTTTATGGTGGGATAAGTATATTGCTAAAAGAGGGGCCTACAAAAGTAAGACGCTTTGTAATCTTCTTGGCAAGACAAGGGAGGTACAGCTTCTTGCTTTATTATTAAATGTATCTCATATACTAAAACCTTTCATATATCTCTCTTAATCCACCTGCCCTATCGATGGCAATCCTGTTACTTTCTCTCCAAGATGATTTGCCCAGCTTTCAGACCAGCAAAAAGAATAAGGAACCCCGTATTCCTTCCTAAGACGCTCGTATCTATTCATACGTCCCCATAGAAGAGAAACTGTACCCGGAATTATCATAAATGGTCCAAGAATAATTGACTGATATGTATGTCCATACTCATGAACAGTTATCATACTTGCACGTTCGATCAACCCTTCTAAAGTATTTCCAGCGTACTGTTCCAGGTTTTTGCAATCAGGATTAGGTGTAAATATAAATAGTCCCATGCTAAGACCACTAAAGGAGTTCCACTTGGTATTAATACAGCCTCGATAAAAACTATGTGGTTTTTTTATATTTATTAAAAAAATAACGAAACCGATCAGCGTTTGCACAGCCCCCCAAGTGCAATGCAATATAATATAAATTACATACCATAAATAAATCATTACATTCTCCCCCTTTTAATTCTGCTTTGTATTACTCATAACCTTTTAAGATACTTAATTTTACCCTCTTATAACTTTTGTTACAATTTTCCTCCTTCTTCTCCATATTTTCATTTTATCTTCTTATGTAATTTTCTAATATTATACTATAAAAATGAAGTGTAGTATCATTAAATTTAATGAACTACACCTCACTTATCTAGAGATTTTCTTATCCAATAATACTTAACTTATTTGTGATACGGTGCACCGCACTGTATCACAAGGAGAGTTTTACTAAAACATACAATTAAACTTCCTATAATCAACATTACCATTGCTGATACTGCACCTATTACTAATTGAATTATCATCTATAAAAATATTTTGCACTAACCTATACTTCTTCCCATTCGCTGGTGTTAAACATATGCAAATCCAAATGTTTAGAAACATATTTCAAAAGCTCACAGCCTGCTATGCAGTTTCCTTTATCATCTAGTGCCGGTCCATATACGCCTATTCCAAGCTTGGCATTCGCAACGCTGACCAATCCGCCTCCAACTCCACTTTTCGTTGGAATTCCAGTCAAAACAGCAAACTCTCCAGAGCCATCATACATACCGCAAGTTAGCATTATAGTTTTTACAGTTCTGGCAACCCAACTGCTGATCAGTCTTTCTCCGTTTTCTGGATTTACTCCATCAGTAGCCAAAATTAGTCCAAAATTAGCCAGACTTTTTGCAGAAACAGTTAGCGAGCACATCTGCGTATAAAATGTAAGGCTATCCTCTACATTCGCTTTGATAATTCCTTTGCTTTCAAGCAGATATGAGATTGCGCGATTTCTGGAGCTGTGAGCCATTTCAGACTGAAAAGTCGCCATATCCAGACTAATTTGGTCATCCAGACATACTTTTTGAGCATACACCATCATGTCTTCAAACGAACACTTTTCCAGCAGCATACTTGCAACGGTAATAGCGCCTGAATTTATCATTGGATTAAATGGTCTGTTATGTTTAAGGTCTAGTTCTACCAAGGAATTAAAAGCTTCCCCAGACGGTTCCATTCCAACAAATTCAAACACATACTTTGCGCCAAATTCTTCTAATGCTTTGCAAAGAGTAATAACCTTGGAAATACTCTGTATAGTAAAACGTTCCTCATAATCACCAATGTTATAGAAGCTGCCGTCTACTGTATGCAAACAAATTCCCAACTTGTGCTTATCCGCCTTAGCAAGTTCTGGAATATATGTGGCAACATTTCCCTTCGGGATAACTGATTTTCCTATTTCCATAGCCTCTTCTAAAACATCCATAATTTCACGTCTATTCATAATTTTCTCCTTTCGTATAATGTGTTACTTACTTTTTCAAAATCGTTTATTACTCCAAACGATCTTTTATTTCATACTTAACGGCTTCCCCGCTTTTGTAGCATTCTAGTTATAGATTTAATGATTAGTGAAACAATACCATCTCCGCCCTACATGCTTTTTAAAATTTTAGTATAATTCCACTTATTTATGGTACGGTTCTCTGTATCGGTATCATGGGCGTACCAGTTTTATTAATAAAAGGCACAATATCCAACCTTAAAAGTATAGAACACTTTGCAACTATAATAACGGCAATTGCTCTAATAAAGTGGCTTCCTTTTCCTTAAGCCTATTTACAAAATCTTTTACTATTTCTCTTATAATTTCCTCGTCATCCTCTATCTCTTCTGGTAGACTACGTCTCTCAGCATATATCTTTTTAAACTTAAAGTTAGGCTTCTTGTCATTAGGCTTTTCCTTCTTGATGATATAATCCATTTTTATTTTCTGATCATCAGTTATATTAATTCCTCCCAGTTCAAATGCACAACTTATATAATTTTTATCTAAGCAAATCCAATAATAGTATGCACTTCTAGTACCCCATGTACTATTTTCATACTCTAGCTCTCCTAAATATTCATTCATCTTTTGGGTAGTATACATAAAGTATTTATTACTTCCAACATTATCTCGAAGGATGATTTCATCCTTATCTTCCAATTCTTTTAATGTGTCTACTATAATATCTCTTTTTCTGTTATTACTATCAATTCTATATTCAAAAATTAAGTCTAATGCTCTCTTATGTTTATTATAAATTTTATTACATACTTCTATTAACTGCTGGTCTTCCAAAACTTCTCTCCTTATGATCTCAATATAATTATTAATCAATAATTCCACATCTGGTTTCAACTCGATTCTATTACAAATCATTTCTAAGACTTCAACCACATCAAGGTAGGATGATTCTTTCCAGTTTTCTTTATCACTTGATTCGCTTCCATCTGGTGTTAAATAAATTAGAATTCTTTGATAATCACTGTATGTATCCTCTAGGATAGTTCGATAACGATTCAACTGATTACTGTGTTCTTGAGATCCCACCTTATTTTCAATTGCAATCAACTTTTTCTCTTCATCTGATACTAATAGTATATCAATATTTTTCCACTCTCTATAAACACTAAAACTATGAAAATCCATTAGCAGAATCGAAAATACATCATATGAATCCTTTAAAATTCTTTTTATATATCCCTCTAGAAATAAATCTCCTAATCCATGGTTCTCATTCGGATCAAGCAACCATGCTAACATATTACTATGTCGAATTTCTGTTCGTGCAAGCTTTAATACATCAAATATATTGAACTTCTTAGTCCAGGGAAGCAATTCATCTAAACACTCGATGTCCAATAAAAAATCCTGTAATGCTTCCTCATCAGACTTTATTATTCTCATGTAACTCTCCTTTAATATAAAATTTGGGGAAACTTTTCGCTTTTCAATACCCAAATACAAGTCATGCTCTCTCTTTAGTTACTTGATTAAACTTTACTTTATTTTTTCAATACATACTTGTACTATTCTTTTATTTTATCGTCATACTCATGGATTCTCCATAGTACGCCCCTACTTGTGATACGGTTCTCCGTATCGCATTAAAGTGCGATTTTTATAATGTTATATCTGAATAATATAAATATCCTCTTTTAGCATTGTTTCTTAAGTCATCTTTAAAATAACTAATTGCGTTCTGAACATTAAAATAAATGCATCTGCTAAATCTAGCATTAACATCAATCCTTTAACTTACTTTTCTCCTCCAGAAATAGTTCTTAGTTAATTGGCTTTCATTTAATATTTTACTATTAACATTTATAGTGTTACTTATAAAAAAATCTCAAAAAAATAGTAGCCCCATAGTTGGAAAGCTACTATTTTATTCTATAAAAATCCATCGATGCTAGTTTCCTAAACAACTAGAATTTTTAACTACTAAGTGAATTAAAAATTTAACGTTCTGCTATATATTATTTATTTCTTGATTCGTAGATTTCTTTTTCAACATCTATAAATACTTTAGCTATCACTTCATAAGCTTTAGCCCAAGCATCAATAATTTCATTTGTTGCTACATCTCCTAAAACTTCTTTAATTGCTGTTAAAAGGTTAGCTCCAACTATTGGATAATGTTCTTCTTTAATTTGAACATCACAGTGTCTTTCTCCTATTTTCTTTACTGCTGGTAATAAAACTTCTAAGTTATCTATATTCTGAGCAGCTGCTAATATTGTCATAGCTAACGCCTTTGGTTGTTCTCCTGAAACTTGTCTATCCATGTTGAATAATCCTTTAACTTCTGGATTATTTTCAAACATATTTTTATAAAAAGTTTTTGTAATTTCTAAACCATGCTCCTTTAACGCTGGTACTGTACTTTTAACTATTTCAATTGTTTTTTGATCTAACATATCTTGTGTCTCCTTTAATCTTTTACTTCCTAATATTAAATTTATATTATCTAATAATAATTATCGATTTATATATTTAATATAACATAATATTTTAAAATGTGCAATTTAAATGCACATTTTATCAAAAAAATTTTTTAACTTATTTTAAAGATAAAATAATAATAAATGTATATATGTAGCTATTATAATTAATTTTATTCAATACTCTAGTATTATTAAAGGAAATAATGGTATTGTGGATACAAATGTCAAAACATTCGTAATTCTTTCTTGATTTATGAAACTAATCTATCATAAAATATAAAATATAAAATGTTTAAAGCAAATATACAATTTGTATGTTATATTTTAGAAGTGCAATATAGTATATCAAATTCTAAAGGAGAAGAATTATGCAAATATATAAATTCACAGACTATACTTTTAGAGCCTTAATATACCTAGCTAGAAATAGAAATGAAACTGCTACAGTGGATAAACTCGCTGCGTATCTAGAAGTGTCTGAACACCATATGAAAAAAGTTATACATAAGCTTGCTAAAACAGAATATATCATATCAACTAAAGGTAGAAATGGTGGATTAAAATTAGGTGTAGATCCAAGTGAAATAAATCTTGGTAAAGTTTTAATAGCAGCTGAAGAAAACCTAAACTTAGTTGAATGTATGTCTAACCCTGAACTTTGTCCACTAATGACCAGTGGTTGTAATCTTAAAAAAATTCTTTCTAAATCATTACAAGCTTTTATTGATGAATTATCTAAATATACTCTAGAAGATATACTATAAGTTTATATAGTCTTTATAAAAGTTACTATTTCAGGCAGGATTCTTTTTACTAGCACTTTTAACATTCATAATGTTACTCATTTATAAAATATTCCAAAAACAGTAGCCTCGATTCGCAATTGGAGGGTAAACGCTCCATAGTGGGTACATAGATTTTATCCTATACATTTGAGATAATAG
>CAJMNR010000032.1 GCA_905214875.1 uncultured bacterium | reverse complement strand
TGGTTTTTTTATACCCCTTTATAGGAAAGTAGCACTTTCCTATAAAGTAAAAAAGCTGACTTCCGATTCCTCAGAAGTCAGCTTTTCTTTTTATTCTCTAAAGTGCTTGACACTACTCTAATTATACTTTCTTAATAAAGTTTCCTTCGACCGTTACTCCTTCTTTACCGACTACGAATGCATTCTCATCCAACTCATGGATCTTTGCCTGCAAGTTTCCGTATTCGTACTTGTCGATTACAGTATAGAGAATCTTGGTACCTTCTTCGGTATAACCGCCGGTTCCTTCCCAATACGTAATTCCTCGATATAAGTCATTTTGGATATAGTTTCGTATAGCCGTTGGATCTTTCTTTGTAAATATCAGTACTTCCATATTGATATTTTGAATATGCACCTTATCTGTCGTAAATGCGCATACAAACGTAAATATGATGGAATATAACACGACTGATAAATCAAATAAGAACATGCATAATCCAAATACAATCATGTTTACTATGATTGCTATCTTGCCAACACTGAAATTCTTATATTTTCTTGTAAAGAATACGCCTAAGATATCCTGTCCACCGCCAGAGGAACCTGCACGAAGCGTGATTCCTGTACCATATCCTGCTATGATTCCACCTAGCAGACAGGCTGCCAAGGTATCACTGATAATTGGTGTTGACGGTATCTGAATCAAGGTTAAGAAAAACGATTGGAAAGCAACGCAAATAAGTGTCTTTGCAAAGAACTGTTTTCCAATTTTAAAATATGCGAGTAAAAATAATGGGATATTACAAAGAAAACTAATAATACCTGCAATATCTGTTGTTCCAAAATCCAATCCCATCTTTTCTATTAGGACAGTACGGACCACCTGAGCAAATCCTACAAATCCACCACTATATAAACCAACAGGAACAATGAATAAGTTAAGTCCTGCTGCAAATAAGAAACCGCCAAAAATGGCTATGGCTAATTTTTCTACTTCTTTTCTATTTAGCCATTGTTTCATCCTAATCACCTCACTGTTATCCAAAGCATAATGTTTCAAATTCTTTCACTGGCATAGGTTTTGAGTAAAAATATCCTTGTCCCTTCTCACAGCGACATTGATTTAAAAACTCTACATGTTCCTTTTTTTCTATTCCCTCTGCTGTCACATCTAAATGCAAGTCATGAATCATCTTTATCGAAGATTGAATGATAATTTTTCCTCTTGTATTTTCCATGATATCATCAAAAAATACTCGGTCAAGCTTAATGACATCAATTGGAACATTCTTTAACATATTTAAGGAAGAATAGCCGCTTCCAAAGTCGTCCATTAACAATGTAAATCCTTGTTCCTTTAATCGTTCCATCAATCTGCATAATGGGTCGGTATTCTCCGTAAACATACTTTCCGTAAACTCTAACTGTAACAGTTTTTTCGGTATCTGATATGTTTCCACAAGCGTTACAAGTTTCTGTACAAATGCCGTATCATACGTATGAATTCTTGAGATATTTACCGAGATTGGGATTTCATAGCCACAATCTAACCATTCCTTCAACTTCTTACATGCTTCTTCCCAGATGAACTCATCTAACTTAATGACGAACCCATTCTTTTCAAATAACGGAATAAATTTGTCCGGACGAACCATTCCCCATTGTGGGTGCTTCCAGCGCACTAACGCCTCTGCTCCTATCACTTTGTTTGTCTGCAGTTCATAAGATGGCTGAAGATACATCTCAAACTGGCCTTCCTCCAATGCCTGATGCATTTCATTTTCAATGATTTGCTGTTCAAGCAAGTGACTTCGATATTCCTCATTATAAAATGCATAATACTGCATGGAAAGTCCTTTTACATTGTACTCTGCAAGCCTTGCCCAATCGCACATCAGACGGACTGGCACACTTCGATCTACAATCTGGTAGACTCCAAAGGATAACTTCAATAAACTCTTTACAATCCTGATTTTGTTGCATTCCTGTTGAATGAACTCTATGACTTTGATGATATCTGTTCTCTTTTGATATGGAATGAACAAAATAAAACGGTCCGAATGATATCTGCAATAGCATTTTCCTTCTACAGGAAGGGCACGCAGTACATCCGCTATCGCTATTAATATTTCCTCCGCAAGTTGCTCATCATACATATCATTAAACACACGAAAACGGTCCACATCAAATGTGATAATGGCATACTGTCTTTCCATGTCATTTCTTAATATATTTGCTACTTCATACAAAAACTTTGATTCTTTATACAAGCCTGTTAGCGGATCAAAATGCTCTTGTTTCATTAGTTCCATTTCTAACTCATCGCTCTTTGCACTTTCCAAGCTTGTCAGTTGGTCAACTTCTTCATCACTGATATACTTAAATAAAAGCGTACAACATACGTCTTCACCAGATGTTGAGTAATGATTTAAAATTTCTATGCTGCACCAAATAAACTCATTCTTTTCGTTATAGAGTCGCAAATACCTCATCACTCTTCGTTCTTTCGTAGCTAACAACTGAATTAAGTTTTCACGTTTTGCCTGCTCTTCAAACTGTGCTCGTTCTTTTAATCCAACAATTTCTGTCAATAAATGATTATACATTTCCGTATATGTACGGAAATTATGTTCATTTTGATATAAAACGCTTTCTTTATATCTTTTTACACTGTCTTTCGTCAGATTGATGTAATAAATATCATTATAATTATCCATAATCTTCCTAAAGAAACCTATCGAGTTTACGTCAGAAAATCCACCGGTGGTTTGTTCCATAATAACCTTGTCTGTCTTTGTTAGTGCTTCTTTTCTAATCTCGTCACTTAATTCGCTATAACATACGAAGGTATTCTTTCCTCGTTTCTTTGCCTGATAAAGAGCAGTATCTGCCGTCTTATAGAGATTATCAAAGGTTGCCTCGTCTTTCGACATGATACTAACGCCAATGCTGACACTGACTTCTTTAAAGATTTTATTTACTTCTTCACAAACCCTTTGTGCCTTCTCATATACGATATCTTTACTGATAACGTCTTTTAGGAAAACGATAAACTCGTCTCCGCCAAGCCTTCCAATGACATCTGATTTTCTAAATTCATGTTTTAGAATCTTACTAATCTTTATAAGAACTGAATCTCCAGCACCATGTCCGTAATTATCATTAATTGATTTAAAGTTGTCTATGTCTAAAATTAAAAGAGATGGCAGGGCATCTATGCTGCTGTCAATCAGATATCCATTGATTTCATTTTTAGCGAACTCTCGATTACTTACTTTCGTAAGGGCATCCGTATGCGCCTTGATGAGTAACTTCTCTTCATTATTTTTTATATTTGTTACATCGCTTAGCTTTCCGATAACAAGCTCTAGCTCGCCGCAGTCATCATACATGCACTTGCCGACTCCGTGGATCCAGCTTTCCATGCCATCTTTTATAAAGCATAAATTTGCTTCTTCTAAAGAAACTTTTTTCTCATACAGGTTCTTCTTCACTTCCTGTAACGCTTTTCTTCCTTCTTTTGTAAGGCTGAATCCACAAATTGTTCCATGTTCTAAGACGTCACTGTAATGTTCTACTTTTTCCGGTCTTCTTATGGAGTTTTCTCCACTTCTAAAATAGTACATTGTATCATTTTTTGCATCATACTCAAATACTAATTCTGATGTAACCGATAATACCATTTTATATCGTTTCTGAAATATCTTTAATTCCTGTTCTCTAAGTACTTCGTCTGTCACATCTGTAATGATACAGAACTTTTCCCTGTTCTTTACATCCTCTTTATCTACAATACGTATGTCATACCAACGGATTCCGTGTTTTTCCGTTCGCAGCCTTATTTTTTTACTATATGTATTACATGCAATATCATTATTGATTATATAAGAAAACTTCTTTTGATCTTCTTCTGCAATACATTCCCTAAGGAATTTTATTGTCCCAAATTGTTGTATAAATGATGGATTTGCCCAAATAATTTCATATCCATTGTCTGTTTTAATTCTTGCTATTGCACTCCCGATAGACTCAATGATCTCCCTATTGTCTACATTCTGTGATAGCCTATCATATGTCAGATGTTTCGCCTCGGTAACATCTGTAAGTAGTAAGTCAAATACAGGATACTTAATGTCCATTAAGACATCTGTATAATTTGCTTTTATCAGAAACCATCGATTACTGACTTCTGTATGAAACTCAAATGCAAAATGTTTTTCTCCTCGCTTTAAACCTTCACTCAAAATCTTTACCTGCTCAAAAAACGTTACATCTTCTTTTACAAAGTTAATCATACTGTCGTCTTCAGCGAAAATGCTTTCTAGTATTTTAATCTTATTTTCGCACACTGCTATTTTTAACAAGCAGCTAGTAATCGAGTTGGTCGTCATTGATAAACGCTGCGTTGCACTCAAATTTCGCATCTTATCATTTACCATTCTACAACCTCCTGTACATTGTCGATAACTCACACTTAGTATATCTAACTTATCGACAATTAACAAGAAAAAACGTCAGATTCTTTTATCTTTTCAAGAATCTGACGTTTAACCATTCTATTCTTTTGCTTGATACAATGCAAACCAATAATCATCGACTTTTTCATACATCGTTTCGATTAATGTATAATTGGTCTCTAATGCTTCGCATTCAGCAAATTCTTCTAATTGTCTTCCACGTCCAAATCGAACAACGACATAATCAACGCCTTTTTTGCGAATGATATCTTCTTGCTCATCATACATCTGTGGAAAGGCTTCCCTTCTAATGTTCATTCTACAGAAGAATCTCGTATCAGGAAGCTTGCTTCCTGATGCCAAGTAAATTCCCGCATCAAGGAAGTTATAATTTAAAAATGTTCCATTATTTTCTTTAATGATCTTTGCAATACGTTGCTGTGGATAGTAGTCTCTTCCTTTGAAATAATATGGCGCACAGTTACTAAACACGAGCAAGCTGATGATATAGATTACAACTGCAATGGAAATCGTACGTTTTCTATGCTCCATAAGGCGTGTAATATACTTGTCCAAGATTTTTGCCCATGCAATCACACCAAATACGGAAAAAGAGCCAACGATTAACAGATAATACTTATATCTTGTTCCACCGATGAACACGAATATATACGTACATACTGCTAAAAATACAAGACTGCATTTTTCCCATTTTGTCTCAAGCATCTCTTTGGAACGGCAAAAATAGATAAGTCCAAGGATAATCGTTGGCATCATAACCGGATTCCATAGGATATCCTGCATAAAGAAATTTCTTACACGTTTTAGGAAAGACACCTTATCAGAATACATGCAAATATTTGTATAAAAATATGCCCAAATAAAATCATACATGGAATCTGTCACAAGTGCGTAAATAATATACGGAATTGTTCCAATTACCATTCCAAGTAAGAAGAACACGGCTGCTTTTATGGCATGTCCTATATTCTTGCGCTTTATAATGGTAATTCCGACGATTAAGCACCATGCGATATAGAATCCTAACATCGTATATTTGATCCAAAGGATACATGCTGCCATAAACCCATTTGCAAACATCACCTTCCAAGACAACTCTTCGTCATTGCTCTTGAAAAACTTCATAAGCTGATAAATGGCTATCATATAGAATGTCATACAGAATTCTTCTGCATTATCCCCACGGCTGTAACAAAATGTAGTTACAATCAGTAAGCCTGTTGCTGCTGGAATAAGATAACGGTACTTATCTCCAAGAAATAGTTCTTTGATTTTCCCTACAAAGTACAAGATAACAGTAAAGTTGATGATTTGAAGTAAATACACTCCAATCATGTTCTTTCTGCTAATCAAAGCTGCCAATGTATGAACAAAAAATAATAATGGTCCTTTTTGATCATATAAGTCTCTATATAGTACTTTACCATCTAATAAGCTTCCGCCAATGGTAAAGAAAACATTCTGATCTACTCCGACATGCATCGGGAAAAGGAAAGAAGTCATGGATCCAAACGTCATAAGCAACGTGGATACGGCTAACAGAAATAAAAGATATTTCTTGTCGGACTCGTTTACCTTTGTAAAGATAGTCTTTCGTGACATATTTCATTCTCCTATCAAAATTAATACCAAGTAATTTTACATATGAAGAATGAAAATGTCAACTAACAAGGCTTTCCAAGGCATTTTGCTTTAATCTTTTTCCATCTTCTGATGATCAGTTCTTCTCTTCCTTCCCTTGCATCCACTAGTTTACGGAACATAACCTGATGTGGTAGGTTGCAGTGAATCTGCTCATTTAAATCCTTTACCTTCACACCACTTGACATAATGAGACTTGCCAAAGAATCCTCCTTTGTTTCCTCTACGGCATATGCGAATGTCGTCAGGAACATGGTGTATTCCCTGCGTTTTCTTCCGCAGGCTAACAATGCACCATATACATAAAGCAAAAACTGCTGTTCCTTCTCCCCAGACAGATAGTAACACTCTTTCAGCAAGCTGACTTGTCCGTTCTGATAGATGATTTGTCCAATCACCGTGCCTGCACGCTTTAGATAATTGTTTGTTTCCAAGCCGTCCATAGTTGGAATTGGCACCTTCTTTGTAAAATGGATTTTCTCCCGTTTCTTCGGATTCGACTCTAAGAATTCTTTTAATTCATATAAACGATAGGCAAGTGCCACACGTTTTTCAATGATGCCTCCATTATAGTTAATCTGATAAAAATATAGCTTCTTAATCAAGGATAGCTGTTCTTCTTCTGCCACTACGATTGGAATCGATACGGACAAAAACGGAACAAGTCGATTGATAAAGCGGTCACGGTATCCTATCTTAAATGCATAGTGGAACAAAAGCTGAACGGCCTGATACCGGTTTTCTTTTCTTGCCGTCGCATTCTGAAAAGCCTCTTGCATAAGACCATCTAGTAGAGTTCCTTTTACGATGTTAAACCGTTCAATCAAAGTAGTGACATGTTCAAACCATGGTTCAAACAGTTCCCCTTTCTCATACTCATAGTGAAAGAGCCTTACAATTGCAAGCTCCTCTTCCATCATCAAAAACTCGTAGACTGCGTTTTGCTCAGCCTCCGAAAGCTCATAAAAATATTTGGCATAGTGGTAATCCGCAACTGCCTGCTGTAGGCTTGTCCCTTCCTTACTGTTAAAGTAACGTTGAATCGTAAGGTATAGATACGTACTGTAGGAATAGTTAAAGGAAAATACTTTCAGAAGATATGATAACTCCACTAGCTTTCCTGCCGGGCACTTTATGTCAGAACGTGAAAGCAGAACAACTAAGATTGCATTGAACTTATTGTCCTCTGCGATTTCCGTTACCGTTGGCTTAGTCGCAATCAAATAGTTCTTTAGGATGGTAATTGTCACATCAATTTTCCACTGGTAGGATGTCTTTTTAAGAAGAAGCACGATTTCATTTGTCGGGATACTTCCTAAATAATATCGATATAGTGGTAATTCAATCTGTTCAAAGAAATAGACCATTTCTTTTTCCAAGGAAAGATAATTTTTTTCTTCTTTCGTAAGCACCTTTAATGATTCATATAGAACGCGAAGCAGTGGAAGAACGAGGCGCTCCTTGATAATCCGATGTTCCTTGATTTGGACTTCAAAGAATGCCAACAGTTCCCGAATCACCCTGCTCTCCATAGACTTTCGTTCTCGGACAAAGCAAACCATATCGTTAATGATTCTCTGTTTTGTCTCCTCTTTCGCATACTCATTTACAAAGGTAAAAGCATTATGTAATTTCTGTCGTGTGATCTTTGTAATGTATTCCGGTACAGTAAGCAGCTTATAAAGCTCATATGCATCTAGAAGTTTTAAATCGCATGCCTCATACGTGTAATCTTCCATAAACTGATTAAACTTTAAGATGCAATCCCTTGACACACGGTAAGACAACTCAATGATGTCAAATAACTCTGATTCTATAGAAAGTGCCGGTATGTTTCCACTTTCAAAATCGAAGACATAGGCGGCCTCGCCTAGTATCTGCCTGTCATACCTTGTCCCTTCCTTTAAAGAGCCACAGATTCGGTAAGGTGCCGTCATTGGCTCATATTCATAATCGCTAAACGAGATGTGTAAGGCACATTTTCTAGGAAGGGCCATGGTGATTGCTGCAATCCAGTAAATGATTCTATTTTCCGTTCCATCATTTTTATCAAAGATAACAATCTTCTTCTCGGTTCCATATACATTATCTTCATAAAACAGCAGGCAGGATAACAGCTTTTTTAACTTGCTGATTCGATTATTCTTGGAAAGGAATTGCTTTACCGTTTCGTATGTGATTTCGGTTCCAAGTTCCATGCTTGTCCTCTTATATAGAAATTCTGGACGTTTCTTCGATTCCCTCTGCTCTTTTGTCAAGCCCTCTAGAAACAGAGGGCTTTTATAATACTCACAAGGATAACCTAAAAGCGTCTGCAGATTCGTGGCAAGCAAGTGACTGAAGTAATTGCCATACCTGCTTTCTGGCACCATTGTATTGGATGCAAAACAAACAAGCTTTCTTTGTTCCTCTACAATACAATAGGCAAACTTTTTCGGATAGCTTTTCTCGTCCATCTTTTCAAAAACAGGCCGCAACCCAAAGTTCGGCTGCTCATATTGAAACATAATGGCAGCATTGGTCGTATCAAGAATTTGTTCCATACCAGAAGAATACGAGTACACTTGAAAGCCGGCACTCTGTCTTGTAATACCGGATTCACATGCAGTAAAAATTGCTTGTTCTACTCCCATAACTACTCCTTATATCGAATCAATCACTTTATTTTCACTTAATACCCATAGAAAAGGATCCTCCACCCGTACTGGTTTTGGACATTGTAGTCTCCCATACATGTCTGGATTGTTGCCAAACGCTGAGACTGAAAAAAATTGAAAGGTATGAAAGTCCGCCTGCAAATGGGATAGCAGTTCAATTTCTCCCCACTCACACAGTAGCGCCACCAGTTCCTCGTGTACGTCAAATCCTTCCTGCAATACAAAGCCGCCTTGTTTCAAATGCAGGCTTTCTTTTAACAATACTGAGTATTCTGGAAGCAATGGCTCTAAGATATCTAATTTGGGAATGATGACGGCAATAGGAATGTCGATTTTTTCTTCTTCCGACAATCCTTTCTTTGCTCGAATCAACTTAGACATACGCAATAAAATCTCGTCTGCAGAAGAACCAGAATGCAGCTTTGAAGTCGCAGCTCCATTTACCACGTCCCTTCTTAACGAATTCCTTACATATGGTATCTTTAGCGGGTCGAGAAGGAACAAGATGGCATCGGAATGAATCAGGTTCGAAGACATGGTAAACATCATCTCTTCCTCTTCGAAATCCTCTCCTGCCGCATCATAGAATACTACCGTATGATTCACATTCTCTTCCCTCTTCTTTCGTTTCTTAAAGAACTTGCAGTTTACTAAAATCGGACGGTTTGCAGAAATGAACGTATTCCCGCAAAAGCAGGACTTTGTTTTTGGAATACGAAGAGATGGGTCAGTTCCGATATTCGGATACAAGTATCGAAGAAATCGCTCCTCATATTCCCTTGCGCTCATGTCATCCATAAAGGCTGCTACTCCATTAAGCTGTAATGCAATATGGCGCTTCAGCTCACGAATCAGTACTGCAAGATAGCTGCTTTTTCCGGCATCCATCGCCCCAACGGCTGAGATAATAAGGTTGGACCCTTTCTTCGTAATCTCAGGAAGCGTATTATGACATTTCGGACATATGATTGTACTTGTTAGCTCCTGACATTCCGGACACCTTGCCTGTTCCCTTTTGGAAAACCAAATACCTGAATAATAAGGGAAACAAACCTGCCGAAGCTCAGGCGCTCTTCCTGTATACGCTGCCAATTCTTTATCGGGACTTAATTTACACCTTTTGTTCCTACATCGAAACCAAAGGTCTCTGCGCTTATGCTCTGTAAAACAATACGGACATAAATAAGTTGATTTCTGCATAAGTGCCTCCTAACGTTTGGAATTGACTAGGCTTTATGTAAACTTTGATGACGAACCGTATTTTAGATGAATCTCAAACTGTCCTTCATCAGACGCATTTGCCAAGAACAACTTTATATAATCAAGCCCTTCCACACTTAGCAGGGAAATTGCATACACATATTTTTTCTTCACAAACTGTTTTTCGATGGTTCCAAGAAGAACCCCACTGTCTTTGTTGGACGGCGGATAATTCTTTGCCCCGATGATCAACAGGGGTGGAAGCACAAAATTTTCTGCATTTCCTGTAAAAATGATTTCTATCGATTTCGGCTTCAAGATTCCTTTTCTCACTTTGATATCATAAAAAATGTTATTCTTACTATCGACATGAGCCTTTGGTGTCATATACGGAGTCGGTTTCATTGGCGGAATCTTTGACTTCTTTTCTTCTTTCCATACTGGTCTTGCACTCTTTAGTGTTGCTTCCTCTTTCTTTATTTCTTCTTTCTTCTCTTCTGTTTTTGCTTCTTCCTTCTTTATGTCTTCCCTTGCGGAACGAGTCGGTAGCTTCTTCTTTTCCGCTGGAACTTCGACCGTTACGATTACGCCTTTGCTTGTAAATCGTTTTCCATTGATATAGATGGAAGTGAAGATGCGATAATAATAGGTCGTTCCTGGTTTCACCTCCACGTCTTTAAATGCTGGATAGCTTGCATTGTAGCAAAGTTTTCCGTCTCCATAATCCATAGGCGCATTCAGGTCCTGTCTAAAGATTACGACGCGAAGCTCCCTGTAATTATTGGTCCAAGAAAGTTCTACATGCCCCTCTTTTACCACAGCCGTTGCGGCTTCTACCTCAAACAGATTCAAATATCCGACCTGAGTGCTGATTCCTTTGGAATAGACTCCTCGCTTTACTGCAAACACAGCATAGTAATAAAGTTTTCCAGGGTAAATAGACGCATCGGTATACGTCGTTCCCGATACCGTTCCGAGAAGCTCTCCATCGTTGATATTATACGGTGCCTTTCCCCGCTTCCTGACGATTAGATAACTGACATTGTTATCCATTGTCGTCTTTTCCCAAGTCACATAGTTGCACCGCTTCATCGTATCTACCTGAATTCGCAGATTCTTCGGCATATTGGGCTGCACCCGTCTTAACTCCTGTTGCCTTTGTTTTTGCATCTCACGCCCGTTAGCTCTTGCATTGGTATTCGGCAGTTTTCCCTGACGGTTTGGTGTAAAATTCCCATACTCCATGGCAATTCCATTCTGCCTACAATAACTTTTTAGCATGTCGACACACTGCGCCCGATTATCGATTACTTCATGAAGCAACTTGATTGTTTCCTCACACTGTCCTTCGTCTAATACCTTGGTAAGCTCTGTTGCAATCTGGACTTGTTCATACACTTCTTCGGTCTTTTTCCAGATTAAATAGTCGTCATACTCTTTTTTAGACTCGACAGTCGAAAATGTCTTCTCACACTCCGCACATAGTTTTTCAATTGCCGATTCTTCCGGCGTATTTCGTGCGTAGGTGATTCTCTGCTGCTTTACAAGCTCCACCAAACGAAATGGTGGCATATCCCGAAGCCTCGCCTTCATGGTGCCGTTATAATTGATAAAATCATAATAATCCTTTTTATTTAACGTATCGAGATACACTTGAAAGACTTTAAACTTGTCAGCACCCGGTGGCTTATCAAAGGACGTCTCCTTTAGCTCATCTTCGACGATTCGAACTTTACAAGCGCATCTCACGATATCCTCTGTGACTTTTAGCCGCTTACTGATGCTTACGATTTCAGACTCATACAGATACCCACGTTTCTCGATGATTGCAAGCATATGTCTAGCCTTTTCGTAGGTAATTTGATATGCCTGTTCATATTCCTTTCTCCGCCTCTCGCCATCTAGCATGACTTCACGTATCTCTGGAAGCATTGCCGAATATGCCCGGTAAATTGGCCCTCTCTTAAAGTCTGTCGATCCCTTGCTCCACTCTAGCCGTTTTTTTTCAATTGCCTTTAAGATGACTTCTTCCTCTTCTTCTGGAGGGTCAAATGGCAGTTCCAATATGATATAAAAATTTTCTCGTGCCAAAAGTCTCCTCCTTTCTACCACAATTATGTTGCTATGATTTGAGCAATCTTTGTAAAGCTCTGCGTCAGATTGGTAAGGTTGGTAACATCCGCAAGCTCTCTCTTACTTACAATCTGATTCAAAAAATGTTCATCTGCGCTGCCAAATCCGAGTGCCGCTATTTGCATCTGCTCTTCTTTACATCTTTTTGCCTCAAGAACAGCATTTTCTTTATAGGTCCATACTCCATCAGTCAGAAGGACAATATAGACTTTGCCCTCCTTCTTCACTTGCCTTTCCACTTCCTCATAAATAACTGCAAATGGCGTTGCATTGTTTCCATAGCCAAACCTGCTTCCGTCTACCCGCATATTTGCCAGTGCCTGCTGGATTCGATGCAGATCTTTCGTTGGCTTTAGAATCATATGGCTTTGATCCGCAAATCCGACAATGCCAATTGCAAGCTTCGTGATATCCAGTTTTAAGAGGAAGGAGGAAATTGCCCTCTTTGCTTCTAACAGTGGATAACCAGACATGCTCCCCGATAAGTCTACTGCCAGATACAACGTTCCTTCAGGTAGCATCTTCCCTCTCTCCCTGTTTAGGTTCGGTGTTTCCCTTACCCAAGACATATCTTCTTCTATCGGCTCAATTGTAAGTGATAATATGTCGTTTGTCTCTTCCTGCACTGCACTTACCTCAATCATTCCATCTTCATTATATGAGTAGGTCACATTCACAACTGCCTCTTCCTCCTCTGTCTGCCTGATACCATGAAATACATATTTTCCTACTATTTCGCAATCCAAAGGATTTCCTTTTTCTCCTTGTAACAAATACACATGCATTTCATTGTCTCCAAGCGTTGTTGCAATCTTATATGCCCTCGTATTACATGCCGGAATTGGTGTATTCTTCTCAATGATGGTGGAATTCACATACCAGTTGCCATCTGCGCTTACACTGATCATACCAAGAGAATATGCTGTGGTGTCTGCAAGACGTTTGGCTCCCGGAATTGAAAACTCATATTTTCTCTGTCTTTTCTCTTCTTCACTTAAATCCGGAAGTAAGACTTCTAAAAGTTCTCCCTCCATATAGGCCTTCATTGCTGCACCAAGTGCTACTGCCTCATCCACGTTGATACCATTTAATACGGGAATATGAAGCATCTCACACACATACTCTTTGACCATCCGCATCCTTGTGGAACCTCCCACTAATAAGATGCCGTCTAGCTGGCTTGCATTCATTCCTACACTATGCAGCAATCGTTTCGTAATCTGATTGGTCACACGAAGCATGTTATACGAAAGCTCCTTAAACTTCTCCTCTGTGATCGTATATCTTCCTGTTTTACCATGATAGGTCAGAACGCACTCCGCGCTTGCCGCAACACTTAGCCTCTTCTTGATGTTTTCCGCAATCACGCATAAATGATTCTTTTCCATCTCGTCATTGCTGATCTCGATTCCAAACTCGTCAAAAAATAAGTCATTTATATATCTCGCAATGATATCGTCCCATTCTTTTCCGCCCAATTCATGGTTCCCGTCGCTTCCAAGAATTCGAATATCATCTCTTGTCATCTTTGCAATGGCTACATCAAACGTGCCACCACCCAAGTCATAGATTAGCACTGTCTTCTTTTTGTCACTTCCATTTAATCCATATGCAAGTGCCGCTGCTGTCGGCTCATTGATTACATGAAGCACTTTTAATCCCGCCTCTGTCGCCGCTTCCATGGTTGCCTTACGTTCCTTATGCTTAAAATAGGCGGGTACTGTGATTACGACTTCTGTAATCTTTTCTCCAATTGCTTCACTTGCATCTGCAACCATCTCTTTTAACAACAGCGCTGATAGCTCTTTTGCTGTATACCAGGTGTCTCCTGTAGAAAAGACATACTCATCATTTCCCATATTCCGCTTGAAGAATGTGGCGACCTCTGCTTGCCCTTGCTCGAGATACTCTCTTGCCTCTTCTCCATAAAAATACCTTCCTTTTGCAAATGCAAGTATGGAGGGCGTCAGCCTGTTTCCATATCGGTTCTTAATGATTTCCGGTTTCTTTGTCTTTGGATTCACATAGGCCACTGCCGAAAATGTAGTTCCAAGGTCGATTCCAGCCCGCATAGTCCCCTCTCCTTCTCCACAGTAGGGTTCTTGTTATTCTATAATTAAATTACGCATCTTCTGGCGCTTCTCTATGATTTCTTCTTCTTCCAAGACGCAGTCAGATTTGAAGGTTGCAATGATTTCGCGATTAGTCGTAAGTTCCCTTCCTGTCAGACTGATCGTTCCTTCGCTGGATAGCTCTAACGTTACTTCTACGCCGCTTCCAGCTCGAAGCCCCGATGGAAGTTCTAGCACTGCATTTCCAATGCGATATGCCATATCTACCTCATAAGTCTCATCTAATACTGCACTTTCAAACAGTTCGATGTCAGCATATTCCTGATTGTCCTCTGCGATTCCAAAGATCTTGCTGACCGTGCAAGGAGTCTCTTCATTTTTCCGAATGATATTGGAAATAAGCATATGGTTGTCGCGAAGTGCCTTGATTCCAAAGCTCTTGGTTGTCTTCGTATGGATGACCACTTTCCCTGCTCTGGCTGGCTCTGCAGAAACACTTGGAAGAAGATCCTTTACGACCTCTTCGTCAAGCTTTCCATCTTCCTTGTTCATATACTCATTTTCCATTGCATCCATCATCTTAACGATTGCAAAGATGGCGGCGCCTTTTGCCACTGCCTCATCCGGCTCTAACATCTTTGGTTCCATAAAGATGACCTCTTTTAGTGCTTCTGATACTTGAGGCATCTTAGAGGATCCGCCGACCAACAAAAGTTCATCAAAGTTCTCCACTCCATAATCTGCTGCTGTCTGGATTAATTTCTTCGTAATCTCAATAGAGCTATCTAATAACGGCTTTGTAATCTCATCGAACTTCTCCCTTGTCAGCTCAATTACTGCCTTATATCCTTGCACATGAAGCATAATTGTTGTTTTGTCTCGGTTCGTTAACTGCACTTTTGCCCGCTCTACCTTAATTGCAAGGTCCTGTTTTGCTTCATCATCATATTCGCCATCAAATCCGGTCTTTTCTTCAAAAACTTCTGCCACATAGCGCATAACAGCGGCATCCCAGTCTTTTCCACCAAGGTCATGATCTCCGTCAGTACATACGACATTGATGTCTCCGCCTCTTACCTGCATAGCTGTCACATCAAATGTGCCGCCGCCTAAGTCATATACTAGAACTGTCTTTTCTTCCTCACAGCGACTGCATCCATAATAAATGGCGGCAGCTGTTGGCTCATCCAGAATTGAGATAACATTTAACCCCGCAATGATTCCTGCTTGCTTCGTGGCGGTACGTTCTGCTTCTCCAAAATAAGCGGGACACGTGATTACTACATCTTTCACGTCATCATCTAAGATTTCCCCTGCATCACGGCAAACTTTTTGCAAGATACATGCGCTTGCTTCCACCGGTGTAATCTCTTTATCATCATTCTGGCCATAGACGATGGTGTTCTCTCTTCCCATTTTCGTCTTAATCAGTGACAAGGTATTCTTTGCATACATGACCGCGGTGTCTTTTGCTATCTGCCCAACGATTACTTCATTGCTCTCTTCTGAAAACTGGATCACGCTTGGAGTCGTATTGGTGCCTTCACGATTCTGTACAACGACAGGCCGTCCTGTCTCGTCTTGATAGGCGATACAGGAATACGTCGTTCCCAGATCAATCCCATACACATATTTAGACATGTTTTCCCTCCTGCACCTAGTCTACATTGATTTGATATTTATAAGTCTTCACTTTCTCTGGCCAGATTACCTTGCCTTTATACATATAGCCAAACCCTAAGCTTTCTGCAATCTTGCTGTTAAGCTCTGGCTTATTTGTTGTGATTACGGATACGATTCTTTGCTGAATTGGAGTATAATTATCGCCTGGTGTTCCTTTATATACTTCCACTCCATATCCATTTAACAAGTTATGTAGGTCAATGATAAAGTCTGTGATAATGGTGCTTGCCCTGTTTTCTGCCTCGCCCTTCTTTGCAAATGCAATTCCTGCTTTTCGAATATTGTCTACGACTTCGATTATATCCACAAGCAATGGCTTTAACAGCATCGCATACATGTCGTTGCGATATTTTTGAAGTTCCGCATGCATGTTATCAACGATTTTTTCCTGCTTCTCATCATAGCTGATTCGCTCTTTAAACTGAGTATTCAGTTTCTCTAATAACTCATTGATGCCGGCTAACTTTTCTTTAATTTCCTCATATGGTTCACTTTCATTTATTTTTTCTGCCGCCATCGTCGCCATTTCCATTGTTTGTTGCTCTTCTAGATTGTTTTCTTCGGGTTTCGCCATATTAAGCATGTTTTCGTCCATATTACCATCCTTTCTAGAATGCTTTAGCAGGTTGTCTTGCTTTTGTTCCTGCGCAAGGTTTTATGTGCCTCTTACATTTTTATTAGGACTTTTCCCATTTTAGAACTTCCCCCTTTGTTTCCTTTGTAATATTGGGACTTTTATTTTATATGGAAATGGTTGTTGTATTAATCAATGAAGAATTAGATGCTTAAACCAAATAGGCTTTACCTTGTCCTTAGATTGGCAAGGTAAAGCCTATTTCACATTCTTTTCCTACATGGCTCTTGCAGTAGATTTCGCCGCCATGCTCTTTTATGATATATTGGCAGATGCTTAAGCCAAGACCAGAACCGGACACTCCTGAGGTTCTTGACTTTTCTGCTCGATAGAACTTATCAAATACATATAAGATATCATTTGCGTCAATGCCCATCCCATTATCGATGACTTGAACTAAGACGCTTTCTTTTTGGTCGGTTATGTTAATCGTAATCTTTGGATTTTCTTTATCCATATACTTCATACTGTTTTCCACAAGGTTATAAAGCACTTCCGTAATTCTCTTTTGATCGATTTTAACGATTACATCACTGGCCGTTATATTGGTCTCGACCAAGATGCCCTTTTTTTCGATAAATAAACGAAGTTCTTTTATGACAGGCAATAAATAGCTATGCAGATAACATTCCTTTTTCTCAATGCCCATCCGGCTCGCCTGTGCATTGGAGTACTCTAATAATTCTTTAATCATACTTACTAGCAGGTTTGTCTTCTTAATTATTACCCCGATATACTCTTTTTCTTCCTCTTTTGTCGTGGCAATTCCATCTCTTAGGCCTTCCGCATATGCTTTGATTGTGGAAAGCGGTGTCCGTAAATCATGGCTGATACAAGAGATCAGTTCCTGGTTGGCAAGCTTTAGCTCATTTTCCTTTAGCTGCTTCTCCTTTAACTCATCTCGCATAAGTTCGAAGGAATAAATCAAGTCGCCAACTTCATTTGACGAAAGACGCTCCCCATATACTCGGACTACTTCCATATCATAGTTTCCACTAATGATTGCCTTTGCAGACGTACTGATTTCACGTACGGGACGATAGACATTGCGCCTTACATAGAAGGCATAGCATATACAAAGCAAGATGGAACTAACAAAGCTAACTATAAGCGGAAGGCCAATCGACAGCCAGTCCTGTGCTCCCTGAGATTTAGCAAATCTTGATTCTGGGACAAAGAAAACGACAAAGCCATTTACGGCATCCTCCTTCTTTAAGGTAAAACATTTCTTATGGTCGGCGTTGCTAGACGCATAGTATTTGTCATAGGAATTGATTTCATCAAGATTTACTATCTGACCGATTGTATAAGATTCTGTCGTTGTGGCAATTACGCTTCCTTTCAAATCAAGTACGATGTATGGATATCGTGCAGGTGCATACTGCCCCTCTTGTATCTTTTGTAAGTCACTCGATATCTCGACACGGAAGTCATTATCATAAATATTATGGTCGACGTTACTTAACCGATAGATGGATGCCATTGCTCCTGCTGCCATAACTATAATAATTAGAGCTATGATTACAATGTTTACTCGTTCTAATTTTCGTTTCACTGTCAGGCTCCTAACTGATTGACAACTTATAGCCTGCTCCCCAGACTGTCTTTATGTAATCTAATCCAAAGTGACCTAGTTTTTCACGAAGTCGGTTAATATACACCGTAATGCTGTTATCGTCACATATTCCTGTATATCCCCATACGCCCTCATATATTTGAGTTTTTGAAAAGACTTGGTCGATACTGCTTGCTAAAAAATAAAGCATTTCAAATTCTTTCGTCGTAAGTGACAGCTTTTCCCCTTCTACATACGCCGTATAGGAATTCTTATTTAACTTAAGTCGTCCGGCTATTAGTTCTCCATCGGTCGATTCTTTTCTATGTAATCCTTGATATCTTCGAAGCTGCGCCTTTACTCTTGCCACAAGCTCAAGGGGACTAAATGGCTTTGTCACATAATCATCAGCGCCAATTCCTAAGGCAACGACTTTGTCCATCTCCCCGTCTTTTGCACTGATCATAATAACTGGAATATCGCTGGTTTCCCGTACCTTCTTACAGACCTCGATGCCATTTACTTTCGGGAGCATGATATCGAGCAAAATCAGATTGATTTTGCCCGCATTAAACTCCTTAAGTCCCTGCTCCCCATCATTTGCAATGACTGCTTCGAATCCTTCTACTTTTAAATACGCGCCAAGTATGGTTGCTAACTCTTTCTCATCTTCGATAATCAGTATCTTTTCCTTCAATCCGTTTGCTCCTCTCTTTTTGCTCAGTTACCTTATTATATCATTCCCCTTCCTGTATCTGGAAGATATACTTTCTTTGTGCACCATAAATCGTCTGGCTTCCACTGCATACATAGGCAATAATACAAACAACTGCAAAACAAGTCATGTGATTTTCACCGAACACTTCTAGTCCAACAAAGATTGGAGCTAGCAACGTGTTTGTTGCCGCACCAAACACTGCTGCATATCCTAAGGCTGCCACTAACAGAATCGGAAGTCCAAGAAATTTTGCAAGGACGACGCCAAGGCTTGCACCAATGGCGAATAACGGTGTCACTTCTCCACCTTGATAACCAGCTGCCAAAGTAAGCACGGTAAGTAGAATCTTAAGGATAAAGTCCCATCCATAAATCATTTCGCCGGTAAAGCTTGCTGAAATCAAATTCGTTCCAAGTCCAGAATACCTTCCATAATCCAGGAGAAGGAAGACAATTGCAAGAAGTGAACCCATAACAAAGATTCGTTTGCATGGATCATAAAAGAAACGAACTCCTGCTTTCTTTGCCTTTCCTAACAGATAAGCGAATCCGCCTCCTGTCACGCCGAATATCGCCGCTACAAAAAGGAGCTTCACTGTCGTTTCCGGTGTCCAGCTAAATGCATCATTCACCGCCACAGAAAACTTCTCAAGTCCAAGAAAATGGGAGGTAAAGCTAGCAATATATGCTGCCATTACTGCCGGCAAAAGTGCCTCATACAATAAGACACCTGAAATCATAACCTCTAATGCAAAAAAGGAGGCCGTAAGCGGCGTCTGAAATAATCCGGCAAACCCAGCTGCCATTCCAGTAATCAATAAGACTCTCGAATTCTCAGGCATTTTTGCCTTTCTGCCGATTGTGTGGGCAACTGTCGCACCTAACTGAACGGCAACGCCTTCACGACCTGCGCTTCCGCCAAACAGATGAGTTAACCACGTGCTGACCATAATTAGTGGAACTAAAAGAATCGGAATCTTCTCATTTTTCCCAAGACCGGTTTCAATGACAAGTCCCATCCCTTTTAAACTCTCCTCGCTGCATTTCTTATATAAAAGCATGCTTATAAGACCTGCAACGCCCAGAAATGGAATAAACCATATTGCATGTAAACTCCTTACCTCAGATAAATATAACAACACTCTGCCAAATAACGCACACAATGCACCAACGATTACTCCAATGACTGCAGAAAGTGCAAGCGTCTTTGCCAGAATTGATTTTCTTTGTTTCATTTATTTCTCCATTAATGATGTATTTTTAACTTCTATATACGTAGAAAAAGCTGATTCACCTCTAGTTATCTACAGAAGCTATCAGCTTTATCAAACTTTTTTGTTACTACTAATTCATGGTTTCTTAACATATGTAAGTTTCTTTTCGCTCTGGAAAATCACTACAATGCTTTTAAGCCTGACTCTCTTGTAACTTCTTTCCAAGATAAGATAATACATCCTTTCTTGTAACAATTCCTATAAATGTATTCTTATCATCAACGACTGGTACAAAGTTCTGATTCTTTACTTTCTCAAATAAATTCTCCATACTCTCGTCGATTTTTACTGCTTGATTGTCTCTTCTTCTTTTTATCTTAGTAATCTTGATACTTTCCATATCATGTAAGGCAGGAAAATTCTTAGCCTTCATCTCCCATAAAAGATCACCTTCAGTAATCGTACCGATATACTTTCCCTCTTTACTTAATAATGGAATTGCAGAATATCCATGGTATTCCATTCGCTCTATCACTTGGCGAAGAGAATCCCCTTCTTCTACATGAGAAACTTCTGCCTTCGGCGTCAAGAAAAATAATATATTCATCTCATCATTCCTTATCTCTTTTGTTTTACCCTATCTAGTATACCATATTTCATTGTATCCATAAACCCTCTATAGATTCGTAAGACATTCTTTTAACACCAAAGGCATATTATATGAAATCAATTTAAAGCTCCTTGATAGGGAGCAGTTCGATATAGCCCCGTTTTCCAACAGGTTCTAGCTGAATCCTTGGATTTAATTCATCCCAAGCATATCCCATAACAGAAGGATCATATTTATCAATGGCTGCTCGTAATGCACTGATAGCCACACAATAGTCTTCTTCGAAAAATGGTTCTCCCTGAAACATCAAATACTCCGCTTCCGGAAACAAAAGCACTTCAAATCCTTCCGGAACAATACCGTTATAATCTAATGCCACCTCTACGCCCTGCACATATTCCGACGTCCCTGGCGTCTGATATTTTTTGGGAAGCCATAAACATACAGGCTCCCCGTAAATGGACTTAATACTTGTAAGAAGCCCCCATACATCGCACCCTACTTCCTCACAGTATTTAAAATACTCTTCTGCTGTCTTTCCTCTTTTTAAAATAACTTTTCTTGCTGCCTTGTGTACCCTTTGAATAAATACGGTCTTTGCTGCTTCCACTTTTTTGTGCTCCTTTCTGATTTCGTTATATTTAACTCCGTATGGCGTAAATAAATATAGCGGCACCTGATGTTTTACATACTCGCTTGGATTACAGCCAAACTCTCGATAAAATGCCCTTTGATATCCTTCTACACTTTGAAATCCAAGGTCAAATGCCACATCGATAATCTTGCATTCCTCATCCCGTAACCGAAGTGCAGACTTTGATAGCTTAAACCTTCTTATATAATCCGCAGGCGTATAGTTGGTATACTCCTTAAACAACCGATACGAATACCAAGGCGAATACAAGGATGCATTCGCCAGATCCGCCATAGTAATGGTTTCATTAATATGTCTTTCTATATATTCTTGCATTCGTTGTACTGCTAAAATCTGTTCCTGCATCCTTATTCCTCCTTTTACTTTTCCTACTTACTCCCAGCGAAACAATTTAATGGACGCTGCGATACAAATAACGGCGACACTTCCCATCGCAATCACGGAAAGAATGACATTACCACTATCCGTTCCTAATGTGGCAGCCTTTAATATCTTAATTCCTTGTGTAAGCGGCATAAAATTCACAATCTTCTGTAGCACAGAAGGAAGTACTTCATAAGGAAGCGTTGCTCCAGAGAAGATTAACATTGGAAAATAAAGTACACACGCAATAACCGATGCAATCTTGCTATTCTTAGCAATTCCTCCAACAAGCATTCCAATACTTAACATAGACACGTTGACAAGTAGCCATCCTGCCATAAATAAAAGATAGGACCCCCTCATCTTAAAATCCCAGAACAAGGTTGCCATGCCCCAAAGTATCAAAATAGATAGCAATGAGTACAGTGTATAAATGACTAGATGAACAAATAAAATCATTGCAGGACTAATTGGCGTTACATGGAATCTCTTTAAGATCTTTCGCTCCCTATAGTCTGCTACTAAGATTGGCAGTCCCATAAGTCCGCCGGCACAAATCGCAATCGTACTGAGTGCTCCAAAAGACTGTTCAATAAACGTGTAATCCGCCCCGTCAAATGCAGGTTTCTTTCCATAAATGAACCCAAGGATTACTAATATAATCGCTGGCATCAAAAGCGCGAATATCACCATATTCATATCTCGAATGGACAGCTTTCCTTCGATTCTTAACATTTTCCTAAAAGTCTTCATCCTTCTCCTCCTCATCCGAATACCAAAGATAAGCATCTTCAAATTGCTCATAAGGGCTAGTTTCTATTGCCTCGCGCACTGTTCCTTGAAATACTACCTCTCCTTTTTTCAAAATATAGATTTCATCACATAACGCTTCCACTTCATCCATGAAATGTGACGTTAAAAAGATGGTAAGTCCTTGTTTTTTCAGACTCTCTAAGATTCTCCACACGCCCCTTCTTGCCTTTGTATCAAGGCCGGTCGTCAGTTCGTCTAAGAATACGATTTCCGGATTCGAAAGCAAGGCAAGCACGATAAATAATCGCTGGCATTGCCCACCGGACAGTTCTTTTACAAGAGTCTTTTCTTTTTTTCCTAATCCAAACTCATTAAGAAGGCTATGCCAGTTGGCTGGATTCTTGTATAGAGAAGCTGTTTCTTCACAAAGTTCATTTACTTTGATTTCTTGTTGGTAATTTGCCTGTTGAAACTGTACTCCCACACGCTCAAACAGTTTCTTTCTGTCTTTCCTTGGGTTCATTCCAAGCAAAGTGATCGTTCCCTCATCTTGTCGTTTTGTCCCAAGAATACATTCCATCGTCGTTGTCTTCCCTGCTCCATTTGCGCCAAGAAGCCCGATGACCGTTCCCGCCTTTGCATGCAAGTTTACATGTTTCACTACGGTGGTATTCCCATATGCTTTTGTGAGGTTTTCAACTCTTAATACTTCGTTCATTGTATTGCTCCCTCCTATCAATCTTTGTTTATCATACTCCAATTGACAGAAGTGCTTCTCGACTATTCTTGCTATTTGTTATGTACTACCATCTATCACTTATTAAATAAATTATAAACTACTTCTACAGCTTGAGTAAATGTCATTCTGGCACACAGTATTGTCTCCAATTTTTCACAGTCTTTTCACAATATTTGGATATATTCTAGTAAATACTACTACATATCAATTATTAGGAGGTACTCTTGTGAAACCACAAAGTAAAATGCTACGTACCGAATGCGCTTCCTTCGCCTGTCTCAGTACGCATTCAGACTTTTTGAAAGGTATAAAAAGAGAGAGGCTCTTCCTATCTGCAATCGTTCTACTATCAGCCATTCTTAATCTTGCAAATATAGGAATTGAAGGAACCTCGAATCCGTATTATGCCGCCGGCGTAAAGAGCATGACCATGAATCTTAAGAATTTCTTTTTTGTTGCCATGGACCCCGCCGGCTTTGTCACTGTCGATAAACCACCTTTAGGATTTTGGATTCAGGCAATCTTTGCAAAGGTATTTGGCTTTAGCGGATGGAGCATCCTGCTGCCACAGGCACTTGCAGGTGTCTTATCAGTAATCGTCTGCTACCGCCTCGTCAAAAAAACATTTGGCAGCACCGCAGGACTTCTTTCTTCGCTATTTCTAGCTGTTACACCTGTTTTTGTAGCAGTAAGCCGAAATAATACGATCGACAACCAATTAGTCCTCGTCCTGCTTCTCGCCTGCCTTGCTCTTACAAATGCAATGCAAAAAGGTACCTTAAAGCCTCTGATACTTGCCATGGTCCTTGTTGGCGTTGGCTTTAATATCAAACAACTACAGGCTTATATGATTCTTCCTGCTATTTACTTAACCTACCTTCTTGCTACAACGATTTCACTAAAGAAACGTCTCTTACACCTTTCCCTTGGAACCGTTGTCTTGCTGGCCGTCTCCTTCTCATGGGCTATTGTCGTAGATTTGATTCCCGAAAGTGCACGCCCTTACGTCGGAAGCAGCGCAGGCAACAGTGAATTAGAACTTATCCTAGGCCATAATGGTACAGAACGCTTAAGTCTTGGAAGCAGTACTGGACAAGGTCATTCCTCCAATGGTGCTCCATCCACGGGAAATCGTTTTCAAAATGGTTCAAAATCTCAAGATAAGACTCCACCTCAAACTACTACGAAGACTCAAAGAGATAATCCTTCTCAGATGGGACGAGGGACCCCACCACAAGATGGACAAACTCGAAGCAAACCAGATAATATGGGTGGCGGCCCAGACGGCCAATCCTCCTCTACACGACTTACCGGAACATTTGGAGCCCAGACAACTGCTGGCCTTTCTAGGTTTTTCTCGAAAAACATCCTTTCCGACCAGATTGTTTGGTTCTTACCACTTGCCTTCCTTGGCTTTATGGCAGTCGCCATGAAAGAACGACTCAAATTCAAACTGGACACTCCAAAGAAACAACTAGCCGTCCTATTATTTATGTGGCTATTTCCGGAATTCGTATACTTTAGCTTTACAACCGGGCTTTTCCATCCTCATTACCTAACGATGATGGCTCCTCCCGCTGCCGCCCTTTCCGGAATCGGTATCGTCTCCCTGTGGAGCATGTATAAAAAAGAATGCTCGAACTCCCTTCGAAAAATCGGAACTTACAAAGCATTCCTTTTGCCTGTTTCCCTTTGTATTACAGGCGCCGTCCAACTACTGATGTTATCCTATTTTTACGATTCCTCTACGTATATCAAGTATCTTGTAATTGGATTAATCCTATTATGTTTTTGCTCCGCACTGCTACTCCTTATTACTGTTTTCCTTAAAAATAAGCTCACCCGAATTCGAAAGCCTCTGGTTGGTTTTGCCGTAATCGGCCTGCTACTTTCCCCTTTGACCGGCTCCGCTGCAGCCATTGTAACAGGCGTCGGTTCCAACACTCCATGTGCCGGCCTTGAACTACTCTCCTCCAGCCAGTCACCTTCCCAATCAAAATCCAAAGCCGCAAACACCACTCCAGACCTCGAAAAAAACACCTACACAGACCTTATCGAATATATAAACAACGTCGCTGATAACGGTTCCATCCAACTGGTAGTCTGCTCTGCCACGACAAGCGAATCCATCACCCTAAACAGTGACCTAAACGTAGCTTCCCTTACCGGCTTTATGGGAAATGAAACCGTCATGAGTCTGGACCGCTTCAAATCCCTAGTAAATGACGGCACCATCCGCTTCGTCCTCACCGGCGGAAACGACAACCGAGGCAATTCCAACAATGAAATCCTCACCTGGGTAAAAGAAAACGGCACCGAAGTAAATTACTCAACCACCCAAACCACAACCAGCCAACTCTACGACCTATCAGGAACAAGACAATAAGTTAAAGCACCTAGAATTAATCCGCCCACAAGGAGAGGTCCGGTGAACTTATCTCACTCACAACGCCCTGCTCCGGGAAGGGCATCGGAAACTTCGTGTCCGATTGGAATCAGTTTTCGGGGATTTACTCCCTGAAAACTGGAAAGAGCTAGTACGCCTCGCGTACTAGCTCTTTCATTACCCTCAGCACTGGACAAAAGCCTGATTTCGTCCAAAGGAGGCGTCCTCGCCTCCGCACTCTACCACCCTTTCTCCTTCAAAAATCGATAAACCTCTTCTTCCCTTTCCTTCGCATTCTCCTCACAGAACGGATCCAACTTCAAATCCCCATCAATCCTTCCATCTTTCAAATAAATAATACGATTTCCACGGATGGCAGCCTTCAAATCATGGGTAACCATAACGATGCTCTGCCCCTCCTTATTAATCTCAGAAAAGATATCAAGTACATCTTGGCCCTGGCTGGAATTTAACGCACCCGTCGGCTCATCGGCAAACAACACCTTAGGCTTGTTAATAAGCGCCCTGCAAATAGCCACACGCTGCCTTTGGCCACCTGACATTTGGTTTGGAAACTTCTTTCGCTGATCTTTCAAACTCATTTTGTCTAATAGCTGCTCAATTCTTTCATCAATCTCCTGTTTCGAAACCTTTGTCTTATAAGTAGGACTTAAGATATTTTCATATACTGTAAGGTTAGGAATTAGATTGATTGCTTGAAACACGAAACCAACTTCATTTTTACGAAGGGCGGTAAGCTTATCTTCCTTTAACTTCGTAATATCCTTTCCATTTAAGAACACCTTTCCCATACTCACTTCATCCATTCCACTTAACGCATATAATAGCGTGGACTTTCCTGAACCGGAAGCTCCCATGATTACGGTAAAATCTCCCTCATAGATTTCTAAATTCATATTTTTAATGACGTTATTAACCTCACCGTCTGTAATAAAACTCTTACACAACAATTCACTCTTGATCAATGTCTGATTCATACTTCTCCTCCTAATCGATTACAAGATCACGAACATTTATTTTGCGGATAGATCTTGAAGATAACAATGTGCTGACTACAAAAACTAAAATAACAACGAGATTCGCTATTAAAAGATGCATGTAATTTGCATTCATTGGATATTCTTTCATTGCAAACAAACTTAAAGCTGCTGTAATGATCTTTTCATATGTAAGTAATAACGCTGGCACAGCAATCAGATCAGAAACTATCGCGATCGCACCAACATAGATTAAATTGGCATAAATCAAATCTTTGGAACTGTATCCAATACTCTTATAAATCTGGTTTGTTTTCTTATTAAATGCATTCTTCAATAAAATGATGCTAAAGATATTCACGGCACCGATTATCACGATTAATATCATAACTGGCGGAATGCCGGCTTTTTGTGGATCTGCAATCATCTTCATAATGCTTTCATAGCATTTTTCACGAACGGTAAACGTATCTGTCTGAGGAACCGTTTTCTTAAGCTCATCCATAACCTCTTCTCTGTTTTCCCCATCTTTTATATAGACTGAAATAGAGGAATAATGAAAATCAACGTTATTCTTTGTGAATACATCCCCGGTCATTCGGCATGTTTCGCCCATATTCATATAGGTCTGATACGTTCCTGTAATTAGTAAACTCACTTTTTTATCTTCTGCCAATGTCAGATTGATATAATCTCCCACGCTCTTATGTAAGTTATCTGCAATTACAGTTGCAAGTGCAATTTCGTTCTCATTTTCAGGATTGCGACCTTCAATTACAGGAAGGTTAAGAGTATCATAACTTTCGTAAACCGAAGGATAGATTACTGAATTCTCCATTCCCTCTTCATAATCTAAAAGCGCCCTGCTCTGTTCCATAATCGTATTGAAATTATAAGAAGCTACCTTGGAGTTCTGCTTTATTGCCTGCTCTGTCTCCTTTAGCGACTTGGCACTATTTACGCCGATTACAAAATCCGAACGATCAAAGCTAAACCAATAATCATTGGTATCCTCCATGTTGTTTGCCACATCCACGGAGACTACTGCAAAATTGATTGCAAAGATCGTAACAACACTTGTAATCAGAATTCCAACGGCACCACGTTTATTTCTTGTAAAATTACGAAGTGCAATTCCGGCTGGTGAAAAGGCAACATCTAGATTACCTTTATAAGATTTCTTTGTATTCCGGTTACTCATTCCACTTAATGCATAGACCGGCTTGATATTTTTCATTTTTCGCATAATTAGATAAATTACTGCTAAGACAAATGCCGTCGTACCAACACATGTAATAATTCCCGGATAAAATGGATTAAACTTTGTAACCGCTCCAATGTTCTTAAAGATGGAGTCTAGCACAAGGTTTGAAACAAAGACGGAACCAATGATTCCAAGAACCGTTCCGATTCCCACCACTACTGCATAAAACCTTAAGTACATAGACAAAATATCGTGATAGGTATATCCCATTGTCTTATAAATGGCGATTTTCTTAGAATCCGAAAGCAATGCATTGCTTACCATGAAATAAATCACGATACAACTTACGATTAACATGATGATGCCGACACCCAAGAAGATACCACCTACGATATGTGCTGACAAAAGACTATTATCAATCTGTGCCTCAATGGAATATACCGTTGCACCAAAATTCCCAAACTGTTTGTTATATTCACTGACAAGCTGTTTTGACGACAGCCCATCTGTATAAACAAACAAAAAATTACTAATTTTTGATACAGCCGGAAGTTTCTTTACTAAAATCCTGCTGTCAAAAGCTGTGGACATATCATAAGGATCCGAATAAATGCAGACTACCTTATACTCTCTTATGTCATTCTCTATACCAAAGGTAAGCGTATCTCCAATCTTTACATCATACTCATTGCTGATGCAGGCTGGCACTGCACATTCATTCTCCTTGTAATTGTTTATATCTAACGTTCCTTCGATGACTCTTACGCTTTTGTAAACTTTCTCATTGTATTCTGCAATCTCACTATAAGAACTGATATCTATGTCCCCTTTTTTAAAGCTCTCACCTAAATAAAAAGCGTTAATTTCCTGGACATCCGTAACATGATCAATACTCTTTATATTATCCGCCATTTGATCGATAAAAGCCTTATCCTTACTATATGGATAAGCGATAATCTGTGGCGACTCGCATTCGTTTTTAAGCTCCTCCATTGGCTCATCTAATGATGTTAACATGCTGATTGAAGCGTTAAGTAGTAGCGCCGACAATGTCACGATAATCGCTATAATTGCAGTTTGTAATTTCTTATGTCTGAAATTCTTATACCACATTATGTTTCCTCCCTGTTATCTTTTATAATTCTATCATACGGACTAAATATTAAATAGAAATAGGGAAATTCTTAATAATTATTAATATGTACCCACCAAAAAGGTGGTCCCCCCTTACTCAAAACGGAAGAATTCCTCCGTAAGGTTTTGGGGAGTAAAGGAAACTAATACGTAATCTAGATCCTTAATAGAATTCGTATAGTCTACGATATTGTCTTCATAATATCTTGGATCTACAAGATATACATCCGAACAAACTGTTGATAGAAATGCTGCTACAGGCGCCATAAAAGAATCCTTTACAAGAAGAATCTTTGGCCCATCAGCAATCTTATTATTTTTTATATGAACCGTTCCCTGCGTCCCATAGACATAGGTGGAATAACGGTCTCCTTCTAATCCGTACTTCGTATCATTATAACGAAGGCATGCTAAGTTTAGCAATGACTCTTCAAAGATTCCTTCTGTCCGGATTACCGAATCACCAAGTGTGGCGGTAAAAGTATAGTCTGTATCAAACTTAGGGTAGATTAGTGAAAAATCATCTATGCCGCTATATGGAACTCCTGTCTTTCTACCAAGCGATCCAATAAAGGAATCCTCATAAGTCACCACATTGTAGTTCTTCAACTCTGTATAGAAGTCCAAATTGGGAACGTTCATCCCATAGTCACTAGAAAGCTCATTTACAAGCTCTTTATATGCCCAGAATGCCGTCTGAATCGTCCAGTGGTGATCAGTCCGAAAGAATAACTCTGCTGTATCAATCCCACTGTTTGCAATCGTCTTGCGATAATCAATGGAATCAATTCCAACCTTAGTAAGGCCATCTAAAAAGCCATCCAACGTTTCATTTGCATAATGATTCGGAAGCCCTGACTCAAACTGTGTAATTCCAAGAAGTACCTTGTCTGGCGTTGCTACATAAAGAAGCTTTGTCTCTTTGTTTGTAAGACTATTTTTATAAAACTCCATCTTTTCAACTAAGGAAGAAGTGTCTTTCGCTCCATTTCCAAAATAACTAAAGTGCAGGCTTCCAGACCGATCCTTAATGACTTCAAAATCATTTTCCTCATTTTTCCCTAGCAAGCGCTGCATATAGCCATAAGCCTCAATGCCCACATACTTTCCGTATGCCCTCTCGTCAATGATGGATTCCACATTGGAAATCAACGTTCGAATATCTTTTTTGTCATTAAGATCCAAAGAAATACTTTTTTTAATTTCTGTAAATGAACTTTGCATATTCATAACAAAGCCAACTATAAGCACGGCTACAAGCATGCAGGCCGTAACTGCTTTCTTAATAAAATACCGATTCATAAAGTATCCCTTCTAAAAGTTAAAATAAATAAATGGATTATACGTTCCTTTCACCAAGTAGCACACACAGATGAAAAACAATCCCATCATGACTACAGGATAAAGTACTTCAAATACGACAAATCCCTGTTTCTGTTCACTAATATAACGATTAGTCCTTCTTGCTAATGGCATGCTAAATACAATTGCTGCCGCAAAGAATACAAAATACTCGCGAATGAACATAAACGTATAACTGCTAAAGAAGCCTGCCTCACCTAATCTAAACATGTCCTTAAGATAGCTACCTGCCTGTATTAAATTCTCCGAACGAAATAGCACCCATCCTATGATAACAACAAACATACAATACATATGCTTGATCCACGGTTTTATCTTGATTGACTCCCAAGAAAGAAGCTTTTCCAATAAGATAAAGAAAAAGTTGAACGCTCCCCAGAACACGAATGTCCATTCCGCACCGTGCCAGATGCCGGTAAGCAGCCAAACGATAAATAAGTTTCTAACCATCTTATCCTTATTCTCCACCCTGGAACCGCCAAGCGGGAAATACACATACTCTTTAAACCATGTACCTAAGGAAATATGCCATCTTCTCCAAAACTCACCGATTGACTTTGAGATATACGGATAATTAAAGTTTTCATCAAACCGGAATCCAAACATCAATCCAAGGCCGATTGCCATATCCGAATATCCTGAGAAATCATAATAAATCTGCAACGTATAGGCAATAGCACCAAGCCATGCAAGCGTAACAGGAATTGCTCCATTTTCCGCCTGCAGCGTAAAGATGCGATCAACCACAATTGCCATGGAATTTGACACTAAAATCTTCTTAGAAAGTCCAACAATAAATCTTGAACTTCCTGCCGAAAACTTGGTAAGTGATTCCTTACGCTTAAGGATTTGTTCCTGAATCGCTGAGTATCTGACAATCGGTCCGGCTACTAGCTGTGGAAAGAATGAAATATAAAGTCCAAGATCACCTACATTCTTTTGCACCTTAGCGGTTCCTCGATACACATCGATCACATAGGACATCGCCTGAAACGTAAAAAAGGAGATTCCGATTGGAAGAATAATATTCGGCACGGTAATGGCATGTGATGCACCAATGCTTTGGTTTAAATTACGCACAAAGAAATTCAAATACTTAAATACAAACAGCGTCCCGATATTTCCAATAATCGAAAGTACTAACAACGTCTTCTTCGCCGTAGCATTCTTTCCCCAATCAATGAGTAAGCCAAAACAATAGTTAAACAGAATCGATGCCATCATCAATACGATGTACCTTGGTTCGCCCCATGCATAAAATAAAAGGCTCATCACTAAAAGGATCGTATTCTGTACTTCTCTTGACCAAAATGTTGCATAGTATAAAATTAGTACAATCGGCAAAAAATAAAATAAAAACGTAGTACTTGAAAATAGCATACTGCCTTAACCCTTTCTAATCTTCTTACTATAAAACACTAAATATAATAACCAGGCAGTAACTAGTACCATACTTATAAGAGAATCAAACGACGCATACTCATGGCTTCGATAACTGGCTACCTCATACGGTTGTGGTACGATAAAATCTCTTACCGACTCTTCCTCCTGTTTCATAAACCAGGAGTAGTCTGGTTTAATAGTATATAACACGGAAAATGATTGATCGATGGTAATGGAGAGTGTCACTTCTTCCGGTTTTGCATTTTCTAGAAATGTCACTGTTCCATTTTTTGAAACCATGACACCTTCCTTTTCGTGAGCCAAAGAAAACGTATAAGGAATATGTTTCGTTTCATCTTCAAAATCAATAATTTGATACTCGTATCGATGTTCGCCATATCCCGGAATCATAGGGGACTTGTTTCCCATTACCTGATAACTATATTTTAATGATTGTTCTGGAAGTGCCTGAGCAGAAAGAAGTGTTACCGAATCAAACGTAACAGAAGTCTCTCTTTCCTGTTCTTGTATCATAATAGCACCAAAACGATTCACTTCCTTAAGTTCCTTTTTACTTCCCACGCTTGCAAGTGGAATATAGATGGTTCCTAAAAAACCTTTTTTCACCTCGAACACTCCATTTACAACGGATAAGAGTTCATAGTTTCTCTCTGCATCCGCTTTCATATATACCGAAGTACCTTCTTTACAAGCCAATGTCTGAAACTCTTTTGTCATAAGATTTACATTCATACTTATGGCGTCATTAGTATCTAAATGAATTGCAATGGCTGCCTTCTTTTCAACGTTCACCGCTTGGTCACTTATTAAGCTGGTCGTATAATAACCATTAACTTCCCCTTTTGTAGAAAATGTAACTTCCATCGAACCATCTTTTTTATTCTCTAAAGATAGTATTCCGCCATTATTGGTATACTGGATTGTGTTTAAATCAAGGCTATCTTTCATTCCTTCCGCTGCAAGACATTTTTTTTCTGTCAAGCTGACCCCAATTACGATAAAGGTCACTAGCACAAATCCTTTTACTAACTGCTTCATGCGGATCTCCTTTCTATATAAGCGTCAATTCATCATACTCTGACTGTGGCTGATTACTCCTCTTCTCATTAATTTTCATTTTTAAAGACTCTTTTCGAATCTGCATCAAATCGTCGGCAATGCCATCTAATTGAATGATTTCCTCTAAGTTTGTAATGCGATACAAGCTAACTTGCTTTGTTACTTTCTCGCTCTCTGATAACTCGTAATAGGAAAGCTCTTTGATATGCAACAATTTAATAGTAATTCGTTCATCGATTGGCACAGAAAACATCTGAGGATTACTCATGGTCTTTTTATGCTTAACTGCAATAAATTCATAATTAAAACTTAATAACGTGATATTGTCGCCTTCTGATGTCTTCATGTGCTTTTTCATCTTCACACGCGCAAGCTTACGACTGAAATCTTCCTTCCTCTTTTGACGCCTCATAATATTCGTCCTAAAATCTTCAAAGAATCCACATTCCTTCTGAATTGACTTAGTTAACGGCGGCACACGATCATGAAGCACTAATAATAGCGCCTTGTACTGTTCCTCTTCAATCGTTGTAAGCTGGAAGGCGTAAAGATATCCGTCTTCTACTCCTTTGACTTTTACGATTTTTGCAAAGAACGTCGTCTCATACTGCTCAGTACGAATCGTAATCTTTGCATTTTCCTCTGGAGGCATATAGTATGGCTTGTCAGCTTTTACTAAACATCCACCTTCCGAAATATCTATTGTATTAACACGAAACGTGCTTTTTTCATATTCAATTACAGCCTCTGCTTCGATGCGAAATCTTACATGTTTTCGCATTTCTGGTCTTCCTAACATAAAGAAAATTGCCATAGCAAGATTATAAAAATTATGAACTAACCAAAAGACTAAAAATAGAATGGAAACATTCTCTGTCGTAAAAATGATGTTCACACATTTCACAATTCCAATTACTGTTAAGGTTAAGAAAGTGATGTGGGGAATTGCATATCGAACATGTCTTGTCTTCTTTTCTTCCGTACTGCCTTTTTTCGTTACGGAAAAGTGTTTTTCTGAAATCCCTAAGATTTCAAGCATGACATCTTTTAGTAGTAACGGAAACATTATGGTCTCATAAATATTAGTCCAGCGAACCGTACGAATATTGCCGGAAAGCCATTTTAATGTCTTCGTATTCAAATAATACATTGGCAACCAAAAGAATAATAATTGTAATGGAGTTGCTACAAGCACTGTTGTATGAAATACTGCATATAGAATCGGTGATACCATATAGATTAGCCGTTTCATTGGTGAATACCAATAAGAAATAGAATTGATATAGTTTATTTTTTGACTCAGTGTAAGTCCTCGTTTAAAAACGATATGGAGCTTTCTTCCGGTCTGGATACATCCTCTTGCCCAGCGTTTTCTCTGCTTAACAAGGCTATCTAGGTCTTCTGGCGATAATCCAGAAGCATGTACATCATCCACGGCAATGCAACGATATCCCTTGCTCTGAATCAACATACCTGTCGCAAAATCTTCCGTTATGACGTTGGTTACAAATCCTCCGATTTCTTCTAACGCTGCTCTACTAATCACTGTATTAGAACCGCCATATATAACCGAATTGGATTTGTTTTTAGCAAGCTGAATATCCCTATAAAAATAATCTTGTTCATTTGGAATATTTTCTTCCGCATACAGATTATATTGAAATAAATCTAAATTATAAAAACTTTGAGGCATTTGAACAAAGCCTAGCTTTTCTTCTTCCTTGTCCATAAAATATGGAACAGATGCCATCAAAAAATCACTCATCGGTATCATATCCGCATCTAGCGTTACGATTAACTCTCCCGATGTATGTGCAAGAGCATTATTTAAATTGCCGGCTTTTGCACCTTCATGATCATATCTCGTAAGATATCCTATCTGAAATTGTTCTGCTAATCTTTTTACCTCTTCGCGATTACCATCATCACAAAGATAGATATGAAGCTTCTCTTTTGTAGGATATTCTATATTCACACAGCCATTAACTGTTTTATATAGAAGTTCGGTGGGCTCATTGTAAGTTGCGATAAATACATCTACCGACGGATATTCTCCGCCTACCTGCTTAGGCTTATTGGGAATTTCTTTTTCAGACATACCGTAATAATGGACAATCTGTTCAAATAATCCAGTAATTTCAGCAATCAGCAACACGATACCAAGTCCCATTGCCCATGCCCCGTGTCCAAACGGTAAGGTATAAAATATTCTCCAAATCAGATATATGATTGTCGCTGCAATGGTTCCACACACTAACAATTTTGCTTTTTTTGCATTCACGACTTTCCCTCCTAAATACTTCGCGTATTCAGTAATGGATTTAATTATATCGTTTAAAAAAAAACATGTATATAGACTATCAATTACATTAATGGAAATAATAGGACCTTGCTTTTCGTAACTAAAATAAATTTACAAAAAACAAAGCCCTACTTTATATTACTTGATTTAGTTTTTGAGATTTAATTTTGCAAATGCATCTGCAAATGGATTGTTTACTGGTTCGTCCTCCTTTTGCATCTTCTTCATATAGCGGTTTACATCTTTCTTGCTTACGCCGGCACCTTCTTTTTTACGTCGCTCTGTAAAGCTTGATAACTTCTCTTTATATCCACATTTACAAATGAATTTTTGATTTTCACCTTTGCCCATTAATTCCATCTTCTTATGGCATTTTGGACATCTTGCATTACTCGTTCTTGAGATTGTCTCACGATAACCACATTCACGATCCTGACATACATGCATTGTCGCATTCTTTCCTTTTACTAAAAGCATCCTCTTGCCGCACTCTGGACATGTATGGTTTGTAAGGTTATCATGACGGAACTTTCCTTCGCCATTCTTGATTTCGTCAACGATTTCGTTCGTATACTGTTTGATTTCTGTCATAAATGTATCACGACGTAATTTACCATTGGCAATCAGCATCAACTTGCGTTCCCAGTCAGCAGTAAGTTCTGGCTTTTTCAAGTCTTCTGGTACCAATTCAAGAAGCTGTTTTGCCTTTGATGTAATCACGATGTCTTTGTCGCGTTTTTCAATTAAAAACGAATTAAATAATTTTTCAATGATATCAGCTCTTGTCGCAACAGTTCCTAGCCCGCCTGTCTCACCAAGGATCTTAATGTCTTCCTTATCATGGCTAGACATATACGCTGTTGGATTCTCCATTGCAGAAAGAAGCGTTGCTTCTGTAAAGTATGGTGGAGGTGTCGTCTTACCTTCTGTCATTGCAACAGAAACGACAGACAATGTTTCACCCTTTGCAAGTTCAGGAAGCGTTTGTTCCTTACTATCTTCGTCTTCCATTGACTCATAGATTTCCTTCCAGCCAAGCTTCTCGATTCTTTTTCCTTTACAAGAGAATACTTCTCCACCTGCAGTTCCTGTTACCGTTGTCTGTTCATATTCAAACGCTGGAGATAATACGCTTAAGAAACGTTTTACGACTAAATCGTAAATCTTACGTTCGTCATTTGTCATATGGTCTAACTGTACGAACTGTTCTGTTGGAATAATGGCATGGTGGTCAGATACCTTCTGGTTGTTTACAAAGCTCGCCTTTGTGGAGAATTTCACTCTTGTAAGAGGTGCTGCAAACTTACGGTATGGGCCAACCGCACATGCTTCTAAACGTTCCTTTAACGTATCTACGATATCTGTCGTGATATATCTGGAATCGGTTCTTGGATACGTAAGCACTTTATGATTTTCATACAGGCGCTGCATCACATTCAATGTCTGTTTCGCACTAAATCCGAATAAGCGGTTGGCATCTCTTTGAAGTTCTGTCAGATCATATAAAAGAGGTGCTGGCTGCTTCTTCATGGACTTGTTGATTTCTGTGATTGTGAAATCGCCTTGTTCTGCTTTCTTTAATGCTTCCTTTACTTTCTCTTTATCGAAACTTCTTGTATTTCCTTTGGCATCCATTTGCCAAATAAGGCTAAATGTCTTATCTTTCTTCACCGTAAGCTTCATTCCATAGTATGGCTTAGGCACGAACTTTCGAATGTCCTCTTCTCGTTTTGCAATCATGCTGAGTGTCGGTGTCTGTACACGGCCGCAGGAAAGGCTTGCATTGTATTTACAAGTAAGTGCTCTTGTCGCATTGATTCCTACTAACCAGTCAGCCTCTGCACGAGAAACAGCCGCACGATATAGGTTATCGTATTCCTTACCATCTTTAAGATGATGAAAGCCTTCCTTGATTGCCTTATCCGTTACGGAAGAAATCCAAAGACGTTTCACTGGCTTATTAATATTTGCTTTTTCAAGAATCCATCTTGCAACAAGTTCACCTTCACGCCCTGCATCGGTTGCGATTACTACCGTCTTGACATCATTTCTTGTAAGCTGGCTCTTTACTGCCTGATATTGTTTGTTCGTCTGCTTGATGACTTCCAAACGAAGTCCCTTTGGAATCATCGGTAAATACGATAAGTTCCATTCTTTATATTTATCATCATAGCGTTCTGGATCAGATAATGTAACAAGATGGCCTAATGCCCAGGTTACAATATACTTTTCTCCCTCTAACGCTCCATTTACTTTCTTATTGCAGCCAAGTACTCTCGCAATGTCACGCCCTACGGACGGTTTCTCTGCAATTACAACGATTTTATCTGCCATATATTTAAATTAACTCCTTTAAAGGTATTTCTCTTTTTACATAAGTACTATCCTACCATTATTTTTAAAAATTGTAAACGCACCCTACTCTCCATTTCTGGAAAATAGGGTGCGTCTATAGGTAAAACTATTTCATTGAATTAATATATTGTTCCATTTCTTCAGCAACTATTTTTGCTGTTGCAACTGCTTGTACTACTGTCTTAGCACCTGTTACAACGTCACCGGAAGCAAATACGCCTTCTTTTGTTGTATGGCCACGGTCATCTGTTAAAAGAAGACCCCATTTGTTTGTATTAAGACCTGTTGTTGTAGAAACAATGTTTGTTCTAGGATTTTGACTTACTGCGATGATTATTGCATCGCATTCAAATAATCCTTCTGTTCCTTCTTTATTTACAGTGATGATTCTTCCATCTTCATCTGTACCATTTTCAGTCTCGATGAATTTTATACCTTTTTTCGTAAGCTCTAATGGTGCTTTGAATAATTCAAACTGTACGCCATCTTCTTTCGCTTCTTCTAACTCAACTTTTGTACAAGTCATGTTTTCAAAGCCTTTACGATACATTACGTATACTTCTTTTGCTCCAGAACGGATTGCGGTTCTAGAAGCATCCATTGCTACATTACCAGCACCGATGACACAAACACGTTTTCCTGTGAACTCATACGCTTCTGGTGCTTTTAAATAGTCAATAGCATAGTGTACGTTACCAAGTGTCTCACCTTTGATTCTTAGAGGCTTTGGATTCCATACGCCTGTACCAATGAAGATTGCTTTATATCCATCTTCAAGCATAGTATCTAGTGTGATTACTGGGCCGATTAATGTATTTGGACGGAATTTCACGCCAAGTTCCATTAATTTTTCTTTGTATTTATCTACAATGTGATTTGGTAAACGATAATCTGGAATACCATATCTCATGATACCACCGATCTTATCATGCGCATCGAAAATAGTTACATCATAACCTTTGCTTGCAAGAATTATTGCGATTGTGATACCGGCAGGGCCTGCACCAATAATTGCAACATCTTCTTTTTTATCAAGCACTTCTTCGAAATGTACATGTTCTAAATAGTAGCTGGATACGTATTTTTCAATTTCATAAAAATCAACCGCACGATCTTTGATGCCCTTAATACAATTTCCTTTACATTGATCCTCGTGAGGACAAACGATTGCACAAACAGCGCTTAATGGATTATTGTGAAATAAGATTTCACCAGCCTCCATGATTTTCCCCTCTTTATAAAGTTCAATAATTTCTGGAATTGGAGTACTAATTGGACAATTCTTTTGACATCTAGGATTTTTACACTGTAAACAGCGACTTGCTTCTTCCATTAATGTATTCATAAAGTAATCCCTCCAAGATAAAAATAATTAGTATCTATTATAACTAAGAAACTATATTATTTCCATATTAAAATTTCCCAGTTTTTTTATAAAACTTTTAGGCACTTAGTAAGATTTTACAGTAGTCGCTGTCTGTTTTTGTGCTATTTTTCTTAGGAAAGTGTTTTTTCCCCAATTTGTTAAGAATAAAACGTATACATCTTCACTGTTTTTTCATTTTTCCTACTATTACTGCATTTCTTTTACACTCAAACTGTTTCTTTATAATAGCTATCCCCCACTACTCCAAAAAACATACCAAGCCCCCCTTTCAAGGGAACTCTAGTTTTTACATAGCAAATAGTTTTTTTAACCCAGGCAGGTATTATACGTTCTTTTATCAATCTTTGTGTAATATTTATGCACATACTCACTTTGTATAAACTTTAACGAAATAAAGCATACTACCTATGAATTAAGAAGGAGTGAATGATCATGAGCAAACAATCGAATCAAAGATTTCGAAAACAACTGGAAAAATGCCAGCAAATGTATATGGAAACAATCCGTAATGCAGCAAAAGAAAATGCGAAAAGTTCCTTAACAAGCGGTTCCGCTGAATCTACGGAAAGTGACAGCTATACAGACCTTGTAGATAAGGAAGAATAGTATGAACAAAGAACTTTCCTAGGAATGACAAAAGGGCGTCACTTCATAGCTCGTTTAACTATGAAGTGACGCCCTTTTGGTTAATTATTAAAGTTCTTGATTACTTCCATAAATTGTGCGCCGTAGTGGTCAAATTTCACTTCACCAACACCATTTACCTCTAACATTTCTTCTTTTGTCATTGGCATACGGCGACACATATCCGTCAAGGACTTGTCGGAGAAGATCAGATATGGTGGAACCTTCTTCTCCTTGGCAATGGAATAACGAAGCTCACGAAGCTGCTCGAATAAATTGGAATCCACATCGCCTTCGACTTGCACTTTCTTGACTTTTGATTTCTTCGACGCGCTCTGCTTTCTTTCCACTTTCGGGAATTTCATCGTCATCTTCTGATTTTCATCATTTAAGAAATCAAATCCCTCTTCTTTTAACTTAGCGACCGGATATTCTTCGCTTGTAAGATAGATATAATCCGTTAGCATCAAATGATTCGCAATCTGACGAAGTCGTACTAAGGAAATGTCCGGAACCGCATTATAATACGCATTCTCATCCAAATGGAACTTTAATACTTTCTGGCTCTTGCTTCCATGGATGGCATCGATCAATACGCTGATTCCATAACGCTCATGGCAAGAATCAATGGCACCCATAATTGCCCTTGCTGCCTCTGTAACATCTACATCGGTAAACTCGGTCATACAGTTGGAACAGTTTCCACAATACGTATCCTTGTATTCTCCAAAATAACGAAGCATATAATCTCTAAGGCAATCATTTGTAAAGCAATAAAATGTCATTTTCTTTAAACGCTCTCTGTCACGTTCCTTAACAAGTTCTAGCGCCTCACCTGACAATTCTTCATTTTCACGAGCATTTTCAATAAAGAACTGATTGGTCACGACATCCTGCCCGCTATATAATAAGATGCACTCTGCCTTTTCACCATCACGCCCTGCACGGCCGGCCTCTTGATAATAACTTTCCATGTTCTTTGGCATATTGTAATGAATAACAAAACGAACGTTACTCTTATCAATACCCATTCCAAATGCATTGGTTGCTACCATGATCGGCTTCACATCATAAATAAAGTCATCTTGATTTTGTTCACGTTCCCTGTCACTTAATCCTGCATGATATCTCGTTGCAGCATATCCATCGCGAATCAGGTTATCACACACTTCTTCAACATTCTTTCTCGTACTACAATAAATAACCCCGCTCGTATTCGGATGCTCCTCAAGATACGCCCTTACTTCGTTATATTTATTATTTGGATGCTTCACAGCAAAATAAAGATTGCTGCGGTCAAATCCTGTTGTCAAGACAGTTGGCTCCTGTAAGCCAAGGATATGAATAACATCATCCTTTACTTCCTTGGTTGCTGTTGCTGTAAACGCACTGATAATTGGTCGTCTTGGCAGTTCATTGATAAAGTCCACGATTCGTAAATAGCTTGGTCTAAAATCCTGTCCCCACTGGCTCACACAGTGAACCTCATCAATACTTACCATAGAGATATTGGCTTCCATGGCAAATGCTAAAAATGAATCCGTTAAAAGTCGTTCAGGTGCCACATAAATAATCTTATATTTTCCCTGTCTCGCATATTCTAATGCTTTAAAATACTGATTTGTCGTAAGGGAACTATTAAGATATGCGGCATAGACTCCCATCTGGTTTAACGCCTGCACCTGATCCTTCATTAAGGAAATAAGCGGTGAGATTACTAGCGTGATTCCCTCTAACATAAGTGCTGGCACTTGATAGCAGATCGATTTTCCTGCCCCAGTCGGCATAATACCAAAGGTATCCTTTCCTTCTAAGATACTCGTAATCAGTTCCTCTTGTCCTTCACGAAATCCATCATATCCATAATATTGTTTTAAAATCCTTAGCGCCTGTTCGTTTTTACTTGTAAGCATGTCCTACACCTAACTTCCGTTCATTCTTAATTCATAACTGCTATTATAACCGAATCAAACAAACTTTCCTAGCCCAATGTATTTTTTTCACAGAATTCGGATATTCTAAATAACGATCTCAACTACAAAAAGTTGTTAAAATTCACATCATATAGGAGGAGTCATACAATGTCAAAATTCGTATGTAGCGTTTGCGGTTACATCTATGAGGGAGAAAATCCACCAGAAAAGTGCCCAATCTGTAATGCGCCAAGTGACAAATTCAACAAGATGGAAGGCGCACTTCAATGGGCGGACGAACATAGAATCGGTGTTGCCACTGATGTAGCAAACGATATCTTAGACGACTTACGTGCAAACTTTATGGGCGAATGTACTGAGGTCGGTATGTATCTTGCCATGAGCCGCCAAGCTGACCGCGAAGGCTATCCAGAAGTCGCAGAAGCATATAAACGAATTGCTTATGAAGAAGCTGATCACGCATCAAAATTCGCAGAATTACTTGGCGAAGTCGTAAAACCATCTACAAAAGAAAACTTACAAGCACGTGTAGATGCTGAATACGGTGCTGCCCAAGGCAAAAAAGAGCTTGCAACAAAAGCGAAACAACAAAATCTTGATGCCATCCATGATACTGTTCATGAAATGTGTAAAGATGAAGCTAGACACGGCTGTGCATTCAAAGGCTTATTAGATCGTTATTTTAGTTAAAGGAGTGAATCAATTATGACACAAGTACGATGCAGTGTATCAAGCTGTTCTTACAATAAAGACCACAGTTGCTATATGAACCCAATTAATGTAGGAGGACAAGGTGCTCCTACTGAAGCAGACACTTGCTGCGGAAGCTATCTAAACCAAAAAGGATACAGTAACCTTGCAGACTACACATCTGCCCGCGGCGAAGCCGACACAGTTGCATGTAATGTAAACAGCTGTAAATACAATGACAACTGCCGCTGCCAAAAAGACGCTATCGAAGTTGGCGGTGGCAGTGACACAACTTATTACACAGAAACTAAATGCTGCAGTTATGAAAATGTAAATTAAGAAAACATTCTTATGTTTCACACAAAAACGCAGTAGCCGTTTATCGACTACTGCGTTTTTTCTTACGATTCCATGACCCTCTTCTTCTTTGAACTATCATCACGACCAAAAATGAAACTCCGACACCAACCATCACACCTGCGCTGTCTAAGCATACATCCGACGCCTGTCCGCTTCGTCCCGGCACAAATAATTGATGGAACTCATCCGTCATTGCATAAAACGTGCCAATCAGCCAATACACGACTCCCTGTAGTTTACGGTTTTTCTCCCACTCTAAAAATGCTCCCACAACAAGGATTCCAAGCATCGTATATTCTAATGCATGTGATGTCTTACGGACAACATGGTCCACTTTTACTGCAAACTCCATCTGTTCGTCTTCGCTCCATTCCTCAAATCCAGAAATAACAATCTTCCCAATCAACTTTCCAACTCTATGGCTATCCTGTCCCGACGTCTCTCCATTTCTCGCTGAAAACATAAAAATAATTATCATCCAGATGATCATAAGTACTCGAAATACATTTTTTCTAAGTTTCATTTCTTCCACCCTTTCTAATCTGTAATAATCATACTATATCCTCTGACGAGAAGAAACCCCTTACCTGCAACAAGAACGCACTTTGGCTTGTTGCCCGCGTAGACGAGAAGAAACACGCTCTGCGAGTTTCTTTCGTTATCACGGCAGTCGCCAAGGTCATGCAAGGTAAACGCTCCATAGTGGGTACATAGATTTTATCCTATACATTTGAGATAA
>CAJMNR010000031.1 GCA_905214875.1 uncultured bacterium | reverse complement strand
CGAAGGTGCACCAATCATCACCTTCAGCACTGGATGAAATCCTGATTTCATCCAACGCTTGTCGACTTTGTCGACAAGCTAAACGGTGTGACCTGACGATCACACCGTTTTTTTTCTATACGTTTAACATCTTAAGAATTTCTTCTTTTGGCTTAACTCCGATTGATGTTTGCACTTCTTTTCCATCTTTGAATACGATTAGAGTTGGAATTGTCATTACTTTATATCTTTGCGCAATTTCTGGATGTTCATCCACATTTACTTTACAAATCTTTGCATTTGTAACTTCATTTGCTAATTCCTCAATTACTGGAAGTAACATCTTACATGGGCCGCACCATTCTGCCCAGAAATCTACTAAAACAGGTTGATCTGCCTGTAATACCTCTGCTTCAAAATTGTCCTTTGTTATGTGTAATGCTGACATGGTCACCACTCCTTATCTGTCATTTTTTTAGTTATAATATTAGTATAACCATTTTTTCTATTTTTTCTGTGACTTTGTTACAAAACAAAATTTTTCAAAAAAATTGTTGCATATTTTGCACACCGGCATATAATATATACTATATGAGGTTCAAACCTTATCTTGGTAAATTTGTTACAGTTTACCAGCAATGAATTTTTGACCATTTTTTAAAGTCTTCGACTTTATCAGATAACGGCCATACGGACAGCCAGGTCAAATGCCGATTGGCAACTTTGTTGCCTTATTGATTGAGCTAACTGCTCAAATTTTATAAGTTGGTTACTTACAACCGTAAAATGGTGTGCCCTAAGCACTATCACTTGTGAAACAATCAATAAGAGTATTAAAAGTAATTCTTTGCTATATAGACTCTAACTGCGCTTAAGATATTGGTATGCTATCTCTTTTTTTTATGCCAATATAATATAAGTGCGTAAACAAGTGATATGTGGATATACACTCCACCTATCGCTTTTTTTATGCCCAGAAACCAGTTTCCTATATTTCCTGGGACAAATAAAGTTTTAAAGGAATCCAATATTAAAGGAGTCATGATCATGGAAGACAAATTAAAACTCTATGGCTTTAATAATTTGACAAAATCTCTTAGCTTTAATATTTATGATGTCTGTTATGCCAAAACGAGGCAGGAACAACTGGATTATATCGCTTATATCGATGAACAATATAATTCAGAACGCCTGACACAGATCATGTACAGACTTACCGAAATGATAGGTGCCCATGTTCTCAACATATCCAAACAAGATTATGATCCACAAGGTGCAAGCGTGACCTTTCTGATTGCAGAAGGCTCCATGCTTCCAGGTAATACGGATACTGTCGTTGCCCATCTTGACAAGAGCCATGTGACCGTTCATACCTATCCTGAATATCATCCTGAAACGTTTCTTGCAACTTTTCGTGTCGATATCGATGTTGCAACCTGTGGAGAAATCACTCCCCTTTCTACCCTTGACTATTTGATTGGGAGCTTTGATTCCGATATCATCACAATGGACTACCGTGTCCGTGGATTCACAAGAGACGTCAGTGGAAAGAAATTATTTATGGACCACAAAATTACGTCCATACAAGAATATATTAGTAAGGATATTTTAAAACGTTATAATGCCATGGATATGAACATGTACCAATGTAACTTATTTCATACAAAACTTATGGTAAAGGAAATTGATTTAAAAAATTATTTATTTAACATGGATATCTTTGAACTGCCTCCAGCCGTTCGTTTGGAAATCGAAAACAACCTGCGACGTGAGATGATTGAAATCTACTCTGGCAGTAATATTTACTAGGAGGAAAAAGAATTGAATTTAGACCAAAATAAAGCCCCGATCAAAGAGGCACTGGAACGTTTTAAGCATATGCGCGTCGTTCCCTTCGATGTACCGGGGCATAAACATGGCAAGGGGAATCCTGAACTTACCGATTTCTTAGGAAAAGACTGCATGACGGTTGATGTAAACTCCATGAAGCCTCTTGATAACCTTTGTCATCCGGTATCCGTAATTGCTGAAGCAGAAAACCTGGCAGCTGATGCCTTCGGTGCTGCTCATGCATTTTTCATGGTTGGCGGTACTACTTCCGCTGTTCAAGCCATGGTACTAACTGCGACTAAGAGAGGCGATAAGATTATCCTTCCACGTAACGTACACCGCAGTGTAATCAATGCCATTGTGTTAAACGGTGCCATCCCTGTTTACATAAATCCACAAACAAATCCTGAACTAGGAATTGCACTTGGAATGTCAGTTTCTGATGTAAAGGACGCAATAAAGAATCACCCTGATGCAAAGGCCATTTTCGTTAATAATCCAACTTACTATGGCATTTGCTCAAACCTTACTGCCATAGTAGAACTAGCGCATGCCAACGGCATGCTCGTTCTTGTTGATGAAGCACATGGTACCCATTTTTACTTTGGCGACAACATGCCAATTACTGCAATGGCTGCCTGTGCCGATATGGCCTCTGTCAGCATGCATAAATCTGGAGGTTCCCTGACACAAAGTTCGTTCTTGCTTACTGGTAAAAACGTAAATCCCGGCTACGTAAGACAGATCATTAACCTGACTCAGACAACGAGCGGCTCCTACTTATTAATGTCCAGCCTTGATATCTCCAGAAAGAATCTCGCCCTTCATGGAAAGGAAGTCTTCCATAAAGTAACCGAGCTTGCCGAATATGCAAGACAGGAAATCAATGAGATTGGTGACTACTATGCCTATTCCAAAGAATTAATTAACGGTGATTCCGTATATGATTTTGACCATACGAAACTTTCCATCAATACACTTCCAATTGGCCTTGCCGGAATCGAAGTCTATGACTTATTACGTGACGAGTATGATATCCAGATTGAATTTGGCGATCTCGGCAATATTCTAGCGTATATCAGCGTTGGTGACCGTCCTCGTGATTTGGAACGCTTAGTAAGTGCCCTTTCGGAAATTAGAAGACGGTTTAAGAAAGAAAAGTCAAACTTATATACCCATGAATATATCAATCCGACCGTGATTTGTTCCCCTCAACATGCATTTTATGCCGAGAAGGCTCTTGTTCCGATCGAAGAGTGTGCCGGCCATGTATGCGCGGAATTTGTCATGTGTTATCCTCCTGGAATTCCTATCCTTGCTCCTGGCGAAATGATCACAAAAGACATCTTAACTTATATCGCCTATGCCAAGGAAAAGGGCTGTTCCTTAACCGGTCCAGAGGATATGAACATTGAATATATCAATATCATAAAGGAGGACATGTAATGCAACTTTGGTTTACTGAAAAACATACGAAAGATGTAAAATTCTCGATACGGGTGGATAAACAGCTCTATTCGAAACAGAGCGAATTCCAACGAATCGACATCTTTGATTCTCCGGAATTTGGACGTTTCTTAACATTAGACGGTTATATGATGTTAACAGAAAAGGACGAATTCATCTATCATGAAATGATTGTACACGTTCCAATGGCCGTTCATCCAAATGTAAAGAAAGTACTTGTCATTGGTGCAGGTGATGGTGGTGTCGTTCGCGAACTTACCCGTTATGAAACGATTGAACATATCGACCTTGTGGAAATCGATGAACTGGTAGTCGAAGTTTGCAAAGAATACCTTCCTCAGACTGCCTGTTCCTTCACAGATCCAAGAGTACATATCACATACCAGGATGGTTTAAAATTTGTACGAAGAAAACATAACGAATATGACTTAATCATTGTAGACTCCACGGACCCATTTGGCCCTGGTGAAGGACTCTTCACAAAAGAATTTTACGGCAACTGCTATAAGGCCTTGACTTTGGATGGCATCATGGTCAACCAGCATGAAAGTCCTTTCTATCAAGAAGATGCCATTGCAATGCAGCGTGCCCACAAACGCATTATTGAATCGTTTCCAATCAGCATGGTATATCAGGCACATATTCCGACCTATCCTTCCGGCCATTGGCTGTTTGGATTTGCCTCAAAGAAATACCATCCATTAAACGACCAAGACGTGGCACGTTGGAAATCTCTTGGCATTAAGACAAAATATTATAATAGTCAACTTCACAAAGGTGCCTTTGCACTTCCAAACTATGTAGAGGAGTTATTAGAAGATGTTGAAAAATAAATTACAAAGAAATGTGGAGACATTTCTCGGCTGTGAAAATGAATACGAGGAATCTAAGATTGTCGTATTCGGAGCGCCTTTTGACTCCACAACCTCTTTCCGACCAGGTACAAGATTTGCAAGCCGTACCATGCGTGCAGAGTCTTATGGCTTGGAAACATACAGCCCTTATCAGGATAAAGATATGGACGACTACTGCTATTTCGATGGTGGCGACCTAGAACTTTGCTTTGGAAGCAGCGAAATCGCCCTCTCCCAGATTGAAGAGTTCTCAGACAAAATCGTGTCTGATAAAAAAATTCCACTTATGATTGGCGGGGAGCATCTTGTTACATTAGGAAATTTCCGTTCTGTTTTAAAAGAATACCCTGACGTGCATGTGATTCATTTTGATGCACATACCGACCTTCGCGAGGAATACCTTGGTGTCGAACTTTCTCATGCTTCCGTTATCCGAAGAATCTGGGATTTGATTGGCGATGGAAAGATTCATCAGTTCGGCATTCGATCCGGATTAAGAGAAGAATTTACATGGGCAAAGTCCCACACTAATTTACATCCTTTTTCCTTTGAAGGACTTGAGGATACGATTAAATCCTTAGAAGGAAAACCTGTGTATTTTACCATCGACTTAGATGTGTTAGACCCTTCTGTATTTCCGGGAACGGGAACACCGGAAGCTGGCGGCGTTACCTTTATGGAACTGCTCCATGCCATCTTAAAAGTTTCCAAGTTAAATATCGTCGGCTGTGACGTCAATGAACTTTCACCTATGTTAGATGCCTCCGGGGCATCTACTGCTGTTGCTTGTAAAGTGTTACGAGAATTCTTGTTATCACTTAGTAAATAAATTATTTTAAACTATAATCTTAGGAGGATACGAAAATGGGAAAAGCCCTTATTATTGGTTGTGGAGGCGTTGCTAGCGTTGCCATCCACAAATGCTGCCAGAACAGCGAAGTGTTTACTGAAATTATGATTGCGAGCCGTACAAAGAGTAAGTGCGATGCCTTAAAAGAGAAACTTAAGAATACAACTGCTACTAAGATTTCTACTGCACAAGTAAATGCAGACCATGTAGATGAATTAGTGGCTTTAATCAACGACTTTAAACCTGACGTTGTGTTAAACTTAGCTCTTCCTTATCAGGATCTTACGATTATGGATGCCTGCCTTGCAACAAAGACAAACTATGTTGATACTGCAAACTACGAGCCTGAAGATACTGCAAAATTCGAATACAGCTGGCAGTGGGCTTACAAAAAACGCTTTGAAGAAGCTGGAATCACTGCTCTTTTAGGAAGTGGTTTTGACCCTGGTGTTACAGGTGTATTCAGTGCTTACGCATTAAAACATGAATTTGATGAAATTAACTATATCGACATCCTAGACTGCAATGCCGGAGACCATGGCTATCCATTTGCTACAAACTTCAACCCTGAAATCAATATCCGTGAAGTAAGTGCTAACGGAAGCTACTGGGAGGATGGAAAGTTCGTAGAAACAAAACCTATGGAAATCAAGCGTGTCTACAACTTCCCAGAAATCGGTGAAAAAGACATGTACCTTCTTCATCACGAAGAGCTTGAATCCCTTGCTCTTAACATACCTGGAATCAAGCGTATCCGTTTCTTTATGACATTTGGTCAAAGCTACTTAACACATTTAAAATGTCTTGAAAACGTAGGCATGACTTCTATCGAGCCAATCGAATACGAAGGCAAGCAAATCGTTCCTTTACAGTTCTTAAAGGCTGTCCTTCCTGATCCTGCTTCTCTTGGACCTAGAACAGTAGGTAAAACAAACATCGGCTGTATCTTTAAAGGAAAGAAAGATGGTAAGGACAAGACTTACTACCTTTACAACGTATGTGACCATCAAGAATGCTATAAAGAAGTAGAATCTCAAGCTGTCTCTTATACAACAGGCGTTCCAGCTATGATCGGTGCCATGATGTTAATGACGAAGACATGGGATAAGAAAGGTGTTTATAACATCGAAGAATTTGATCCAGATCCATTTATGGATGCGTTAAACAAATGGGGCCTTCCTTGGAAAGAAAGCTTCAACCCTGACATGGTGGAGTAATCCTATGAATAAGTACGTAAAAGACTTACCAACGCCAGCCTATGTAGTAGATGAAGCATTGGTAGAAAAGAACTTGATGATTTTAAAAGAGGTCATGGACCGAACTGGTTGTAAAATCCTGCTTGCCCAAAAGGCATTCTCCATGTTTTCCATGTATCCTCAAATTAGTAGTGCCCTTTGTGGCACGACTGCAAGCGGGCTTTACGAAGCCCGACTTGGCTTTGAAAAATTCGGTAAGGAAACTCATATCTTCTCTCCTGCTTATAAGGAAGAGGAAATGGAGGAAATCCTTTCCTACTGCGACCATATTATTTTCAATTCGATTTCTCAATATGAACGCTTTGCTCCACTTGTTCATGAGAAAGGCCGTGAATGCGGACTTCGTCTAAATCCTGAATGCAGTACACAAGACCATGGTATTTATGATCCTTGTGCGAAAGGATCAAGACTTGGCGTTACCAAAAGTGCATTTGACTTTAGTCACCTAGAAGGCATCGATGGTTTCCATATGCATACGCTTTGTGAGCAAAACTCAGATGCCTTAGAAGAAACTGTTGTTGCTTTAGAAAAAAAGTTCGGCCCTTATCTTAGCAAGGTAAAATGGATCAATCTTGGCGGTGGACACCACATCACAAGAGATGACTACGATATCGACCGTTTAGTCTCTGTGATCCTTCACCTAAAGGAAACCTATGATGTGGACATTTACTTAGAGCCTGGGGAAGCCGTTGTGTATCAGGCTGGCTTTCTTGTAGCAAAAGTTCTTGAACTTGTTAAAAATGATATTACGACCGCAATTCTTGACACTTCTGCCGCTTGCCATATGCCAGATGTACTGGAAATGCCTTATCGCCCAGAAGTGATTGGTGCCAGTGACCCTAAGACCACATCTTCTCCTTATACGTATCGTTTTGCAGGACCTACGTGCCTTGCCGGTGATATTATTGGAGACTACGGATTTGAACAACCTCTTTCCATTGGAGATACGGTTATTTTTACTGATATGGCCCTTTACTCCATGGTAAAAAATAATACATTTAACGGAATGCCCCTTCCAGCCATTGCAATCCATACAAAAGAAGGGGTAAACAAAATTGTAAAAACCTTTGGATATCATGACTTCTTCGAACGGTTATCGTAGAAGAGGGCTTTCCTCCAAAGCTTGTCGACAAGCTAATCCCTCATACAACTACTGTATGAGGGATTTTTTATATCAATATGTAAACTAATACTCTACCAGCGCTCTGGTAATAGGTACTCTAGCGTCACTACCTTGTCCTTTAGGCAAATCTCACAGGCCAGATTTTCATGATTGATCTGGTACATGAATTCACGGCACCTTCCACATGGAGGAACAATTCCTGCTTCACTGCTCACTGCTACTACTTTTACAATACGGTTCTCTCCTGCCGTAATCATTGCCGCAATTGCTGCATGCTCTGCACAAAATCCCATAGAACATGGAGTATCTATACAAACTCCACGATATACATTTCCTTTGTCCGTCAATATTGCTGCTGCAACGCTCCCAGAAGAACAAGTATCCGATAGTTCCCATGGATTAAGCGTATCTTTTGCTATTTTTACTAATTGTTCAAATTCCATTTATACTTGTATGATGTTTTAATACTAAAACACCATAACTTTACTCCTTTCTAATTTTCCTTGTTGAAATACTCCTCTTTCAACAAACCATACCAACAAGCATCACAAACCCCTTGATTATTCATGTCAGACTGTCGAATGGTTCCTTCATACTTCATCCCGCACTTCATCATGACCTTTCCTGAGTTCTCATTCCTTGGATCGTGACGACTTTCCACACGATTGACTTCTACTTTCTCCATAAAGAATTTGATAACTCGCGCCATTGCCTCAGAGGTATAGCCTTGATGCCACCATTCCTTTCCTATGCAATATCCAATATGTACTGATTCAATTTTCGTATTCTGCTGAACTACGGAGATAGTTCCTATGACCTCTTTTGTTTCCTTTACTTCAATGGCCCAATTATAACTATCTGGTTCTTTATAGCTGTCAATAACTGAGTCAATGTAGGATTCCGTCACTGCAATATACTTATGTGGAGGCCACGTCAAAAACTTTGTAACTTCTGGATCATTTGTCCAGTTTTTAAATGCCATCACTGCATCTTCATCTTTAAACTTGCGTAAGATTAGTCGCTCTGTTGTTAGTCGTTTCGTTCCTAAATGATTCATAGCATTCCCTCCAATAATCTTATGATTTTTTTGTTCTCTGTCTTAACTTTTCTTTATGATACCTCTTTTCTCATCAGTAATAGCAAAGAGCCGAACTAACCTTGTAGCCCTCTTGCTTGACGGTCCATATCCTCTACGACGATATCGTAGATTTCTCCTAATGTAGAACAATACTCAAGAAGTACCCAAGGCGTATTTGTATGGAAATGAATCTTAATCAATTCTTCATCGCCAACTGCAAGAAGGCAATCTCCCTTAATATTCTTTGTGATATATTCATTGATTTCATCTTCGGAAAGATTCTCTCCCTCGATCAATAACTGTGTATCATACTTAAACTCTAACATTTTCTTTCTCCTTTTCTATTTCTATCCGATTAAACGCCTACAAGAAACGAAGGGCTTCCATCGCCTTGATTTCGCCGAGGTCATCTTCCTTCATCATTATCGTAATTAACTCATTTGCATAAGTCAAGGCAGTCTTATATAATTGAGATTCTTTATCAGTCGCCTGCAATATAAATGCTGAGAATGCAGCGGTAATCCCCCCCCTATTGGTGTATTCCCTCATTTTTTATAGTCCAGTTGTATTAGCTGTTTGCCATTTGGCATGTCCATCCTTATTGTTTTTACATTATGATATCCCATTTGCTGCATCACTTCATTAAGGCCTTCTTCGTCAATTTCTCGGTGCACTTCACTTAAATTATCGAATGTGTGAAGATATTCTGACTCCGATACAAACGATTCTTCCTCATTTTTTTGAATGACACAAGATACATATGTCGCATCTGTCTGTTTTACCGCCCGTTTAAAATTCTCATATCCTATGTACTCAATCAGCAAATTGGCAATCAAGAGCTTTGCCGATGGCAATATAGTTTCTGGATTCTGTAAATCTGTATGAATCGTAACCAAGGTTTCCCCAAGGTATGCATAGCGTTTTCTGCATGCCTTCAAATACTTCGCATTTACATCCACACCGTACACCTTCTCGAATTGGTTTGAACGAACATGCTCCAGTCCATTTCCACCTGCGACTCCTAAGATCATGACGCTGGAAACCGGATAACTATTTAGCTGCCTTGCCATGCTTTCATTCAACCCTTGGAGCTGTTTGACAGACTTTAGCCCCATATGGCTTTCATACTCCTGTAACGCTATATGTTCCCAAGGATTTTCTTTCTTCAATTGACACTCCCCTTTCTTAGTGTTTCTATTTTTTCCTCAATTTCCATTTTTTATGTATGTCTTAGTATAACATGCCCCACCCACTCTTTCCACATTCTTCTTTTTTTATTAAAATTATCAACAGGAATAAAGTGGAAAAGGTGGATTACCGGGCAATTTCCAATAGATAAAAAAAGAATCTTTCGCAAAATAGTTGATTACTCCTCTATTAAGCAAAAGATTCCTTTTATTAACTAAACTGATTCAAAGTTATTTTCTATTACAGTTGTGATTCGTTCCATTGCCACATCTTCTTCTGGGCCTTCACAAATCACTTCGACTTCATCGCCATACTTAATACATGCTGCAATTAGCATCATAAGGCTTTTCGCATCTACTCGTTTTTGATTGGCTACGATCGTAACCGCTGACTCAAGTTCCTTGATTGCATTGATAAGAAAAGCCGATGGCTTCATATGAATTCCTAACGGATGCTTAATTATGAATTTTTTCGAAACCATCGTATTTTCCTCCTCAATATGGTACGAATATTATTTATTGTTTGCTACTGGTTTTTTTAAGAAAGATAAAAGTAACATACCTACTACAGAACCAACTACTAATGCAATAAGGTAACCAACTACGTTTCCTACTACAGGGAATACGAAGATACCACCGTGAGGTGCTCTAAGCGTACATTCAAATGCCATAGACAAACCACCTGCTACTGCAGAACCTACGATACAAGATGGAATAACTCTAAGTGGGTCAGCTGCTGCAAATGGAATTGCACCTTCTGAGATAAAGCATAATCCCATGATGTAGTTTACGATACCTGATTTTCTATCTCTTTCAGACCATTTATTCTTAAAGAATGTTGTAGATAATGCAATTACTAATGGAGGAATCATACCACCGATCATAACTGCCGCCATAATGTCAAAGTTTCCGCTTTCAATCGCCGCTGTACCAAATACATATGCTGCCTTATTGAATGGGCCACCCATATCGATGGACATCATACCTGCTACTACACAACCAAGTAAGATCTTACTAGATCCACCCATTGCATTTAATCCGTTATTTAATGCTGTATTGATACTTCCTACAAATGGATTTACCGCACACATGAAAATACTGATACCTAGAATTCCAAGTAATGGGTAAAGTAATACTGGCTTAATTCCTTCTAAGGAATCTGGTAAAATGCTAAATGCTTTCTTTAATAAGAGTACAAAATAACCTGCTACGAAACCTGCTAGCAATGCACCTAAAAATCCTGGTGCAACGCCTTCTGCTGCTGTAAATGTCATACCTGTCTTTGCAAGGTAACCACCTACGACACCGACTGCAAGTGCTGGTCGATCACCGATACTCATTGCAATGTAACCTGCAAGGATTGGTAACATGAAACCGAATGCTGCATCTCCAGTACGTTTGAAGAATGCTGCAAGTGGTGTGTTAGAACCAAAGTTTGAAGGATCAATGTTATAATCATCAAGTAAGAAAGCTAATGCGATTAAGATACCACCGCCGATGATAAATGGTAACATATGAGATACACCACTCATCAAGTGTTTGTATAATTGACGTCCAATGCTTTCTTTTTCTTTGCTTTCTTCTGCTTCGGCTGCTCCTGTATGATGATATACTGGTGCTTCACCATTCGCTGCTTTTTCAATTAACTCTTGTGGCTTATGGATACCATCAGCAACTTTTGTCTTGATTACTTTCTTTCCATTAAAACGAGCCATCTCAACATTTTTATCTGCCGCAACGATAATACCATCTGCTGCTTCAATTTCTTCTTTTGTTAAGACATTTTTCGCTCCTGCAGAACCATTTGTTTCAACTTTAATTGAAATTCCAAGTTCTTTTGCCTTTGTTTCTAATGCTTCCGCTGCCATGAAAGTATGGGCAATTCCTGTAGGACAAGCTGTTACTGCTAATACGCGGTAACCATCTTTCTTTACTTCTGCTGGTTCTGTCTTTTCTTCTCCACCAAATTTTTCAGCTTCCTTTTCGTTGATGATTTCTAAGAATTCATCTGTCGTCTTCGCTGCAAGTAAACGGTTTCTAAAGTCTACATCCATAAGCATCATTGTAAGGTTGGATAACATATCGATGTGAACGTCTCCGCCACCTTCTGGTGCAGCAATCATAAAGAATAGGTTTGTTGGTTCCATATCTAAGGAATCACAATCAATTCCTTCTCTTAATGTCATAACTGCAAGACCAGCCTCTACAACAGCTTTGTTTTTTGTATGAGGAATTGCTAATCCTTCTCCGATAGCTGTAGAACTTTGTGCTTCTCTTTCCCAAATTCCTCTTTTATACTCTTCTTTGTCGTTGATGTGTCCAGAAGCATATTGTAAGTCTACTAACTGATTGTACACTTCTTCTTTGGACGTAGCGGAACATTGAAGTTTGATGCCTTCCGCTTTAATTAAGTCAGTAATTCTCATATGTCGTCTCCCTAAATCTGTTGTAATAATTCGTATACAAGTTCCTTGGAAGCTAATCCTTCCGAAAATGCAGTCGCACTGCCTGATGCTGTACCCATTCTTAATGCATGGTTATAATCTTTCTTCTCAAGATATCCGGCTAAAAAGCCTGCTACCATAGAATCCCCTGCACCTACTGAGTTCTTTACTGTTCCTTTTGGAACCCCAATCTTATGACATTTTCCTGTTTCATCAATTAAGATTGCTCCATCTCCAGCCATAGAGATGAGTACATTTCTAGCACCTTGTTTTTGAAGTTCTTTTGCATAATGCTCAATTTCTTCGTCCGTCTTTAACGTTACCCCAAACATTTCTCCTAATTCATGATTATTTGGCTTAATTAAAAATGGTTTGTATTTTAAAACATTACGTAATAAATCATTGGTTGCATCTACTACGATATGAATGTTTTTTCCTTCTAGTCTTGCCATGATTTTTTCGTAAATATCATCTGGCATCGTATTTGGAATACTTCCTGCAAGCACTAAGACATCTTCGTCTTTTAATGCATCTATTTTAGCAAATAACTGTTCCAATGCATCGGCAGAAATTGTTGGACCTTGTCCATTGATTTCTGTTTCTTCGGCTGATTTGATCTTAATGTTGATTCGGCTCATTCCTTCTTTTAAATGGATGAAATCCGTTGCCACGCCTTGAGCTTTTACACCATTTTCAATCTCCATCCCAGTAAATCCTGCAACGAATCCAAGTGCAACGCTTTCTCTTCCTAATGCATGAAGTACGGTAGATACGTTGATTCCTTTTCCTCCATAGAAAATCGCTTCCTTATTGGTACGATTCACCATGCCTAGTGTTAGGTCTTCAACACCAACCACATAATCCAGTGCCGGGTTGAATGTTACTGTATAAATCATAAGAGCACCTCTTTTACTATTGTCTGTTCTTTATATTTTTCATCTGCCATTCTGTCAGTAATAATTATTGCTTGGTCCAATCTTGAAAATGTCACTGATGTCACTTTTCCAAACTTCGTGTGATCTGCAAGTACGTAAGCTACATGACTTTTTTTGACTGCTTCCTGCTTTATCACTGCTTCTTCTAAATCAGGAGTCGTAAACCCTTGGTCTACCCCGATTCCATTGGCTCCAATGAAACTTTTTGTAAAATTATATTTCTTCATATTGTTGACACCCTCTGCTCCGACGATGGCTTCCGTAGAAAGCTTTAACTCGCCACCGATTACATAGGCTTTACATCCTTTTTGAATCAGTTTCTTTGCATGCGCGATTCCGTTTGTTACAAAGACAGCTCCTGTGTTTTCGATATAATCAATCATCTTTTCTGTCGTAGTTCCTGCATCAATATATACAAAGTCATCTTTATTAATCAAGCTGGCTGCATATTTTGCAATTGCTTCTTTCTCTTCCACGTTACGAGTCGACTTTGTCGCCACGTCTTCTTCATAACTTGTAAAATCAGCATCAATCGCAGTTGCACCTCCGTGCACTTTGACAAGCTTATTCAACTCATGTAGACTTGTCAGATCTCGTCTGATTGTTGATTCCGAAGTCTCCAATTCTTTTGTCAATTCAGCTACTGTTACCGCCTTACGCTCATTAAGGATTTGAAGTATTCGATTATGTCTTTCTGGTGTTAACATTCTCATCACTCCTTTTGATAGGTCCATTTTACAAAAAGAAAAGGTCATTGTCAATCATTTTCGTTCATTTTCAATCATTTTCTTTCAAAAATCAGTCATTTTCTTTCAAAATGTTTTAAAAACAATCACCATTCATCTATTTATTTGCATGCCCTAACTAATATTAACATGGTCATTATTTCGTTTTATTATTAGCGACAAATAAAAAGAACACTTTCGTTTTTCATTTTCATCGACAAGCTGAAATGAGCCATAGTTCCTTGCAGAACTATGACTCATTTTTCTCTACTTCTTTATCCATGAATAGAATCAATAGACAACCCATATCGTTCTGCCAAGTTTTCATAACTGTCACCTTCTTCAAACTCATGAATGATCTTCTCATTCCGCTCACGGTAATACGCCCTCGCTCCAGAGTCTTCGCCCCATTTTTTCTTTTCCTCTTTCCTAGGAATATAAATGGTTTCTCCAACGACATATTTTTGTATTTCCTCTAATAGTTCGTCGGGCAGAATACTGGATGCATTCTTGTATCTCATACCCTATCACCTACTTAACCTTGTCGTTATTCTTCCTGAGCTTTAAAAAATTCATTAAGCCCTGTATATACTTTCAGCTTGACTCCTTGGGTCTTTATTACCGAAATAATATAGTTTCTAATCTCCTCTGCCTTCTTAGAAAGCAGCTTTAAATTATGTACATGAAATTCTCCCATGAGATCCATGGTCTCTAAGCCAAATTCGACTTTTACAATGTCTAACTCTGTCTGTATATACCCTGCCAGTTCATAACAACTTCCTATATCGCCGGCTTCCACATAATAGAAAAGTCTTCGAAAGGAATACTGCATCTCATAATACCAGCCTGCCAGATCTCCATAATTATAATTCCGTGCCACTGCCTTACGAACCGTTCTTTCCTTAAAAAAGTTACGGACTGCTGTTAGAAGCTTGTATGTTTCCTCTTTGACTGCATTTACTTCTTCCGCTTCCATAATGGTACTGCATTTTTCCTCATATCCTTCTGGATACTCGTTCATTCCAATGACCTCTTTTATAAATTGCTGGTCACCGAATCGTCCATTTAGATACGTTCCATTATACGTTGCAATGGCATTGGATAAATACATCATAATTGCTTCTGCTGCCTTCCTGACCTATTAACAATGCCACATCCTCTTTATACTCAGTTTTTATTTTTTGAATTGCCCAATTTATTAATTGTTCATCTAAATCTTCCATTTTATTATCCTCCCTAAAACTGTTTCTTTTTTCTTTATATTTACATTCTAACTTCTGCTCATTTCCTTCACAAGTGCAAGAATAGCTTTACACATTCTCGCCTTTTTTCTTTCACCAACATTTATGACTATAACTTCTAATATATTTGATATAAAACCTTATAATCTCTTACTTCTCTTTCTTTTTTTCTGCCCTGTCTATCGGTATAATTAATATAAAAAGCATGTTAGGAGGATATCCATGAGTCAAAAAGTACTTGGCAAAAGCTATTACAAGTCATTCCAAGAAGGAATCACAAGAGAATGGTGTATTACCAACGGTCTAGGAAGTTATGCCGGAAGCTCCATCATCGGTGCTAACACAAGAAAGCACCACGGACTTTTGATTGCAAGCTTACATTCCCCTGTAAACCGTTATCTTCTCCTGTCTAAAATAAATGAAACCCTTACTATTTCAGAGCATACCTACTCCCTTCTTACCAACCAGCGCCTGAATGATAAAAACGAAGAAGGCCAGCGCTATCTGCAGCGATTTATCTACGATGGCATGCCGGAATTTAAGTATTATGTGGAAGGTGTATTTCTAAAAAAGACCATTTGTTTTGAACGGGAACGAAATACTGTGGCAATCAGCTATGAAGTCGAAACCCAAGGAAAAGAGACTACCCTTTCCCTTGTTCCTCTCTTTAATTACAGAGAACACGGCGGAGCAAGCACACAATCTGATCTACAGTTTCAATCTTCTATCTCTAATCAGACAATTACCTTACATCCAGAACAAAACAAAGACCTTACCTTGCGTTTATTTACAAGCGAAGGCGTGATTACAAAAAATAAACAGCTTTATGATGCCCCACTTGTATTGCAGACAGAACTTGATACAGGCAATACCGGCCTCGATGTAAACTATACTCCCTATTGCATTAACGTTTCCATCGCCCCTTATGAAAGAAAACAGATTTCCATTATCGCAACAATCGAGGATTCCTTTGAAGAAAATGCCCGCATCACCATTGCAAAAGAGAGGGAACGTCAAATTAAGCTTATCCGCAAGGCTGGCCTGTCTGATTCCTTTTCCTCTGATTTGGTTCTTGCTGCCGACCAGTTCATCGTCTCCCGCGCCTCTACCGGTTATAAGACGATTCTTGCCGGCCTTCCATGGTTTACTGACTGGGGCCGTGACACCATGATTGCAATGCAGGGGCTTACGCTCATTACAAAACGGTTCGAGGATGCCAAAGGAATCCTTCGCACCTTTGCTACTTACATAAAAGATGGCCTTGTCCCAAATATGTTTCCTGACCAAGGACAAGAACCTCTTTATAATACCGTGGATGCCTCTCTTTGGTATTTTTATTCTGTCCACCAATATCTGACCTATCATGATTCCGAGAAAGAGGCCGCCTTTATTCATACAGAAATTTATCCAAAATTAAAAGAAATCATTGATGCCTACAAGAGCGGAACTTTATTTTCAATCTACATGGATACGGATGGGCTGATTCATGCAGGAAGCGGGCTTGACCAGGTAACTTGGATGGACGTGCGTGTTGATGATGTCGTTATGACTCCAAGACATGGAAAGCCAGTAGAAATCAATGCCCTTTGGTACAATGCCTTAAAGGTCATGGTGTCTTTATCTAAATGGTTTTTAGAGCCATACGAGGAATATGAAGAACTTGCTAGACAGGTCAAAACTTCCTTCAACAAACAATTCTGGAATGAAGACTTGAACTGCCTCTACGATGTCGTTGACCAGAATGAATGCGATGCTAAAATACGTCCAAACCAAATCTATGCTGTTTCCCTCCCTTATACTATGTTGGATGAGAATAAAGCAGCCATGGTAGTGGAAACCGTACTGACGCATCTTTACGCTACCTATGGACTTCGTTCTCTCGCTCCATCCGACCCTGAGTATAAAGGAATCTATAAGGGAAAACTAAGTGACCGGGATGCTGCCTACCACCAAGGAACTGCCTGGGCATTTCCTTTAGGAGCCCTTGTCACGGCCTATGTAAAAGTGCATCATAAGAGTCCGGAAAGCATTGCATTTGCAAGAAAGTTAATAGAACCGCTAAGCGACCATCTAATGGATGGCTGCATCGGTCAGATTGCAGAAATCTTCGACGGTGATGAACCACATCTTTCCCGTGGCTGCTATGCGCAGGCATGGAGCGTTGGTGAAATCCTTCGAGCTTATGTAGAAGACATCCTTTGCAATGAAAAATAAACGAGAAGAAACACGCTCTGCGTGTTTCTTCTCGTTATCGCGGCAGCCTTTTTCTTTTTTATTAGAATAAATCCCGTAATCGTAAATCGGTGATTCCCTGATTTAGTGATAGCTCTACGCTTTTTACTTTGGCGTTCTTTCGGTATTCTTTTCTTACCTTGTCGCGAAGTGCTGTTCCATTGTTATATCCATGGATGACGCGTACGACATACACATCTTTTTTTGCCTTATTTACTTTGCTGTCGATACATGCCTTCGCCTGAATCCATGTCATATTGTGTACATCAATTTCTACCACATTTGTATTTTTCATGATTACTCCTTATTTCTTAGCTCAAACCAGGAAAAATGCGCTGGAGTCTCACATGGGCTTCCATTGCCGGTTGCATACATGGCAATATAGTTTCCTGTGAATTTTCCTCCTACTTCCGTTGTAAGATATGCGGTTTCTCCTTGTCCAAGTACTTTTATGCTTTCTTCTGTTTCACCGTATCCAAACGTGTAAAACTCTTCATTTGCTATAAGCTCTAGAATTACCTCTTCTTTTTCGTATGGGATCATTTGCTCAATCTTATATAAGGAGCCGATGGTTCTTCGTAATAGAATCACGATTTTCCCATCAACCTTACTAAGTGCCGCCTCATAATGATGGACGTTGTTCATATAGATTGTGAGACCGGCCTCTTCCTTGTCTTTCTTTGGATCAAAGCGAAGCTTTGTGCGTACGGTACAGACATGCTCTTCCTGACGTCTTCCAAGCCAAGCTAACGATTCTTTCTCCGACAGGCCATGTTCATTTCCATACAGCAGAACTCCGCCTTGCTTTTGCTCTAATTTTACTAGACCATCTATCGGATTGTAAAGGTAATTCCATACATAGTCTAACTCAGGAGATAAAAAACAATCCCTTGCAGGCTTCTTTTCCACTAACACTTCTGGTAGACAGTCTGCTTCCATCTCCACATCCACGAAGCCATTATTTCCTATGATTGGCCAGCCTTCCTTTGTCCACTCCACTTTTACAAGCATGGTCTCTCGGCCCAGATTATGTTTAAATGGATACCCGATGGAACGGACGCCAAGACATACTGCCCACCATTTTCCTCTCTGGTCTTTAACAAGATCAGCATGTCCTACTGACTTGATAGGACGTGAGGTGCTTCTATTTGTCAACACTGGATTGTTTGGACAAGGTTCATATGGCCCCCATATATTCTTGCTTCTTGCCGTCGTAAGCATATGACCGAACTCGGTACCACCTTCTGAAATAAATAAGTAATACCAGTCATTGATATGATAAATATGTGGTCCTTCAGGATCATTTCCGCCTGTGCCCCTCCAGATATTCTTTCTTTCCCCAATTGCTTTTCCGCTATGTATGTCAATCTCACATAAATAAATTTCTCCATAGGTCCCCATATAATAAACTTTTCCGTCCTCATCAAAGAATAAGGAAGGATCGATTCCAGGCATATCTAAAAAGATAGGGTCCGACCACTCGCCATATGGGTCCTTTGTCCAAATAAAGAAATTTCCTTCATCTTCTCTTCCATAAGCAACATTTGTCGTAACTACGTAAAAGACTCCATTGCTATAACGAATCGTTGGCGCATAGATTCCGGTACAGTTTGGAAACCCTTTTACAAGCTTTAACTGGCTGTTTCTTGTTATGCAGTGCCCAATCTGCTCCCAATGGATTAAATCTTTACTATGAAAAATCGGAATGCCCGGAAAATATTCAAATGAACTATTTACTAAATAATAATCTTCCCCCACTCTGCATATGCTTGGGTCGGGATGCATTCCCTTAATAATCGGATTTTTGTATTTCATACCTTCTCTTTAGCCGCAGATAATTTACTCTCTGCCACCTTCTCCTTTCTAATCGTGTGATATTTCTTATTCTTATAGCCTAGCATTTAGCTAAGTGATTTTATAAAAAATAGTTCCATCGGCTGCTCATCCCCCACAATATCAATGAGCAGTCCTCCACTATCTTTATACCCTAATTTTCTATAAAAATGCTGTGCATCTTCATCTACCTGAGTAGACGTCATAATCATTCCATACCCCAATGCTTTCATGTCCTTTTCCCAAAATTCCATGAGTTTTCTTCCATATCCTTTGTTCTGAAACTCCTCTTTTACAAAAAGCATGGTACAAAATGGAGTGTTGTCCCAAAATAAGTTATATCGCAGTACCCCAATTACAGCCTTCTCCCCCCTATTCATCACAAATACGACTACCACTTTATCTCTTTTTTTATTACTATAATACCTTATTTTTCCACAAAAAAATAGTGATAATCTGAATTCTATCCACTACTTTTTTCAGATTATCACCACTTTGTTTTTCTATCTTTCAAAATGAATCCTACGTTCAAATACAAGTCCATTATCTTCCGCAAAATCACAGATTATATAATTGTTTTCCGCGTCTTCCTCATCTATGTTAACGATTCTTCGAACAGTTTTCTCTTTCTTATCAGCAGTCACTACATGGTCTTCCACAAGAAGATAGTCCGTATTCTTTTTCAGCTTTAGTGTTGCATCGGTGTAGTCATCCATGCCTTCTTCGTCTTTACATGGTTTGAATGCACTCTTGTTAAAACTAGAGCTAGCAACTAGCACATCATTCACACTCATTTCTTTTACAACCACATACTTAAGTTCATCTACTGCTTTCACCGTAATCGTTGCCGTTGTACTATAAGTCCTTGACTTTCCATCCTCTGTAACTGTACATTTTTCGCTTAATGTCTGAGATAGTGATCCGCTTATATTAGTATCTGCCTCTGCAGCTTCAGGTTCATTTAATATCTACATTTGATTCTCGGCATCCATGTAGATTGGATACGCTCTCAAATACTGCACATTATTGTTAAAAACGACTTTCTGGGTAGCCGTTATTTCTGCATTAGTATTGGTTCCCTCCTCATTTCCACCAATGTTAGTCTTTCTATCAGAAAGATTACTTGATGTTGCGGAAGCCATATAATTATCTTCTGACTTTTCTTTCTTCACTTCATATATCGCCATATACGAACCATTCAATCCATTAAATTTGTAGTTCGTTCCTTCTTTTGTTGCATAGATTTTATCTTCTAGCAACTCATTATATTCTCCATAGGCTGCAAACAAGCCACAAAAAATATCTTCCCCTTCTTTTTTCTCTTTTGGTTCCTCTGCTGTCACTGTTGGATTCGTATCCGTCTTTGTTTCCGCCAACTGACATCCTGTCATGCTAATAATCATTGTAACAGTTAGTATAATTAACGTAATGAAATTTCTTTTTCTACCCATGCTATTCTTCCTCCAACTCACCATCAAATTTTAATATTTCTCCCACTTCGCAGTCCAAATGATAACAAATCTTATTGAGCGTTTGGAAACGAACGCCTTTCGCTTTCCCACTTCGTAAGATTGATAAATTCGCCTCGGTTATTCCGACCAACTTGCATAATTCCTTCGAGGTCATTTTCTTACGCTTTAGCACCTCATCCAAATAAACGCGTATCGCCATAAGCAACTCCTTTAGCTAAATGATTGATTGGTTTTCTTCATAAAGCTCAATAGTATCTTTAAAATAATTTGCAAGCAACATAGATCCCAATGCTGTTATTACCTGCAAGATTGGAAATGTAACGACAAAGTTTACATTCATTAAGTTCTTTGCAAACAATAGTTGAAGTACATTTACAAAAATGCAGCTTGTAATGGATATATAAACCGATATCCTACTGTACTTGGATAGCTCTTTTGCCCTTTTTACTGTCAAATGACTATAACGTGTAATTTCTAATTGTTCAAATAACTGCACTGCCTTTACAAGGACCACAATCACAACTATTTGAGGAAGTAGTTCTCCTGCTTCTTTTGCAAGGTTAAAGCCAAGCAATCCATTTTGTCTGTTCTTAATCAAATCAAGTACTGTAACCATTACTTCGGTTGCAATGGCAGCAGTATATCCATAGACTACACATAACAATACTGCCTTTACATTTCTTTGTAGGTCCTGTTTATAATCCGTATCTTCCTTGATTTTATCCATCCATCGAATTACAACATAAGCAAATAGCAATGCATAAAATAACATGCTAAGGACAAACTTGCCTACTAAAAGTTTATCTTTCGTACTGATTTCTAAATAGAACAATGCTTCTATATGTTGAGGATTTACAAAATAATAAAGTGCAAACAATAAATATCCACTCATCACAAACAGTAATACATCCACGATTCTTCCTTGACGTTTTTTAATTTTCATCCATATGTAATATCCGATTGGAATTAATGAAATTACAAGATACAAAACGATTGCAATCACATTACCTATCCCTGATGAAAGCGACAATTGTCGTAATCCTCTTCCTGCCAGATCAAATGGCAAGACTAATAACTCCCATGCTTTCGCCATTCCTGCAAATTGATACATGAAAAATGTAATCGTCGCAAACAATATGGCATCTAACAAAATCATTAGGCTTCTATTTTTCTTTCCCACTGCCTTACCTCGTTTCTTGTAGTGTTTGATAGAATAGTCTGCGCAAAAACTCTCCTAAAAATTATCGTTTTACAATAATTATATATTATATATATGCTAAAAATTATCGTTTGTCAATAATTTTACAAGTAAAAAAGATTTTTTTTACATTCTTACCACTATTTACCTTTGCTTTTACTAGCATATTTTGGTATCCTTACCAACATGTCCACGTGATAAATACTAATGTCCGCACATGACGGACTGTCTTTGGAGGAAGTACATATGAAAGAAAAAAAGCTTGGTTTGTTGACAAAATTACTACTTGGAATTCTTAGCGGTATTCTGATAGGTTCTCTGGGAGAGCTGTTACATATTGAGGATACCGTTGCCTTTCACGGAATTGTCAGGGCATTTGCCACATTCACCTCGCTTTTCTCAACATTTTTGAACTTTATCATTCCACTGTTGATCGTTTCGTTTGTAGCCGTTGGATTAGCTGACCTTGGAAAGAAAGCGAACAAATTATTTGGTATCACACTCCTAATTGCTTATCTTTCTACTGTTATCGCTGGCTTTTTGGCCTTTGCTTTAGGTAAAGCATTCCTTCCCTCTTTAATTAAACCAATTGAGAGCACATCGATTGCTGCCAATTCCTTTGAAGCATTCTTTACCATTACTGCTGACCCGGTATTTGGTGTTATGACTGCTTTAATCCTTGCTTTCCTTTTAGGACTTGGAATGGCTAATAGCAAAGGGGCTACATTACTTGGATGTATCCGTGATTTACAAGAAATCATCAGCCGCACTTTGAACAAGGTGATTATTCCCTTAATCCCAATTCATATTGCCGGCCTGTTTTGTAAAATTGCTGCTGAGGGAGAACTCTTCCCAACGATTAAGATGTTCTTAAAGCTTTATCTTTGCATTTTAGTGTTCCAATGGGGGTATATCGTAGTTCAGTTTTTATTTACTTCCCTTGTAACAAAAGAAAATCAATTAAAGAAGCTTAAGACAATCTTCCCTGCTTATTTTACAGCTTTGGGTACACAATCCAGTGCTTCCACAATCCCTGTAAACTTGGACTGTGCTAAGAAAAATGGAATCAAAGATGATATCGCCGACTTTGTCATTCCTCTTGGTGCAACCATCCATCTTGCGGGAGATACAATTTGCCTTGTCATTGGTGCTATGGGAATCATGCTTGCCAATGGACTGACTCCAACCATCTCCATATTTTCACCTTTTATCTTTATGCTCGGTGTAACAATGGTCGCAGCTCCTGGTGTTCCAGGCGGCGGCGTGATGGCAGCCCTTGGTCTGATTTCTTCCTTACTTGGTTTTACAGAACCAATGCAACAGCTTATTATCTCTCTTCACTTTTCACAGGACAGTTTCGGTACAGCCTGCAACGTAACTGGAGATCAGGCAATTGCCACTCTTGTCAACAAGATTGACACGGTTTCTGCCGATTTCGAATAAGCTAAGGCTGTAGTTTTAGTTTTCTGCAAAAATTAAGCCCATCATTTTTGATGGGCTTAATTTGTTCTATTTCTCTGTTTCTTCTTTTTTCTTATCTTTATTTTTTTCTTTTTCCTGGGCTGGTTTGTTTTTTGAATAAGATTTGTCATTAACATTGTTGGATCCGTTATTGCATCCGTTGTAACTCCATGTTGTAATTCCGTATTTGATTGGTGAGATAAAGATTCCGATTAAGATTCCTGCTAGTGCGCAAAAAGCTGTTGTTATTACTTTATCATCAAACGACCAATCTTTCTTAAAATAATTTTTGAAAAAGTCTACCACGTTATTTTCCTCCTTTCTTCCATCTTCTATATCCTTCATAACTTCCAAAGCAAATGCTATATGAAATGATATTCATGTACTCTACATTCCCTTTTCTTATAAGTTTAGTACACTATTTTCAATTCCGCAACGTAAAAAATACCGAAAGCGATAAAGATCACTTCCGGCATTCTTATAAAAAACTTATTGATATTCTGTTGGTTCCTGTGTTACTTCCACCGTATCTTCGTCAGCTTCTTTCGTTGGCTCTGGTGTTACTGTTAATTCTTCTTCCTGCCAAGCTTCCTTAGTAGCTTCAGGTGAAGAAGTAGGCGCCTCTGTCTGTTCCACTGGAGCGTTTGTAGGCGCAGCTGTCACAGTCACTTCGTCTTCTGTGGATTCGATAATGGCATCCTCTCCAAATACATCGTCATTTGTTTGATTTAAGATACCAAGGTCTTTTACTTCTTCTGCTTTTTCTTCTACTTTTTCTTCCACTTTCGTAAATAGCCCTTTGAACCAGTCAAAGATTCCTTTAAAGAATTCTTTGATTCTTTCGATAAATCCTGTACCCTGTTCTTTTTCAGTTTCATCGGCTTTTTCTTCCACTTCAATTCCAAGCTTCTCTGACGCACTGTCTGTGATACTTTTAAATGTACTCTTTAAACGGCTGTAATCATACTCTTGATTTGCAACCTTTTCCATTGTCCCTGTAATCATCTTTACCTGTTCGTCAGATAATGTTACATTGTAATTTTTACTTGAGTCAATAACTACTTGCTCAATCTTTTCTGCCTGAATGATATTTTCACCGATGATGCTGTCTTTGATTTCTGTAATGATACCAGTTGCTTGTTCCGTTCCGATTTCGTCTGCAAGTTCCCCTGTCATTACAAGCTCTTCTGTTGCAAGTTCTTTCTTCTCTTCTTCTAGCTCATTTCCAGTAACACTTTCAAACGCTTTCATAATCCCTGTTAATGCGCCTGTACCACTTACTTTAAATGGTGCTGCCGCAATCACGTTGCAGTCATAGATTCCTGCCGTCGTAAGCGTTGACTTAATCATATATGGTGTCACCCAGCTTAAGTTTGCTGTCTTGATATTGATGCCGCTTCCCTCTTTTGTCGGTTCAATATACGCACAGCTATAAGTACGTCGACCAATTTGTGCCTCTGATGCCACGCCTTCTAAATATTCGCGTTCATCCTTATTTGTTATAGTAAGTACTTCTACGCTTGATTCTTTAATCCCAAAGTAATCAAAAATCTTTTCTCTTTGTGCATCATCTAGGTTTGCTCCGATTGTTGCAACCGTTGCGCCATCTGCACTAACTGGCATTGCTGGCGATGCTAAAAAGATGGATAGCCCAAGAGCCATTGTTATAAATTTCTTCTTCATTACTTATCCTCCTGTTTTAAACAGTATAACTAAGAACGTTCATAGGAGAAATATGGTTTTACTGGAAGAAATCAAAACTCTAAATGTTTTTGTTTCTTCAAAAAAACTGCGCTACAAGATTGTATTGCTTGTAGCGCAGCCTCCTTGATTGCTATTTAGTTTCCATGCTCTTTTGTTTCATTTTCTTTAGGAATTCATCCTTAAGTGCATTCTTATCTTCTAACTGTTTGATTTGCTTCATCAAATGATCAATATATTCAAGCGTCAGTTTCGCACCGCCGCGATTTACTACATCGTCTCCATCCCTTACTTCTGTCAGCCATTGCATCATGGAATCATAACGCATATCGTTATATGTCGTATCTTCTTTAAAAAACATCCATAAGCACCTCCTTTTGTCATTACCTCTATTATAACCAAACCAATAAAAAGGACAAGCCCTCCACATTAGGCTTGTCCTTTTCTCACGTTCAAGATTATCTTAAACTCACTTTTTTAATAGTAGAAGTAGCTCCGTAAACTTTTTGTTTTACTACTTTACCTTTTACTACTTTATTTTCATACGTATATGCTCTTACTTTTACATAGTACGTACCTTTTGATTTTAATTTGGATAAAGTAACTGTAGAAGCTTTCTTTACTGTTACTTTCTTATATCCTGAGTTCTTTTTAAGTGAATAAGACACTTCATATCCAGCTGCATTCTTTGCTGATTTAAAGCTTACTTTTGCACTTGTCTTAGACTTTTTCGTTACTTTATTAAGAGTAACCTTTGCAGGTTTTACAGTCTTAGCAGTCTTGATACTCTTTGTTACAGTAGAACCATATACTTTCTTGCCATTTACAACTTTATATGGTTTGATTGCAACACTGTAAGTCTTATTGCTTAAAAGGTTTGAGATTGTTAACGATGTCTTAGCGTTTCCTTTTAATGTTACTGTAGTAGTTTTCTTTAATGCATTCTTATAAGTTACTACATATCCATCTGCTTCGGAAACTTTCTTAAAGCTTACTTTAAAACTGTCATTTTTCACGCTGGAAGCTTTGACACTTGTTACTTTTGCAAGTGCTTTTGTCTTTCCAGAAGCGGATACAGTCTTGCTGTAAACAGGTTTCTTATTTACTGTCTTATATGCTTTGATTGTAACAGTTACGCTCCTATTTGGAGCAAGTCCTGTAAGTACGCAAGAAGTAGTTGATGCAGAAGTAATTGTCTTTGTTACCGTTTTTCCAGCTGCATTACGATAAGATACCACATAACCATTTGCATCAGCTTTTGACCAAGTAGCTTTTACTGAAGTTGTATTTACTGCGGATACTTTTAAGTTTTTCACTTGTGCAACTGTTGTTACTGTTGGTGTAGGTGTTGCAGTTGGTTTTGTTGTTTCTGTAGGTTTTGATTCTTCAGGTTTTTGTACTACTGGTTTATAAACTGCTGTTGGGCCGCTTAATGTCCAATGATATGGTCCATCTCCCTCTGCTGCCTTCCACCAAGTATCTCCGGCTTCAACTTTGAAAGTATGCTCTTTTGTAAGGTCTAAACCTGATACTTTATAGCTTGTTTTATTTGTTGTATAGTAACCGTTTACTTGATTGAATGTTTTGTTATCTGTTCCTAATACTGGTTTTCCATCTACATACACACGATATCCGTTCACTGCTGTGTCGTCTGTTGCAGCTGGCCAAGAAAGAACGATGTCATTTCCTTCTGTCTTAACAGTAAGTTTTGAACCATTATTCCATACTGGCGCTTTATGGTCATAGTTCTTTGGTGTTGTAACCTTACCTTCTTCATATACAAATTCGCATCCTGCATCTGTAAATGCAACGATCTTAATTGTATTTTCCGTTCCAGGTGTTAATCTTCTTACTGTTTGAGAAATAAGGTCTGGATTTGTTCCATCTTTGATTTTATAGTTATAAAATGTCTCTTTAAGCGTACCATTTACGTAAGCCTTATATCCTCTTACTCTGCTGTCTGTAAGGCTTGCTTTTGTAAAGGTAGCACGAGTCCATGTATAACCTGTTCCGTCAAGTGTTAATGCACTATCTGTTGGTCCAACGACTGGAGTAACATCTTTTTTACCTGCTGACTTAGTAGTAACAGTTCTTCCTAATGTCTTATTTCCAGTAGCATCGCAAGCGTATACCTTATATGTATACTCAACGCCTGTAGATAAGCCTGTTATTGTCTTAGTTGTATCTGTGATTCCATCTAACTGATCTACTTTTTCTCCATCTACAAGTACATCAATAGAATATTTCGTTGCATTTTCAGCTTCGTTCCAAGTAAGTGTTACGTCTGCAGTGTTATATCCTGTGTTAGCAACTACGTCAGAAGTTACTGAAACTTTTACACCATCTGGCCACTCTGGAGCTTGCATAGCATCTTCGGCAACTGCAGATGTTGTAGTAGTTCCTGTGAAACTGATTCCTTTGGAATTCTGGATTGTACTCCATGGAGTTGGTGTAGCAACCTTGCTTGCATTCCAATTTAATGATACATTGTTGAATTCAACATTTTCACAACCTTTGATTACTTCAGAAGTTTTCGTTGTGATGTTTGTGCAAGTGATATCTTGGAAATATAAATCATGATGTGTATGCCATGGTTTATAAACTGCAGATACATCTGCTTCTAAGTAGAAAGAGTTTTTAGAAATTGTATCTGCTGTAATGTTGTAAGCAGAAATATTGGAAAACTCTGCTGGCTTATCTGCTGGTTCTACTTCAAATGCTTGGTTTGCATCTCCATAGCTTGTCGTCATAACGAAAAGTTGTTTACAGTTTGCAACTGCACAGTCACGAATTGTAACGTTGTAGATTCCGCCACCATTTACTGGTGCACTCTTAAAACGGAATGGCATTTCATTTAAGTTGATTACGTTATCTTCCACTAACATATTACCGATTCCAGCACCTGTATGGCTTCCTGCTGCAATCGCACCGCCATGGCCGTTACGGATAAAGTTGTTAAATGTCCAGATATTGCTGGATGCCTGCTGTTCAGAATCGTTAACTCCGTTACCAAGTCCTGTTGCAAAGTTAATAGAGTCATCGCCTGTATCAAAGAAGTTATTGAAAATCAATGCATTTTGTGTATTACCGATTTCAATACCATCTGCGTTGTTACAATCATATGTGATATATTTTACATCTGTTGAAACAACATTCTTACTATCTAAAAGTGCAATTGTATGGAACGCTGGATTTTTCACCGTGATTCCTTCTATGTAAATTCCGTCTACACCTCGTAGAGCTACTAAATTTGGTCTTGTTGCATATGCTTTTGTAGAATTATTTAATTCTGCAAATGCCTTTTCATATGCGTCTTTTGCTAAAATACCTTGGCTGATGGCATTGGCAGCTTTTCCTGCCATCCAACGCTCTAATCTATACTGAGGTAACTCTGTATAGTCTGGGTCAAGAGCTGTTTGGTCTTGATATAAAGGTTCGCTGATTCCATCACCATACTGTGTATTTGTTGCACCATATTTCCATCCGTTTCCGTAGATTGTACCTTGTCCAGTGATACGAATGTTTTCATACATCTGGTTTTCATCTGCAGAATATGCATTTACAAGTGCCCATGCTCTTGTATCTGTGGAATATGGATACAATAAATAGTTATGGTCATAGTGATCTGTATTTGGTGATCCCCATAATACAGCACCTTCCTGTAATTCTAATGTCATATTACTCTTTAAGTAAATTGCTCCAGAAACGAAAGTTCCTTCTGGAATAACAACTTTTCCGCCTTCTGTACAAGCGTCGATTGCAGATTGAATTGCTTTTGTATTCGCTTCAATAAATGCATTGATTTCGTCATTATAGCTTGTATAACCTTCTGACGTCTTGGCACCATAATCAACAATGTTGAATTCTTGCTCTTTGGCTGTTGTAGACTGTTTAATCACATTGCTCGTTCCAAGTTCTTTTCCTGTTGCATCAACAGCTCGAACTTCAAATGTGTATTCTGTCGAAGGTGTTAAACCTGTTGCTTTATAAGAGTGAATATCGACATTTACCATATCAACATTCTTTTTTTCATTTCCTGCATAGAATGCATCCATATAAGTAGCTGCCCAATCAGCATTGGTACGAAAGCTCTCTCTAGCAGTTCCTTTTTTCTCACCGTTAATATAGATGTTGTAATCAGCAACTGAACTATAATTCTCCGGTTTGTCCCAGACAAGCGTAATGGATTCGTCATCATACGCAAGCGTTGGAACCTTTAATCCTGTGACATTATAACTTCCCTCACTGGAAGTAAAGCTTTGTGCATAGGCTATTGTTCCTACAGGTGAAAAAAATGTAGAACATGCAATCGCCGCAGCAGTTGCAAGCGCTGTAAATCTTGCCATATTCTTTTTCATAAGTATCCCCACTTTCAATGTACATAACATATTTACAGTATCATTATATTGCTTTTTTACATATGATTACTACTGATAATTTGCCATTTAAATACTTTTTTCACTGTTTTATTGTCATATTAATCAAAAAAGCATAATTTTAACGTTTCATTTCCGTCAAAATTATGCTTTTTTCTTAATTCAATCTTTGTCTAACTATACAAATAGCTGTATAGAGAAACATTGTAAGGCCACCAATCCAAAATATGTAACAAAGGGGGCTTCCTCCACCGGCTACACCTTCGGTCTGATCCAAATGAACCCCATAATACAATAGAATACCTATCATCATCATGGATAGCAACAAATGGCCGATTGCTCTCTCGCTTCGGATAGAAGTCTTCCATTCGGCAAAAAAGAAGGTCACTGGGAAGAGGCAGATCCAAAAGAACACAAGCATGAGTCCATAAAACTGCGGATACAGCCATAGTACAATAAGCGTAATGGCCGTATTCCATACAATGATTGCGATGTATCTTAGTATAGACATAGGCTTTGCTTCTAAAAGAAGCAGTCCCACTATTACCAGCACATAACAACCACTCACTGCATAACAGAAGACTCTTCCGCCTGCAAGTCCACCTATGGTACAGATAATATCTTCCACAAAAAGGATGCCTGCATACACATAAGTGCTTACACGAAACAGTTCCATGTGATTTTTATAATCAATGGCATGGATCAAATGACCTTCCTTTTTAGCCATAAAAATTCCAAATATAGCAATGGCTATAATGGTCACTACACATAAGATAATCTTATTTTCCGTAAATACGGTTCCATATATGATTAACGCAAATGGCACGATACAAGTGTATTTTGAATAATATCTCTTTCCATGCAAGCTGGCACATAGGACAAGCCAAGGTACAAGCATCTGAATCTCCCTGCTATGAAATGTCCAAAGTTCTCCACCTTCCAGACATCGATAGCCCCATATGCTTTCTAAGAGCATGCCAATCCCAAGCAACAAAAATCCAATGCGAATCCAACGTTTTACTTTGACCGGCCGTCTCTCTGCAACGACGCCAAGCGAGGCAAGTAAGGCAACGGCACTAAACCCTGCCAGAATAAAGATAGGATATAATAGCATAAATGGATCTTTTACGATGGAGGCTGCACCTACTCCGTCCTGAACTTTTGGCACAATCTCAAATGGATTTCCAAACAGTGCAAACAACATAACGCATCCTGTAATTGCAGAATAAATTCCTAAAATTCTCTTATCATACCTTTTGGCATATCGTACTGCCATCCCACCAACGATGCAAAGAATCACTGACCACAAAAGCATTGCTCCATGCCAGCTTGACCACAGTGCAGATATCTTATAAATGAAGCAAAGTTCACGATTTGTATGTTCCACGACATAGCAAAATTCAAAACGGCTTGTCAACAGATAAACGAGTAAAAGAAAGGTCGGTATCAAACTCATTGCACTAATTACTCCCCACACAGGATATGCGTGCTCAATGATCTTCTTTCCCCTTCCTGCCAACAGTATGGTAGATAGAATGGCACACATTACAACGCCTATCAACAAACAAATAGTTTCAACTCTCATAGATGAATATATACTCCTTAAAAATGATTTGTTTATTTATATGCTTGTATCAAAAACCATATGCGCCATTCTTAACCGCCGCTCTTAGGAAACTAATTTTCTAAAATGAGCAATTTCTTCTTTGAATATATCGAGCACCCATGCATAAGTGCTTGGATCATCATAGCCACGGTATCCCCGCTCTACGATCATTCCTAACTGCTGCCAAAGTTTATAGATGCAGATTCTTATCTTCTCATGTTTGGTAAACGAGGTCTTTTCAAATCCCTCAAGGAACTCTTTTCTAGGCTCTTCTGAAAAGTCATGAAAATCATGGTTCATAAGTGGATCTCCATATAGGATTGCTGCGAAATCAACAAGTCCAACAAGTGTATTGTCTTTTACCATCAAGTTTCCGTCCCACGTATCTGTATGTACATAGCAAGGCTCTTTTGCCTCATTCAGTATCTCTTTCTGACTCTCAATCAGAGAAAGAAGCTCTTCTCCTGTAACGGCTGGAATCTCAATCTCTTTCTCTTTCGCATCTTGCAAGAGCATCTGGAATAATAGAAGGATGAAATCGCAGTTTTCTTTCCGATACGTCTCTGGCATGGCTGGAATTCCGAACTGTTTGGCCTTTAACTTGCTCATTTCCAGACAGAACCGTCCGATATCACGCCGCATCTGTCCTATGCTCTGCTCCTCTGGTCTCGGATTTATAGTTGCAAGAGAGGTCCCCTCCATAAAAGTCATAATCATATATGGTGAATTACAAAGAGTGCAGGACTCATCATAAGCAAGAAGCCTTGGCGCCCTTACTGTAGTCTTTTCCTCAAGCAGCTTTAACATATTAGCTTCTGTATTTAGAATATCTTTTTCATGACGCATTATTTTAACCTCGGGTGCCGGTGCAATCTTTATGACGAACTTTTGTTGCTCTGCCTCAAGTAGATAAACTGCATTACACAAGCCACCTGCCAGTTCCTTTGCCGTATAATGCGAAATCTTCTTTCCTAGTGCCTTCTCTGTCATCTTTTTAAGGATATCATCTGTCTGACGATACTTTGAAACTGCATTGATTACTGTTGGTTCCATAGAACTCTTCCCCCTAGACGTTTTCTCTTTCCTCATCATAGCAAATCCTCGATTTACTTCCATGTAGTTTCCTCTTTTTAAGATTTACAATGTTATAATAAGCCGCCGACATACACTCCTTTAGCAAAAGAACTTTCCTCTAAAATAAAGAAAAGCCCCAAAGGCAATCCGTATCTGATTACTCTTAGGGCTTTCATTTTCTAGTTACTAAATTTTTGTTCCAATTCTCCTGAAGCATCTTTTAGCTCGCCAATGGAACGGGATAAGTTCTCAATTGCGTCTGTCTGTGTACCAATGCTGTCAGAAATATTGACGATCATTGCTGCATTTTCTTCTGAAGTAGCAACGACATTTTGTAACTCTTCTTGAATATCATCAAATTCATTCTTAACTTTTTCAATGATTTGATATTCTTTATTTACAACTTCTGTTGCTCCTTTTGTAGAAACATCTATTTTTTCTAATAACTGTAACAACTGTGCGATATTTCCTACACTGGACTCAGCGGCATCTGCACCGTCTGTAATCTTTTCTGCTACGTCTTTTGTGGTATTTGCAAGTGTTTCTAAGATTGATTGAATATTATTTGCTGCCATACGACTTTGTTCGGATAAATCGCGAATTTCATTGGCAACAACTGCAAATCCTCTACCCTGTTCCCCTGCTCTTGCCGCTTCAATCGATGCATTAAGGGATAATAAGTTTGTCTGAGATGCAATGGAATTGATTTGTTCAAGTATGCCTGTAATCTGTTCCATTCTTTGAAGTAATCCAGTTGTTGCTTCTTTGGCACCACCAACTGTCTCTGACATCTGACTTACAGAAACTTTAACATTTTCCGCTTCTTCGTTACTAGCTGTCACTGCTTCGTTTACTTCACCAAAGCGTTCTTCTAACTGTTTTGCATAATCGTAGTTTAATGAAATCTGTTCCGTTGAAGTATTTACCTTCTCGCTTACTCTTATAATTGCCTGACTTGTTTCTTCTACTACTTGTGACATTTGATCTGCTGCCTGTTTTACAGTCACTGCTTCTTTTGTCGTCAAGCTTACTTCGTCTGTACACTTAATAATGCTTTCATTTAAATTTTTTGCAACATCATTTGCGATTTCCCTGTTCTTTTCTACCATAGCAAGCATCTCTTTCGCTTCATGGATTTTTCCCTCTCCATAAGCTGTTCCCATGTACATAAGGCAACAAGCAGCTGTAAAGATAACAAGCTTAGAAATACCAGAAATCAATCCATATGGATCAATAATTCTATAATCCACAATAATACAAAGCACGCAAACGATGATAAAGGAAATTGAATAAATCTTAATTAATCGTTTATCAAAATAACGAATTGTCATACCCAATGTAACAAATGCGCCAAGAAATGCAATTGCATTACCTCCCACCACTATTGCATACACTAATAATGCATAGGACGGTGTTAATATAATAATTAACGCTTTCTTATAATCATCTATCTTCAGTTGATATGTAACTGTAAGAATTATTCCCGTAACTACCATTACGGCAATTCCGTACACCGATTTTCTGTCCGTTCCATAAGAAAAAAAGGTTGTTAAAGACAAGACAACAACACAAATCCATGCAACATAAAGATTAATCTTATGAATTTTTTGCATTTTTTAATCTCCTCCTTAGTATATAATATCCTTTCTTTATATCGGCTATTTATGCATAGCACTTAAATATATATACATAATTAATATTTTTTTTATTATTATAAACTGATTTTCCCATAATAAAAGATTTTTTCCTTATTCAATAAAGTCTTCTAACTCTTTTTTGTTTCCTACAAACACATTCATATCAATGTATTTTTCGTCACCACGATACCCATCTAAAAGCATGTGGTCAGAGTACTGCCAGAATGTCCATTTTCCCTTCATATCCAGATTTACTGGATAATACACATTACGAATCCATAATGGATACTCCGAAAACTCACCTTCTATATACATATGATACGCTTTCATCGTCGTATAGAGTATCGGCTTTCTTCCATACTGCTGCTCTAATAAATCTAAAAATGTCTTTAGTGATTGCCTCATCGTTTCAATATCTGGTGGATTCTTTTCTTTGTCTCCATAGAATTCAAAATCTACTACTGGCGGTAATTTTTTCTCCAGACTTCCTACTGTATTAATAAAATTCTCTGCCTGTGTCTTGGGATCACTATCAAAACTGAAAAAATGATATGCGCCAAGTAAAATCTGGGTTTCTTTGGCCTCTTCCCAGTTCTTCTTAAAGTAATCATCCACAGTCTTACTTCCTTCGGTTGCCTTAATAAATGCAAATGCGATTTCCTGCTTTTCAATGGTTTCCCAATCAATCTCCCCTTGATAATGAGAAACATCAATTCCCTTTACTTCATAGCTACTGGAAAACCATCCATTGATCGATATGATCTTTTTATAATAAAGGATGGCCAGTAACATAAGGACCAACAGGACAATGCCTAATAAACATACGATTTTTTTCTTTTTCGTCATGGATTATAATCTGACTACATTCATTTCATGTTTTACTGCTGGGAGAAATCTTTCAATGATATCTTTCGTCTTGATCTTCAAGCTTGAGGTATTGATACATGGATGGCATCCGATGTATTCTGCATTGACTACATCCTCATCGATATAAAGGGTTACCTTTCCTTCTACATCATTCATTAATCCCATTATGCTGACAGACCCCGGCGTGATGTTGAGATACTGTTCCATATATTCTTGTGGAGCAAAGGATAATCGGGAACTATTGATTAATTTACTAAACTCTTTTGTAACAAATCGTTTTTCCCCTGGCATCATCAATAAATAAAACTTTGTCTTTTGCGCATTACAAAGGAATAAATTCTTACAAATCTTGATTCCAAGTAACTCTCCAACTTCTTCGCAATCATCAATAGTATCCAAATGATCATGATCCACACGAGAATATTCTATCTCCAAATCATCTAACAGACGATATACTGCCATTTCTTTCTCTAATCGATTTTCATCAGTTGGTGCTGACGTATACACTCGCGATACCACTTTTTGATCCATTTTTTCTTCCTCCTTTTCATTTTCCCATTATACAACGTATTATTTCTTCTCCTCACTTTCCCTAGTGTACCAATTTTTTATTATTTTGTACATGATTTATCATTTTTAGTGAACTTTCCTAACACTAAAAAAAGGAACTGCTCCATAAAAAGAACATGTTCCTGTTTTTATATTTGTCCGATTCTAAAATAGCTGTGCAAATATAGAAGCACCGACAACAGTCAAAAGTCCTGACACTGCAATGGAAAGACTGCTCATGGCACCTTCCACTTCTCCTAGCTCTAAAGCCTTTACCGTTCCAATCGCATGGGCTGATGTTCCAATAGCAAGTCCCTTTGCAACAGGTTCTTCTATCTTAAATAGCTTAAGAATTCGTTCTGCAAGTATATTGCCAAGTACGCCTGTAATAATAATGACTGCTACTGTGATGGTTACATAGCCACCAAGTTCTTCGGATAGTCCCATACCAATGGCTGTTGTGATGGATTTTGGAAGCATTGTCACATATTCCTTGTGACCAAGCCCAAATAACACTGCCATCGCAAGGATGCTTCCCATACTCGCAATTACTCCTGATAGAATTCCAATCAGAATTGCCTTTATATTATGTCTTAATAACTCTAACTGTTCATATAGCGGAATTGCAAGACATATGGTTGCTGGTGTCAAAAAATAGCTTAGATACTTTGCACCAGAGTTATAACTTTCATAATCAATTCCTAACGCCACTAGGGCCGCCATCGTAATGACGATGGAAACAAGCAACGGATTAAAGATTGCAAGTTTAAATTTTTTCTTTAATAAGACTCCAATTCCATAAGTGAGTATGCTTATCATAACTCCAAAGAAAACGGAATCCCGTAACATCTGATTCATCCTAATTTTCTCCCTACCTACTCATTTTTCTTCTGTAATCGGATTACCCATTGTGCGATTGTACCAGTTACCGCCATTACTACAATCGTTGATACAACTGTCATAATACAGATTACTACCCACATAGGCTTAAGCACATTCCACGATTCCAACAAACCTACTCCTGCCGGAATGAACATAAGCGGCATAATCTCAATTAAGAACTTTCCAGTCTCTTTGATTGAATCTATATGCAACACCTTAAATCGCAAAAGTAAGAACAGGAGCACAAGCCCGTAGATACTTGCAGGAATTGGCAAAGGGAGAATTGAATTCAACATCTCACCAAGAAATGAAATAAAAAGAATGATGCCAAATTGTTTTAAGTATTTCATTATTTCGCCTCTTTTCCCTTGCATTATAGCACCATCTTCTTATTCTATCAAATAAGAACTACTTATTCGCTTATACTCTCTCCCACTTTTCAATTTATCGACACATATAAGTGTAACATTATAATGCCAAAATATATTTTTTTGTTCTATGATTTCTTGCAAATTTGTCATATAATAATGAACTAGACACATTTATTTTTCACTACATCAAGGCGTAATGGAGGTATATTATGACGAAAAAAGATGTCCTAGAGCTGAAGAGGCGATTCAAAAAAAATGAATGTACATTCACAAAAATGTGTGGATGCTATGTAAATGGCGAAAAAGAAATTATCTTAAATCTTGAAGAAACATTTTTAAATCTTAATGAAGATGAATTCTATAAATATCTTGAAATTGCAAGAAAGACGCTTTCCGGAACGATTGGAAACAATTTATTAGAACTTGAGTTTCCGTTAGAAGAAGAAAAGCCAGGCGGCAAACAGCAATTCTTAATGGGCTTAAAGGAAAGCCGCTTAAAGAATCCTGCACTGCTTGACACATTCTATCAATTAATCATCGACAACTATGAGTATGCCGGAAATTACTTAATCCTTGTATTCCACGATGCTTACGATGTCATGACGAAGACTTCGGACAACCAGAAACTAGACGAATCCGAAGAAGTATATGAATATTTATTATGTGCGATTTGTCCTGTGGAACTTACAAAACCGGGCCTTGGTTATTTAGCAGATGAAAACCGCATTGGACCACGTATTCGTGACTGGGTTGTTGGTGCTCCTGACACCGGATTCTTATTCCCAGCGTTTACAGACCGAAGTAGCGACATCCATTCCATTATGTTCTTTACGAAAAATGCAAAAGAGCCACATAAAGAATTTATGGAAGGGGGACTTGGCTGTCCTCCTAAAACAACTGCAACAGAACAAAAGACAACGTTCCAAAAGATCATTAGCAATGCTGTGGCCGACGAAGAAGAAAGTTCTAAGATTTTTATGAACATTCAAGAAGGGTTAAACCAGATTGTGGACGAGCATGCGGAATACTCAACTTCTGATGAACCACCAATCCTTACAAATGAAACGATTCAAGAGATTCTTGCTGATAGTGGTCTTCCGGAAGAAGTGGCTGCAAAGATTGAAGCTGCTTATGAAGAAAACTTCGGTGACACTCCACCTGTCGTAGAACATTTAATTGATTCCAAAGTGTTAGCGGTGAGCCAACAACGTAAAAAAGAATTTGAATTAGAAGAGCAAGTTCAACAGCTCCAAGAAAAATTAGAAGAAACGACCCGTGCCATCGAAATGAATTCAGACGATATTCCTCCAATGAAAGATTCTTCTGCACCTGAGGCTTTAGAAGATGATTCCCTCACGGATGATTATATGGATGATATAGACGAAGTAGACGACGAGCAAGTAGAGCCACGCAATCAAGAAGATGACTTTACAGAAGCTGACGTCCATGAAGACTCTACAAACTATGATGTCATCCTTCGAGTGAAGCCACAAAAAATGACACAGATCAAATCCCAAGTAATAGATGGACAAAAATGTATCATCATTCCTTTAGACGAAAACGAACAAGCCAACGTAAACGGCGTTCCGACAATCTTATAAACGAGAAAAAACAGCTGGCATTTGTTTGCTAGCTGTTTTTATTTAAATTTAAAATACTCAATAGGTTTTGGCCCTTTAATTACGGATGGGACAACTGCTAATGTTCCATCGTCTCTTGCACGGATTCTCCATTGCACAAGCATGATCTTTCCGTTGCTAATTTCAATTCCTGTAATGCCTTTTGTATGAATACAGCATCCGCAATTAAAATAAGGTAAATCATTTCGTAATGGATACTTCATTCGATGGGTATGGCCACAGATTAGCATAATCTTATTCTTTTTAATCCATTTACAATACCGTTTCTCGATTTTATGACGCTTGCTCTGGTTCTTTGCCGGACTGGCAGGATTCTTAAAACCAACCAGATGTGCAAGTCTCCAGAAATACCGTAAGGACAGCATGGTCGGATACCAGAACTGGTCATTAAAAAAATCTCCTTGATGTCCATGTACTACAAGGATTTCCTGCCCTGTCTTATCATATTTCAATCGAACACCCTCAACAGGATGAATTCCACGAAACAATTCTCTCTGCTGTTCCTTATATTCATCATAAAAATAAAAATAATTATGTGCCGTATACGCTCTATGCTTAATATTAATATTATGATTGCCATAGATCATGATAAATCGGTGATCGTCATAATATTTCTTAATTGTTGTAAAGACATCCGTATGCGCAGTCCTAATGTGTTTAAACTTTTTATATTCCCAAAGTTCATCACCATCCCCAACTTCGATATACGTATACCCTTTTTTATAATAGTACTCTAGTGCTGCTGCCGTAATCATCTGATTCCTTGTAAACTCATCGGAGATACTGTCATCTCCACGATGTAGATCACTAAAAAAGATGAATTTAGAGTCTTTTGTAAATTCAATTGTTTGCGCTTCTTGGTATGCCTGTGTCAATCTCTGATCCGTAAACACGAATGATTTCTCCTCACAATCGCTATAGTTTCTAGCAATTAGCATACCCGATTCCAACAAAGATTATGATTTAGTCCTAGTATTCCTAAGCTGCCAAATCCTTTCTTCGGAATAAATATGTTCCGGTCACAACACATACGATTGTGACAATCACACCGATGATAACCAACAAGCCATCTATATTTCCCTCCGTAAATAGTTCGGTCGCATTGGCATAATAAAATGGCGTTATGTACTTGCAAAACTCTAATTGTTCCAGCACTCGAGACATCATATCCATAAAATATAATAACAGTACGATTCCAAGCCCCGCTCCCATCAACACCTTTTTTGTGCAAGCAGAAATCAAGATTCCAATGGATGCAACCTCTAATTCTAACAAAAGCTGTGTACAATGAAAGAGTACTATTTTCTTAAGTAAAATTTCCTCTCCTATAATCTGAATGCTCAATATTCCAAGGAGGAAATTAACTATCTGGAATACAACAAGCATTGAAAAAACAGCTGCAACTTTCTGTGCCACGATATTTCTTCTGCTGTATGGTAGCGTAAATAAATATTCCGATGTATGCTCGGATTCTTCCTTTGCCAAGATTGAAACTCCGATAATAGCTGCAAAAATCGTACCTCCAAGAGACAAGATCGTACCTACATACATTCCGTAAAATCCCATTACCGTTCCAAGGTCCATTCGATCCAAACTAAATGCAGCCGTGAATATTCCAAAGTTCTGATATGCACTTGCCATCTCCTGCATCGATTCCTGTAAACTTGGATACATAAGCATCATAGCAAAGTCAAAGCCAGCAATGCAGATTGCCCATAACAATAGCATTTTTACATTGCTTCTCCATTCATGTTTAAATATCATCCTTCTATTCCTCCTCATAAAAATGCAACACGATCTCTTCTAATGATGGCTCTTCTAGTAACACGTCGACTGCTTCTATTTCTGCTAGGCAGTGCAATAACTTCTTTTGGTCGCCTTGATATAGGAAACTAACCATATTCGAGTCTTCAAAAACATTGTTCATTCCTTCAAGCTGCGGTACCTGTTTGCAACCTCGAAGCGTCACTTTTTTTGCTGAAGTACTAGAAAGATTCGTCACCGTATCTACTGCTATCATCTTGCCTTCTTTAATAATGGCCGCCTTGTTACAATACGTCTGAATCTCATTTAACACATGGGAGGAAAAGAAAATCGTTGCCCCCTTTTTATTTACCTCGCTTAGCAATGCAAAGAATTCCTTTTGAATTAATGGATCTAAGCCTGAAGTCGGCTCATCAAAGATATAAAGATCCGGATTATGCTGCATCATGCATACTATGCTTACCTTCTTTCGGTTTCCTAATGATAACTCTTCAATCCGTTTTGTCGTATCTACTTGCAGACGTTCACATAGCTCCCTGGCACGCTCACTGCAGTCCATACCAAATGCTTCCGCAGTCATTTCAATTATCTGTGACACCTTTAGACTCGGATAAAACATTGTTTCTGATGGCATATAGCCGATCCTTTTTAAGATGTTTACTTTCTCCTTCTTGACATCCATTCCAAGGATCTTAATACTTCCCGATGTCATCTTAATCAGACCAAGCATTGCTCGAATGGTCGTCGACTTTCCTGCACCATTTGGTCCGATAAAACCAAAGAAATCTCCTTGTTCTACTGAAAATGTGATATCCGATACCCCTCTTGCTTTCCCATATCTCTTTACAAGATTTGAAACTTCAATTACTTTCTCCACTTTTACGACTCCTTTCCCTATTACTTTTTTTGTTTTTCCTTAAAACGGTCAAGCTGCTCATTTAATTCCTTTGTATCACGTTTTTTCATCCAACGCATCCACATCCATACATATAGATAAGAACAAATTACCGTAATGTACATAAATAGTTCTGCATAAATAGAACTCCCTTTAAACCATCCAAAGAAATGGCATGTAAATACCATTGCTGCAAAGGACGCAATGATCAATAGGATAACTTTTCGATAATATTCCTTTGTGGTGTATTCCTTATTTTCACTTAGCACCAGCTTCTGCACAGTGGAAATCACATAGTTTAAAAGAAACATTTCAAACAGCACCCATATATTCACTTGGCTTCTTCCATACAGCAATTCTACAATTCCGTAACTGAATACCATGACGCAAAAATAACCGCTTGTCATAAATTCATTTTTGAGTTCCCAGTCGCACCACTTGATTATGTACTTCATTCCTCCTCTCCTCCTTTCAAAATCATTCGAAGTTCTTTTGCATATCTTCTCGAAATGATAATATGCTCTCCGTTAATCAGACAGGCATCGATTCGATTCCCAAGCTCACTGGTCAGCTTCAGAATTGCATTCAGATTAATGACACAAGATTTGGAACACCGAAAATAACCAAGGCTCTCATATGTTTGACTTAACTCGGCTAACGTATACATCGTGCGATATACTTCTTCCTCTGTATAGATGAATGTGGCTCCATCTACACATTCTGCATACAATAGCTGTTCAGGGCGAATCACATGTTCCTCCTGCTCCTTTGTTCCAATCAGTTTTTTCTCTCGTGCTTCTAACAATGCTACAAGTTCCCTTACCTCTTCATTCTCATTTTGACATCGAATAATGACATGAGGTACCTTGGAATAACTCTCATTTTTATCAATGGAAATCTTCATGACTTTCTCTCTCTTGTTATGTAATTTTTCTTGCTAATTATAGTGATACCATAGCTTTATTATTTTCACAATGGGCATTTGGCCAAGATGCATTTTTTTCTGTCTAAGATGCACAAAAGCCATTGATTCTATGAATCAATGGCTTTTGCTTCAAGTCTACCATATACCACGCTACTTAAGAGGGTAATTACACCACTTAGGAACAGTAGTACATAAAAACTAACCCATCTACTAAGTAACATTGCCGGCACTACTAATGTATGTCCAAAAACAGGGCGGAAAATCTTAACAAACAGCCCTTCGCTTACTCCCATTCCTCCTGGAAGCGGAAGCATGTCTACACTTAAAGAGATGATTGCTTGTAAGATGACGATTGCAAGAAATGTCGTTCCTTGTAGTCGAAATGCTTTATAAACAAAATATGTAACAACAAACATGAGCACACGTTGTACAAATGTAATGCACATTACCGGAATGAATACTTCTCGATTATTTTTTAAAAATTTTGATACTCCTCTATATTTTTTCAAAAAATCATCAAGTTTTTTTCTTCGACAATCACTAGATTTCAATATACGGATTTTTACCAAGAGTTTTTCACAATTTAATACGATATATGGTGCAACCTTTTTGGAAAACAACAAAAATCCCATCCCTAAAACACATAGGATATTCAATACCATTCCTAAATAACATAGGGTAATCGACCTTCCTATACTTCGATGCAGCCATCTAAAATTTAATAACATAACAACTCCACCGATTAAGACTAGCACAAGCTTATACGCCATTGTAATAATCAATAGGACAATAGAAGATTCTGATAACCCGATCTTGTCTTTTTTCATGTAAACCATTTGCATCGGCTGACCACCAGAAGCTGATGGTGTAATACTGCTATAGAAAAAACCGATAAATGAATACATACAACTTCTTGCAAATGATACTTTTACGCCAATATGTTTCATCAAATAACAAATTATCACTGATTCGCAACATACGAAAACCGGCACAAATAGCATTGCGACAACAAGGTACTCGACTCTAATCTGTCGTATCCAATATAGAATCTCGGACAAGTCATTCTTGCTAAATATGGCATAGCTGGTAAGTCCAAAAATAACCAGCATAAATAGAATGCTGCACAGTTTCTTTTTCTTATCCATAATTTTTCTAATATCTCCTATGTTTTTATGTCAAATATATGGCATCATCTCTATGATACCATATACCTGTACAATTGCCTAATATAATTAATATTTTTTCTCACACCATGTGGAAAGACAGCAGTTTTCACAAATACATTTTCTCGCCTTGCAGACACTTCTTCCATGATAAATCAACTGAAAATTAATGCGGTTCCAATTTTCTTTCGGAAGAACCTTCATTAGCTCTTTTTCTACTTGGACAGGATTGTCGCCTTTTGCCCATCCAAGACGCTTTGCAATTCGAAGCACATGGGTATCCACCGTAACTCCCGGAATCCCATAGGCATCTGCCAAAAATAAAGTTGCTGACTTTCTTCCTACCCCTGCAAGTTTAATCAGCTCCTCGACACTCTTTGGAACAACGCCGTCATACTCATTTATAATTTGCATACAGCACTTTTTCATATTCTTTGCCTTACTTTTATAAAGACCGATTGTCTTTATGGACTCTTCAATCTCTTCTAGCGGGGCATCTGCCATCATTTCAATGGATGGAAAACGCTCCCACAGCCTTGGAAGTACTTCATATACCTGTTTATCCGTACTCTGGGCACTCAACATGATTGCAAGCAAAAGCTGCCAATCTTCAAAATGTAAAAAACCTTCTTTTGTAGTCCCATAAGTCTGATCAAGACACTGCAAAAGTTCCTTTACATGCTGTTTTTTCATTCTTCTCTCACTCCGATTATTATTCTTAGTTTATTATACCCAATCATAGGTTGTCAGCAACTAATATTTCTTTTATCTTCTTCTTGTCATGTGACTCAATTTGACTTATAATATAGAAATAGTACAAAGATTTAGCATTTTCTTCATTAATATACAATATTTTACATAGAGAGAGGACAAAATGTTACTTTCAATTATAATCGCATTTCTTATTGCAAAACACAAGAAATTGAGCATAACTCCATTATTCCATTCTTATTGGCTTCTTCCAATTGCTCTCGTGGAGCTAATCTATATTATATTTCAAGGAGCCGTACTATTTGGTTATTATGGTTTTTTACCTTATGCATCGCTACTTAAGAGTGCATCCTTATATGTGCTTCTATTTCCAATACAACATTATAAACTATATAAACCATCCTTATTAGGATCTGGCCTTATTGTTGTAGGTACGCTTATGAACAAAATTGTAATGCATGCTAATGACGGACTTATGCCAGTCTACCCAACGCTTTCCACATGGACAGGATACTTTGATGCTTCTCCAATGGGTGTGACAGACAGTATTCACTGTTTAGGTTCTGCCGAAACTAATCTTAAGATATTAACAGATTATATTGATATAGGTTTTAGCATACTAAGCCCTGGTGACTTACTTGTTCATTCATTCACCATCATAATCGTTTACTACACAATCAAACAATTAAACCAAGAACAATTTAATTAGGAGCTTATTATGAATTACATAATTTTATTTATCTTAAAATACATTTTAGGTTATTTTTTACAAGATATCGTTATTGTATTAGGTGTATACACATTTAGTAAGGAAAAGCTAGACAAGCGCTCCTTCCTATTAATCATTGCAATGCTCTTACCAACAAGTATCGTTATCCGAATGCTCCCAATGAGCTATGGAATTAACATCTTGATTAATGTGGGGATGATTCTGTTTGCCACATATAAGTTCTGCGATGTGGAGCTATATTCCATTATTCGCTCCACATTATTTTCTACTTTATTAGTATTAATAACAGAAACTTTTTGTTTTGGCATGCTTTTACTTTTATATGGAAAAGCCAATGCAGATGCCATTTTACAAGAACCAATCCTAAAGGCTAGTGTCTATGTTCCTTTTAATCTGATGATGGGTGGCATAATCTATCTCTGTTATCGAAGAATGATTAAAAAATATTATTAGGAGGACTTAAGAAATGGAAGAATTATCAGCATCTCTTGCCAAAAAGATTTCCTCTTCCTTAGACTTGTCTCGGGAAAAGGAACAGGTAATTGCTTATGGCTTAATCGCAATGATACAGTTTTTTTCAATTTTACTCATCGTTACAGCCATTGGTTTCATAGGGCACTTTACCTATGAAAGTATATTGATTTTCTTAGGCGTTGGTCTTCTTCGAAAGTCAACCGGCGGTGCACATTCAAAAACAATGCAAGGCTGCATGATTGTAAGCTGCATCAGCATTACGCTGTTTGCCTGGCTAAGCAAATCCATCTTATTATTTGAAAATGCCAGTACTTATTATCTTGCTTGCTATTGTTTGATTTATATAGTTTGTTTTTTAATCATTTATCAATACGCTCCTGTTGATTCACCAAATAAGCGTATTAAATCAGAAGCAAAACGAGCTAGACTTAGAAAGCAGAGTTTTACCAAAGTGATTTTGCTATTCCTTGGATCCATATTACTTACTTGTTTTTCTAAGAAAAACATTCGACTACAAAGTCTGGCAAACTGCTTATGCTTATTAACTTTATGGCAGTGCTTCACATTAACAAAAGCAGGAATTAGAATTCTTTCCTTTATCGATGGATTCTTTTCCAAAGCACATTAGTTTAGGATAATCCTTACTTATTGTAAGATTATTATAAAACTTATAAAACGAGGTGATACATATGAAAAAATCTAAATTATTAGCTGCTGTATCTGTAGTTGCTACTTTCTTCGCAACAACAGTTGCAACTTCTGCATGTATTTGGTATTTCTACCAACCAGAAGAACCAGATTGCTTAAAAGAAATGTAAGTATTAAAAAGAAACAGGCTGCGGAGAATTTGTATTCTCCACAGCTAATGTTTTTTTTGCAAGTCTTAGACTTGACGTAAAATTATTTGAGGAGGAGCTAATTACATTGAAATCACGTAATCTTGTGAATAACTATACTGATGTAAAAGAAACAAACATACGCAATATGCTGTTTCTTTTGAAGATACTTGCATTATTCTTTGCCGCAGTACCTTTCTTTCAGCGATATGCAACAAACAATGTAAATGATAAATATTTCGATTATGTTCATGGCCTATCCTTAAATATTATGGCGCTAACGATTATGAGCGCCGTTATGTTATTATGGATTGTATTAGATCAGGCAAAACGAAAATACCGGTATATTAGCAAAATAGAGATTCCTTTATTATTTATAATATTTACCTTATCTATTTATTTAAATGAATCCTATGGCAATGCATATAAATTTTTATATTTAATCATAGTCATCACATATACGATTGAACTTGGAGGAAACTGCGGGCTGTTACTTGCTGCCATATCCTCAGCCTTGATTTTAATACCTGGATTATTTAATCCCACTTACGCCAAATCCTATGATTCAGACATTGCGCTTTCTGCGCTCTATGTCGTAATTGCTTGGACATTAGGATATTATGTTAAATTAGAACACACACATATCGATTATCTCACCCATATCACGAATATAGATGGGCTGACCGGTATTTATAATCATAGATACTTTCATGAATGCCTAGAAAACAAATGCATTCAGAATAAAAAGGAATCCATTCCTTTGTCGTTAATCATCATAGATATTGACTTCTTCAAAGATTATAATGACCTGCTTGGCCATCGTAATGGAGATGCCCTACTAAACACCATTGTCGGAATCATCCGTGACAATATTCGTGAAGATGATTTACTCTTTCGATACGGTGGAGATGAATTCTGTGTCATATTAGATAATACAGAACAAGATGAAGCACTTGCAATCAGCGAACGTCTTCGTGTTGCAGTAAATGAATATAAACAGGATGATCTTGAACATCTTCCACATAAGAAATTATCCGTCTCTATCGGAGTTGCTTCTCTCTCCGATGAAGTGGATAGTTATTTATCCTTAATTGATAAAGCAGACTCCGCACTTTACCGTGCAAAATATCTACGCAAAAACCGTGTGGAAGCCTATGGTGCTGTTTGGCACACATTTAAAGAGATGTCCAATCCGAATTCTGAAGACCTCTTAAAATACGTTAAGACCTTAATCAGTATTATCGATGCAAAAGATAAATATACTTATTCGCATACCGAGCGTGTTGCTCATTATTGCGAACTATTTGCAGATTATCTTTCCTTAAGTGCTGAGGAGAAAAAGCTACTGATCTTCGGAGCTTATCTTCATGATTTAGGAAAAATCAATATCTCAAAAGATATTCTAATCTCCGATAAGCTTCTTACACCAGAAGAATGGGGAGAACTGAAAGGCCATCCAGTAGAAAGTGCTATCATCATTGAAAAGATTGATGGCTTTGATGATGTCATTCCAATTGTTAAACATCATCATGAACGCTATGACGGTACTGGTTATCCAGACAACCTAAAGGGCGATGAGATTCCTAAACTTGCCCGTATCCTTTCTGTTATTGACAGTTATGATGCCATGACACATAAACGTCCTTACCAAAAGACAAAGAGTTCTGAAGAAGGTCTTGTAGAGCTTGAACGTTGCAAAGGAAGTCAATTCGATGCCACTTATGTAGATGCTTTTGTTTCTATGATGAACGAAAACCTATAAATAGTAAGCTATTCGTAGTATAATGGCTGATATTAACTTTCATAACTTTGACTTATCAAAAGATTGTTTTGAAGAAGCAATAACTAGCTTAACCTCTTATGGTTACATCTCGGACACTGACTAAGGTAAAAAGGTAACGAAAAAAGGGTGCCTGCTTGCTAAAGAACTTTAAAAAATGCCCCATAGACATTATCTATGGGGCGTTTTTTAATTTTTAATCGTTACAATGTATCCTTCCTTATTATCACCTGAGACTTCATAATCCTTTCCTTTTGGAACTTTCACCTCTCGATTTTTGCTATAATAGACGTCGTAAGTTCGATCTTCCGTCTGGATATTCAAGCGTTTCTCTGAACTTGTATTTTCTTTCAAAAAAGCAATATATTCTTCTAAACAAAATTCATTTTTCTTAATGGCATATGAATGTGGAACTCCAACATAGCGAAAAT
>CAJMNR010000030.1 GCA_905214875.1 uncultured bacterium | reverse complement strand
GATGATGTTACAAACTTAAGCTTACCAGAGGTTAAACCAGCTCCAATCACATCTGCAAAAGGTACTGTAGAATGTAAATTCTGGGGTCTTGGCGGTGACGGTACAGTAGGTGCTAACAAGAACTCAACTAAGATCATTGGTGATCATACTGATAAATATATCCAAGCATATTTCCAATATGATTCCAAGAAAACTGGTGGTGTAACAATCTCTCACTTAAGATTCGGTGACCAACCAATCAAGAGTCCTTATTACATAAACCAAGCAGACTTCGTTGCATGTCATAACCCTTCTTACGTTGTAAAAGGCTACAAGATGGTACAAGACGTTAAACCAGGCGGTATCTTCATGATCAACTGTCAATGGTCTGACGAAGAATTAGATGAAAAATTAAATGCTGCTGCAAAGAAATATATTGCAGATAACAACATTCAATTATATACAATCAATGCAATTGATAAGGCAATTGAAATTGGTATGGGTAAACGTACTAACACAATCTTACAATCCGCATTCTTCAAATTAGCAAACGTAATGCCAATCGATGACGCTGTAAGCTTCATGAAAGCTGCTGCTAAGAAATCCTATGGTAAAAAAGGTGATGCAGTCGTAGAAATGAACTACAAAGCAATCGATGCAGGTGTAGATGCAGTACACAAAGTAGAAGTACCAGCTTCTTGGGCAAACCCTGCAGAAGATCCAGCGCCAAAAGAAATCACAGGACGTCCTGAAACAGTTGAAATGGTTAAGAACCTTCTTACTCCAATCAGCTTAATGGATGGTGATAGCTTACCAGTATCTGCATTCGCTAAAAACCCAGATGGACAATTTGAAGTTGGTGCATCTGCATATGAAAAACGTGGTACAGCAGTTATGGTTCCAGAATGGGATCCAGAAAAATGTATCCAATGTAATAACTGTGCATTTGTATGTTCTCATGCAACAATCCGTCCATTTATGTTAAGCGACGAAGAAGTTAAGGCTGCTCCAGCAAATACTAAACTTGCTGATACAAAACCTAAGGCTTCTGAATATAAATACACAATGAGCGTATCTCCACTTGACTGTATGGGATGTGGAGAATGTGTTACTGTATGTCCAGTACCTGACAAAGCAATCAAGATGGTTGCTCAGGAATCTCAATCCGAAGAACAACCAGTATTCGATTACTTAGTTGCAAACGTTGGAAAGAAACCTGGAATGCCAGCTGATCATACTGTAAAAGGTTCTCAATTTAACCAACCACTTCTTGAGTTCTCAGGAAGCTGTGCAGGTTGTGCAGAAACTTCATATGCTCGTTTAATCACTCAATTATTCGGTGAACACATGTATATCTCTAATGCAACAGGATGCTCCTCTATCTGGGGTGGTCCAGCTGCAACAAGTCCATATACAGTAAACAAAGACTCTAAGATGGGTCCAGCTTGGGCTAACTCTTTATTCGAAGATAATGCGGAACATGGTTTCGGTATGTATCTTGGACAAAAGACTTTACGTGACCAAGCAATCTCTAAACTTGAAAAAGTCGCTGCTTCAGACAAATCTTCTGATGAGATGAAAGCTGCAGTTGCTAAATTCATGGAAACAAAAGAGAGCACAAAAGACAATACAGAAGCTGTTAACGCTTTAGTTCCAGAACTTGAAAAAGCAGCAGCTGCTGGTTGTGAACTTTCTAAAGAAATCCTTGAAAAGAAACAATACCTTGCTAAGAAATCCGTATGGATCTTCGGTGGCGACGGTTGGGCTTACGATATCGGTTTTGGTGGTCTTGACCACGTACTTGCTTCTGGTGAAAATGTAAACGTTATGGTATTCGATACAGAAATGTACTCCAATACAGGCGGACAAGCATCTAAAGCATCTAACATCGGTGAAGTTTGTCAATTCGCTGCAGCAGGTAAAGACATGGGTAAAAAATCCCTTGCTGAAATCGCAATGAGCTATGGTTACGTATATGTGGCACAAATCGCTCTTGGCGCTAACCCAGCACAAACTGTTAAAGTATTAACTGAAGCTGAAGCTTACAACGGTCCATCACTTATCATCGGATACGCTCCTTGTGAATTACACGGAGTTAAAGGTGGTATGAACCATTGTCAAGATGAAATGAAAAAAGCTGTTAAAGCTGGTTACTGGAATTTATTCAGCTTCAATCCACAATTAAAAGCTGAAGGAAAGAATCCATTTACTTTAACTTCAAAACCAGGGGATGGATCTTACCAAGAATTCTTAAATAACGAAACTCGTTATACAAGACTTACTCGTTCCTTCCCAGATCGTGCTGAAAAATTATTCAGTGCATCAGAAGAAGCTGCAAAAGCTCGTTACGAACATTTATTAAAGTTAGTAGAACTTTATAAATAAAATATTGATAGTTTTGTATAAGAAAAGCCCCGGAATAAACATATTCCGGGGCTTTTTTGTTGTATTTACTGCCGCGACTAAATGGGCGGCAAAGGAGTTTAATGATGAGGGCCTGGTTTTTTAGGACCTTTACATTGACCGGAGTGTTTCGAATGATCTTTACAGCATTTGCACTCTTTGCATTCTTTGCATTTCTTACACTCAGAACATTCAGGGTACTCAGGACATTCTGGGTACTTAGGGCATTCTGGGTACTTAGGGCATTCAGGGCATATTTTAATAACACAAGTCAATGTCGTATCGGAGTCATATACTGTCTTGTAATCGGCTGTCAATGCAGTTACAGAAGCATGATTAACTATTGCACAACCGGCAGTGTTTGGTAACACAGTTGCTTGGAAGGTTAATATGGCAGACGCGCCTTGTTGGCCAGCAGGTTGTAATGTTCCAATGTTGACATTTGGAAAATCATGAATTGGATTGCCATTTAGCAAGATGCTGTTATAATCTACTGCAACATTTGTGTCAATATCATCTGTGAGCAGTACTTTGTACAATGTTGCTGCACTTTCATTTTGAATGGTAATTGTATAGTAAAGAGTCGTGTTTTCGAAAGCTTTTTTCTTATCTACTGTTTTGTTTAAAGAAATCTTAGCACCAGTAATACTAACTGGATTACTATCTACGCAACTAGTTTCAGGACCGCTTGTTTTAAGTGCAGTAAAGCAGCCGGTTGCAATATTTGTGTAGCTTGTTTCTGGCAGAGAATCTACTTTAGCACGGAACGTAATAATTGAGATATTCTTTTCATGGGTAGACACTGGATATAATGTGTCAACTGGAACACCTGTCTCTGAAGTAATGTCGTATGTCGTAGGGCTTCCATCGACAGTAACAGAGTGAGGAACAAACGTAAGACCAGTTGGTAAAGTATCTGTAATCTTTATATCGGTTAAGTTCGTTTCTCCTGTATTTTCAACCTTTAGAGTAAATGTTACATAATCACCGATACGAACATTTGTATCTGAAACACTCTTTGTAATTTTCATTTCGCCGATTTCTGTATCTGGTACAGTTACAGTTGCAGGGGTGGTCCACTGTTCGTCAGAAGTGTAAGTTTCACCATTTAGCTGATACTGATAGTGGAATTTTCCTTGGTTTCTAAATGGCTGTTTGCTAATGTCTTTGACAGTTGCAACATACGTAACCATAACTATAGATTGTGCAGGAATTTGACGAATTGTAATTCCATCTTCCAGTGTACTTGGATAAGCCACACCATCTACAAGTGTAAATGGATATACATATTCCAGACCAGGTGGTAGTGGATCAACCAAGGCTAAATTGCTGACATCTACATTACCGCGATTTGCAATGAGGATTGTATATAGAATCTCACTGTTGTAGTTTGCTACAGTTGGATAAGCAGATTTTGTTGCAATTATATTAGGTGCAGCTAAACATAAGCTTGATTCATTGCTTTGTTTCGTATCTGTATAAGTGGCAATGATTCTATCTAGGTCATTTAGAATATCATAAGAGTAACGAATCGTTGCCTTATTTTTGTAACAGTTATCGCTTGCATAGTAAAATGGATTTCTAGTAACACTTACAGGTATGGTGATTGTCAAGGACTCATTTGGAGTTAAGCCTGTTTGAAGGGAAACAAAGTCATCTGTGCTAAGATCTGCAGGGATCATGGTCATAGTATCCCCTTTTTCTACTATAATCTGTTTATTGTCAGGATCTTGTGTAATTCCAATAGGAAGTAAGTCACTAAGTGCCAAGTTATTAAGCGTTATTTCTCCGGTATTGGTTACTGTAATCTTATAATCAACGTTCGTATTTAGAAGAACATCAAGTTGCTCCGGTGTTTTTTCAACACTTAAAGAAGGAGAGTAAACTGAAATACTTCCACAAGATTCATTGGAAACCCCACAGTGAGTATGAGAGCCGTATGCCGAAAAACTATAATTAGTTTGAGCACAATTGGAAACAGTTTGAATCGTTCCTTCTGGGATCTTTACTTGAGCATCATACGTAACATACTTTTTCTGACCAGGAGCAAGAGGACCTACATTAATACCATATTCCAAATTTCCAGCTGGTGTAATAGAGTCTTCATTTACAAGAAGTTCAGGAGGAAGTTTATCCTGTACAATTGCGTTTTCAATTGTGATGTTTGATCTGTTTGTAACAATAATGGTATAAGAGATAGTCTGGCCATTTAGGGCGTATTGTCTATCAGCTGTCTTTGAGGTATCTACAGATACATAAAGACAATCAACCACTTCATCAGCACTATCGCTAACTTCGACCGAATTCAGAGCGGCATCAATATTTGCACGAACTAAGGTTGCAGTTCCATAGGCATCTGCGGTATTGTCGAAACGATAATGATCTGGAGGCGAATTTACTTCAACAGGAATTTGGATTACAACACTTTGTGATTTTTCTAATACTGGAAGCACAATATTGGTCAAATCGGTACTATCAATTGGTCGACCATCTATAGTGATTGGTCTTGATAGTGTTAAGTGCGCTGGATCTCCATTTATATAATTATTTAACGCAGTATCATTTAAATAGACATTAGTAAGTGTTATATTGCCATTGTTTGTTACGATAATGTCATAATGGTAGTTATCCCCAACCTGAGTTTGAGTAGTGTCGGCATGTTTTTGAACTTCAATTACAGGGTGAGCGATATCTAATTTATGAGTAGTAGTATTAACAATCTGGGTGTCACCATTTGAAGTTCCAAAGTCTAACTGGCCATAATCAGTAGTGTAGTTAGCAGCTCCGCTTAATACCGTGGCATTAAATGTTACAGTTACAGACTCACCATTAGCAATTAGTTGTGGAGTGTTGCAAGAAACGCTCAATATATAATTATTTTCAATGGTTGGAGCATTAATTGTGTAAGAGGAATCCTCTAATCCATCAACCGTTACTGTTCCTAATTCAAACTGGTCAGGAAGGATATATAAATCACTGATACTGTTAAAATACAAGGAATCTCCACTTGTATTTGTAAAGTTAAGCGTGGTTGTAACGACTTCTCCTACAAATGCACTAGTAATTGGAGTAGCTGTTCCTTGAAGAAAAATCTGTTTTGTAAATGCTGAAGAAACAGGTGCTTGGTTTATTATCACAAGTGGTATAGTATTGGTAGAAACTTCTGTTAAATCAGTTGGTTTATTTGGATCTTTTGCGTATTGGTATCCATAGTATGCTGTATTATTAAATACTCTTGTGCTCTCACCATCATTAAGATCAGGGGCTGTCATCTTAAAGGTGATTGTATAGTTCGAGGAACTAGTCAATTGCTTGATGTTTGCTTCAAAACCAGTTGGTTCGTCGTCCACTAGAGTTAATTCAAGCGAATCAGGAGCAGTAAGAGAAGGTACAATCACTAGAGAATCAGCTTCATAGTTCATTATTGTGCCATCGTTTGCGGTAGGCCACTCTTCGGATAATTGGAACTCGGATGCATTACCATTGCTTCTAATGTTAATGGTGTAAGTGACGGATTCGCCACCGAAAGCAGAAACCATATGACGGTCAGCAGATTTCGTTACAGTGACTGGATGAATAGTATGACGTAATACGACTTCATTACTGTAGGAAGAAATCGTTTTTACTTCTTCTTCGGTTATTGCATAATCTGCAAGGATTGTTGCTTTGTTATAAAATGGTGCTTTTGTAATATCATCCACGACCACTTCAAAGGTAATCTTTAGAGTACTATTTTGAGCAGGAAGCGTATAAGAATCGCCTAAGTTAATAGGGTTTGCAAAATCAACTTCTTCTGTAAAAGGCACATCATTGACCGTAAAGGAGTTTTCTTTATACGTTAATCCAGTTGGCAATACATCAGTTAATACAAAATTGAAAAGAGGCACGTTTCCTCTGTTTTTCAGTAGTAATGTGTAAGTTACGGTATCATCTTCGTCTACATAGTTCATGCTCTGTGTCTTAGTAACATCGAAACGTGGAACTAGAATTGGTGTCTCTATATGGTCCCTAAGTTCATTTTCATAGCCATTTGCATATTGATACGTTGCAGTTGCATCATTTCTGATAATACCGGAACTATTTTCTTTTACACGTGTAGTATATGAATAAGTTTTAGTCTCATTTGGTGCAACGTCTTCGAAAACTACTTCTATTCGTGTTGTAGTAGCAGTACCATCTATAACTTCAACTTTATCTGGTATTATATCCACCAATGTAAGAGTATCGATGGAGATATTTGAGTTGTTTGTAAAGGAAAGTGTGTAGTCTAAAGACATTCCAGGAACTACAGGACCTTCTGGAACAACCGTTTTTTCAAAGGTAGTTAAATCTGTAAAAGGATTAATGCTGACTGGATTGCTGTATCGAGTAGTAGTAGGTGATATACCAGTGGCAGGATTGAACGTATACGTTACATTTGCCATATTTGTGTAGTCACTATTTGGGGCTGGAGATGCAACAATTTCTGCCTGGAAAGTAATCTCTATTTCTGAGCCCGGTGCAAGAGTTTCATATTGCACACCAGGTTGTGTCGTAATATCGATTGTCTCAGGTGGACCGTCATTTATAATTACAGTGCCGGGAATCAGTTTTAAACCTGAGGTAAGAGGATCAACAATTTTTAGATTTGTGGCATCTAGCTCGGTATCGTTATTTACAACATGAATCTTATAGGTAACTTTGCTTCCAATTGGAAGGTATTGTCCTGCTTGCTCCGAGGATTTTTCAATTGATAAATTAACATCAGCCATATCGGTTTGAATACCGATTGCATTAGGGATGAAAGTGTCTTGGTTCGTAGTCAGTCTTAGAACCGCTGAACTTTGGTTAGGCTCCATAAAATCAGAACTTTTGACATTGGTAATATCCCAACCTTGACGTGCACCCTCTATAAGTGTTGCAGGAGTTGTTGACATATCGTTGTTAAAAAGTCCAAAAGTACCAGTAGTTTTTAAGTTGCCTTCATTATCATTAATCTGTGAACAGAAGAAGTTTTCTTTTGGGTTGTTTGGACCAGAGAGAAGATGGTCACTATCAAGTAGCTCTCTACGAGGTGCAAAGATTGCTGTATCTCCACCTAACGCTGAATCCCCTTCTCCTGTGCTTAATAAGATACGGCTGTCGAATGATCCAATTTTAGGAGTAATGAATCCGGTAACATCTACATCTACAGCAGTAGAGTTCCCATTTACTATCGCTCCCCCAACAGAAAGTGAAAAGTTACGAAGAGGAGCTGTAGGAAGTTCATATATGACAGCTAGAGTCCATCCCGCAAAGCAAGTAGCACCGGATCTTGATTCAAAAGGATCGGCAATTCCAGGTACTTTACCAACGGTATATAGGTTTTCTTTTGCAGTGAAAAGAGCAACAAGGTCGGTTACATTGGCAGTACACGTATAGTATTCATTTCTATTACTACCAGTTCCACGGAAGAAGGTATCAACATCACGAGTAATAAGGTGTGGAACATGATCAGGGGTAATAAAGGTGATAGGTTGAGTTAGTGTGTTTGTAGGAATGTTGAGCATTGGTAATGTACCACCTGAAGTCCTGCATGTACCACCCCAGATTAATTCAGCATAATAAATCGATGCATTTTCAGGTAGGGTTAAAATGGCAGAAGAACTATTTGAAGTATAATCAAGTGTAGTACCATTATAATAGTCGTTTACCTTAAGTGCAGTATTTAATGTTGTAAAGGCGCCAATAGAATGTTCAGTGCCAATGTTATTTTGATTTGGTTGTTTTGCAAGTCCGAGGGTATTTCCTATAAAGGTCATTTCGCCACGGAGAGTCGCTTGTTTTCGAAAAGATATTGACATAAGAATATTTTCCTTTATTTTTTTTGCTAAATCCAATGGATTTAATACATTTTATTCCATTATTTTTGGTGTGTTACAAAATACGACGTAAATGACATAAAATATTATTTATACAAAAAATTAAATGGAAAAGAGTTTTTGAAATCAGAAATCAACCTGTTACTTAAGAATACTTACCTGTTACTTGGAAGATGTTTACAACGCTTTAGGAAGTATTTATAATGACACCATGGAGAGTGAAGAGATGAAAATTCGTATTGAAGTAGACAAGAATCAAAAAGAAGATGAAGTGGTAATACGATGTGGTGAATTAACTGAAGAAATCGTTGCCCTACAAAAACAAATCGATGAATGGATTTCACATGAAAGCCAAATTATTTTTTACAAGGGAGAAAAAGAGTACTACATACCTCTGGAAGAACTTTTATTTTTTGAAACTGAGGCCAATGGCATATGTGCACATACGATTGACCAAGCATATCAGGTAAAATACAAGCTTTATGAATTAGAGGAAAGGTTACCAAGGAACTTTTTAAGGGTTTCAAAATCTACTATTCTAAATGTAAATCGTATTTACTCAATCACTCGTAATCTGACGGCTTCTAGTGTCGTGGAATTCCAAATGACGCATAAGCAGGTTTATGTTTCAAGAAATTATATTAAAGCATTGCAAGAAAAATTAAAAGAAAAGAGGAAATAATATATGAAAATGAAAAGAGTCATGTGGGGATTGTTGTTAGTTCTTGGCGCATTGGTATTGGTGTTCGGAAAGCTTGGTTACTTTGGAGAAATAAAAGTATGGAGCTTGTTATTCTCAGGAGCATTTGTCGTAATTGCAATTATGAATTTATTTAAGCTTGAATTTGTGGGAGTGTTCTTCCCACTAGCATTTATCGGAATCATTTATGATGAGGAATTGGGGATTACGTCCATCACGCCATGGGTTATCTTAATAGCAGCACTTTTATTATCCATTGGCTTTTCTATGATCTTTCATCGCAATAAAAAACACTACTATGATTATAAAAAAGATTATAAAGATTATGATGAGAAAGACTTTGAAATTATCAACGAAAAAGATGAAAGTAATGTATTCTGTTCTACAAAGTTCGGTGCTAGTGCAAAATATATCAATACAGATGAGTTTAAGCAAGCCGAGTTAAATTGCTCCTTTGGTGCGATGAAAGTATATTTTGATAATGCAGTTATGACAGGAGATAGCGCAATTGTAAAAATTGAGGCGTCGTTTTGTGGAGTAGAACTATATGTTCCGAAGGAATGGGAGGTAGAAGATAGATTAAATGTTTCTTTAGCTGGAGTTACTGAAAAGAATAAGAATAATCCGAATGGAAGAAGTAAATTGATCTTGATTGGCAGCGTAAGCCTTGCTGGTGTGGATATCATATATGTATAAATAAAACAAAAAAAAGTAAGCAATGGGATACCCGTTGCTTACTTTTTTAATTTACGCGAACAACGAGCCAAAGTCCTGCTTGCATGACCTTGGCCACTGCCGTGATAACGAGAAAAGTGTTAGTGCTGTTTGCTGGGTTCTTCATACCAGACGAAGGTCATGCTTGCTAATGCTGCAGCCTGAGCAGTTAAAGAGTCAAAGACATAAACATGGTTATTACCAGGTGGAAGGATGATTCCATAAGGCATTTTTTCGCAATGAGTGTAATAAGAGTTAAGTGTATGAACAAGCATATGTCGGTTTGTTGGCTGAACATCCCCGGTACCGCAATAAATTCTCCCCATTGCATTGGTATATGTATTGCTACAAAGGTTACAATCAAAAATCTTAGAACATAAGGTAACATTGCCGGCTACTCGGGTGGAGCAGTAGACATCATATACGAGAGGGACAGAGCAGAGGTTAGATGCACTGATTTGATTCATAGTAATCGTTACACCAGATGATTTTGGGTTGGAGAAAACAACGAGTGCCTTCTTACCGTTACCGAAGGAAAAACGATCTACCGTACCGGTATAGCTGTGTCCTGTTTGGTTTTCAGTATTACATTTTTTATTACTAGAATTATAGTCAGATGTATTCATGGTAGTATCCTTTCTAAAGATTATACATTATCAATATATGCATAAAGTAGAATCTATTTCTTATTTTTTCGAAATAAACATTTTGATAAGAAGGCATATAAATGGAGTGCGAAGCATAAGTTATAATATAACTACAACTACATATAGGAGGGTTTATTATGAAAACAAATAAGACAGGCTCAATTTTTAAAAAATCTAAAACCAATGATAAACCATTTCTTTCAGAACCACATAAGTGGGAGTGTAGTACTTGTGGTGCAATGAACAATGAAAGCGTAAAGTATTGTGCAGCATGTGGAAAGAGCAAATAAAAGATACAATAGAAAATAACTAAATACATGTGGTCAACATCTAGATATTGATGTTGACCATTTTTTAATTGTTAGGAAATTTTTCTGTCGAGTTCTTTCCTAACAATTAAAAATGTCCCAAAAAGCGGGGCGTGTGATGCGCACTCACCTGAAAGGAATATGTCGCTAAGAACAATGGAAAAAAAGTTTGTTAAAAAGTATTAATTAATACCACAACAGAACCGATATATAAGTGCGCAAATAAAAAGAGGAGCAATTACAAATGAAAAAACAAAAAAAGTTTAGGATGTCAGTCCGTTACACAATTTCGGCTATGTTAGTTGCTGCATTACTAGTAAATACCATTTTAATAGGAGTAACAGTAATTCCACAGCTAAAAAAAATTGTAAGCTCAGAAATTCAAAACCACTTAAGTGATTTTGTAACGAGTTACAGTCACACAGTTGAGAATACTTTGAGCAATATGGAAAGTCAATTTAAGATGGTTGGCGGCGGTGGACCAGATAACAAGTTGGAGGATCCAAAATCCGGAGAACACAATCAGTCCAGTGCAAATACTCAAATGCTTTCAAACATCATGTCTAATGATGAAAGAGTGAAAGCGATTACAGTAGTAGATGCAAATGGGAACGTAACGAGTACGACAGATAGTACATTGAGAGGAAAAAGCTTCGCAGATGATGAAAGAGTTACAACAGCAATTTCATCCAATGTAACAGGTCTTTATACTGAAAAGACAGACGAGGGCGTTATGGTTACTATGGCGATTCCAAGTGAGCGTAATGGCTCAGTATCAGGGGTTACGCTAGCTACGTTTGATAGTAGAAAGTTTAAAGATGCCCTTGATCAGGCAACGATTACCGGAATTCCAGCACCACGTATTTATTTAATTGATGAAGATGGATTAATATTATCTCATAGTAATGAAGAATCCATCGGAGATACAGCAAGCAATGCTGTAATTGATGTCGCAATTACAGACGTTAAAAATGGAACAGTCAAAGAGGGTGCACAAAATGGTACCTACCTTTACGAAGGTGATGATGTATATGTAAGCTACTATACATTAAAAGACAGAGGATGGACGATAGGAATCAACGTTCTAGAGTACATGGCAATGGAGAATGCCAACAAAGTACAAGCATTATTCATCTATAGCTCCTTATTGGTTGGAGTATTTATGATAATTGCAAGTTATTTCTTATCTTTATACATTTCAAGACCAATGCTTAGGATTAAGAAACTCTTAGAAAAAGTTGCTGGCTTAGACTTCAGAATTGATGAAGAAGATGAAGATTATAAGAGAGTTAGCAAACGAAACGATGAAATTGGCGATATGTCAAAATCCATTGAGGAAATGTTAATTGCAGTAAAAGCGCAGTTAGAAAAAGTAAATCAATCTTCTAACCAGATTGCAGAAACAACAAATAGCTTAAACAGTGTTGCAAACAGCGTAAATGGAAATGCAGAAGAAACAAGTGCTTTAACAGAAGAAATCTCTGCAAGCATGGAAGAAACAACAGCAAGCACAGAAGTAATCAGCCAAAATATTGTTTCGGTTACAGATAACGTTTCAGACATTAACAACCAACTTGGAGAAGGTACAAAACTTACAAGTGAAATCATGCAACGTGCAGAAGATATGCGTAACGATGTAATCAAGTCAGAAGAAAATACAAAAACGTTATTTGCTGATGTAAAACAAAAATCAGATCTTGCATTACAGCAATCAAAATCAGTTGCTAAGATTAACGAATTAGCAAATGCGATTAATGAAATTGCAAGTCAGACAAGCTTACTAGCATTAAATGCAAGCATTGAAGCTGCAAGAGCAGGAGAAGCAGGAAAAGGATTTGCTGTTGTTGCAAGCGAAATCAGCAGTCTTGCAAGTCAGTCTTCAGAAACAGTATCAAACATTACAAATATTGTTAACGAAGTAAATCAAGCAGTTGCAAATATGTCTGAATGCTTAACAATTACTCAGACATTTGTGGAAGATACAGTAATTAAGGATTATGCAGGCTATATTGCAGTAATGGAAAATTACAGTAAAGATGCTTTCAACATTCATGAAATGATTAAAGTAATCGATGAAAATACAGGAGAACTTGTAGAATCGATTGAAGACATTTCAAAATCACTAGGTTCCATCAATGAAGTAATTATGGAATCTGCGAATGGTGTTAACGATATTGCGAAACGTAATGTTGATATTGTAAACTTATCAAACAAAACATACACAATGGTTCAAGAAAACGTTGAATATGTGGAAAATCTTAAATCTGTAGTAGATGCGTTCAAACTTTAAGAATATACAAATTAGCACTCGACACTTGACAGTGCTAACAAAAAGAGCTATAACATATGTATAAAATCTATATGCTATTTTTGAAAGAAGGAATGTATTATGTTAAGACCAAGTATTTTGGAGGACGAGTTTCTAGACAATGTATTTGACAATTTCTTTCATGATTCATTCGGCCAATCAACCGGAATTAGATCAGTAAGTGCCATGAATACGGATATCGTAGAAACTGAGGCAGGTTATGAGATCGAGATGGAATTGCCTGGTTTTTCAAAAGAAGATGTTAGAGCCCAATTAAAGGATGGATATTTAATTATTCGAGCAAGCCGTACGGAAAGTAAGACGGAAAAAGAACATAAAAAATATATCCGGAAAGAACGATACTCAGGACATTATCAGAGAAGTTTTTTTGTTGGCCGCAAATTAACAGAAGATGATATTAAAGCAAGATTTAAGAATGGTATTCTGAAACTTGAGATACCTAAGCTAGAAAAACAGCCTCAGGTTGAAGAAACAAAGTATATTGCAATAAAAGACGATGAAATCTAAAGTTTGTATTGCATCAGGATGCCCTTTATGGTAAAACACCATAAAGGGTATTTCCTTAAGTAACCAAATAACAATCATCGGATAGGAAGAAGGGATTGTATGACTTTATGGAAAATCAATGAGAAGCATATGAATTGTATGGTGACTGAAGAAGAAATAAAGGTAATGGGATATGACTTAGAGGAATTACAAACAAGCCAGGATAAGACAAGAGAATTTTTAGATGCGCTCTTAGAAAATGGAAAGAATTTATTAGAATTAGATATTTCGGAAGGAATTAAGAGCTTTAATGCTACATATTTACAAAATAATACGTTATTTTTATCTATTTCCTGTGCGGAGCCAGAGGAAGAAATCGATAAGAGCCTTGATGAAATCAAAGAAGATATGGAAGAAATCTTTGATATGACAAGTAAAGATAACATCGATCGGATCAAGGAGTTAAAGGGAGAAGAAAAAGCAAATGAGTATAGTCAATTTGTAGAAAAATTAAAGACGGTTTTCCAAAATCACAATCATCCAGTGGAGCAAGTCGAAGTTCAATTTGATTCACTAAGAAAAAATAAACAAATGAGCTATAACATAAAATTTGACTCGCTCGATAGTGTGATTGACTTTTCTCATATTTTTACGCCAGGGAAAGAGTTTAATAGCAGCCTTTTTAAAGAAAATGACGCATACTACTTAATCACTGATTTTGAAGACGAAAATATGGCAGATGAGGCAAATAAATTTCTCTTAAATGCTCAAGAATTTGGTGGACAGGTTGAGAGTAATCCATTCTTAAAATCGGTCATGGAAGAGCATGGAAATTGCATAGTGAAAGATTACGCTTTGAAAAGATTGGCAAATCTTTGATTTTGACATAGGGGTATAACGTATACTATAATGGTACTAAAAAATACTATATTAAGGTATCAATTTAGCTACTTTAAGGAGATGTAGATGAAGTATACGATATATTATGGATATTCTAAAGAGGAGTATATAAGATGTCAAGAATTAATAAATGAGATGAATAAAAGAGATATAAAAATGGTAACATTAATTTCTTGTATCGGGTTAGCTGTGCTTGGAACACTAGCTACGAAGATTTCATTTTTAAATAGATTTCAAAACCTCTATTTTTTATTCGCACTTATATTAATTTTTACTTCTGTTATATATCGATATATACCAATAATAAAAAAACGGATACAATTGCAAGCATATTTGCTTATGGTGATTTTGTTAGTTTTTGCATCATGTGTTGCAATATACAATCCGAGTGAAAAGGCAACCGCATTTCCTGCGTTTCTCACAATTTTACCAATGCTGTTTATTGACAATCATATTCGAATGTCAGCATTTATTTTTATAGTTAGTCTTAGTTATACTATTTTTGTACTAATAGTTAAGGATTTAACGCAGGCATATTTTGATATATTTAGTGTATTTTCGTTTGGCGGACTTTCGATGATCACTCATTATTTTTTTAATTGCAGGGTACTTAGAAGTCTTAGAACGGAAAAAAACATGCGACAAGAGCTCTGTGCATATAAAATGGAGCAAGTGGAACTAAAGATAAAAGCTCAGACCGATCCGTTAACAGGACTACTGAACAGAGAGGCATTTGTTGAATTAGCAAAAAGCAGATTTGATATATGCTATAGAGGATCTAAAAAATATATTTTTGGTATATTGGATGTGGATCATTTTAAGGACATCAATGATACTTATGGCCATCAAGCTGGTGATGAGACACTGATTAAAGTCTCTCAAGTGTTACGCAGACAATTGCGTAATAATGATATTGTTGGAAGACTTGGCGGAGATGAGTTTATCTTTCTTTTATTAGATATTGATTCAAAGGATATTGCCGCCAGTGTGACACATCGTATGCTTGAAGCAATCAATCAAATCGAAGTGACTGACGAGGTGTTTGTAAATGCATCCATTGGCATTACACAAGTTACACAATGTGAGACCGATTTTGAACAGATTTATTATCGAGCAGACAAGGCACTATACAGGGCAAAAGAATTAGGAAGAAATCAGATTTCTTTCTTTGAAACAGAATAGCATTAGAAAAAATGGCTGTAGCTGGGGATTCCCAGTTATGGCCTTTTTTACAAAGGATTTACAAGAGTTTTACATAGACAAGATAGTAGATTTCACATCCTTTCTGTAGAATTTAGAACGTAAGAAAAAGAATGAGGAAGGAAATGATGAAAGAATGAGAATTCACTCGAAGAAAGTTGCAGCTGTGCTTGCAACATCATTAGTAGTAGGCTCTGTTTTCGCAGGGACAGAAGGGATGGCAAGAAGTTCGAAACGTGCGGCATGGAACGATGCATCTTCAGATAAGGATACAGCCACTATAGTAAGTGATGCTTGTTTTGTCGAAGATGGAAGTGAAAGTGCCGAAAAAAGCGTATTCTCCAATGTATATGCCGATAGCACTGCATGGAATACGTATAAGACGAAGTGGGAAACAATAAAAAATGATTATACACAGGTAGCACTTACACCTGGAACAGATGCAAAATCAATTAATTTTGCATGGTACTCAAAAACGAAAAGGACTCCCATGGTGAAGTTGCTAGATGCAAACAAGAAAGTAATCAAAATTGTGGATGGAGAGCAGGATGAAAGCAAGGTTGAGACTTTTAATAATGGAGAAGAAACCATTCGCTTATATCCAAATAAGGTTACAGTAAATGGCTTAGCTGAGAATACTACATATTACTATCAATATCTAATCGAAGGAAAATGGTCCACGGCTTATGAGTATAAGACAAAGTCAACGAAAGACTTTTCTGTTTTATATGTTGGTGATCCACAAATCGGTGCTTCCGTTGGACAGGATTCTAATAACGCAGAGTATCATGCAATGAATGATGCTTATAACTGGGAGAATACATTGAGCCAGGCAATGAAAAATACACCAAATGTAAGTTTTATGTTATCTGCCGGCGACCAGATTAACCAGACAAGCGTATCCACAGATGAACAAAAGTTAGAACAGCAGATTGAATATGCAGGTTTCTTATCTCCTTTAGCATTAAGAAGTCTTCCAGTTGCAACAACGATTGGTAATCATGATAGTAAGTCAGAAAACTATCAGAACCATTTCAATAATCCTAATACACAGACAAAAGCAGAGAATACGTTAGGCGCAACAACTGCTGGAACAGATTATTATTTTAGATATGGAAATACGTTGTTTGTAATTATCGATACGAATAACTACAACTGTGCAACACATGAAAATGTTATGAAGGAAGCAATCGAAAAGAACAAAGATGCAACTTGGAGAGTCTTAATGTTCCATCAAGACATTTATGGTTCTGGCTATGATCATTCTGATTCCGACGGTATGATTCTTAGAACGACATTGACTCCAATCATTGATAAATATGATTTTGATGCAGTATTACAAGGTCATGACCATACTTACTCAAGAACATACCAACTTAGTTCAGACAGCAAGACATATCAAGAATATACAAAAAACAACTATCTTGAAAATGGAGTTCCATCTTCAACTTATTTACAAGATAATGCAAGCTGTTACGATATACTTACAGGAGTAAAGGATGTTAATAAAGTAATCAATCCAAAAGGTACGGTTTATTTTGAAGCAAACTCCTCAACAGGAAGTAAGTTCTATCAGTTAATCGGTACACAACAAAATTATATTGCAGCAAGATCACAAAGTTACAGACCAACGTATTCTGTGCTTGATATCAATGATGTAAGCTTAACAGTTAAGACTTATGATGCAGCTACAAATAAGGAATTGGTAGCAGACAACGGAGTTAAGACAAGCTACACAATTGTAAAATCAGTTAATAAATCTACTCTTGAATCAAAAATTAAAGAAGCAGAGAAAAAATTATCAGATGCAAAAAAAGCAAATACGTATACAGCAGCTTCTGTAAAGAAATTGAGTGATACAATTGCAGCAGCTAAGAAAGTGAAAAGTAACCAAGAGGCAAATACCGTAGATGTTAGCAGTGCAACAGTTTCTTTAAATAGCGCGGTCAAGGCATTAACGAAAAAGAAAGCACAGACATTAACTGGAACTTCGACTTACAATAAGACATATTCAAAGAATCAAAAATTCACTTTGAATACGAAGAGAAAGACTGGAACTGGAAAAGTTACATATTCTTCAAACAATACAAAAGTAGCTAAAGTGGATAGCAAAGGTGTTGTAACAATCCAAGGTACAGGTGTTGCAAAGATCACAGTAACAGCCAATGCAAATGATAACTATTTAGTAGCGAAAAAGACAGTAACTATCAATGTGAAACCTGAGACCGTAAAGAAAGTAACTATGACAGCTGGAAAGAAAAAAGCAACTGTAAAATGGGGCAAAGTGTCAAAAGCTTCCGGTTACCAAGTCGTGTATAGTACAAGCTCTAAGTATACAAAGAGTACGACAAAGACAATTACTGTTAAGAGTATAAATACAGTAAATAAGACTATTACTTCATTGAAAGCAAAGAAGAAATATTATGTGAAAGTAAGAGCTTATCAGACAGTCGGAAATAGCAAATTATACGGAAACTACAGTAGCACAGTAAAGGCAGTTATTAAATGAAAATAATGAAAGAGCACTTAAAAAAATATATAGCAGGTGCCGTAGCGATTATAATCTATTTGGTTATAATCGCTTTTCTTAGTAAAACTGAGAAGGTACCATTAGTAGAAACAGAGGGACGTGAGTTTGAAAAAGCAGTTGTAACAGAGGTGTTACAGGATAACCTGCAGGAAAATGGGGTAAGAAGCGGTTATCAACGTTTGAAGGTTAAACTGACCACGGGAGAAAACAAAGGAAAAGAGATAGAAGCTACAAGTGCGGAAGGAAATTTATTTGGTGCGGTATGTAAGCAAGGGGATAAAGTAGTCGTAATCACCAGCATATCTGGGGCATCGAGCACAGCGTCCATTTATTCTATCAATCGAGAGATTCCAATTGCATGTTTTGTCGGAATCTTCTTCTTGATGATCTGTATCGTTGGTGGAAAGAATGGAATGAAATCTGTAGCAGCATTAATTTTTACATTTATCTCAATCGTGTACTTATTTATGCCGCTTCTATACCGAGGATATTCCCCATTTTTTGCGGCCATTTTAGTCGTAGTTCTAACGACTATTGTAACCATGCTGCTAATTGGAGGAACAACGATCAAATCATTTTCAGCAATTATAGGAACAACCGCTGGCGTCTTAATTGCAGGAATATCTGCAGCTGTCTTTGGGCATTTTGCTGGAATCGATGGATACAACGTATCGGATATCGAATCTTTAGTTTTTGTCGGACAGAACACGAAGATTCAAGTAGGAGGACTGCTATTTGCAGGAATCTTGATTGCCTCACTTGGTGCAGTAATGGATGTGGCGATGGCGGTAGCTTCCTCTATGACTGAGATTTATGAAAATAACAAAGAATTGGAAGTAGGCAAGTTGTTTCGAAGTGGCATGAAAGTTGGACGAGATGCCATGGGAACAATGTCGAATACGTTAATTCTTGCTTTCGTAGGAGGTTCTATTACGACGCTAGTTCTTGACTATGCATATGACCTTCCTTATTTGCAGCTAATCAACTCCTATTCGATCGGCATTGAAATCATGCAAGGAGTAGCGGGAAGCATGGGAATCATAATGACAGTACCGTGTGTTGCATTTATAACAAGTCTATTATTGACACAGGAATTGAAAAAGTAACAAGAATCTTATAGGACCAATGTATCATTTTTATGATATTATTGGTTCTTTTTGGTTTAATGTGTGGAAAATAATTCTATTTGTGATATAATGATAGCGGCTGAAAAGCTGTGATTAACAATGTAAGGAGGTGAAAAGGAGTTGGGATTGTTTTTTAATAAGAAAAAAAGGCTAAAGACAGTGGCATTTGTAGATTATGAACACTGGTATTATTCCTATTGTAATTTATATACGATGAAACCGAATGTAGAAGAATGGCTAGATGAGATTAAAAGAGATTATGATTGTGATGAAACATATTTCTTTGGAGATTTTAGTGAATATAGTATTAGTACGGAAGCTAAACGATTAGAGGATCTTAAAACGACAGTAATACATACTGCAAATTCCAACGAACATGCGAAGAAAGACTTTACTGATTTTATTATGCTTGATTATATTTATCAAATGGCTGCTGAAAAGGATTGCCCTGATATCTTCCTAATATTTACTGGAGATGGTCATTTTGATTCTGTTATGAAATATCTAAGAAAGAAACTGAATAAAAAAGTAATCGTTTATGGAGTAAAGAGAGCATTTAGCGGCAAGTTAAAATCAATTGCTAATAGTTATGTTGAAATGCCACGTTATGTACAGGAACAACAATTTTATTTTGGACTAATATTGCAAAGTCTTAAGGCACTTGATAAAAGAGGGAAAAAAGCAACATTTTGGAAAACCATTCGTAATGTTGCAGAGCATAATAAGGTGACGGAGGAACGTGTAGAAACGTCCTTACAAGAATTAATAGATCGAAGATATTTAAGTGAAGTAGAAACAGAGTATCAAGGGAAAAAATCAAAGATTCTAAGTGTAGACTGGAATCGTCTGCAGGAAGATGGAATATGGGAAGAAGGAACAGCATAGGCTGTTCCTTTTTTTACAAAAAATTAAAAAAATTAAAAAAGTTTTAAATTTGCCATAGTTTTATCCCTTTTTTATTATATAATTAGATTTAGTTCGACAAAAGGGGGATTCAAACAGGATGAAACAGATGAAAAAGTTTGTTGCACTTGCGTCGATTGTAATGATTATGACAATGTTTGTCTTTACAGATACGATTGATGTAAATGCAGTAAGCGCAAATACAGGGAAAACGGCTACAGTAGAACAGTCATCAGGGAGTGGTGAAGAAGGTGATAGTACAGACGAGTCAGAGGAAAATGACGAGGAGTCTGAGGAAACAGATAAGCCTGAAGCTACAGTAGAACCAGAAGAAACGGAAATACCATCAGAGGAGCCAGAAGCAACAGAAACTCCATCAGCGGAGCCAGAAGCAACAGAAAGTCCAGTGGTAACGCCAGCACCACCAACAGAAACGCCAGCACCACCAACAGAAACGCCAGCACCACCAACAGAAACGCCAACACCGTCAGATAACAGTAAGATTTATGACAGTTATTTCAAAAAGGTAACAATGACAAAAAGTGTTACTAGGGCAGTTGGAACAAAATATCAGTTAAAACTTAATAATATGACATTAAGTGCTAGTAAGTATAAACTTAGCTTTAAAACTTCTGATAGCAAAAAAGCAACCGTAGATTCAAAAGGTAATGTTACAATGAAAGCTGCTGGTAATGTTAAGATTACAGCAACGGTGAAATGTGATAACAATGCAGTATATACATATATATGCAGTATTAAAGTAACAAATCCAAAGTTTTCAAGTTCAAAATATTTCGTGAGACCAAATGGTACAGTAAATATTAAAGTAACAGGTGGGTCCACTTCAAAATATAAGGTTAATGTTTCAAATACGAAAATCATTAAGAAGGTATCCAGCACAAGTACAAAAGTAAAAGGTGTAAAGAGCGGAAAATCGAAGGTTTCCGTAACAATTGATGGTAAGACAATTAGCTGTTATGTATACGTTTCAAAACCAAAATTAAATTATACGGACTTATTTATTGTAAAAGGCAAAAGCCTTACTTTAAAGGTTACTGGCCATTCAAAAGCAACGAGTATCGCATACTCATCTAGCGATAAGAGTGTTGCTACAGTTTCTAAAACTGGTAAAATTACAACAAAGAAAAATGGTAGCTGTGTGATTACAGCAACAGTAGATGGAAAAAAACTTACTTGTTATGTGGCAGTGTCCAACAAAAGAGTAATTAATACATTAAAACAAGCCTATGGCGCATTGGGAAAAACATATAGCCAGGCAAAGCGTATGAAAAAGAATTATTATGACTGTAGCTCCCTTGTTTGGAGATGTTACAGCAAGAATGGTGTGAAGTTTGGTAATTCCTCTTATGCACCGACAGCTGCGGCACAGGCATACCATATGGTAAAGACGAAGAAAGTACTTTACACAAAAGGGGTAAGTTATAAGAAACTGCTTCCAGGCGATGTCTTATTTGTAAAAAATTCAACTTATAACGGAAGATATAAAAATATCGGTCACGTTGTAATTTACATTGGTAATGGAAGAATTCTTCATGCAACACCTCCAAAAGTAATGATTTCAGATTATTCTAAATATTTAAACAACAAAAAAAATCCGTATGTCTTAATGACAAGACCTACGAAATAATTGTAAAAAGACTACTTCTTTATGACGAGGAAGTAGCCTTTTTTTAATTGCATACGAGGAAATTTCTCTGTCGAGCTCTTTCCTAACAATTAAAAATGTCCCCAAAAGAGGGCCGTGTGGAACACACACTTTGTTATGTCTAGGAAACTTCCGTGCGAGATGCCCATTGATGCAAAACAAGAAAGGTAAAAGTTGATAAAAATGTATAAAAGTGTAAGTTGTGTAGCAAACTAGAGAAAAAAATAAATGCAAAGAGAATGAGGTTAGTTATGAAAGTATTTATAAAGGAGTATCTAGCAAATATCATACCAGTTACATTTAATCTGAAAACAGAGGAAGAAGTAATAACCATTGGAGAAGGAAAACCACAATTTACTGTTACCATTCATCAAATGCCAAAGAAAGCAGAACTTCTTTCATCTACGTCACTGGCGCTTGGAGAAGCTTATATGAAGCGGGAAATCGAAGTGGACAAAGATTTATATGAAGTGCTTGATTTGTTTCTTGGTCATATGGACAAGTTTACAACAAATCATTTGCATTTGAGGAAGCTATTGCATACTTCCACTTCAAAAAAGAATCAAAAGAAAGAAGTAACGTCCCACTATGATATTGGAAATGATTTTTATAGCTTATGGTTAGATAAGACAATGAGCTATTCTTGTGCATATTTCAAAAACGAGGATGATTCCTTGGAAACAGCGCAGACCAATAAGGTGGATCATATCTTAAGAAAACTTCAGCTTAAAGAAAACATGACGCTTTTGGATATCGGATGCGGTTGGGGCTTTTTGCTTATAGAAGCTGCAAGAAAATATCACACCAAAGGAGTGGGAATCACTTTAAGTGAAGAACAGTATAAGAAGTGTAACGAAGAAATTAAAAAGAATCATTTAGAAGAGTATGTTACGGTTAAGATTATGGATTATCGTGAACTTTGCGAGAGTGGTATGACCTTTGACCGAGTTGTAAGCGTCGGCATGATCGAGCATGTTGGACGGGACCAATACAAAGAGTTTATGAAAAATGTAGAATCGGTATTAAAGCCAGGGGGCTTGTTCTTATTACATTATATTAGTGCGTTAGAGGAACATCCAGGAGACCCATGGATTAAGAAATATATATTCCCAGGTGGAGTGATTCCATCGCTTCGGGAAATCATAGCACTGTTTCCAGAGTTCCGTTTTTATACTCTGGATGTAGAAAGTTTGAGAAATCATTATAATAAGACATTGCTATGCTGGCGAGAGAACTATTTAAGCCATTATGATGAAGTTGTAGCAATGTTTGGAGAAGAATTTGCAAGGATGTGGGACCTATATCTGGCCTCATGTGCAGCAACGTTTCATAATGGGGTAATCGACCTTCATCAAATCCTGATTTCTAAAGGTGTAAATAATACGCTTCCAAGAGTCCGTCCTGTATAAAAAATAATATATATTTAAGTAAAAATATGTTATAATATTGACATTAAGACGAAATTCATATCGGAATAGGGAAGGAGAAACGATGGAGGAAAAAATACTAAATATTGATAACGATGGTGTAATGCCAGAAGGTCAATATGAATCGATAAAAGTGCAAAGAGATGCAACAAACAATGGGAAAGTCTGTGCTACGTCCATAGAAATTGGTGGAAATGCTAGATTAACAGATACCATTGAAGCCGCATCCATCATTATAAATGGAGATTTATCACTTACTGGAATTATTCGTACTGAAAGTTTGATCGTTCGAGGGGATGCAGAAATATTAGGGACGGTTGAAGCAGATGAAATAACAATTGACGGAAATACTGAGATTAAGGACGAAGTGACAGCTAATAAGTTTATCGCAAAAGGGAACGTTAACTTAGAATCGGTATTGACAGCGAAAGAACTAAAAATCGAATATCTATTAACCGGAAAGAATACCATTCGTGCAGAACGCATGGAGGTTGTAGGAAGAATCGATTTTGATGGTACAATCGAAGCTGAACTCTTTGTTGGAAAAGCATTTCATAGAGGATATATCAAATCTCTAAAAGCAGACCAAATTGAAATTCTGCACCCATTTTTCTTATTACACCCAACCTCACTTATTTACCGTGATTATTTCACGATTGAAGAAGTGGAATGCAATCGAATGTATGCAGAATCCACAGGAATGACAGTAGTAAGAGGTGCGGATATCGAGCTAGCAAAACGTTGTATTGTTGAAGATTTGGAATACCTCAATACATTAACGGCAACAGAAAACTGTCGACTCTTAAGTGTTGAAAAAATAGAAGAATAGTTAGGAGAATAAAATTGAAAACAGTGATACTACAGATAATTTCTGGGACGATTATAATTGCCTGCCTGTTAGCGGAGTATAAGAAAAGGGAACTTCCAAAGGCTGGGTATGGCGATTATAGTCAGAAGAAACGGATTGTGAAGCAAGGTCTGCTCGGAATGTTTATTGGTACGATAGCAATGGTATTTGTATGGTTAGCTGTTATCCTAACAGGAAATGGAATGATAGAACCTGGAGAGGCTCTGTCGTTTCATTCCTTTTTCCTATGTGTCGTTTATTTTATATATTACATAATTGTTGCCGTCGAGGAAGAAATGATCTTTCGTGGTTTCTTAATGGGAATTGCCAAACAGAATATGTATTCCTTAAGAAAAAGCGTTATCGTATCAGCACTTGTTTTTGCGGCAGCACATTTGGCGAACAATGGAGTTAGCGTGATAGCAGTCATTAATTTAACGCTCTTTGGAGTTGTCTTTGGACTTTCCTATGGATACACAAATAATCTTGCAATGCCAATCGGGATTCATCTTATGTGGAATTTCGTCCAATCTATATTGGGGTTTTGCGTAAGTGGATATGATAGGTTCCATATCGTTCAAATAAAATTACCTACATATAACTACTATAACGGAGGAAAATTTGGCCCAGAAGCAGGTGTCTTTACGACAATCATAGGTGTAATACTAATCATAGGAATTTGCTTTGTACATAATAAAAAAAGCTCATGCAACTAATTGCATGAGCTTTTTTGCGAGCAAAACTCTTTGTTTTAAGAATTAAACACGGATAAAGAATTTTGCGATAAATAAAACGGATAACAAGATTGTTAACCAAGATACATCTTTGAATTTACCATCACAGATTTTGATGATGGAGTAGGAAATTAAACCGATACCGATACCATTTCCAATACCGCTTGTAATCATCATGAATACGATCATAAGTACGACGGGAACAGATTGAGAGAAGTCGGAGTAGTCAACGTTCTTTAATGCGCTGATCATAAGGATTCCAACGAAAACCAATGCTGCACTAGTTGCAGGTGCTGGGATTAATTTTGCTACAGGAGCTAAGAATAAACAAGCTAAGAAGCAAAGAGAAGTAATGAGAGAAGCAAAACCTGTTCTACCACCTTCTTCAACACCGGATGCACTTTCGATAAATGTTGTAACAGTAGAAGTACCAGTACAAGCACCAACGCAAGTTGCTAAAGAGTCAGATAACATTGCTTTGTTCATGCCAGGCATTTTACCGTCTTCGTCAACCATGCCAGCTTTACTAGCAGTTCCAAGTAAAGTTCCAATTGTGTCAAACATATCAACCATACAGAATGAAATGATTGTCATAACAGCAGGTAAGATACCCATGCTGAAAAGTGTTCCAAAATGGAATTTGAATAATGTCTTGTCGGCCAAATCTTTAAAGTTTGGTAACCATTGTGCTTCGTTTAATGCTGCAAATGGATTGTTTCCAAGAATGCCTTGTCCTACAAAATAAACTAAGGAAGCAATTAACATACCGTAAAGGATAGAACCTTTAATTTTTTTGTGATGTAATACAACGATTGTAAATAATCCAATAAAGAAAGTAATGATCGTTAAGATTAATACCTTATAGGCATCAGCACCAAGTAATTGGTAAGTGTCTTTTGCACCAAGTGTGAAGAATCCTAAGATTGTTGTATTAGCACCGTCTGCGTTGTAAACAGGAGCGTTTGTTGTCATACCTACGTTGATTAACATAAGACCGATACCGGCAGTAATACCAAAACGGATACCAACTGGAATTGCTTCAACAATCTTTTCACGAATCTTAAATAAAGTAAGTACGGTAAATAATATACCGGAAACAACGATGATTGCTAATGCGCCTTTAAAGGCTTCATCGTATGTTTTATCTGAAGTCGTTGCCATGATTGTCAAAACAACAGTAGCAAAATAAGCATTGAGTCCCATGCCGGGTGCTAATGCGAATGGTTTATTCGCAAGCAATGCCATTAATAATGTACCAACTGCTGCTGAAATAACCGTTGCAATGAAAACTGCATTCCAAAGATTTGCAGATGCACCGTTGTCTGGAGATGCAATAATATTTGGATTCAAGGCAACTATATACGCCATAGTCATAAAAGTAGTAAATCCAGCAATGATTTCTGTTCTTATAGTCGTGTTGTTCTCTTTTAATTTAAAGAGTCTTTCTAACATGATATTTCCTCCTTCATGTAACACATTTCCAAAAAGATGAGTTTGGAAACGATTTGAACAACTAGATAGTAGCAAAACTTTATTGATTAGTCAATCAAATTAATAAAAAGATTATTATTTATAAGGAGTGCTAATGCTACTAATTAGGAGCAGTGGAAAAGTATACAGTGATATAATCTTGTCGAATAAATTGGAATATAAGATTGACTATTTTCTATATGATAATCTACATTGTATGCCAGCCTTGCGTTTGTTATATTGATGGTAATAAAAGTAAGGAGGAGTTATTACATGGAGCAGAATAAAAAAGCTTATAGTGTACATATGGGGAAAGCGCAGTTTACTTTGGATTTAAGTGATGGTAGCGAACGTGGATTATACGTGAACCAGGATTATATCTTACAAAAATTAGGGAGACCACATAGAGCAATCAACCTAATGTATTGTTATTATCCATTTGATGAGGCGTGGCCACAACGTGTCAGCGAAGCATACAAAGATGCAGATATTTCATTTGCATGGGATTATCCATATGATGACTATTTTACATATAAAGGCGGAATTGGTGGCAATCGAAATGAGGAACCATTTACTTTTATGAGGGATATAAGACGCCATGGACAGGATGTCATCTTGACTCTTACCATTGATCCTCATGTAACAGATGAACAATTAATCGCAATTGCAAAAGATTTAAGAACATTCGGAAGAATGCAGATGCGAATCAATCATGAAGCAACTGGGGACTGGTTCTCCTTTAATAAACGCTGTACATATCAAGAAGTTGCAGACTTCTATGTAAGAGCACATAAGATCATTACGGAGTATGCACCAAATGTTCAAACCATTCTTTGTATTGGCGGAATCGAAGATGCAAATAAGAATGAGATTGAAAAAGAAGAAGAATTTAAAGAAGCGGTTAAGGCTACGGATATCTGGTCAGTAGATAAGTATATGGCTCTCCATTGGGGATGGCCTTATGATATTGCAGAACCAGGCGGAAACACTCATAAATTATATAAGGTAAAAGATATCTATGATATGACGAAAAGAAGCTATAATCGATTTAAAGAGATTAATGGCGGTGTGAAAAAGCCTATGGTTATGAGTGAGTTTAATGCAGATGGTGACGTAACAGGACCATATGACCAAGCTAAGATGGTGAAAGAGTTCTGTGAGATGTTAAAAGCAGATGATGAAAAATGGCTGGATGCATTTACGTTCTATCAATTTAGAGATGATGGACGTTTAGGTCTTGAGATTACAGATCCTAATAACAGCGATGTAGGTATCGAACAGCCTGAACTAAAGGTATATAAAGAAATCATCCATGAAGATTACTTTAAACCAGAAATGACAACGGGCGAAGAAGTTACATTCCCTGTTACATTAAGATGGGGCGGTGCAGAAGATTCTACAGGTATCGAGATTCCACTACAATTTGAAGACAATCCTGTATTTGCAGAGGTAATTTTTGATGATGAAATCAAAGACCTTAACTTAATGATGGAATTAAACGGAAGATGGTTCTATAAGGCACCTGGTGTAAAGAATATCGATATGATGAGTGCATTCTTTGAAAAGCCACTTACGAAAGCATGCGAACTTACATTACGCCTGTTTGCACCTCCAGCAACAGGAGAAAACACAGAAGGCGCAACAGAAGACTGGATGGAAAACACATATACAGTAATTAAGAAACTCCCAGACATCCGTTTACGCTTTGTACCAACAGAAGTGAATGTAGAAGTAGAAGCATAACTAGAACCAAGTGTCTTCGACACTCTCAACTTCCCTAAAAAAGAGCATCCCTTTATAGCCATATCACTATAAAGAGATGCTCTTTTTCGAAATATTTTATTTAAAATAGTTGTCGATACCGTTTGCAAGGCCTTTTACCATTTTTGTCTGCATGGAGGCTGTTTGCATGCTACGGTCCTCTTTGGCGTTGGACATAAAGCCCATTTCAAAGCAGATCGTTGGTACTTTACTATAATTGTTTCCTGTAAGGTCATTACGAACTACAGAACCACGGTTCTTAATCTTTGTTTCTTTGCAGTATGCAGAAATAACGGCATCTGATAACTTCTTGCTTTTCTTGCTTATGCTTTTAGAAACATAGCGGTTAGCAGTAGAAGTATATAAAGAACTTGCTCCAGTTGTATTACGGTTAGTCGAACCATCTGCGTGAAGACGGATTGCGATATCAACCTTTTTCTTGTTTAGAAGTAAAGCCCTTTCCTTATTGCTGATGTTTACATTATTCGAAGTACGAGTCATGACAACTTGGTAGCCACGATTTTCAAGTTCAGTCTTTAACTTCTTTGCAATGGTAAGTGTAAGTTTATATTCAGGAACCTTAGTTGCCACACCTTGTGTACCAGAAGAAACTTTTTGCTTTTTTGTAGAAGAACCAGGGCCGATAGGCTCTAATCCTTTGTTTTGTTTCTCTTGGTGTCCAGGATCAATTCCTATGATCTTTTTCGGTGTTATAGCTACAGTAATGGTAACCTTTTGTTTCTTGTATGTAGCAGTAACCGTTACTTTACCTACTTTTTTTGCCGTTAATTTACCAGTACTTGAGATTGTGGCAATCTTTGTATTGGAAACTTTCCATTTTGTATCGGCTTTTGGCATGTTTGTCTTAAATGTATAAGACTTTCCGGCCTTAAGTGAAGAGACTTTGCTTGTAAAAGCCATTTTCTTTTTGCTTGTCGCATATGCGGTGTCAGATGAAATCAGGTTGATAGATAGTACTGTCAAAAGCATCATGACGGTCATTAATTTTTTTGAAAGTGATTTCATAAATTATCCCCTTAATAATATAAATTGTTGTGCCTTATATTTTACAATGGATTCCTTCTTTTGTATATACAAAATGAAAAACAAGTTCACTTTCTTATCACAGTTCTATGCTATAATAAATAAAAAGGAGGGCGATTAGCGTGAGAAAGAGCATAATAGCATGTATCTTGTTAGCTATCAGTATTATACTTTCCATGATGGCGAGAGCGATTTCATGGTTTCCGGACTGGTATTACCACTATATCTATCGTCCCGTTTCTACTGTATTTGCCTGGGTATTTGGCTGGTTTCCGTTTTCGGTGGTCGAACTTTTACTGTATGCGGCAATTTTATTTGTCGTGGTCATCATTGTTCGGGCGATGATTAAGAGACATCGAAACAGTAAACAAGGCAAGTCGCTAAAGGGGGGAGTGCTTCGTGGAGTTGAGACGCTGTTTTTAGCGGTATCGATTCTTTGCTTTCTTTATGTGGTCAATTGCGGAGTAAATTATCACAAGAAGTCATTTGCCCAAGAAGAGGGATTTGAGACGAAAGCATATGACAAGCAGGAGTTAATTGATGTCTGTACGGTTTTAACAAGTAAGATCAATGAGTTAGCAGATAAACTTCCGGTAGATGAAAATGGGATTACTTATATTGATGGTAACAAAGAGAAGCTTGCCAAAGAAGCAATGAAGAATTTGTCGGGCACGTATACGTCTCTGTCAGGTTATTATCCGAATCCAAAAGGACTTCTTATTGCGGAACTACTAAGTTATCAGGACATTACTGGAATCTATTCGCCGTTTACAGTAGAAGCGAATTACAATTCTGATATGCCAGAGTACTTAAAGCCATTTACCATGTGCCATGAACTCAGCCATTTAAAAGGGATTATGCGTGAAGAAGAAGCAAATTTTGTAGGTTTTTTAGCGTGTGTTGAGTCAGAAGAACCATCGTTTCAATATAGCGGTTATATGAATGCGTATTCCTACTGCATGAGCGAGCTTTTAAATTACGATACAGAGAGCTATTCCACGATTCGTAAACAGCTTTGTGAGCAGGCAAACAAGGATATCCTTAATAAACATGAGTTTTGGGAAAAGTATGATACTAAGATTGCTACGATATCAAATAAAGTTAATGATGTTTATCTGAAAGCCAATGCGCAAACAGAAGGCACCAATAGTTATAATCAGGTGACAGGATTAATTCTTTCTTATTACAGCAAAAAATAAATCACAATAAAACCAAATATTTTTGGCCTCTTATTTAGTAAGAGTTTACAATTCTAAATAAAATATTAAATTATTCTAAAAATCGACTTGAAATCTCGCAAATAAAGGAATAAACTTTTGAATTGACGACTTTTATATTATAGGAGGCATTTTTTATGAATCAACTTAAGCCGAAATTGTTCTCGGTGATGGGAAGCTATACAAAAGAACAGGCAGTAAAAGATATCATTTCTGGTATTATCGTTGCAATCATCGCATTGCCATTATCAATCGCATTAGCCATTGCATCCGGAGTGTCTCCAACGCAGGGCTTATATACCGCAATCATTGCAGGTTTTATCATTTCCTTTTTAGGCGGAAGCAGGGTTCAGATTGCAGGACCTACCGCAGCATTCGCAACGATCGTTGCAGGAATTAAAGCTGAAAATGGTATGGATGGCCTTATTTGGGCAACGATTATTGCGGGTATCATTTTAGTAATTATGGGATTTTGCCGTCTAGGCAGTTACATTCGTTTCATCCCTTATACAATTACAACAGGATTTACCCTTGGTATTGCAATTACATTGGTAATTGGCCAAGTAAAGGATTTTCTTGGTTTAAAATTTTCAACGACTCCAATTGAAACCGTGGACAAAGTGAAAGAAATCATTTCAAGTATGAACACAATCAATTATATGGCAATTCTTATTGGTATTTTATCATTAGCCATCTTAATTATATGGCCAAAATTCTTTAAGAAGATTCCATCGTCTTTAATTGCTGTAATCGTTTGTGCAGCAGTCGTAAAAATCGGAAATCTTGAAGTAGCTACAATCGGTAACCAAGTTACTTCCGCACTTCCAACGTTCCATATTCCAGCTGTGGATTATGCAACAATTCGTAATATCTTACCAGATGCATTTACAATTGCCATCTTAGCAGCAATCGAATCTTTATTATCTTGTGTTGTTGCAGATGGAATGATCGGAAGCAAGCATAATTCCAACATGGAATTAATTGCACAAGGTGTTGGTAATACTGCATCCGCATTATTTGGTGGAATTCCAGCAACTGGAGCTATCGCAAGAACAGCAGCCAACATTAAAAATGGTGGACGTACTCCAATTGCAGGTATGGTACATGCAGTCGTATTATTATTAGTACTTGTTGTATTAATGCCTTATGCAGCACTTATCCCTATGCCTACAATTGCAGCTATTTTATTTATAGTAGCATATAACATGAGTGGATTAAAACAATGTAAGACAGTACTTATGTCTTCACCAAAAAGCGATATCGCGGTATTTGTGACTACATTAGTGTTAACAGTTGTATTTGACCTTGTAGTAGCAATTGTAGTTGGTATCGTATTAGCGTGTCTTTTATTTATGAAACGTATGGCAGATGTTACACAAATAAATAGCTGGGTTTATGTAGAAGATGGAGACGAAGCAGATGATCCAGACTATATCGGATACAAAGTAGTTCCAAAGAATACGCTTGTTTATGAAATTACAGGACCGATTTTCTTTGGCGCGAGTGAAGAATTTACAAACATCGTTTTCAGTGAAAAGCATGATGTCTTAATCCTTCGTATGAGAAGCGTTCCAGCAATGGATACAACAGGATTAAACAGCTTAAAGAAATTATATGAACAATGTAAGAAAGATCATGTAACCTTATTATTATCCCATGTAAATGAACAGCCATTGAAAGTTATGACAAAGGCCGGATTTATTGAGTTAGTGGGAGAAAAGAATTTCTTACCAAATATTGATGCCGCATTAGAGGCAGCAGAAGCGATTGTAACATCAAAATAATAGGAATTTATTGTCGACTTGCATTATTAAAATAGACATGACAGAGAATTTATGGTATAAATGTCTTAGGAATGAATCACAGTTAGGAGGAGTTCTATGGCAATTTTAATTACTCTCTGCGTTCTTTTTGCAGCAGCGTTGCTGTATTTATATTTAATAATGCCAAGAGTCAAAGATCGTCCAAGCCAAGAGCGGTTAGACGGTTGGCTGTACGCACATAGAGGATTTTATAATAACAATACCGATGCGCCGGAAAATTCTTTAAAAGCTTTTTCGGATGCGATCGATTATGGATATGGTATCGAATTAGATATCCAGTTGTCGAAAGATCATGTTCCGGTTGTCTTTCATGATTATACGTTAAAACGTGTGACTGGTGTAGATAGAAAGGTAAATGAGCTGACTTTGTCAGAACTGAAGGCTTTACGTCTTTATGATTCCAATGAATCAATTCCAACCCTTAAAGAAACATTACAGTTAGTGGAAGGCATGGTTCCGCTGATCATAGAATTTAAAGTAGAACGATTTGACCTTACTCTTTGTGAGAAGGCAATGGAACTTCTTGATTCTTATGAAGGTGATTATTGCGTGGAAAGTTTTAATCCACTTGTTTTACATTGGTTTAAAAAGAATCGTGACACAATAATACGTGGACAGCTTGCAGATGATTTTATCAAAGAGAAAGAGCCAGGTAACAAGGTGCTTATGTTCTGCTTATCCAGATTGTTATTTAACTGGTTTACAAAGCCAGATTTTATTGCATATAATCATAAGTATGCAACGAATACATCACTTCAATTGGTTCGAAAGCTATATCACCTGCCAACTGCAGCGTGGACCGTTCGCAATCAATACGATTACGATAATAATAAACATTATTTTGATTATATTATTTTTGAGAATTTTACGCCCCTACGCAGGGATAAATAAAAGGAAGCAAAGTAACAATTTGTTTACTGCTCTTCCTTTTTTTTCTTTACCACTGTCAAAAAATGTTATAATATAGATATATACATAATTATAAAGGCGGGGTGGAGATGAAACTTAGAAAAATGATTGGGGTTTCTATGAGTTTAGTCTTAACAGTCATGCTGGTTAGTTGTTCATCAGAGAAGGAAATCATTCCAACAGCTACGCCGGTACAGACCGTGACTGTGGATCCAAATGCAACAGAAGCACCACTAGTTGGTCCGACAAAAAGACCGACTGCAAAGTTTACAAAAACACAGAAAGTTGATAAACTTGTTAAGTCCATGTCGGTAGAAGAGAAGGCGGCCCAGATGGTACAAGGCTCTATTGAATATATGACGCCAAATGAGATGCTTAAGTATGGGTACGGAGGCGTATTTGGAGTATCTGATACAACAAAGACGAGTGCTGGAGGTTGGAAGGAACTGATAAAGACATTTCAAGCATCGGCAAAGCAGTCTGATAGTGGTATCCCGGCATTGTATGGATTAGAAAGTGTACATGGTGTCGGTTATCTTAAGAACAGTGTCGTATTCCCACAAAACGTCAACGTAGGCGTGGCAAATGATACAGAACTTACGAAGAAGATGGGAAAACAAGTAGGAGAAGAATTAAAATTAGCAGGAGTCAGATGGACGATTTCACCTTGTGTAGTAAATGTAAAAGATCCAAGATGGGGCATTTCCTATCAGAGCTATTCCTCAGAACTTGACCGTGTAAAGGAGATGGCAAGCGCCTATGTGTCAGGAATGAAGGAAGCAGGTGTCATGACTTGTGCAAAGTATTTTGTAACAGGATATTCAGGTACATATATTTCAGAGGATAAGAAAGAACATAAAAAGACATCCAATGTGGTCATGTCTGATGCAGAAATCTATAACGCATTATTAGCATACCGTGAAGTAATCGATGCAGGATGTAAGACAATTATGCTAGGAAGCGGCAGTGTTAATGGAACGATGATTCATGAAGACAAGAAATTAATCACCGAAACGTTAAAAGGGGATACGATGCAGTTTGACGGAATCGTAGTTAGTGATTATGAAGGTATCCATAGCCTTTCCGGTTCATTAAAAGAACAGGTAATCAAAGGGGTTAATACAGGAATCGACATGTTAATGGAACCGAAAGAGTATGACTTATGCAGGCGCTACATTATTGAGGGCGTTAAAGAGGGAAAAATCAAGAAAGAGCGACTCAACGATGCCGTTACAAGAATCCTTAATGTAAAAAAAGAGATGGGCTTATTTTCAGACCCACTAAACACAAAGATCAAGTCTTCACTTAAAGAAGCAGGCACTAGTGAAGTAAGAGAAACGGCGGAAGAACTAGTCGAAAAAAGCGTTGTATTGTTAAAGAACAAGAATTCAGTACTTCCTCTAAACAAGGAAAAAAGTCTTACTATATTTGTGACAGGACCGGCTGCAAATGATCTTGGAGTCCAGTGTGGTGGCTTCACCTTGCGGGAGGAAGGAAAGACGGATGCGAGCCTTAATCAGTCAGGAAATGATACAAAGCATATCCTTAAAGGAGGAACCACCATATTAGAAGGGCTTAAGAAATTAGCCAAGAATTCAAATATCAAGATAATAACCGATGAAAAGAAGGCAGCAAGCGCTGATATTACCTTGCTTTGCCTTGGGGAAAAGCCGTATGGAACGGATACTGGTAATACGGATAATATCAGCATTACCGGTCCCATGGGGTTAGATGGTAATAAAGAGGCAATCAAGACAGCAAAAAAACTTGGAAAGAAGACAGTCGCACTGATTGTTGCAGGAAGAAATGTAAGGCTTGGTGAATACAGCTCTAACTGGGATGCTGTTGTCATGTGCTATCTTCCAGGAACAGAAGGAATGGGCGTGGTCAATGTCCTCGCGGGAGATGCTCCATTTACAGGAAAGCTTGCGACTCCATGGTACAAGGAGGAAAAGGATATCATGAAGCGAGATGGTGCAGACAATGAAACTGTCCTGTATGGATTTGATTACGGAAGACAGTATTAGTTAAGTATCATATAGTAGGTAGATATAAAAAGAGCTTTTGCATAATAGAGGATAACATATCCCTATTGCAAAAGCTCTTTTACATTTGAAAACCTTTTATAGACTATGCTGCAAACGAAAATTAGGCACTAAAGAATGAACTTACTAATTGGTTTACAACTTTTCCGTCGGATTTTCCTTTGACTCTTGGCATTAATTCTTTCATGATCTTACCCTTGTCCTTAGAAGTAGGGGCAGTGATACCAAGTGTATTTATTACATCTTTGATAATGTCTTTAATCTCATCTTCAGACAAGAACTTTGGAGCAAATTCTTCATATACGCTGATTCTTAGCTTACATTCTTCAATATAATCCGTTCTGTCTGCAGGAGCAGTATCTAAACTTTCCTTCGTTTGCTTGATTTCCTTTAATACAACTTCATTTTCTTCGTCTTCCGTTAAATCAGCCCGCTTATCGATTTGTTTATTCTTAAGCACGGTTAACAACATGGAGAGGGCATCTTTACGTGGCTTATTATGTTCTTTCATTGCAGCCACCATTTCTGCACGTACGTCATCAATTTTTGACATGCTAAAACCTCCTATCGTAATTTCCTAGTATTTATAGAATATTAACCATAAAATACCAGGTTATGCACAATATCTATTGTAAATATTCTAGGAGTGGAATGCAAGTCTAAGTTTATGGCGTAGTCTGCTTGTCTACCAGCTTTAAATACCCATAACGATTAACGATGGCATCAATCTTTTGGCCTTTTTTACATAACGGACAGTCTTTTTGAGGATAGGTTCTATAGTCGTTTAAATCATTTGTACGGAAAATGGTGTTGATCCGGTGACCATGAATTTGGTCAACGGCGCTGAATATTGCACTGATGCCTTGAATGTATCCGCCATAATATTCGATGCATTCTAGGCTTTTGGCAATTGTAATTCCAGTCGTTGCACTTGCAAGAAGTAAAAGTATGTGTCGGTTTTTTACCATTGGTATAATGTTATCTCGAAAGATTAATTGACCGCTCGAATTGTATTCCGGAGTGATTATGTAGATTGACTGATGGACATTCATGGACATGATTCCAGCATCGGTTAATGCTTCCGCAAGATATGCACCGATAATCTCCATGCCGTCCATACAGACAATCGTATCAATTACCGTATTTGCGACATATTCATTAGCCATTGTTCGTGCAACGGCTAATGCTTCTTTTTGCCTTGCTTTTGTTGTGTTCAAATCAATGTAGTAATTAATATGGGAATGATTCGTAGCAAAGTGTCCTGCAATGACTTTGATCTGGAGTGCAGAATTATAGGAACAGCTTACCTTCATTTCCGTCAAATCCATGGGCATACCTCCTCTTTGTATCTAAGATAATTGTACAAGAATAGTAAAAAATTTACAATGAAAAATATGCGAAAGAAAGCTAGTATTTTCTGTCCAATCCGTTCATAAGATATTACGACTTAACGAATGGAGGATCTCATGAAAAATAATAAAATGAAGTACGCAGTGCTAGGGGAAGCAATCTTAGTATTCGTACTAGCATTTGTATTTTTGATCGGAAAAAAGGACATAAAAGGAGGAATGAAGGATTTACTCGTAATGTCAGATCAAACGGAAAACAACGAGGATGCAGAAGTGTTCGCAACAGAGGAGCCAAAGGACAACTATATAAAGTGGGTAGATTTTAACGTGACCTATACTGCAATGAACGATGCCTATAAGGTGGATGTTGAAACCTATAAAACGGATGTACATATTGACTGGATTCAATTGCTCGCCTATCTTGCATGTAAAAATGGTGGCGACTTTAAGAAATATAAACAGAGTGAGCTAAATAAAGTGGTCGAGGAACTTAAGAGTAAAAAGACGACCATGGAAGATCTGACGAAAGACTTAAAATACTACCAATATTATTATGATTCGTACCAGGCAATCTTAGGCGGATTTGTTGGTGTATACCAGATGGAAGTCGTACAGGAGGATGGAAAGGTCGCAAAGACATGGCAGGAGCAATATGGACTAAAAGCATATCTTCCAATTGCAAAGAATTTCCCATATAGTGATTTTGATGATTTTGGAGTGTCCAGATCCTATGGATATAAAAGAAAACATCTAGGACATGACATGATGGGACAGATTGGTACACCTATTGTTGCCGTAGAGTCAGGAGTCGTAGAAGCATTAGGGTGGAATCAGTATGGCGGATGGAGAATCGGAATTCGAAGCTTTGATAAAAAACGATACTATTATTACGCACATCTGCGTCAAAATTATCCTTATGCCAGCAATTTAGAAGTTGGAAGCGTTGTAACAGCAGGAGATGTCATCGGCTATCTTGGCAGGACAGGATATAGTACGAAAGAAAATGTAAACAACATTGAAACGGCCCATTTACATTTTGGCATGCAGATTATTTTCGATGAGTCTCAAAAAGAAGGAAATAATGAGATCTGGATTGACTGCTATAATATCGTACGGTTTTTATATCAGAATCGCTCAGAGACTGTGAAAGTACCAGATTCAAAAGAGTGGAAGAGAATCAATTCCATGAAAGATCCTCTCGTTGAGAATTATAAGAATAAATAGATATGGGAAAATAAGTAAGATATCCCTGTAGCTTGCCCCTGTTATTTGGTATAATAGAGCTATCCATAATAGGAAGATGGGAGTGATTTCATGGTTACGTTAGCGGATATAAGGAATATGTATGAGAAAGCATTGATTAGCAGAGGGAACCAAGGTCGCCTTATAAAGGTAATGAAAAAAGTAAAAGCAGGAAGGAAGATAACAGTCGGTTTTATCGGTGGTTCGATTACTGCTGGATGTAATGCGATTCCAAAAGAAGAGAATTGCTATGCAGCACTTACGTATAAATGGTTTGCAAGACAGTTTGGAATAGATAAGGTAGAGTATGTAAATGCAGGAATTGGTGCAACGGATTCTTACCTTGGAGTGCATCGAGTTGAAACCGATTTGCTAAATAAAAATCCGGATCTCGTGGTTGTTGAGTTTGCTGTAAACGATGAACGTAAGATTAACGTGGATAGTTATGATAGCTTGCTTAGAAAGATTTATCTTTGGGATTCTGATCCTGCCATCCTCTTATTATTCCTTACTCAGAGAAATGGCGCCGATAATCAGAAGGTGCAAGAAGAAATCGGAAGATATTATGACTTTCCAATGATTAGCTATCGTAATGCCATTATTGATGAATTGGCATCTGGCCAGTTAAGCTGGAGCTTGCTGGCATCTAACCATGACGATACCCATCCGGAGAATACGGGGCATTTTATCATTGCATCTTTACTTACCACTTATTTAGAGGAGACACTTGCTATCACTGATAAACAGAATACGATGTCTAGTGATGAATTGAAGCCGCCATTTACTAAAGATATCTATCGGAATGCCAAGATGGTCAATCAAAAGAACTGTATTCCACTTGAATCGGAATTCTTCCATCCTGTTACACTGTCAAAGGTGCCATTTCGTTATGGATTTCGGACTACGGCAGGTGGTCGGATTACCTTTGAAGTATATGCAAAAAATATCGGTGTGATTTATTACGGGACACAGGATGGGCTTAGTGGTGTGTTTGAGGTTTTGATTGATGGCGAAAAAATGGGCTTCATAGATGCTAACTTTGTTGGAAAATGGGGAAGTTTCGCAGACTATCGGGAATTTTATAGGAGTGAGGAAGAAAAGGTACATACCGTAGAAATCAGAAGGGCAAAAGATTCCCGTCAAGACTGCTTTACTATATTAGGACTCGCAATATCATAATATAGGATTTTGTATAATAAATAAAAAATGTAAAAGCTTTGTAGAAATAGAGCATGAAATATCTGCTATTTTTACAAAGCTTTTTTCGTATGATTATGCTATAATGTAAAAAATGGAAATAAATGTAAGGGGACAATCGATGTTTAATAAATTAAAAAAATTAAGAAGAGTGAATACCTTACTAAAAGAAGAGTACGAAAATCTGAAAAGCCAGCTTCAGAAAGTAGAAAAAGAACGAAAGGATTTAAACCATGTCTTTAATGAAATTAATATGGGATATGCGTTATTCAATGTTGTTTATAACACTGAAAAAGAACCAATTGATTTAACATTTGCTTATATCAATCAATCTTTAGAGGAGAACAGCAGTCTTAAGGGAAAAGATGTGATTGGTATATCAATTAAGGAGATATTTCCGAATAACAGCGAACGTTTTATCAAGGTTTGTGGACAAGTCGTGACAGAGGGAAACCGCTTGGCATTTATTGAATACGAGGAGACAGAAGAAAGTTATATCAAGATCACCTGTTATCAGGTGAATGAACAGCAATGTGGCTGCGTGCTGGCAGATGTAACGGATAGTTTTCTGGCTGAAAAGCTCGTACAGGATAGCGAGGAACGCTATCATACACTTTCGGCGGTCACCAATGAGTTTTTCTTTGAACTAGATGCTATGGGACGTTTTATCTATATTAGCGAAGGAATCCGTACGATGCTTGGATGCGAACCAGAAGAATATATCGGGAAGTACTATTATGAGCAGTTCCCGGTAGATATACGTAAAGAGAAAGCCCATGCCTTGAAAAAGATTTACAAGGAAACGGGGCAGGAGATTCAGGACGAACTGGTCGAACTCATTGACAAGGAGGGGGACCGTCATTGGGTGCTGCAGAATGGATTTGGCCTTATAGACGACGAAGGCAATGTAACAGGATATCGTGGTTCGTATCGTGATATAACCAAACTGCAGATGGCTAAGATACAAGCAGAAGCAGCCTTAAGTGCCAAAATGGAGTTTTTGGCAAAGATGAGTCATGAAATTCGAACACCCCTGAATGGAATTATCGGTCTTACGAGTCTTGCACTGGATGAACCACGTTCGTATAAGGTGTATCAGTATTTAGAGAAAATCGATGAAAGTGCAATGGACTTGTTAGAAATCATTAATGAGATTCTGGATTATTCTAAAATAACAGAAGATGAAATCAAGCTTTATGAAGAAGCATTTTCCTTGCAACTTGTGATCAAGAAGGTCGTAAGTATGTTAGCAATCAAAGTGAGGGAGAAAAACATAAAGCTTCTAGTTGAGGTGGAAGAGCATGTACCAGATACCTATAGTGGAGACAGCGTGCGTTTGGGTCAGATACTTACCAACTTGTTATCTAATGCAGTCAAGTATACGATGCAGGGATATGTGAAATTGATTATCCGAAAAAGGGAGCAAGGATTATTGTTCATTATCAAGGATACGGGAATCGGTATGAAGGAAGAGTTTCTTACCCATATCTTCGATCCCTTCAGTCGGGAAGGAGATATCCGGACAAGGCAGCAGAATGGAACCGGACTTGGTATGCTCATTTCTAAGGAATTGATTGAAACCATGGGAGGAAGAATCAAAGTCTTCAGTAAGGAAAATGAGGGGACCAAGGTATATGTTGCACTTCCTTTAAAACAATGCAAGCAGGATCTTGTCCTTCAAGCGGAGAACGATCATAGGAGTAAGAAAGAAGCTTTACGCTATAAAGGGGACCTTTTAATCGTAGAGGATAATAGTACGAATCAGATGGTTGCCTGCGATTTGTTAGAAAAATTCGGTGTAAGGGTTACAGTAGCAAAGGATGGATATAAAGCAATCGAATTAGTCCGTAAACAAGTATTTGATATTATTTTTATGGATATCGTTATGCCAAGCCTATCTGGAATTGAGACATGTAAAAAAATTCGGCAAGAAAATGTGAGGACACCGATTGTTGCAATGACAGTAAATGAGATGGAAGTTGCCTGGAAAGAATGTAAAGAGGCGGGCATGAATGATTATATAACTAAGCCACTCAACATTGAAAAGATGGAAGCAATATTAAAGAAGTATTTACAGCAGGAAGAATTATACATAGAAGAGGCAGCCTGCACAGCTGTGGAAGAGACCAATACAGAGGAAGTAGACGCCTTTTCATTTAGTCATATTGAGTATCAAAAAGCATTGAAACAGTTAGATAATGATCAGTTTCTCTATAACAAAATCGTATTTGGTTTTATTAAAGAGTATGGAGAAGACAGGGAAAGAATTCGTGAACTGATTAGAAGTGACGAGAAGGAAGCAATGGTCTACCTTCATACGATAAAGGGATTAGCTAAGACAATCGGAGCAGTAAGGCTTGAAGATCTTTCTAGAAGATTAGAAGAGATGATTCCCAAAAAATCAGTAGATAAAAACATGATTCTGTTATTTATAACAGAACTGTCCCTTGTGTTAAAAGAATTAATTCCTTATGCAGATTCCATCACAATGACAACGTATCAAAAGGGGTATGACAGCGAAAAAGCGAAAGGACTTATCGGCCGGCTGGAAAAGCTAATTGCAATCCATAGTGCGACTGCAGTAGAGGAAGTTAAGAACATCTATGCAATCCTTTATCGGGAGGATTTGGCCGGTCCAGTTGACCTTTTGATAAACCAGATTGAACATTATGATTTTGAATTGGCAAAACAAACACTTACCAAAATAAGAGAGTCGTTAGGAGAGATAAAATGAAACATAAGATCTTAATTGTTGATGATAGCATTGTAAATATTAATGCATTATATGTTATGTTAAAAGACGAGTATGACATATGTATTGCAAAGAACGGGAAAGACGGCATTAAGCAAGCAAACGAGCTGCCGTTAAGCCTGATCTTACTCGATATCATTATGCCAGAAATGGATGGATTTGAAATACTTAGGAAGTTGATGAAGAACCCAAAGACAAGATCCATACCGGTTATGTTCATTACAAGCTTAAATGATGAAAAGAGTGAAGAAAAAGGATTACAATTAGGTGCAATTGACTATATTACAAAGCCATTTAATCCAAGCGTCATTAAAGCTAAAGTTAAGAATCATATCGAATTATATGACTACAGAAAGACAATCGAGAATATCGCCATGTTAGATGGGCTTACTTCCGTGCCAAATAGAAGAACCTACAATGAAAAGGTGGGAGAGTATTGGAATAAGGCATTACGTACAAAACAGCCAATCAGCATTGCAATCATAGATATTGATTGCTTTAAAGAATACAATGACAATTATGGACATTTACAAGGAGATAGTGTATTAAAGCAAGTGGCGCAAGAACTTAAGAACAGCTTGCCTTCTAAAAATGGATTTCTTGCAAGATATGGAGGAGAAGAGTTTGTCGTTGTAATAGTAGGAGTACCAAAAAAAGAAGCGTATACACTAGTCGACCAAATGCGAAAGAATGTCGAGAAGCTTAATATCGAGCATCTCTATAGCAGAGCTGAGAAGGTTGTGACAGTCAGCATTGGAGGAAATACGATTATTCCTTCAGACCACGAGATTATTAAGTTTGTGGATCAAGTAGATAAGAGACTTTATCGGGCAAAGAGCCTTGGAAGGAATCAGACAGTTTGGAATGAAACAGGTGATATGAGAGGTCAGGTGGAAGTATTCTTATTTGGAAATCTAAAGTTATTATCGAAAGAGGGAACTTTGACGCTTGAGGAAGAAAAGAGAAGGAACGTGTTACTGCTCTTAGTATTCTTAATTACCCACCGATTTAAAGAGTATAGTAAAGAAGAATTGATTCGGGCAATTTGGCCAAACAAAGAAGTAATCGATGAAAACTATGAAATCAAAGAGCTTTTAAATGCATTAAAAGCTGATTTAAAAGTACTACACTTAACTTACATACGAGAACTAATCGTTGTAATCAATGGTACATATCATTGGAATAACAACTATATGTGCATTGTTGATACGGAGTTGTTTCAGAACTTGTATCTCGAAGCAGTAAAGGAGAAGGATAAGGAAAGACAATATAGCTTATGTGAACATGCCGTTGAACTGTATCATGATGATTTTTTAGTAAATGTCAAACGCGTTTCTTGGATTAATGAACAGCGTGACTGGTATCGCAATATGTATTATGAAATGTATTCTAAGCTGTTAGCACTTTGTTATGAGAAAAAGGAATATTTAAAAATCCTTGGCCTTTGCCAGAAAAATCTGTATACAGATTCTTTTGATGACCGTATTCATTATTATTATATATTGGCATTGATTAAGCTTAAGAGAAATAAGGAGGCTTTGGAGCATTTTGAGTATATCGTAGAGTCGTATTATTCAGAACTTGGAATTGCGCCTCCGGAATCTATTATGAATTTGTATCTTGACATTGTGGAGACGACCAAGGAGAGGAAACGCAAGATTGAACAAGTGGAATCGCTGATGAGAGAAGAGGATGTTGCAATTGGAGCATTTTACTGTGATTTACATGTGTTCCAGCATATTTATCAGCTAGAAGCAAGGAATATGATTCGAACAGGAAAGATCGTTTACCTTTGTGTACTCGACATTAACAATAAGGTGTATGTAAATGAGCCAAAACTTTTAGAGTATATGCAGAAGTTATTTTTGACGATTAAGAAAAATCTTAGAATTGGTGACAGCTTCTGCAAAGTAAGTGAGTTCCAGTTCGCGATTTTGCTTCCTTGCATTGGCTATGATATTGCGACCAAGGTAATGGAACGTATTCTGCATCAATTTTATAATGAAGGAGAGTCAGAGGTGGAACTAAGCTTTAATTTAGTTCCTGTTGATCCTGTGGATACGGTTAATTTCCATAATGGAATTGAAAGAAGGCATAGAGCTCAATAAGAACAAGAAAATCCTGCACCCAGAAAATATGGATGCAGGATTTTTTTGGTTCTATTCTTTTACTGTAATGGCTTCTTTAAAACCATCTGAGTAATGAAGTTCGTAGTCATCTGTAATAAATACAGCATATACGTCATCAAGGGAATCAATAAGTTCTAGCCCTTTTTCGAGTCCTAATGCAAAGACAGAAGTGCTAAGTCCATCGCCAACAACGGATTCTTTGCTTACGATAGTGACAGCTACTAGATTATTCTCATAGGAATACCCTGTCTTTGGATTTAAGATATGGTGATAGCTCTTACCACCAACTGTGATGTAACGTTCATAGATACCGGAACTTACCACGGACATATCTCTAAGTTCCATAATGGCACACGTTTCGTTACGATCTGCAAATGGCATTTGAATGCCAACATTGAATGCAGAGCCATCTGGCTTCTCACCGACACAAAGTACGTTTCCGCCAAGGTTAATCATTGCACTGCTTACATTATTTTTCAGAAGGTAATCTTTGATGCGGTCTGCAATAAAGCCTTTTGCGATAGCACCTAAGTCAATGGTTGTCTTATCATCATCAAACCAAACTTGATTGCCTTCTACGTGAACCTTGTTGTAATCAATATGTTTTAAGCCTTTTTTAATCTTGGCATCGTCAGGAAGCACTGGATCGGAACTTGTAAAGTTCCATAGGCTGCTGACAGGAGCAATTGTAAGGTCGAACGCACCATTACTTATCTGGCTGTAATGAAGCGCTTTTGTAATTAAGTCGGCTAAATCATCAGAAACAGTATACTTTCCGTCTTTTTCAGGAAGTGTACGGGCATTTAATTTGTATAATTCACTGGATTTTAATGTACGGCTATAAACTTCTTCATAGCTTTCACATACATCAAAAGCACCTTCTAAGATGCTAGTGTCTTTGGAATCATAAAGTGTCAATTGGACAATGGTATTTAATAAGAATCTGGAATCGGTGATATATGTGCCATCCCATGCTTCTTCTTTTTTTGTTGAACAGCCACTTAACATTCCGGTAAAAAGAGTGGCAAGGCATAGAAGAGAAAGTGCTTTTCTAGCTATGCGTTTTGTTTTTATAAGCGTCATGATTACTCCTTTATCTTGTTATTCTATTAACGATTGTATTGGTGTTGTATAAAAATGTCAAGGGATTCAAAGATTAAAAAAGTTTCAATAAATACTACTTTACACAAGGCCTTATTTATGATACTATTTTCACAAAAGATTTAATAGAAAATTATGCAATACATTAACAAAATATAGTAATGTAATTATGTGGAGGAAACATGAGAGATAAAAAATACGCAGGAATTATCGCAGGATTATTTGTAGTAGCAGTAACTGCTTTTACAATTTGGGGAACAGATTTCTTAAAAGCAAAAAACACAGATGAAGCAGTAGCTATGGATGTAAATGGTGCTGAAGGTGTAAAAGAAGCTTCTAAGATGCAAGATAAAGATGGAAATGTTACAGGATATAAAATTGTAACTTCAACAAAAGGTTTCGGTGGAGATGTTGAACTTACAATCAGCTTTGAAGCAGATGGAACAACTGTATCCGGTATGGAACTTGGAGAAAACAAAGAAACAGCAGGTCTTGGTTCTAAAATTGGTGATGCTGAATACACAGCAACACTTCAAGGCGTTGCCGCTCCAGTTCAATTAAAAGGTTCTAACGGTACAGGAACTGAAATTGAAGCTGTAACAGGTGCTACTTTCTCTTCTAAAGCAGTAGAAGAAGGCATCAACAGCGCTTATAACTTTATTCAAGCAAATAAATAATAAATATAGTATTGCATAGGAATCAAAAAAAGGGTGTACCATTTAAAAGTACACCCTTGAATTAGTTATGGTATACTTGTTAAGTTATAAGCATATGGAGGAATTCATGAAAAAGAATGATGTAATATTAATAGCAGTTATTGCAGTATTGGCCCTTGGATTAGGTGGTTATTTCTTGTTAAACCGAGAAGAAGCAAAAAATGCTAAGGTTGTAATTCAAGTAAATGGACAAACTTATCAAACGGCAGACCTTTACAAAGACCAAACAATCGAGATAAAATATGATGATCACACAAATGTGCTGGAAATTAAAGATGGTTATGCTAAAATGGTATCTGCAGATTGTTCCGATCAAATCTGCGTAAATCAAAAAGCAATTCATTATAATGGAGAAATGATTATCTGTTTACCACACTTAGTTATGGTTACGATAGAAAGTGAAGAAGAAAAGTCTTTAGATTCTATTGCGAATTAGTTAGATTGAAAGGCGGAGAGCGATAGTGTCAACGAAAAAAGTTGCAACATTTGGTGTATTAGTTGCACTTGCATTTATATTTAGTTATATCGAAGCATTGATTCCTTTTAATTTTGCAGTTCCAGGCATGAAGCTAGGACTTGCTAATATCGTTGTACTTTCAACGTTATATTTACTAGGAACGAAAGAAGCTTTTGTTGTTTCTATTATACGTGTAATTTTAGTGGGATTCACATTTGGTAATTTGAATACCATGTTATATAGTATTGCAGGCGGACTTTTAAGCTTTGCTGTGATGGCATTGGTAAAGAAGTTTAATTTATTCAGCATTATCGGGGTTAGCGTATTGGGCGCAATCTTCCATAACGTTGGTCAAATTGGTGTTGCAATGATTATGTTGGAAACAAAAGCTTTGGTTGGCTACTTGCCATTTTTACTAGCTTTTGGTATTGTTTCTGGTGTAGTAATTGGAATTTTAGGTGGAGAGATTACGAAACGCCTAAAAGTATTACTACGATACTAAGTCAAGTACGAAAGTACTTGCATACATAGATATAAATAGGAGGGACATAAAATGGTTGGCTTAGTATTAGAAGGCGGCAGTTTCCGTGCCATTTTTAGTGCAGGTGTTATGGATGCTCTATTAGACAATGACATCATGGTTGATTACTGTATCGGTGCAAGTGCAGGAATCAGCAATGGTGTTTCTTATATTTCAAAACAATCTGGAAGAAACTTAAGAGTGTTTTCAAAATATAGAAACGATACTCGTTATATAGGAAAAAGAAACCTGATTAAACAAAGAAGTATTTTTGGATTGGATTTTGTATACGATGAAGTTCCGAATCAATTAGAGAAATTTGATTGGAAGACATATCGATCGTTTCAAGGAAAGGTCGTAGTTGTAGCGACAAATGCATTGACTGGAAATCCAACATATTTTGACGGATTGAAGATGGACCGTCGCTGTAACATGTTACGAGCTACTTGTGCGTTGCCATTAGTGTTCCCTGCAATCATGATTAATAAGACTCCATATTATGATGGTGGACTCAGTGATCCGATTCCACTTCGAAAAGCAATGGAAGATGGATGCAATAAGAATATCGTAATTCTTACAAGACCAGAAGATTATATTAAAGACGTAAGCAGAGAGGCAAAAATGGTAGCTAAGTTTTATCGTCGTAAATATCCAAAGATATCGAATGCGCTGCTGACACGGCATATCGGCTACAATGAGACGACAAAGTATATCAAGGAATTAGAGAAAAAGAAGGAAGTATTCGTTTTCCGTCCAAGCAAACCGGTAGAATCGTTTGAAAAAGACGTAAATATCTTAAAAGAAACGTATGACATGGGCTATCAGATGGCACTTGATCGACTTGATGAGTTAAATGCATACTTAAAGAATGAATAGAAACATGGCCTCATATATTTAAAATAACAAATTTTAGAGCGAATATAGAGGACCAAGTGGGTATGGGAAATAATGATTATTACACCTTGAAGGGATATGAGAAGAAAGAGCATAGTGAGCTGTCTTATGCAATGGAAGACTACTTGGAGATGATTTGCAGAGCATGTTGTTCCAATAAATTTGTACGTGTCAATGATTTGGCGGAGCGCTTAAATGTCAGGCCAAGTTCTGTTTCTAAGATGGTAAATCGATTAAAAGATGCAGAGTATGTAGAATTCGAACCTTATGGAATCATTAAACCTACAATCAAAGGATGGGGAATCGGCAGATACTTTCTTTATCGACATAATGTAATCAATGAGTTTTTTCAAGTAGTAAATGAAACGGAAGATGAGCTAGAGATAGCAGAAAAAATCGAGCATTATTTGGATAAGCGGACCGTCTTAAATATGCAAAAATTAATTCCTGTCATTCAGGAAATCAATAACAGTGACCATAAATCACTATAATCAATGATATGAGGCCAAACACAAAAAGCGTTTGGCCTCAATTTACGTTCACTCGCGTAGGCCTACTGATGAAAATGAAAACCGATGGGTTTCAAACTTTCCCCACAAGAAAAACTATGTATTGAATGAAAGTTTTTATTTGTCTACAGTCTGAGTATAAGAATAAGTACGATTCCAAGTAAAAGAAGAATAGAAAGGAATATGTAAGTCAAACGCAGATTTCTAGGTGCCGTAACTTCCTGTGATAAACTTTTGGATAAAAGGTTAGCGGCTTCTGTATCATATGCGGATTTAAGCAGAGAGTTATAGCAGTCAAGATCGATTCCGGCAGCAGACAGAGAGTCTTGAATGGAAGTAATCATACGAACGAGCGGTTTGGAATCCTTAACTAGAGAATCGTAGCAAGGATCATTGGCAAGTAAACGTGTGGCAACCCACCTTGCTGCAACGGAGTCTTCTATGTAATCGTAAAGATAAGGAAGCAGGCAATCTATTACTTCTTCAAGAATAGGTGGGTAGGGGAGAAGATAAGGTTCACAATCCGAGGTATTGATTAAGTAATCTAAGGTATCAATAAGCGTAACAAGTCCTTCTGTTTTTCGATAAGGCGCAACGATAAATGGAATCTTTAAGAGGGAAGAGAGGACATCAAAATCAATTGCTTGATCATTGCTTCCTTTTGTAATGACAAATACAAGCACTTTTTGGGTGAGCTCAAGTACTTGTAACAGGAAAGAAAGAGTCTCCTTCATGTTAGACGCATCACAGATTATGACGGTAGCGTCAGGTGGCGAAAGCATAAGAATGTTTTGAATGATTGTTTCTTTCTCACTACGGGAAAGCAAGGTGCTTACATCAGGAAGGCAAAGAAAATGATAGGCAATGTCACCATCTAAGAATTTTCCCTGCAATTTCTTTAACATAGTTCCAGGCCAGTATTCAGTACATTGGTTCATTCCTGTAAGTGCATTAAATACATGTATTGTTTCCGAGTAAGGAGGACCTGCAAGTGCAATGGTATATTCTCTCATACTTACATCCTTTCTATCATTGTTAACGTCAAACATAGTCAGCAAATGCTTAAGTCTTCATTTGACATCTATGTGCAGCTTAATATAAAAACGGCGTATTACATGTTAAGTACAAGTGTAAGAAACGCCGTTTTTATATTATATTATGAAATTGTTTATTCATTCATCGTTAGAGCAGGTAATTAAAATATCTTTGGAGTCATCCGTCCTAAGAGCGATGACCGCGCCGCGAATCGTGTAAGCAACGGGACTTCCGGATGGACTTTTATGAAGGCAACTGATTTTTGTGCCTTCTACTATGCCTAGATCTAGTAGTCTGCGTCTCATGGAGCCGCTAGTCTTTATATTTGAAACGGTGCCTGATTCACCGATTTTTAATTCTGATAAATTCTGATACATAATAACCTCTTTACATTTTTAGCCTAAGGAAACTTTCGTTAGTATATAGTATGTATAAGATATGAAAATGTGCATGGTTTATGCAGGAATGTTATAGAAAAATGATTATAAATAAACATAAAAAAATTAATGATAAACATTAAAAAATTGTCATCAATCATTAAAAGCAAACATATACTTATTGTAGAAAGGAAGCGATAGGTATGAAGGAAGAAGTTACAAGAATGAGGGTTCGATGCAAACGATGTATGTATTTGGTGTATTTTTTCTTAGCACTAATAATGTTACAACTTTTAGTTGGAGCATTAAATACGATTGGCACGCTTAGCAAGGATAGTGAGGCATGTAGTGTGACGTATGAATCGGGAGCATGGCATTATAAGGAGGCTTATCTAGGAGAAAGGCATGTGGGAGAAAGCTTGGTTCCATATCAAAATGCCCAGTATAGCAGCAAGACATTTGTTGTGACGTTTACATTCCTAGACTTACTGGTAAATGTATTACCTTGGCTATTTATCTTGTTAGGCACACGGAAAATCTTAATGGATACGAAAAAAAACTACTCGCCATTTGTAGGAAAAGGTTCTAAATGGTTGCGGATGATTGGAGTATTATGTATTCTTCAAGGGTTGTTCTCAAATTTCGTCATACAGGCAGGCATGTCCACCATTGTCTTTGGTAATCTGATTATTCGGAATCCATTGGATTTAGCCAATGTGTTAGTTGGAATGCTTGTGTTAGTACTGGTAGAAATTTTCCAATACGGAGGATTGTTGCAAGAGGAACAGGATACTACATTATAGGAGGAAGAAGTATGCCAATTATTTTAAGACTTGATCGCGTTATGGCAGATCGGAAGATGTCATTGAATGAACTGGCACAGAGCGTCGGAATCTCTAATGTAAATTTGTCAAATTTGAAAACGGGAAAAGTAAAGGCGGTACGATTTTCAACATTAGAGGCCATATGTGAGGTGTTAGACTGTCAGCCAGGAGATCTGCTTGAGTACAAAAAAGAATAGAGAATAATAGAACGAGAAGAAACACGCTCTG
>CAJMNR010000029.1 GCA_905214875.1 uncultured bacterium | reverse complement strand
CTATTATCTCAAATGTATAGGATAAAATCTATGTACCCACTATGGAGCGTTTACGTTAAGACTCCATGCAAATAAGCATGGTTCCAACTGCTGTTTATTTTATAAGATCAATTATTAGCTCATATGTTGACAGTCGTATATCGGAGCTGTGATTGGAAGGCAATACAAAAGGCACCCTATCTCTTTCAAATTGTCCAGAGAATATCGGTGCCTTCTGACGTTAAGTCTATCACAGCTTTACCAACTGTAAACATATGTAATTTTCCTCATTATCTTTGCTATCTCGAAATCCCATTCCATGAACGAGCAATATCGGGTATCTTAACATATAGGCTCCTTTCCCTATTTATCACTAAATGTAATTCCTGGCTTCCATTTACCGTTAATTATCATGCCTGAACCATCACCATAATCTTTTATTATGTAAATTGACTGTATACCAACATTACTAGATTTTTTCTCATCTTTCAAAATCGATCGAATTGCCATATTACTTTTCTCTAGCATGCTTATTAACAATTTTCATCAGTGAGGAGCTCAATAATCCTGCTATAAATGCTAACATTATTTTTCCTATTAAATATGTGTAATATTTTTTTAGAACTATAATTATTAGAATAGCAATATATATAACGGTTAAAACTTCCCAAAAATATTTCATTAAATCTCTCCTTTATATTTGAATAATATTTTCATCCATTATTTTGTACTTTTCCGTTGCTAATTGGTCACTCAATTCTTTCTGGTGACTGGACATAATTAAAATTGCTTCAGCAACTACGTTGTCGTATGGACAGCCTTTATGGCTTAGCGAACGCTGAATTTCGAATACATCAAGTGTTTCTTCAATAAGCTAATTTTTGAATTCATTACCTCTGTCTGTATGGAATATTTGGATATCTCTTAAACTCCCTTTGACAGAAGAAAAGGCCTGTTTTACTAAATTAGATGTTTTTCTTGGACCTGCGCTATAGCCTATGATTTCACAATTAAAGAGGTCAATAATTTACTGTTAAACTCAGATGTAAAAGTACGGCGTTGTTTTAAATCTTTTTTTGACATAGGGCATCATTCTCTCATTATTATATTAATAATATATGTCCTTAGAAAATCTGTCCAGTTAATTGTAGCCTATCCATATTTTTTCTTATAAACCTTTAGCGTGATCTGATCGTATTCCAAGTCTTCATGTAATTGATTTTGAATATACTCCCAAATCTTTTTTTCATTTTTCCTACAGTATCAACATAATATCCTCTACACCCAAAATGCCTATTTCCATATTTGTATTTTAAATTGACATGCCTTTCAAATATCATAAGTGTACTTTTCCCTTTTAGATATCTAACAAAGCTTGATACACTAATACTTGGCGGAATTTCTACTAATATATGTACATGATTTGGGCACATTTCTGCCTCCACAATATTAACTCCTTTTCGTTTACAGAATACACTTAATATATTTGCTATATTTCTATACAGTTTCCTATATATAACTTTTCTTCTAAATTTGAGTGCAAAAACTATGTGATACTTACAATTCCATTTCGTATGTGATAAACTATTTATATCCATTTGGATAACCTCCTTTGTTTTAATGTGATTGGCGAACCAGCATTATTATAACACTGGAGGTTTTATACTGTAAGCTTAAACAACTCCCACCACCCGCAGAGCAGGTGGGTTTTTTATTGTTCATTGTGCAGTTTCTCTGTTGAGAAACTGCACAATGAACAACAGGCTTAAAGCCTAACAAAAAGGAAGCATATGCTTTATCAGCATACGCCCCCAAGTACTACCCTTGTAATTCTACAGCGTAGTATGTGTCACCATTACATCTTAAGATTATAATGGCAACTTCTGTGTAATCTGCACTTAACATCTGACGACCATGGGCATCTTTTCCACTACCTATCATTTTCTTAGTTAATGCGACTCCATTTGGTTTTGCTGTCCCATTAAGAACTAACTCAGCGAAACAATCTTTACCCTCAGTAGCACCTAAATTAGTTAAGTTAGGAAGTGTATCCGTGTGTGCTAAACCATCGAGTCCATAAGTTGTTCCATACTTCTTCCAGATCTTTGTATATTTCTTCTTCAGTTCATTATTTACCTTAAGTGGTTTTAATCCTTTAGATTTACGGACTTTGTTTAAGTAGTCTAAAGCTTTCTTTTCTTCAGTCGCGTATTGTGTGACTTTCATTTTCTTGTCAACGTCTGCTTTGGATTTACCTAATTCACTCATAGGTATAAAGCCAACCTGACCATCTGGCATCTGAACTTTAATAAAAGAAAAGCCCTCAATGTCATCACGCTTCTTACTACGGTCCTTAACAGAGAGATTGAATTTATAATAGTACTGATCCATTCTTGTAACTTTCGTATACTTAGTGTAATATCCTGCACCTAAATTAACACTGCCTGCTTGAATTCTACCTATCTGATATGCGCCTGTATTACTAGGTGTTCTAACAGTTGTATTCTCACACAAGTAATAAGTACCATAACTCTTCACTTTCTTACCTACCGCTTTATAGCTAAACTTACTTTTCTCTACATAACCTTTTTTCCCATTAGAGTATTTTACTTCCCAAAAAGAACCCTTAGTAGAAATACGAGTCACCTTAGTACCCTTCTTAATAGTTGCTAATTTCTTACTCTTTGTATTAGCAGATTTGTATACCTTTGTATCTGACTTAGCATAAATAGTCGTTGGTGCAACGGTACTTACATTCTTTGCACTTACCCAACAAACATCACCCCAAGAAGTTTTAACCTTATAAGCGAAAGGACTTGCATTTTTGTACTCAATTTCTTGTACAGTAACCTTATTACCTAAAGGTACTCTTAACCACTTAGATGAAGATGACAAACTACTAGACTTATGACCTGTTGTAGTTTTTGTAACATACATAGTCTTTGGAGCACTCTTATTTAAAGAACTTGTAGCAATCCAACCAGTCTTACCGCCTGTTTTAACTTGTGTGTATTTCCCACTAGTCTTTAGTTTCTCTACCTTAGTCCCACCAAATACATACTTAACTCTACTTCCAGAACCAGCTTTACTTTTCAACTCTGTATCTGATTTCACGTACATATAAGTCTTACTTGCATTTGCAACGGCTTGCTTATTCTGAGTGAAGAACATATCAGGCATATAACCCATAGTACCATCTTCTAACTCAAATTTATAATATACATACTCAGAATTCAATTTATCCTTTGCATTCTTTTTATGAATATGGCACTTTGTCCCTGCTTTAATATTTCTCACAACAGCTTTCCACTCTAAACTATAGAAATCTTCAATATCCATACTAAACACAGCATCCCAGTAGCTAGCACTCTTTGCCGCATTTACCGTTTTTCCTGTACCTAGCACTCCGATTAGCACCAGCTGAATAACGGCAAATGCAACTACCACTCTCTTTACAAGGCTGACGATTTTTCTCTTCTCGTTTTTTCCTTTCATATTTCTTACCTCTTTTTGTGAAATTCTTACCATACTAGTATATTATTCCTTATATGTAACTAATTGGTACTTTTTTATTATATAAAAGAAGGAAGACTGTGTCAATATAGAGCCAGCGGTATGATAATAATAACATATCATACCGCTGACTTTCCCTCTATTCTTGTATCGTTCTCCAGCACATAAATACTCAACCACTTATTTCATATATTTAGAGGCACGATTAACCTCTTCCATACTAAATGCATATTCTGTTTTTCTACCAAGCCATTGATAAATTGGAGAACGAAAAGCCATCCAATATGTGGGTATTAGCTTTAATAACATTTATTTTTGTCCTAAGATCATCGCTGCTTGTTTTATAAAACAGATTACAAGTAAACCTGTTGTCATGAATTATTATTTTCTGACATAGGGCATATATTATTATATTAATAATATATGCCCTAAAAAAATCTGTCCAGTTAATTGTAGCCTATCCATTACAATGACAAGCAAAATATTATAAAAATGACGTGAACACTCCATAACCGCCAATTACTGCAAAGATAATTCCAAGCGCGATAAACATAGCTCCCGTCTTTCCTTTTGTTTTCTTTCCCATTACTACGAATAATATGCCAATCAGTAGTAATAATGTAAAAAATAATGTTGGTGACATCTTTCGTTCTCCTTTCGTTATTTAAACTTAACCGTATAATCTTTTGTTGATTCGGAGGCTGTCAAGAAGCCTTTTAAGACATTTTCTGTGCTTTCTTTTGCAGAAGTCATTAATTCTGTATTCTTCTTAACTTGCTCTTCTTTATTCTTCTTTAGGCCATCAATCAGCTCTGTATAGTCCCCTAGTCCTGTCGAATTGAAGATTGAATCCGATTCATAAGGAATTTCAAAGGAGGAAGCATCAATTTCATTGGATAAGACTGCAACCTCAGGCAATGTGATGGTAATCACCTTTTCCTCATTATTGATTTCATAGGTCACCGCCGATAGATCAATGCCGACACTTACAACTCCCTCATACGTAAATACCACTTTATCTGTAGTGAATGGCAATTTCTTACCAAAGATCTGCTTATAGTTTTCGTATGTGTCCGCATCTTTGTAACAGTATTTCATAGAAACTAAATCACTGGCTGGCTTTAATATTTCCTCTACTTTACTTATTGTAAGCAAATAATTGTCCCCTGCAATGGAAGCATCTACGTTCGTAGTGATTGGCCCACTCCCTGCCCAACGTTTCAAAGGGTTCACAACACATATTACTACGCCTAGCAAAACGCCTACTAAGATTGCCGGCCATACAGTAAGCAGTCGTTTCACAGTCTTTTTGAACGGCCATTTTCTTTTCTTTTTCTCGTCTTTTACTTCATTTCCCATACTTTATCCTCGCTTTCTGACATCTAAATGTATTACCTTTAAACGTCCTTCTCGGGTACGTAAATATCGCGTAAACTCTTATTAATGTCTTTTATTTGCTCTAGTTTACCATAAATCGAGCTTATCATCTATATGTATTGTATTTAGAACATGAAAAAGGCTTACAGAGTATGATGACTCTGTAAGCCTTTTTATATAATCCAACATCTATCAAAGAATAAGCCCTTTTAAAACATTGACACTTCCGTCGATACCAAGCTTGCTGCTATCAAGAACGATATCGTAAATATGATAATCATCCCATCTCTTCTGAGTATTGGTAGTGAAATAATTCGCTCTTCGTCTATTATTCTTTCTCTCAATCTCACTAATATGGCTCTCTGAAATTCCATACTCTGATTTAATGCGTTCCTTTTTCGTCTCAGTATCAGCGTGAATATATACACGGATTACCTCTCCGCACTCTTTCAATGTTTCCGAAGCACAGTGTCCTAAAAAGATTGCGCTTCCTTGATGCGCCAACTCACGAATGGCATTCTGTTCCTCGTAAAATACCTTTCCTTCTGTAGAAAGGATTTCTCCATTTCCAGACTGCACTTGTGATAACATATAGAGGGAATACATCAGGCTGTTTGTAGCCTTTTCCTCGTATCTTTGGATTGACTCTACTGGCATGTTCATTTTTACTGACGCACGCTCTAGTATTTCCTGGCCATAACATGGAATATTACAAACCTTTGCCAACTCCCTTGCGATTTCCGTTCCACCACTTCCATATTCTCGTTCAATTGCAATGTAACGCATATCTTTCCCTTCTTTCTTTGTTATTTAGGAGGCCTGGTCAAACTGACTGTTGTATAGGTCAGCATAGAAGCCATTTTGTTTCATCAGTTCATCATGATTTCCGCTTTCGATAACGTCACCATCTTTTAATACTAAGATCAAATCTGCATTTTTAATTGTCGATAATCTATGAGCAATGACGAAGGAAGTTCTGCCTTTCATTAACTCATCCATAGCCTGTTGAATCTTTTGCTCAGTTCTCGTATCAATTGAACTTGTTGCTTCATCTAAGATAAGGATTGGCTTATCCGCAATCATTGCTCTTGCTATCGTAAGCTGTTGTTTCTGTCCTTGAGAAAGATTTAACTTGTCATCTAATATTGTATCATAACCGTTTGGTAATGTACGGATGAAATGATCTAAGCCAACAGATTTACAAGCATCTTTCATCTTTTCTTCTGATTTATTTTCGGAGCAGTAGATAAGATTTTCTCTAATCGTACCTTCAAACAACCATGTATCCTGTAACACCATGCAGAATTGGGAGTGAACCATTTCACGTTTCATGTCTGAAGTACGAACTCCGTCAATGGTAATCTCTCCACTGCTAATTTCATAAAAACGCATTAACAAGTTGACCATTGTTGTCTTTCCTGCCCCTGTTGGACCAACAATTGCAATTTTTTGTCCTGGTTTAGCAACAGCGGAGAAATCATTAATAATCGTTTTTTCTGGATCATATCCAAAGTGTACATGAGAGAATTCTACCTCACCTTTTGTATTTGTAAGGACTGTTGTCTTTTCACTTTCCTCTTTCATTTCCTCTGCCTCAAGGAATTCAAATACACGGCTTGAAGCTGCTCCTGCCTGCTGTAAGGATTGTGCTGCCTGTGCCATCTGTGAAAGCGGCTGTGTAAAGAATCGGATATACATCATAAAGGAAACAATTACACCGAAGGAAATTTGACCATCCAATGCAAGTGCTGCACCAACTACACAAACTGCTACATAACCAAAGTTACCAATAAACGTCATGATTGGCATCATAAGACCAGATAAAGCCTGTGCTCTAAATCCACTTTCTCTAAGCTTATCATTTAAATCCTTGAATTCATCTGCAGCTTTTTCTTCTCCATTGTAAGCCTTTACTACCGTATGTCCGGCATAGATTTCTTCAACATGTCCATTAAGCGCACCTAAATGTTTTTGCTGACGTGCAAAATATTTTTGGGAATGTCCCATGATAACAAACATCAATGCAAATCCAATGATCGTAGCAATTACACCAGTTGCTGTCATAATAAGGTTCGTCTTTAACATCATAAAAAGAGAACCTACAAACAACGTGAGTGCCGATACTAATGTTCCGATACTCATATTTAATGTCATACCGATGGTATCCACATCATTTGTAACACGGGATAATATATCACCTGTTGAGTTATGATGAAAATAGCTCATAGGGAGTCTGTTGATTTTTCCAGAAATATCATTTCTTAATCTCTTAGATACTTTCTGTGTCACGGTAGCCATGATCCAGCCTTGAGCAGCTGATAATAACACACCTGTTACATAGAAAATAACAAGCAACGTTGCTATTTTAACAACCTTATCCATATCAATAGATGGTTTCACCATGTTGTATACGGAATCTGGAAGTTTATCAAATGCTTCTAATAAAGCATCTGTGTTATTTTCATCTACATTAGAGAGACATTCCATCATTGCAACTTGATCCTTACCTGAAATGCTTGTTCCCTCTACTGTAATATCTGTATATAGCGCATTTTTCACAGCGTCTGGAAGGTCCTTCATTGCTTCTTGCATCTTAGTGGAATCTGCATTTTCCGTGTCCATGCCACTAAATACATCCATCATAACAGTCTGGTCATCACCTGAAATAGTGCTTCCATTGACTTTGACTTCCGTATAAAGTGCCGCTTTCACCGTATCCGGTAACTTTCCTACTACACTCTGAACCGCCTGTTCATCATTCATATCCAAATCACTAAAAAGTTTTAAAGTAGCAAGCTGATCTTCCACAGAAATAGTCACACCATTTACTTTAAGTTCTTTCTGCGTAGGCACATTTTTAGAAATCGAAGTCATAACCGTTTCCATGTTCTTTGACATATTATCAGAAACTGTATTCATGACTGTTTCCATATTCACGGATATATTATCCGACATCGTCTTAGTGATTTTCTCTAGCTTATCAGAATCGGGAGCAATACCACCAGTAATGGTGTCTGTGATTTCTGATAGTTTATCCGGTCCTACTAAAGTAAGAACCGTACCTCCCATTGCAAAAATAACTGCGATAATGATGGCAGCCCAATATTTTTTAGAATAGGCAAGAAGTTTCTTAAAGCTATCTTTGTCTATTTTTCCGCCTTTCATGCCTCCCATTCCGCCTGGTCCTGGGCCCATATGCCTTCCATGATTCATCTCTTTCTTCTCTTCCATTATGCCAATTCCTCCTTTGACAACTGAGAATATGCAATCTGTTGATATACGTCACAAGATTTCATCAATTCATCATGTGTACCTTGTCCAGCAATTCTACCGCCATCCAGTACAATGATTAAATCTGCATCTCGGATTGTTCCAATACGCTGTGCCACAATCATCTTTGTTGCGCTAGCGCATTTTTCTTTTAACGCCTGACGAAGCACCTTGTCTGTCTTATAATCCAGTGCGGAGAAAGAATCATCAAAAATAAATATTTCAGGATTCTTTGCAATCGCTCTGGCAATAGAAAGACGCTGCTTTTGTCCACCTGAGAAATTGCCACCATTTTGTGCAACATATCCTTTGTACTTACCTTCTTGTTTTTCTACAAATTCAGTTCCCTGTGCTATTTCTACAGCGGCTTTTACCTCTTCCTCTGTAACCGTATGCTTTCCATGGTCTCCATAAGCGACATTCGATGTGATGTCTCCAGAGAAAAGAATTGCTTTTTGAGATACATAACCAATTTTGTTACGAAGTGCCTTTTGGTCGTATTCTTTGACATTGATTCCATCTACAAATACTTCCCCTTCAGTCGCATCATAAAATCTAGGCACAAGGTTCACAACCGTACTCTTTCCACATCCGGTAGAACCAATAAATGCAACCGTCTGGCCTTGTTTCACTTTAAAGTTGATATTCTCTATTACATTTTCAGCGGCATCTGGATAGTGGAAGGATACATTTCTAAATTCAATCTCTCCAGTTGTTGCTGTATTTTCTCCATCATTACTACCATTTTTAATTCTTACTTTTGTTTCTAACACTTCCAAGATACGTTTGGCTGCAACAGATGCTCTCGGTAATATAATGAAGATCATGACTAACATCATAAATGACATAACGACCTGCATTGCATAGGAGGAGAACACAACCATATCAGAAAACAGTGTCAGTTTGCTGCTCATTTTAGCATTGTTAATCAGAATGGCACCAACCCAGTAAATCGCAAGCGTAAGGCCATTCATTACCCCTTGGATGCCTGGCATCATAAATGACATTGTTCGGTTTGCAAACATATTTGCACTTGTAAGGTTCTCATTTGCTTTTGTAAACTTTTCTTCTTGATACTTTTCGGCATTATAAGCACGTATAACGCTCAAACCTGTAAGATTTTCTCTTGTTACACGGTTTAGATCATCAGTAAGTACCTGCATCTTTTTGAATTTTGGTGTTGCTAATGAAATACAGATAAATACGATAACAAGTAACACAAGCACTGCAACTCCTGTTGAAGCCGTCCACTGCCAACTCTTATCACATATTTTCATGATTGCCCACACCGCCATAATCGGTGCTTTTACCATTGCCTGAAGTCCCATAACAATAAACATCTGCACTTGTTGTACATCATTTGTTGATCTTGTAATAAGACTGGCTGTTGAAAATTTTCCTATTTCCTCCATGGAAAATTCCTGTACCTTATTGAATAACTTATTTCTTAAAATTGCTGAGAAGTTACTTCCGACCTTTGCTGCAAAGATAGCAACTACAACGGATGAAATAAGACTGCCTAACGCGCAGGCGATCATTTTTCCTCCTGCAGAAATAACTTCATTCATCTTACTGCCTTCGGTTTCTACAAGCATGGTGATTTCCGACATATAATCAGGAAGTTTTAAATCCAGCCATACTTGCAAAACAATAAAAGCAATTGCAGCAGATATGAATAAACATTCTTTTTTTGTTAAATTCTTAAATATCTTTAACATCTTTTGTTTTCCTCCTTAATCCTTTTTTACATAAAACAATAACGCAAAATCAATCGCATGCGATTGATTTATATTAAAACCAGAAGAAACACGATTTTCGTATTTCTTCTTGGGGGTTTTCCTATTCGTAAAACTTGTTCTTTTCTAGGTTTATGGAATGGCGATTGCTTACTTCATATTTTCACATAGCTTTTTTGCTAAATGAATCAGAGTGGACATTTCCTCCTCTGTCATTCCAACAAATAAATCCTCTGTTACTGTATTCATGCTGGCAACTGCAGGTCCACATAATGCTTCACCTTTGGGAGTAATCTGAACATACTTATTTCTACGATCTTTCGAATCAACAGAACATGAAACTAATCCTTTTTGTTCTAATCGTTTCACGATTCCAACTGTAGTCGACTGTGCAAGATGAAGGATTTGCTCGAATTCCTTGAGTGTGCACATTCCCTGCTTTTCATAGTTTAACATACACAATGCACCCATCTGCGTCATTGTCAAATCGCTTTTTTTAAGATTGCTATTCAAATGCTTTTCCAAACTATCATGAAGTTGTTTGATAGAATAAATGCATTCCTGCTTTTTATTCATATTTTTACTCATGTCTCTGTTCATCTTTTTTCTCCTATTTCTGTGTTAACAATCTAATCCAATCCTTTTGCGATGTCAATAGCATGCGATTGAATTTCAGAGTTTTTTTATACTTTTTTCATACATTATAACCGTATTTTCCGCTACTAATCCGATGTTTACATATCCATTCTTCTCATATAAATGGCGGTTTCTTTTACAAAAGCAAGGCGTGGTAAGCAGCCATCTTTTGTTTTCCGGATAAAGTTCTTCGATGCATTTAAGTGCTTGACTACCATAGCCTTTTCCCTGTTCTTCTGGAAGAATACATAAGTCTTCCACTGTTAGGGAATTTTCTTCCTCGCAGTGAAGCCAGAATATCCCGATTACGTTTTCTTTTGCACAGATCATATAGCATTCAAATTGCTCAAATAATCTTTCATTTTCCGCCCTGTTTGGAATGCCTAGACCTACATACCACTCTCCGTCATACCATTTTGGAGTTTCCTGTGGCAGTGGAATTGTTTTTGTTCTATCATCTGCATATGCTTTCGCCTTAATACTTGTAAACTCCTCAAGATCTGATTTCTCAACTTTTCTAACACTGATATCCATACTCTTTTCCCCTTTCAATTCCTTCTTTTTCGATCACTTTCAGACCCTATATGCTTAAACAATCTTTCGCAAGAAAACTATGTACTACTAACATACCACTCTTTATTATAGCAAAGAAAAATATTTGTTTACAAAGAAACAAGAAGAAACTATGGACTGCGTTTTCTGTACAAAAAAAGAAAAAACCGCCCATTTGTTGAGCGGTTTAATAAAATCTCCAAAGAGTATTATAAAATTTGCGCGATTTACGTTATAGGGTAGTAACCGTTTTAAGATAGTCGTCATATTCCTTCAGTAAGGCTACTATCTTTTCATTATGTCCGGACAAAGTAACCTCCTTCGTCACATCTTCCATCCGTAAATATAAATCCACGTTCACTTTTACTCGGTATGGACGAGTTCTTCGGTGCACTTCTATCTCTCTTACAACGAATTTTACCTGTGCCATATGATTTTGAAGGATTGGAATAATCACATAATACAATTGGTCATCCGCGAAAGAAAGGTGTCCTAGCATAGTTCCTGCTGCATCTGACACATAAATACGGTTATTTTTTAGCGAGTTAGCATATACAAAGTCCCCGGCTTTTAGTTTGGACATAGCAGAAAATGCTGCCCCACTTCCTTTCGTTCCTAAAAAGGCCTGAAACTGGTAGATTGATCTACCTTGCCCATCTATTTGCTCTGGTTCTGCTAGCTTTTTCAAGCAAGACACAGGAGAAACAAATTGATGAGCCAACAAATGAAATAATTGCAGCTGATAGTCAAATCGCCTTGCTTTCCTATCATAACCATTATATATTTCGTTCTTATACTCTGCTTTTTCAAGTAGTTCCATCACGACTTGATTCAGGCTTTTAAGAAAGCATTCAAACTCCTCCAATTCTGGATCCCATTCATACCTTCCTTTTGCAACTTCATAATACTCAGGTCCGTATTCTTCCCATGTAACGGATACATAGATTATTCTCTCTGTAAATGCCTCATTGTTTATTTTCCCTTTCCAGACCGTCCGCTTTACAACTTCTTCTTGGCCTGCTGTGGTTCTCTTACGAAGCAGTGCATAAGCCTCATTAATTCGTTGTGCTTTCTTTATATGCTCTGGATCGTCCGAGCCGACCGCATCCGGGTGATATTTTGTCATCAACTTACGAAACTGCAGCTTTATTCTTTTGTCATCCTCTTGTTTGGTTACGCCTAAAATCTCACATGCTTCCTGTATCGTCATTTTCCTTACACCTGTCTAAGCCTTCTAATAATACATTCTATATTAAAGGAATTCACGAAAATTTACAATTTGATTTTTAGTTCTTTCGATCTTTCAATTTCTTTTATAAGTCTTATTCTAATCCTTTTACCCAGTCGGCAAGTTCATTCACAGAACAGCTTGCGCTAAGTCTCTTACCTGCCCCCCATGTTACGGACGCATCTACGCATTTTGCTAATACATCCTTACAGTTTCCAAGGCGTTTTAAGGAACCATCAATTTCTCTATTAATTGCTTCTTTTGACAGATTACCCTCATTAAAATAAACCTTTGTTCCGATTACTACCTTATCTCTTGCGATGTTGTTCTTTAGTGCTTGTCCCAAATATTCTTCACTTGTTCCGTGCGAATAGCAATTTGCCGTATCAAAGAAATTGATTCCTAGGTCTAATGCCTTTTTTACAACTCCTTCTGTTTCTTTCGGGTTTAAAGTCCACTTATGAAAATCCTCCGATGCTTTTCCAAAACTCATGCATCCTACACAAAGTTTTGATACCTCGATTCCTGAATCACCTAATGTTGCATACTCCATTTTTTAGCTCCTCTCTTTCTGTATAGCCCAAGTATAATCCTAGCATAAACCCTTAAGTAAGGTTCAGGGCAAGCACTTATTTTATTCTATATAAAACAACAAGCTTTGGATGAAAGTTTTTATTTGTTTACGGTCAAAAAAGGCGCCATTTCTGGCGCCTTTTTGACTTATCTTTAGTTCATGATAGCGTTTACAGTTACAACACTTGCTGCACTTGTACCTAATTCATAACCAATTTTATTTGTTTCAGAAGCTGATTCCATTAATCCGCCCATGTTTACTGTACCATCTTCATTTCTACATTCAGTATCGATAGAAGTAGATAATCCGGATGGAGCAACAAGGCTCTTAAATGCATCTGCTGATTGTTCTACAATTGTTCCAACTTTTTCGGAATTTGCAATTGCAACATCAGCTTCTCCTGTATAATAGTATTTTTTGTTCGTAATAATTACGGAATTAGTAATTGTACCAACAAATTTATCTGCTGTCTGAGTGTTATCTTTATAAGAAAGAAGGTTTTTGTAGATACCACCGTTTGTTCTATCAAATGCATAGTTTGATTTTGCATTATTGTAAGAAGAACAATTTGTAATAGTAAGAGCACCACCATTACCGTTATCAGTGAATCCATGTTTTCCATTATTAAATGCGATACAGTTATCTACAATATGATTTGTTGGAACTTTACCATTGCTTCCACCAAGTTTGAAACCATTACGATCTCCACCTGTTGATGCAAATCCATTTGTTAATGTACCGTTATTAAATGATACACAGTTTCTAAGAGTTACAACTCCGATTGCACCATAAGAAGCACCTGGTTTTGCGTATAAATCCCATCCATCATCAATGTTGGAATATGCAATACATCCGTCAAATACATTTCCATTACCACAGCTAAGTTTTGCTGCAAAACCATCAGCATTTTCACCATCCCATGGATCATAGTTATCAAAGGATGTACAGTTGATGATTTGGTTGTTTGCTGGCCAATCTTTCATGTCTGTTAATGAAGATGCTCTACGAGAAATTTGAAGACCTGAGTCTCTATTTCCTCTTAAGATACATCTTTCAATAATGTTGTTACTTCCTGAGATGAACATTCCGTTATCAGCTGCTCCTGTTACTGTAATACCTGCGATGTACCAGTAACTTCCGTCAACTTGAAGACCTCTTTCATTATCAACATTACTTGGATTACCATAAGTTTGTTGTGATCCGTCGATTACGACTTCTTCACCATCTGCTGCTCTTAAAACTTTATATGCATCTTCTGTTCCGTTATTATCATAAGCGATTCTAACTCTTTTATCGATTGAGTATGTTCCACCAAGAAGCAAGATTGCTTGACCTTCTGAAGCATTGTTAATTGCAGATACAAGGTCTTTTGGTGATTCTTTTGTTCCTTCTCCATCTTCTGTTCCATTAGGCGCAACATAAACAACATTTTTAAAATCAGCATCTTTTTTTGTACTAAGGTTTGTTGTAACTCCTACGTTTCCAGCTGTAACAGCATCTGGAGTTTGTGTTGGGGCAACTGTTGGCTCTTCTGTTGGCTCAACTACTGGTTCTTCTGTTGGCGCTACTGTTGGCTCTTCCGTTGGCGCTACTGTTGGTTCTTCTGTTGGCGCTTCAGTGCCTTCTGTCGTTACTTCGATGTAATAAAGATTTCCAGTTGTTGATTTTGTAATCGTATGACTTCCTGCTTCTAACTTAACAGTTGCAATACCATTTTGGATAGCTACTGTTGTTCCATCTACTACGATAGATTTATTATTGTCTGCATTGAATACCATTGTAAGTACTGCAGAACTTGCAGTATCAAATGCAATACTCGTAGATGTTTCTATTTTCAAGCACTGTGTTAAAGTAAGGTCGTTATAAGAAACAGTACCTTTCGTTTTTGAAAGTGCTCCTTTTATAGTAAAGAAATCACTGTTTAATCCATCAGTAGTGAAGTTATGTACATATGTTTTTCCCTCTACTATTGCTGGAGTTTCTGTTGGTTCTTCTGTTGCTGGCGTTTCTGTTGGTTCCTCTGTTGCTGGTGCAACTGTTGGTTCTTCTGTTGCTGGTGCAGCTGTTGGTTCCTCTGTTGCTGGTGCAACTGTTGGTTCTTCTGTTGCTGGAACATCTTCTTTAACTGAATTACCACCAACGGATACTAAAGTTGATTTATAGTTGATTAATTTGTCTTGAAGTTCTGGAATAACATCTGAAGATGTATCATCTACAGCATCGTCAAATTCCCATTTTAAATCTCCGCCGTTTACACGACCTGCGTATTTTTCAACTTTATCTTTTGCAACTTCTGGAGTATCTGCTGTATAAGAGTACATGTTATCGCTTGTATCAAAGTTATTGTATGTGTTAGATCCTAAGTAAGTGGTAATAGAACTATCAACTTTGTCGTCTCTGTTTTCTACTACTACTGCATCAAAGTCTACAGAATCTGTAGATGAGTATGGAACAAATCTCTTAGCTCCGATAATTGTATTACCGTATGCCTTGATTATACCACCAGGTTCTCTGCTTAATGTAGGAGTTTCGCCATAATCATTTTCTCCTGTTTCTGGATCATATACATCAGAACCTTGCATTGAAATCAATGTAGGGTATTTACAATTTCTAAAATAGTTATTTTCTACGAATACAGAAGCTCCCATAGTAGCACCTACACCGTATTTTGCATTTCCATCAAAATAGTTGTTATAGATATGTACCGTACAAGTTCTTACACGTGGATGTCTTGAATCTGAGTGATCATACCAGTTATGATGATATGTAATACATTCATCACTGCTTTCTGATTTCATACCAAGAAGATTAGATTTTCCAGTATCATAAAAATGATTGTAGGAATGTGTGATATAAGTTGAGCGCTTTGTATCTAATGCTCCATCACCTTTTTTCTGATCTTTATCTTTTCCTGGATAACCATAGAAGAAATCACAGTTATGAACCCAGATGTGATCATTATCCTGTTGAAGGCTGACACCGTCTCCCTCTTTACTATCACAGTTCATGACACCAAGATTTCTTACTTCAATGTTGCTTGAGGACTTTATGTCTAGACCATATCCATTGACTACAGCATCTTCACCAACGCCTTCGATTGTAAGACCGCTTGCTAGTTTGCTGCCTACTGCGTCTATGTAAAGATCACCATTTTTCAAGTTTGCTGGATCTGTGATATTACCGATAAAACGAATTGCTACTGGATTGGAATAGCTTCCCTTTAGCATTGCAATGATATTTGATAAACCAGTTGCTGTTTCCTTATTCCCTTTAGCATCTACTGTCGTTTCATAAGTAATCGTATCCTTTGTTTCTTCAGTTACGTAAATGACATCTGCATTGGCTTTCAATGTACCATCTTCATTATAAGCACCTGAAGATGTTCCATTAACAAATCCAAATCCTGATCTGTCGTGTGCTTCTACAGTGAGCGTATCTGTAGTCAGTGCAGCACTTTCTTCTTTTTCTCCGTCTACTACTGGAACGATCTTTAATACATAAGATCCAGCTTTTAAGCCAAGAGCGTCGGCTCTAAAATATCCTGGATACTGTCTGATTAATTCCGTGTCCAATTGTGTATACGTTGAATCGTCTGCGCTTGCATCCTTCACATATACATTGTAACCTGTTGCTCCTGGATAAGCATTCCATTCAACATAGGCTGTTTCCAGGTCTCCGTTTGATTCGATAATCGACATTGTCGTTTTCGAATCCGCACTTACCTTCGAAATGTCACATGTCAGTACGGTACTAAACGTTAGTACGCCGGCCATGAACATACTCAAAGGTTTCTTGATTTGTTTCTTCATTCCTTTATCCTCCCTAAGATATAGTTTTATATTGCCAATCTTTGATTGAACAATACAAAAAAAGTGTAGCACCTTTCGACCCACATTGAAATAGGACCGTCCTAGTACTTTATACCTATTTTTAGTGCTAATTACCCCCTATCATTTCCATTTTCCAATTATTTACATTTTCAATTGATACTTTTTGGGGCATATGCCCAAAAATAAGGAAGTGCCTCATCAAAACAAGCTCTCTGTTCTATCCACAAAAAAACTGGAGACACAAAATCTGTGCTCCAGTTTTTTTATTCTTATTCTAATCTAAATCAGAATCTCTTGCCTCTCTCTTTTCTTTGTAAGGAAATTCCTTTTCAAACTCTAAAAGTTCGTCATTGTCAGGCTCAAATGCTTTGTCCCACTCACAGATTCCTTGTATGTTCTTTATTTTCTCTGGATCAAGAACAAGAACCATGAAAAATGCTGCTTCGTCTTCCTTAGACATACCTTCTAAATATATACCATATCTACTTGCGGATTCAAATCCAAAACGATGGTAATACCTTGTATTGCCGGTGATGAAAATTGCTGGATATCCAAGCTCTTTTGCCCGTTTTGCCGAAACCTCAATTAGCTTGCTTCCAATCCCTTTCTTCTGATATGCAGGGTCTACGCTGATTGGTCCAAATCCTACCGCCTCGTAACTTTTCCCATCTTCCTCATTAATCTTAACCTTGCTATATGCGATGCTTCCAACCAGACGGTCTCCTTCTTTTATCACATAAGATAATACTGGAATAAAATTTTTTGACTTTCTTAAATTATGCAGAATAAGATGTTCCGAACAACCTGGACGATAAACATCCCAGAATGCTTCCCTGGTAAGATTCTCATTCTCCCTATAGTCTTCAGGTTGTTCTAAATACATTTGGTAGTTTTCTTCCATCTCCATCCTCCTTATGTTCCTATCAATCTCATACTAGGCGAAAGAGAACGCTCTCTCGCCCAGCTGAATTCTTGTATCTTTCATCCTTTGTATGTTAGTGGTCATTTGCTCTCCTTAGTGAAATATTCATCATATATCGCATAGCCAAATCCGACGATGACGATAACGAATCCTATAATACTCCATACATCAATGTACATAGCCAAACGCCTCCTTAACATAGATTAAGTTTACATCGAATCCACGCATTCTAATTATACCATATCATTCCCAATCCTTTCTCGCTTCACTCCTTAATTTTTCCCATACTGGCATCTGGATTCCTGCTTCCGCTTTCAGCTTCATAAATTCCTTGTCTAATTTCTTCATTTCATCAACCGCATGCATCGCATGGTCACCTGCTGCCAACATTCCAAGAGGAGTCTTAGCCATAAGAAACAGCATGGTTTCATGTTCCTTTCTTCCTTGCAAAAAGTACTCTTCTTCCCCATCTGGCCGGATTGGATAGCCTAATTTCTTTAACATTTCATGTGCCTCGATTACGGCATCAAAGACATTGGAAATCTGCTTACTTCTTACTCGTTTTAACTTTCCATCCAGTCCATAACATAAATAACAAATAGGTAGAATAAATGCCATATGGCACTTTAACCAGGCATCCATATTGGGCTCTTTTTTCAATTGGTATCCCGTTGCGCGAAATACTTCCTTTATCGTTTTTACAAATTCCTTTGACATCCCATTGATTCCTCCAATGGTCATGGATGATTTCGTATGTATGCTTATCACTTTTTCTTCTTCTCGTCTTCCTGCAGTACCTTGGAATCCAAATGCAACTTCTTTCTTTACCACTGAATTCTTTTTTATTGTTTCTTCACATCCTTTGGCATCCATATTGTTTCCAACTAAGATGACCCGTTTGCTTATGTTCCTAGCAACAGGAAGCAGCACCTCCTCTAGCTGTCCATACTGCATTACTACAAAGATCAAGTCAAACATATCTTCCGGTTCCAACTGATCAATTGTGGAAATAAAGTCCACAGTAGTATGCAACTGCACGTAATGCCGGATAATCAAACCTTTTTTGTCAATGGTGTCTTTCCATTTTCCTCTTGCAAGTAATGTGACATCATTTTCTCCTTTGCATAGTTCATGTGCCAGCTCACATCCAATTACGCCAGCTCCATAGACTAACACTCTCATTGATTTTCCCTCTTTCTCCACACTTAATTACAATGCCTCTTTTTCCGTCTTTTATTATACCATATTTTTACTATTTTCTATCAAACTTCATAGCAAAAGAGGCCCCGAAATTCGGGACCCCTTTTTGGTTGGAAAAAATTTATCAAATAAAATACTTATCAGCTTATTTAGTTTTTGTGGATGTTGAAGATGCAGTTACAGCTTTTGCAGCAGATTGACCAGCAATTCTACCTGTTCCGTAAGCATATCCTAAAGTACCACCTTCGAAGAATACATAACTGTTACCGTAAGCACCGTTAGTTTCTGCACCAGCTGCATATAAACCTTCAATTGCTTTACCGTTGTTATCTAATACTTCACAATCAGAGTTAATTTCGATACCACCAAGTGTTCCTAAGAATACAGAAGGAGTGATTTTTACTGCGTAAACAGTTCCTTCTAATTTATCAAGATATTTTGCAGATTTGAAGTGATCTGTATCTTCACCTTTTTCACATAATTCGTTGTAACGAGCTACTGTTTCTGTTAAATTAGACATTCCTAATTTTTCAGCTAATTCTTCAATGCTATCTGCTTTGATGATTGTTCCTTCTTCGATATATTTTTCAATATCAGCAGTTAAATCATATGGTGTTTTTGTTTTTTCTGCAGCTGCAGCTGTATCAATTTCATGACCAACTTCGATGAATTTTGTTGGATCAGTTGCTAATTTACCTGGGTATTGTTCGCTAAGGCCAATAGTACCTTTTTCTTTTACTGTTTCGATCATTGTTGAATCGAAGATTTCGTAAGCTGTTCTTGTTGGTAAAGATTTGATTACGTTAGAAGATTTGATTGGTTCATAGATGAAATCTTCTTCGTTCATGAAACGGTTACCATCAACGTCTACATGCAAAAATGGATTTAATAATGCAGAGTTTAATTCAGAACCCCATGAAGTACCACCACGGCTTACACCATAGTGCATTGTGATTGCATCTTCGTAATCAGCATCTGCGCCTGCAGATTTAGCCATTTCGATACCAGTACCGATGTTTGTTGCGATACGGCTTTGACCATATCCTTCACCAAATACTTCAGCGACTTTTTCTTCGTTTCCACCGAAACCACCAGTTGCTAAGATTACGGAATCAGATTTGATTGTTAAGATACCACCGTCTTCTTTTTCAGCTTTGATTCCAGCAACTTTACCATTTTCAGTAATTAATTCAGTTGCTTTTGTTGAATATAATACTGTACCACCTTTTTTAGTGATAGTTTCATGTAAGTTAGTGATAGCTTGAGTACCACCTTCTGTGTAACCATGAATAATGGAAGCTGGATGAGTTTCAACGTGTTCTTGGTAACCGCCTGTACCTGGTAAAGCTAATGTTAATTTACATCCATTTTTGATTAACCAATCTACCGTATTACCAGAGTTTTGGATTACTTTTGTTAATAAACCAGCGTTTGCTTTGTAGTTACTTGTTTCTACGAATTGATCATATACCCATTTATTATCGATTGTTTGATCTGATTCTTTTTGTTGTGTAGAGCTAGTTGCAAACATACCGCCTGCTTGTGTACCTTGACCTGCAGGAGATTGAGTCATTTCAACTAAGATAACTTTAGCGCCATCTTCTACTGCTTGAAGTGCTGCAGCTGTACCAGAAGCACCGCCACCTACTACTACTACTTGTGTTGTCATTTCTTCATCAACACCAGCTTTTTTCACTTCGTTGCTTAATGCACTGATATCAGCGCCAGCTTGTGTAGCACAATCTTTTACTGCTTCGATTAATGCAGTACTACTGTTTGTTGCACCAGTTACGGCATCAACTGCGATTGTTTGGTTTTCTTTAATTTTTTCAATTAAAGAATCCATTGCTGTATCACCAAGGTTTGGTGTTTCTTTATGTTCTAAAATCTTAATATCTTCAATTTTGCTATCAGATACTGTAACTTCTACTGTTACATCGCCGTTGTTACCTTTTTGTGTAGACGTATAAGTACCAGCTTTGAAGCTTACTGTAGCTGCTGTATTTGTATTGCTTTCTGCTTCTTTTTTGCCACTTGAACATGCAGTTAAAGATCCCATTAGCATACAAGCAAGTGTAACACCCATGATACTCTTCATTAATTTTTTCTTTACCATAGTATAATTCCTCCAACGAATCACTTATTTTTACTCGTTTTATTTTTAACAAGTCTAATTTTAAAGTTGCGTTTAACACTCAAGTCAATATTTTTCTGTATCAATTGAACACATTTTAGACACAAAAAAAAGACGTTATTGTAATTAAACAACGTCTTTTTCCCCGTTAAAGTTATAAACAAGCTATTTTTTCCCAAAAACTCATGCCTAACCCACGGGTTTGATTGGAATATAAATGGCAAAGTACTGAAATTCCTTGTCTTGCACGGTTTCTGTCTTTATCAATTTTGCATAGACATCACTCGTTAAGCTTTCTCCAAACTGAAGATATTTGGCTTTTATTTCATTTATTAGTCGATAATTATCTATAAATGGGACCTCCACTTTTAAGTAAGTCACAAACATGCGTTGTCCTTTTACCTTATAGATATTCTTACTCTCCTCAATCTTTCTTCTATCTTCGTCCTCTATCTTTTCCTCTTCTAAGAGCACTCCCCAGTGATAAGATAAGTCTTTTCCCTGAAAACTGGATTCATCAATTAAGAGGGCCGCTTTTGCCATTGGCACATACTCTAACAAATTGATCGTTTTCTCTAACTCTTCTTCCTCCTCAATTAGCTCCTTATTGTTGGTCTGCTCCATAAAATAAAAGGTACCCATCTCTTCAATAAACCACTGGTCTAACTTTCGATCCATCACTTTGCAGTCATTTTGAAACTCAAGGGCCAAATATTTTTGTAATTCCAGTTCCCTTATCTGTGCATCTAGCTCTTCGATTCTTTGTTCAATTGTAAAATCTATATCTTTGGAATCTGCTTCATTTAGCAGTGTAGAGGTATCCTTTAACGAAAATCCCATATTGCGATAACTGCGGCTAGCTATGATTCTTGCACATTGTGCAATGGTATAATATCTATAATTGGTAGAGTCATCTTTAATCGGGCGAACTAGGTCAAATTTTTCATAATGCTTGAGTAAATGGGAGGAAACTCCCATTGTCTTAGATAGTTGCCCTATCTTGTATCGGCTCATAGTATCTCCTATTCTCTCCTTGTTTTATTTTTGTTGTTTTATGATACTCCAAAAATAGGATTATATTACTAGGAATTTTTTCCATCATTTTGCCTCATTGCTTACGAAAAACAAAAAAATCTTAGCAAAGTCGAGCTTTACTAAGATTTTTCTTGTTATTTACTTCTGTCGTTACGACGGTTATTTCTTTTTTGATTTCCTGCTTTTCCTTTATAGGAACTAGCCTTGTCTTTACCGAACGCAGGCTTTTCTTTTCTTGCTCCATAACGGAATTTCTTCTTATTCACAGGTTTGCCGCTTAAGGAAATGTCTTTGACTTTCTTAACATCAAGCACCGTTTCTTCTTTTTCAGTTTTCACTTTTTTCGGTACTTTCTTTGTCTTTTCAAATACAGTCATTGGCCATTCTGATTTCATCATATTGATCTTTTTCCCAATGGTACGCTCGATATAACGGAAGCTTTCCATATCATCAATATTACAAAGGTTGACTGCCTTTCCTTCTTCTCCTGCTCGTCCTGTACGTCCGATTCGATGGATATATACTTCTGGATTATCCGGAATGTCATAGTTAAATACATGAGATAATTTTGCGATATCGATTCCTCTTGCTGCAATATCCGTTGCAACTAATACTTTAACCTTACCATTTTTAAATTGTAATAAGGCATCTTGTCTGGAATTTTGATTCTTATCTCCATGAATAGCACGAGCACGTACTGCTACTTTTAATAAATGCTTAGCTACTTCTTCGGAAGCATGCTTTGTATTCGTAAATACAATCGCATTCTTTACTTCTCCATTTTTAATTAATGAAGTTAACAGAGCAAGCTTGTTTTCTTGGTCAACAAAATAAACGGACTGCTTTACCGTATCAACCGTATTCGTAACCGCATCCTGCATTACTGTCACTGGATCACGTAAAATGGTATCTGCCAAACGTTCAATTGGCTTTGGCATAGTCGCACTGAACATCACTGTCTGATGATTTTCTGGAATCGTTCTTGCAATTTTCTTAATCTCATTGATAAATCCCATATCAAGCATTTGATCCGCTTCATCTAATACAAAGATTTCAATATGGTCTAACCAAACTACCTTTTGCTTCATAAGGTCAAGAAGACGTCCTGGAGTGGCTACAATTACGTCCACGCCTTCTTTCATCATATCTACTTGATCGTCCTGACTTACTCCGCCATAGATTGCTCCTGCCTTAATGGACAGGTATTTTGCATACTGGTTAAAATTATCCGTAATCTGGATTGCAAGTTCTCTTGTAGGTGCCATAACTAATGCTCGAACTTCTTCACTTTTCTTTTCAGATAATTTTTGAATAATCGGAAGTGCAAATGCTGCAGTCTTACCGCTGCCTGTCTGTGCACATCCTAGTACATCTTTTCCTTCTAATAACAAAGGAATCGTCTTTGCCTGAATTGGGGAAGGCTCTGTGTACTTTAATTCTTCTACTGCTTTTAAAATTTGTTTGTTTAAGTTTAATTCATTAAATTTCATCATTGGCTCATTATATCACAAAATACATTTTTATGTCGATTATTTTATTCTTCCATTACTTCTTCTTTATACGTACCAATGTATTCTTGCATATGATCTTCAATATGTTTATATAGTTTCGTTGGGTTTTCAATCGATGCCTTTAAGATGCTAAATGCATGGATTTTTGTGCTGTAGTCTTTCTGGTATACCCATACTTCCACTACTTCTTCTCCTTCAAGTTCTACTTCATGGATTTCAAATACGAATCCTTCTTCTACTTCGATTACTTTAATTGTTCTTTGTTTTACGTCTAACATACTAGTTCCTCGTTATTTTATTTTTTTATCATAATAACATAATTTGACGTTTTCTTCTACCTTATGCACCTTTTTTGTGGGGCTGTGGCAGTTGCGTTACTATTCTTTGGGTTCTGCATAGTCGGACATGGTACCGAATTCGTATAGTTTGTTGTACTCTTCCTCGTTGGATTTAAACCAAATTCGGATTGGTACTTTATCTAGTCTTGGCCAGCGTTTATAGAGTTTGCTGTCTGCATAGCGGATTGCTTGTAAGGCAAGGGGCATTTCTTTTAAGAAGATTTCCGTTCTCTTCTTTGCCCCTCTATCAATTCCCTCACCTGAAATTAAGACCATGCCAAATAAATGTAAATCATTGTCCTTATTTACCAATCCAAGCCGAACCTCATCCCGCATAGCTCCTACCTTGTCTTCTGCATATTTTGTTCCGATTGTAACAAATAGCTCTCCTGTCTCATCTGAATGGGTCAGTGTATACTTTCTTCCCACAACAGGTCTTGTCGCTGTTACTCCATTTCGAAACTGCACATTTACTCTTGATGAATCAAATGTATACATTTTCCAACTCCTACTTTACTACGGTCATCTTTACATTATATTACGCAGTTTCTATCTAATGCCCGAAGTTCGAGCAACCTACCAATGTTATTACGATACCTTTTCCCATACTTAAGATATGAAAGGTAAATGGATGTTCATCTACTAAGTAGCGTGGTATAAGTGTCGACTTATCATACACGCAGGAATGCCCTTTTTTCTTCATGTCAGCAATGACTCTTTTCGGAATTTCTTCTGCACGTACACCCTTATCTAATATGATTTTATATTTTTTTATAAGGCTTCACCTCCTAAATAAATGGCTTGTTACGCTCTTCTAACTGCAAATACATATATTCCGGTTCTTTGATTAATTCTTTTGCAAATAATAAAAACGGTAGGATCGCACTGTTTTCTTTTAACTGATATGTCTTTAGCATACCTGTTTGTGTTTCCACTTCGATGCATTGTAAAAGCTCCTGTTCAAGAAGCATATCAATGATCTTTTGGGCTTTCTCTTTGCCAAAGTGTAATTTATGTTCCAATACTTGATTAGTAAAACCGCTCTTATTTCTGCTGTATAGAAAAAGTATCGCTTTCATACAATCTGGATTTGATAACATGCGAAATAAGTTGCAATACTGATCTACATCTGCAAGCAAAGATTCCTTTCTTTGTTCAGTTTCAGGCAATAAAAAGAAATACTGCTCCTCTCCTAATTTCATTGCGACCATTCCTTCATCCGTTAAGATGCGTGAATAATACTCTTTTTCCATTGGGATGCTTGGAAGCTTTTCTCCTACCATCTGATCCACAATTTCACCACAGATTCCTACCTGTATGCTCCAACAATATTCATATGCCTTTTTTATCCGTTCTTCTTTTGGTAAGTTTCTGAGTCCCTTAACAATTGTTTCTGAAATTGTTTGCTTACTTTCCTCTTGTTTCCCGTAAAGCGTATCGATGGTCACGTTAAAAAAATCAGCAATGGCTGGAAGAAGCATTGCATCTGGCATTCCGCCATTTTCCCATTTTGAAACAGCTTGCGTTGTCACGCCTAGCACTTTTGCCAACTCCTCCTGTGTAACCTTATGAACTTTTCTCAAATGATGAATTTGATTTCCTACCATATTCTCTTTCATTTATCCTCTCCATATAAGCTTGTTATAACGTTATATTCAACTTATGTTTGTATCTTACTCCAAAGTGAAGTTGTATACAATCTACTCTATTTTTAACAATTCAACTCTCAGTTGATACCTTTTCTCTATGTACAATCAAATTAAAATATGTTCCAATATTTTTCCAGATGCTTTATACTATTCTTTGAACTTAAACTTACTAAAGACGGAGGATTTTTAATGAAACGATCGAATCTTCTCCTGTTCGTTCTCCTAATCATGTGCTTCGTATGTTCAGGCACAACAGTTTCTGCACATACGTGCAATGCAAACGAATGGGAAACATTGAAACTTACAAACAAAGAACGAATGAAACAAGGACTTGAACCACTTACCTCAACGGACAAGCTGCAAAAAGCTTGTGACATTCGAGCAAAAGAGCTAACAACTTATTTTTCTCATACAAGACCTAATGGAAGTTCTTGCTTTTCGGTTCTTCCCCCATTAAACATTACTTATTATTCCGCAGGTGAAAATATTGCAATGGGTTATTTCAGTGCAAGCTCTGTTGTGAATGGTTGGATGAACAGCCCGGGACATAAAGCAAATATACTAGGCAGTTATAGCCATATGGGCGTAGGATATACCAAGAGCGGATACAATTGGGTACAGCTCTTTGTAGGCGGATGCTCCTCTGATTCCATTTCTGTTTCAGGCACCAAAAACTTAACCATTACGAAAGGAAAATCACTAGAATCTTTAGGTCTTACTGTTACTAAAAAATGTGATCTCCATGGTACAAGCTATATGCCACTAATCAAGGAAATGACCAAGGGATATAACGCCAATAAAGTAGGCAAACAGACAGTTACTGTAACTGCTGGAAATCTCAAGACAACCTTTACCATCACAGTCACTAATCCGACAACAAAAAAGCTATCCAAAGCCAAAATCAGTGCAGTGAAAGCCCAAACCTATACTGGAAAAGCAATCAAGCCAAATGTAAAGGTTACTTACGGTTCTTCCACTTTAAAAGCCGGAAAAGACTATACTATTTCTTATAAAGACAACAAGAAAGTCGGAACAGCTACAATCACGATTAAGGGAAAAGGCAATTATACAGGAACGATCAAAAAAACATTCAAAATCAATGCCAGATCCGTTGCAAAGCTTACATACAGCAAAGTAAGTAAAAAAGCTTACACCGGAAAGGCAATCAAGCCAAATGTAACGGTGAAGTATGGCTCCACAAAGCTAATTAAAAATAAAGACTATACAATCAGCTATAAGAATAATAAAAAGCCTGGAATTGCCACAATCACAATAAAGGGAAAAGGTAATTTCAAAGGAACCAAGACTATTACATTCAAAATCTATAAAAAATAAGATCTATAAGCCAAGGTATCACAAGCATTACTGTAAGCGCATAATTTAAGGATGGATTTAAGTCCATCCTTTTTTCATCGTTATCTCTGTCTTTTGCTACTTTCTATGCTGATTGTGTTCTTATATGGCTCTTAAAGCTTTCCTTGCTCTTTTAAGATTGTCTCTACAAGAGTAACGCATTCATAGACCATATCATCACAATGCTCTTTCTTTTGTCTTCCTTGTTCCTTATTTATGCGTAATAAATCTGCACAATCTAAATGCCCCTCATGGTTTTCCTTTAATCTCTTATAATAGTCACTGATTGTATGCGCATCATCCACTCCAAACATACCTAATACCATTAATCCGCCCGAAATAGAACCACAAGTTGCTGCCATCTTCATTCCGCTTCCAAAGTTGGCTGCTACTTTATTCGCAGCTTCTTCGCTGATTCCCATCTCTTCTGCATATGGGATCATGACAGCTTGTGCACAATTGTAGTGTGGCTCCTTAATTGCTCGTAATTCTTCTGCTCTTTTAAGAAATTTACTCATATGTGAACCTCTACTTTCCTGTCTTCTAAGACAGATACTATATTACTAAGGCGCCATTTGTCAAGGAATCCGAATAGCGCTTTTTAATTCACAACTTATATTCTTTTATAAATTGATGGATTGCTTCTATGACTTCTTTTTGATTGGTCCAATGGATATAGTGGCCGGCACCTTCAAGCGTACTCTGCTTTCCTACCTTAGACCATGCACATAATTCCTTTTGGACCTCCTCCCATTTGGTTCCGCTCTCTGAAGAAAGAACAAGGATTGGAAGATTAGTAAGCCTTTCCCCTTCTAAGACGGAAAACGCATTCTCATTGATCCAGGTAAGCAAATCGAGATTCTTATTATTTCCCAAATAACGATTATACATTGCCCTTTCAATCTTTCTTACCTCTTCCGGCAAGCCTGCAATTCTAGCACTTTCGCCAACAAACGGTAGACTTACACCGATATTTACAAGAAGTCGATTGAGCCCCGTTACACGCCCTACCGCACATGCGCGATTAATCAGTATGGATGTTATTTCAGAATCCTTGCTATAGAATTCCGGACTTCCACTATCTAAAAATACGATTCCATTCACTTTCTCAGGATAAAGCTGCGCAAATCTTATGGCCTCTAAAGAAGCTAGGGAATGACATACCAAAATACAGTTTTCCCCTGCCTTAACCGTATCTAGAATGACAGAAAGCTCCTCTGCTAAACGGTCCACCGTATGGGATTCACTAGTCGCATCACTCCAACCAAAACCATCATGATCATAGGAGATAGTCTTCCCATATTGACTAAATTCATTTTGTAATTGATAAAAATCGGTATAGGACGAAGGTGTGCCAGAACCTGCAAGAAATACATAAGACGTGATTCCAGTTCCCTTCACATAAACATGCATATCATGCGAATTCACTGTTACCATGGTTCCTACTGGCGTATACGTACTAGCTTCCTTCTTTAGCATGCACCGTTGCCATACTGCCCCTGTAATCAGTACAACTATAAGCACCATAAACAGATAATACCGTTTCTTATGTTTTCTCCTTTTCTTCATATTGTTTCACCTCTTAACAAACGTCCAGTAAAACCATTGCCTCCTCTAGCTCTTTTGCTACCTCTTTCTCTTCACCAAGCCATTCCGTATCGTAATTTAAGCATGGACAGATATAGGTCGTCCCATCTTTCTTAAGCTGCTTCCGATAATGGATATGGCCACAGATTCCATAGTTCACCCCATATGTTTGATAGAGTTTGTGAAGCTTATCCGTTCCGATAAATGCATTAAAATAGTACCACAGCTCGTTTGCCTCTTGCACCGTAAGTTCAGGAATTGGTACCATATGAGTCATCACGATTTTATTCTTCGTCTTGCAGTCTTTTAGCTGTTTCTCAAGCTTTCTTACAAATTCCTCGCACCTCGCCTGATTGTCCCTCGTCCAGTCATTGTAATATAAATCCTGCCATGTTCTCCCCATATGGGTCATTTTATCAAACTCTTCTTTGGCATACTTTCCATATCCAAAGGAATAGTCATACCAGCCGATGTCTCCAATTAATGTCGTGTCGTTTGTTATCTGCTTACTTCCGGATGCTAGGCAGAACTCATCCTCACTGTACAATTTATATATATCATCCGTCCTTAGATTAGAATCATGCTTATTCCACATATCATGATTGCCCGGCACATAGTAAACGTCAATTCCAAGTGCAGTTTTTAGTGACTGTATCGTTGCAATCGTAACATCCACCTGCTCGCTGATGTCTCCCGCGATTAACAACAATTCTGCTTCTTTCTTCTTACAAAGGGCAATTAACGCCTCCACTACCTTATGATTCTGATTGATATCGACATGTAAATCCGATATGATCGCTATTCTCATAATTATTTTCCTTTCCGTCATAATAAGAATATCGTACTAAAACTTCACAACTTATGCAACGAGAAAGCCACTACAAAACAATTTTAACTCCTATGTACAAGCTTAAAATGCGTTTCCAACTTACCTAATACCTCAGCTTTCGTATCCACCAGCGGATCGGTTCTATGAATGATAAAGAATCCGCTATTCACATACTCATCGTAATGTTCCTTGCTATTTACCCTTGCGATACAATTCTTATAATTCTCCATGGCTTTGACTGGATCATTGGCAAGTGCAATCTGTTCTTTTATAAATTTCTTTTCTTCATCTTCTCGCTCAAAGAAATATTCCACGGACATGGCCTGTGGCGATACAAGCACTGCAACATGATCATAGTCGGAAATTTCTTTTAATACGTCTAATGGTATATTCGTGTCTACAATTACCTGCTTATCTGCGGAAATTCTAAGTAATTCTGCAATCTCGAACTCTGCTGCTTCTTTTCCCACTTCTGTAATCCATCGATCGTATTCTTCCGGAGTTCTCCCTATGAATTCCTGCCAGCTTTTCATTGTTCTAAAATAACAGAGGTTTGGCTGGACATCCGGACTGGCCACAACATCGCTTACTTTAGAATGATAATTCTCATACTATATCCCCTTCTTTACATAACCAAATACTATCTCATGTTTTTTCTTATAGCTAATATGAGGTTCCTAAAAAAGCTAAAGATGGTGACTCCTCTTGTCATGGACGAAACCCAACAGCGAAAGCAATTACCATGGATAGCACATCAATCACTAAAACGATTGCTAAAACAATCCCAACGATCTTTAATCCTTTTTTCGTCTTTTCCTTTGTATTCTCTGTCAGCACTTTTTCATCTAAAATTTCAGCTAGTGTAACTCTTTCTTTTTCTGCCTCTGTCTTATGTATTTCTTTCTTTTCTTTCCCCAATACTAGCTCATCCAATGTGATTTCAAAATAATCGCTGATTGCAATTAATTTTTCCATATCCGGCGTAGATGTTCCCAATTCCCATTTCGACAATGTCTGCCTAGAAACATTCAGCTTTTCCGCCAATTCTTCTTGTGAAATTCCCTTTTGCTTTCTTAATTCATATAACTTTTTATTAAATTCCATAACTCCTCCTTTTCTTTATCCAAATACCACATATTAGAATGATACTCACTAATTCAGGAAGCAATAGAACGCTTGCTTCTATACCATATATGCCGCCGGTCAACAACGTATGGCCTGGCTTTACTAAAATACGAACTACTCCATTTCCCCCATCGCCTCCGGAAACACTTAATCCAAATACGATTCCTAGACAGAAGTTCCATCCAAAATGCATCCCACAAGGTGCTCCGAGCGATTCCTCTTTTATCATTATAACGGAAAATAGACAAGAAACCAGCAAGAGATTCACAATTCCGACTACCATTGTCCATCCGCTCATTTCGAGCATACTGGATAGATGTGGTGCCATAAATGCAAGGCTCGTAAGTGCTATTGCAAGCTGGGGATTTACCCTCCGGCTTAACGAGGTCTGAAGAAATCCTCTGCACATAATCTCTTCTGTAAATGATTGTATGATATAGGCAATACCCCAAAGCAGGACGGAACATAATGAGATATTCCCCTTTCCCCGATAAACACCTAATCCTGTAATCATAAAAATTCCAATCATCAAGGTAACCATTAAAGCGCCAATTACCATTCCTCTTATCATTGAATATACTATCTTTTTGTTCCACACAATTCCAATCTCTGATAAACTCCGTTTTTCAACAAACTTTACATACAACAAGGTAATCATTGCAAATCCAGCCATTCCATAAAACGGAACCCGATCTACCCAATTTCCTTCTGGCATCTTCCCATTAAGTACATCATATCCCAGAATGTAGTATCCACCAATTATAATCATTTCTAAAACAATGGAAGCAACAATGTAGATCATAAAAAATATTTTCTCCTGTATTTCTTTGATACAATAATTCTATTAATCCCCCTGCAAAATGGCTACATCTCAGCCTTTGCAATTACGCCACATTCCTTAACATTCCTGTTAAAATACATTGCATTTTTCAAATACTCTGTTACAATCTATCTTTGGTATTACATTTAATAAAGAAAGAGGTTACTTATGAAAAGCGATTTATACATAGATCAAAATGAATCTACTGTTGCTATTCCAATTGATAATAAAAGAAATAATTCTATCTTACAAACTATCATTTTAAATCTAATTCAGTTTTCAAAGAAACAGTTTGTCCTTGCCGTAGCTATTATTGCAATGGCAGTGACCTGTCTCTTTGTTCCTGTCGACCGTGCGTATCTTGGTTATTTTAACTTTAGGACACTAGCGACCTTATTCTGTACTTTAGCCGTAGTTTCTGCATTTTCACATATCCATGTGTTTGAGATACTAAGTAAGAATATCGTCCTAAAGCTCCACAACCTTCGTAATGCGACCTTAGGGCTTGTATTTATTACCTTCTTTGGTTCGATGCTACTTGCAAATGATATGGCTCTGCTCACTTTTTTACCACTTGGGTTCTTTGTTTTAAATAGTACGGATAATAAACAGGCTATGGCATTCACGTTTATTATGCAGAATATTGCGGCCAATCTTGGTGGGATGGTCACACCATTCGGAAATCCACAAAATCTATATCTTTATTCTTATTATGGAATTGATACGATGGAGTTTGTAAAGATTATGTTGCCTAGCTTTTTGGCTGCAACTGTTTTGATTATTGTGTGCTGTCTGTTTGTAAAACCGACACCACTCACACTTAAGAATGACGAAGAATATGTGTTAGATAAAAAGAGAACTTTGATTTATTCGGCTTTATTTGTTGCTAGTATTTTGATTGTGTTTCGAATTGTTCCTTATGTATTGGGAACTGTTGTGATTACGATTGCTCTGTTATTCTTAGATAAAGACAGCATTAAAGAAGTGAATTATCCGTTGCTTGCAACGTTTTGTGTGTTCTTTGTGTTTAGTGGGAACATGGCTAGAATTCCTGCCGTAAGTGCATTCTTTGAATATCTGCTTCCTAAGAATACATTATTGTTTGCGATTTTATCTTGTCAGTTTATCAGTAATGTACCTAGTGCGGTGTTACTTTCTCACTTTACTGGGGATTATGCTAGTCTGCTGCCTGCTGTGAATATTGGGGGATGTGGAACATTGATTGCTTCCCTTGCTAGTTTAATTACGTTTAGTGAGTTTAAGAAACATCAGCCGGAGAACGTGAAAGGTTATGTAATTAAATTCTCTGTGATTAATTTTAGCTTTGTGATTCTCCTATTCCTTCTACAATCTATTGTAAAATAAAAAATAACCTTCTGTGTTCCTTATCTGGTCACAGAAGGTTTTCTTATTAACAATTTATTTTATCGATCATTTGGAGTTAATTGTTCTCTTTTCATTTTAATTACATATTCTGTTGTTCCTTCTTCGAGCTTTTTTTCTCCTGTCAGCTTAAACCCGTACCTTTTATAGAACTGTATTGCTTTTGTATTCTTTTCAAGGACCCAAAGCCTGTCACACTTCATTCGTTCAATTGCATATTTTATAAGACTAGCACCAATGCCTTCATTTTGAAAAAAAGTATCAACATATAATTCTACAATTTCTTCTCGATTAATGCGGATCATCCCCTTAACAAATTCATCATCATAAACCCATACATTCTCCAATCTATCTGGCTTCTCAATGAACTCCTTTGCCAAAGGATAGACCTGCATTTCACCAAATGATGCTTTATCGTTTTGAAAGATCCGTCTGTAGTTTATTCGTTTCGTATAAACCAATATTTCTGCTATTCTTGAAGCATCATCAACCGTTGCATGTCTTATCATTGTATCTCCTTTCTCAATGAATATTTACTTCCTAAAAATACGTTATTGTTTGGAATTTTATCCTATTTACACGCCTTCTTTTTTTATGATCTTAACAAGTTCATTTATTGCTGTATTTGGCGTTTTATCCTTATGGATAAAGACCTGCGAATAGATTGGAAAATCTTTTCCATGCCAGGCGAGCCTTTTGAGTACTCCAGCCGCCATTTCCTTTTTTGCAGTGATATCCGGTATAAAAGCGATACCAAGATTGTCGAACGCAAATTGCTTCAGAATTTCTTTGTGGCTTGTTCCTAGAACAATTTTAGGGACGATATGTTTTTCGGACAGGGCATCAACAAGCATTTTTCGAAAATTACAGTTTTGTCCTGTTAAAAGCAATGGCATGTTATCCAGATCTTCTTCCTTTACTTGTTCTTTGTTTGCAAGCGGATGATCCGGGCTTGCATAGAAACCGAGAGTTTCTTTTTTCTTATATAGCAAGGTCAGTTCCGGTGCGTCTATGTATGGATTCAGAGTATAGACGAGATCCAGTTCACCCTTTTTCAGTAACGATGGAAATGTGTCATATGTGATGAATTGCAATTGTATTTCTACCTTAGGACATTGCTTCTTGAAGGCTACCAGCATTTGCGGCAGCTCCTGGTAGCACAGCGATTCAGACGCTCCCACCCGCAGTGTTCCACTTGGCTCTTTGGAGGCAGGAACTTCAAGCAGTATTTCCCGCTCAAGCTGCAGCATTTTCTGAGCGTATTCTATCAGGCGTGTCCCTTCCTGCGTGAGTATCAGTGATTTTCCAAGTCTCTCAAAAAGCAGACAGTTCAGCTCATCTTCTAATTGTTTCATCTGTGTTGTGATTGTCGACTGTGCATAACCAAGCCGATTGGCGGCAGCAGTAAAACTTAGGAAAACATTTAAAGTGAAAAATCGTGAGGGAAGATTGCTGACTGCGAAAAGGTATTCACAGATCGAAGCGGTAAAGGATATTTCTTTTATGATACAGAGAGGGGATATTGTTGGCTTTATAGGATCAAATGGTGCTGGAAAATCGACGACGATAAAGATGCTGACAGGGATCCTTATGCCGGATAGTGGAAGCATACGGATCAATGGCCTGGATTATAAGAAAAAACGCCGGGAAATCATGATGAAGATCGGAGTTGTATTTGGTCAGAGAAGTGTGTTGTGCTGGGATATTCCTGTAATCGAATCATTCCGTTTGTTCAAAGATATGTATTGTATTCCAAATGAAGTATATACCGAAAATATGGAGATGTTTACTGATATTTTAAATTTGCAGGAGTATATGTATAAACCACCTCGGTTGCTTTCCCTGGGCCAGAGAATGAAAGCGGATCTTGCTGCGGCGTTGTTATATAATCCGGAGATTTTGTTTCTGGATGAACCAACCATAGGAATCGATGTGCTGGCAAAGGACAGAATCCGGGATTTTATCAGTCGGATCAATCAGGAACGGCATACAACCGTGATCTTAACGACACATGATGTATCTGATATCGAAGCGTTATGTCATAAAATGCTTGTGATCGACAGAGGAAGGCTCCTGTATGATGGTTCACTTGATGCTATGAAAATTGGAGTATCATTTTGCTCTTTTGCTGGAATTGATTGCAAATACGATATTGATTGGAGTCTATTTTGCCGGTTTTGGAGTGATTTTTCATAATTTTGAAACCATTGCGGGCTGGAATAAATATGAGGTGCTTTTCATGTTCACGACGAGCTGGCTGTCATATTCCCTTAGCTGCTTTTTCTTTTGGAGTCCGATGCGGGATATAGGAGAATTGGTTCGTACAGGGAAATTTGATTTGTATCTGACACGGCCTCTCAGTCCATTTGTATATCTGGTCTTGCAGCAATTTCAATATACCTTTCTGCCTCGAATGCTCTTTTCCATTATGTTTTGGATATACAGCATGAGACAGCTCCAGATTGACTGGACGGTGGAACGTGTCAGTTACTATTGCTTCAGTCTCCTTGCGGCATTTGTTATTTTTTCATCCATCACGGTCATAACAGGAGCTATCAGCTTCTGGACAATAAAAAGTGAGGAAATTGTGTCGTTGTTTACAGATAATAACTATGGATTAAAAAATTTCTGTGATTACCCAATACACATATATGGAAAAGGAATGCAAGGGTTACTCACATTTGTTGTTCCTTATGCATTTACAGGCTACTATCCAGTAGCAATGTTGTTGGGAAAAGAGGTTCCATATTCTCATGTTTTTCATTTATCGCCGGTTATCGCACTGGTTATGGGTCTCGTTGCTTATTCTTTGTGGCACAAGGGCTTGAAACGGTATAATAGCACTGGGGCGTAGATATATTATACGAAATGTCCAGAAAAACAAGAAGTGATGTACCAATATATGATAGAGTACATCACTTTTTATATGTTGATGGCAAGAGCATTTAATGCACTTTCTTTAATCATCTGTAACACTTTTGTTTCTCTCTTTATCATTATCTCATTAAAATAATCTTCACTTTTATATGCTGAGTTAACTCTAATAGCCTCATCCAAACACACAACTCTAAGAACAAATCCTGCCTCAGCTTCATAATCATCTAAGTTTTGTTCTACAATCTGATTTTTTGTTTTGCATGTATAGTAAAAATTCTCCTGTTCAAAGATAGTATGTGGTGAGATAATACTTTTTTGACGACGCATTACACTTCCAAATTCACATATAGATTCAGGAATAACGATTAGTCCAACCTCTTCCCTAACTTCTCTGATAAGTGCTTCTTTCTTATCTTCATTCTTATGAATTCCTCCACCTGGAAATTTATAATATTTTTCGTTCTCACTATAAACAAGAGCTATTTTATTATCATCCTTGAAAATAATTCCTCTTACAGATGGTCTACTAAATACGCTATCGTTATTTTCATAATCTCGTAAATCTATTTCAAATAATTGTCTCATCATTACCTCCCTACAAATCACGATTTATCTATGTACTTTTTACCAGTTTATTGTATCATTCAATATTTCATGTTACAAGATGTTTTGGTCTTTGTGCATGCCCACTCCTTTCGAGAATCCACAAAATTTGTATTTATATTCTTATTATGAGATTGATACGATGGAGTTTGTAAAGTTTTAGATAAAAAGAGAACTTTGGTTTACTCTTAGACAAAGATAGTATTAAAGAAGTGAACTATCCGTTACTTGCTACCTTCTGTGATTCTCATACTATCACAGAAGGTTTTCTTGTCTTTGTACTCTTTGATCTAGATAACCTTTCATTGACTCGGAATAATCCTCGCCTTAAAAAACAAGTACATACAAAATGCTAACGCTATCACTTCTGTTAATGGAAACGTCATCCAAACAAAATTAAGTCCACCAAAATGTAATAGCCAGGCCAAAGGAACTAATAATACAATCTGCCTTAATATTGTTATAAAAATACTGTATTTTCCTAACCCAACACCTTGAAAAAACACCGTAAGCATCATAACCACTGATGCTGGAACGAAACTAATTGAAATAATCCTAAGTGCATAACCACCGATAACTACTAAACTCTCTTTTTGCGAAAAAATTCTTATCAGCCCATCTGGGATTGATAGAAAAACCATAGTCGCTCCCACCATAAATACACTAGAGAAAACAAGCGCATACCGTAAGATTTGCTTCACTCTTTCTTGTTCTTTTGCACCATGATTATAGCTTAACATTGGTAAGATTACCTGTTGTAGGCCCATCAATGGAATAAAGAAAAAGGTTTGTAGCTTGTAATAGATTCCAAGTGTAGTGACTGCATCCTCACTAAATTGTTTTAAAATCATGTTTAGTCCAATAATATATATTGTGTACAGAGACTGCATGACTATTGATGGAATTCCCATTTTATAGATTTGAATTCCTCTCTTCCAATTTATATGTCCTCTCACTGAAACATTCCGATACACTCCGATCCACGTAATAGTCATAGCGATCCATTGTCCAATAATTGTTGCAATTGCTACTCCTTGCATCCCCATTTTAGGAAAGCCAAAGTTTCCAAATATCAAAATCCAATCTAGCATTATATTAACCATTGCGCCTATAATCTGAGCAATCATAGGAAGTACCATATTGCCTTTTGCCTGAAGTATTTTTGTGAAGTTTGCTTCCATAAATACTCCAAAGGAAAATAATAAAATTATTGTCCCATACTGAATTCCATATTCCTGCACAAGCTGTTGATTCGAAGATATCATATAGTATTTTTCAAGTAAAACTAATGTTATTGTTGTAAATACCGTATAATTTAGAACTCCTAAAAATATACCCGTCTTTACAACACTTCCTTGCTCCTCACTATTTTGCATGCCATCCATTTTGGATATGATAATATTAATTCCCGTTCCTGTTCCTACAGAAAGCGCTGTAATCAAAAGCTGTATCGGAAAAATAATTGATAAAGCTGTCAGACCTGCTTCAGAAAAACTAGAAATAAAATAACTATCTACAATATTATAAATAGATTGAATAAGTAGTGCCAACATTACTGGTGGCGACAGCTTCAGTAGTAATTTAATTACTGATGTTTCTTGCATAAAAAATCCATCCTTTCACATACGAGCATAAAGGATGGAGTAACTCCATTGTCAAGTTTTTTATTAAATTATGCGTGCCTTAATTTCACAGCGATAATCATTTAGATAATCATACAGTTGTAACCCTTTTTCTTCTGCAAATATCTCACCTATCACGTAGCCATTTTGTTCCAACCATTTAAATAAATGGGAAAAATCTGCTTGTTCATGATTAATTTGAACTTGGCAGACTGCATACTCTCCTGCTGGTAAAACAAGCAAATCTTTTGGATCCACAAAATTGAATTTTCCATCTCCTATTTTTAAATGCTCTCTCGTTTTAGAACAAAGTGTGTGTTCCACACACTCTCGCGTCTTTTGCATTTGTCAAGGAACACACACTTTGCCCGCGCCGAACCTGGTCTTGGTAGCGACATCTTCCTTTCAGGTGAGTGCGCATCACACGCCCCGCTTTTGGGGCCGTCTTTTCTATCTGTTTGCAATAAGTTGCATAATACCAGTTGCCATATTTTCCTGTACGACTTCTGCATCGTCAGCGAAATCATTCGCCAAAATTGCCCGAATGAGACCTACCCATAATCCAGCTGCCGCATATTTCGTGTAACGCATGCTTTTGTCATCCTTTGCGTCAGGTCCATATATATTAAATATAAGAGAATCTATTACATCAACAATTCCATTGTTATTAATCATTCGTAATTCCTCTTTTTTATCGAATATGAATTCAAGAAATGTCTTATCTATTTCATTAAGAGAACAATCCCCAGTCAACTTGCTTTGCAACTGATTCTGTAACGTAAATACAAGTGCATCTTTTTTCCCAGTCTTTGCCCCATAATAACGATAGTAGGTAGTTCTTCCGACATTTGCTTTTGAACAGATCTCCGTTACTGATATTTCATCAAATTTCTTCTGCTTCATTAACTCAAAGATTGAAGTACCTATGCATTCCCTTATAAAATCCGTTCCCTCATCCGTATATTTTTTCATCTGGAACAATTGTTCCAGCAATTGTAGCATGTTATGTTCTAGCCGTCAACAAAGGAGAAAGACACGAAATGAAACATAATAACAAGAAAAGAAGGAAGTGGCCACGTATGATATTCGCAATCATTCTTATTCCAATCATCCTAGTTATAGCTTTTTTGATTTACGCATCATTTCAAAAAGCTGTTCCCAAAGATTATTGGAATCAACAGATAACCGGTGGAGCTATTGAGGAAAAATACGCAGCTCTTGGAACCTACGAAGTATCAAGCAAATCATATAAAGCCCCTGAAATGGAATATAATTCTGAAAAAAACACATCAAAGCAAAGACATTTTAAAGTATGGTATCCAGACACCGAAACGGATGAAACATATCCTCTTGTAGTTATGGTAAATGGCACCGGTACACCATATACCAAATATGAGCAAATATTCGAACATTTAGCAAGTTGGGGATTTGTTGTTATTGGTAATGACTATGAAGTGAGCTGGGATGGACGCTCTGCTTCCCTTGCCCTTGACTTTGCATTAGAAACAGCCGAAATAGCGAGATTAATTGATACAAATAAAATAGCAATTGGAGGGCATTCCCAATGAGGGGAAGGAGCATATAATGCAGTTACAGATTATGATAATGGAATCCTCTATAAATGCATTTTCACATTAAGTTCAACCTCAAATCCTCTTGCAGTCGCCCTTTCATGGGGACATAACATTGGCAGTGATGATGCCTACGCATATGACCTTACCAAAATTAATATACCAACATTGATGTTAGCTGGCACTGGAAAATTTGATTCAGAAACTGTACTGCCACTTTCTGAATTAGAGGCTAATTATAATGCTTTACCGAAGAATGTTCCTGCTGTAATGGCTAGAAAATCAGACACAGAACACCCAGATATGCTTTGGCAAAGTGATTCTTATGTAACAGCCTGGCTAATGTACTGGCTTAAAGATGACAGTTATGCAAGGAATGCATTTTGGGGTGATCATGCCGAAATTGGCACCAACGAACACTGGCAGGATTTCAGCTCTAAATAGACAATCAGGATATTTCGAGGATTACCAGATCTTATAATAGAACCTGGAACTATTACCACTTATTTTATACATTCATGGAGGTAGAGGGCTTACTAAGAATACATTATTTTTTGAAGTAAATAATCAACGTATATACTGTGTAAATTAATACTATAGGAACGAAAAAATCAATGTATTCAAATATTGAAATTGGTATATTTACTTTTTTCCACTTTTATACACTCTTTCCTTTTATTAGATTTTGATATCAATTATACCTATAAATGAAATAAATGCAAACCAAATGTAAAATTTTATTTATAATAAAGTTTTATGGATCAAGAATAAATAAAATATACGATTCTTCTCCAATTTTGTACCAACGAGAAGAAACGCGCTCTGCGAGTTTCTCTCGTTATCGCGGCAGTCGCTAAGGTCATGCAAGCAGCCCTTTTGCTGGTTGCCCGCGTAAAAAAAGCTTCTAGATCTCTGCCAATTCTAGAAGCTTTTTTACTATCTACTCTAATATAATACTTTTATACTTCTCTACTTTCATCACCATTTGTTCCAATGAATTCTTTCTTTCACATCAATCTCTTTTTGCTTAACGATTGTTGCATCTTTTTTAGGTTTTCCTATTCCGATGAAGCAAGGCATTATATACCCATCTGGATATTTAAGTACCTCCCTTGCCCACTCATCTTCCTTTCCGAGGGGAATCCTAAGTGTACAGGCATATTCCTCAGCTGTAGCAGCCAAGAATATATTTTCAATACTGCACCAGATTGATGCAAATCCATTCAAATGAGAAAGATTCTCTGGCTTTAATATGTTCGTTTTCTGTTTGAGCAACGGGATAATGATCACAGCAGCATCCATCAACATTCTGTGCTGTTTTGGGACCGCAGTTCTATAACAATCCTGCTGTTCCTTATCATTCAAATTCCAAGCCTTAATAAGCTGATTCATTTCCTCATCAGAAAACTCTTTTGGAACCAAATCCAATAGCTTCATCGCAGTGTCCTTATTATTTATTACGACATAGTGCCAATCTCTCATATGATCATTTGTCGGCGCTTTTAGTCCTGCTTCTAAAATTCTCTCAATTGTTACTGAATCAATTTCTACATTCTCGAACTCCCTTATTGTTCTTCTTCTCTTTACCACTTCATAAAACTCCATCTTACTCCCCCTCACTAAATACTTCTTCTACATCAGCTAAAACTTATAGTTGTATCCAATACCGTTGCACTACAATGCCTTCTTCATCAATGACTACATTCTCAAGAACACCACCATTCTTCCTAATTGTCTTGGCAGAAGCGATATTATCTTTGTTACATGTCATCAGTACTTTTGTAATTCCAAGTTTTCGACATTCCTCTAAGCCCATTCCGATCATCGCGGTTGCGTACCCCTTACAGCGCTCACTTGGGCGTACTCCATCAGCAATATGTCCTCCATCACGGAGCAACGACTCATTGAGATAATGTCTGATATTGATTGCACCAACGAAGATATTCCGTTCCACATCCAGACAAAAGAAAGTAGAATCAGGAACTCGTCCATCGATTTCCTCGCTTATTTCCAGATGCTCAAGATAATACTCAAAATTGTGATAATCATTTTTCCGAATCGCATAAGGAGAAAATTTTTGTTCTACGGCAAGCCACTCATCCATCATATCAAATAATTGTTGCTTATATTCTTGTGACAGTTTCACTAATCTTATGTTCATTCTTCGTCCTCCACAAATTTTATTATTCTATGTACTTAGTTTATCGTTTATTGTATCACTTACGATTTCCCCCCACAACCTACTTTAATTACATTTTATGTGTTTAAATGCATACTCCGAAGAAAGTACAAAAAAAGCATACCGATGAAATCAATGCCAATGGCGTCATGACATACTTTTCTTTCTTGCTATGTGAAAAAAAGTTCATAATCGTATTTAGCACAAGATATATTGCAAAGACTATGCAAATGCCTTTCGCAACACTCATCGAAATAACTTCCGAAATCATTTCTCCCACCTGCAGTATGCTCACCATCGCAAGTAGTTGTATAAGAATCGAGATGCCACTTAGGACTCTCATTTTTAGTGGTAAAACTTTATATTTTCCGCCTAATGTAAACTCACCTAACGGCAATCCTATTATTATTAATACATTAAAGACTGCAATGATTGCCAAAAGTGACGCTCCTAATATTGAAAAAAACATCTTACTCCTCCCAAATAATCATCTTCTTTAAAATAATACAGTTCATGTCTTTTGGATAGTTCTTCTTCGATCGTACTTTTACCGCTGCAAGGAGAACCACCGATATACTAAATGTTTACCATCTATTAACCTCCTATTATAAACCATGAAATACTCTCTTTACGTATCATTTGAAACCCACATTTTTTCGCCGTATTCTCTGATGCAAAATTGTCATCGGTACAATCCCAGATTGGACAAAGTCCTAGTTTGCGTGTATCTTCTATCGTTTTCATAGCAAGATAAGCGGCTAGCCCTTTTCTTCGGTGTGCTTCATCCGTATCAACAGAGATGTTACCATATCCTTGGTCACTAAAAAGCATATCCGCTCTTGCAACGATCCTATTCTCTTGTATTGCAACATAGGCAATTCCATGACCGAAGTATTTTTTTACATCTCCATATGCTCTTTTTAGTTCATCCAATATGTACTCATTGTTCTGATAGTTATTTTCTAAAAAAGTCGGATCCACCTTCTTTATTTCATATCCTTTCGGTTGACTCAAGTCTGTTTTTGCTAGCGACCAATGAAAGATTTTCTGTTCTGATGTAAAAATCTCTTTCTTTGCAAATATACTTTGAAACATATCTGCTAGTTCTTTCGTATCAGCACCATATTCAAAATAATCCATGCCTTGCTTGATTAGAAACGGAATAATTGTGCTTTCAAACCAATCTCCAAATTCCTCCCATTCATTCTTAGCAAGTGGTTGTCCGATTAACTGAAATCCTTCTTGATATGGACTCCACACGAGAAAAAAATCAGGCGATTTCTTACGATTCGCCCATATGATTCCATCTGCTTTTCCTTTAAGGATACATGTAAAATAGATGCTGCTACTTTCCGGATTAAACTCTTTATATTCCTCCACCTCACTGGCATCTAACCTTACCATCTCATTCCCTCCTTTTTCACTATACTTTCTCTGTTAAAGTCTCATGAAATATCAATCATGTCTCTCATCAAACTCATCATATGTCTCACAAAATCTAGCTGCCTTAGAAGGTATTTCATCTGCCACATATAAATGCGAAATGTCGCCAAAAGAACTCATTCTAAAATAAGCAATTCCTTTCCTTCTTTCTTCTGTTACAACTGTAGTTACAGAAGTTGGAGCTGCACATGCTCCGTGCCAAAGTACCATTGGGGAGATGTTTAGTAATCTGCTTAATAATACGCATTCCACTCCAAAATGGCAAAACAGCACGATCGTATCTGTATTTGCCTGCTCCACCCGATAGTAGTTTTTCTCTCTAACATATCCATGTTTTGCAAGAAGACGATCGAAATTAGAAGTTACCCACTGATACTCTTTTAGTACATTTCCCTCTTTCATAATATCCGTCGAACTCCAATCATCCTTGCTAAAGTATTCCGGTACCTCTGTCCAATCCTTTGGAAGCCAATCCCATGTAATAATCTTGTCTTGGGCATCCGGACGTCGAATCGGCGCATTAAACTCTCGAAGCCAAGGCAGTTCTTCGGCAGTACGATTCATTTTATTAAGTGTTGTAGCTGCGGTATCCTTTGCTCGTCCCAATGGGGATACGTAAAAGTCTCGAATATCCAGCTTAGAAATTCGTTCTGATAAAAGTTCTGCTTCCCTCCATCCCTTTGGAGTTAACGAGTCAATTTCGTAATTCGGGTCACCGTGACGAATAATTAATAGTTTCATATGCACTCCTTCCTTTCAATCCTGTATATATAGCATTATACTTTATTTTTGTAGACGGTATCTAAAATTGTTTCAGATTGTTCTCTTTTTTCTTTTGGCTAAGCCAATATTCATACAATTTTCTCACCATCAACGGGTGCCGTCAGTTCCATGTGATTTCCTTCCGAATCAATAAACTCCGTCACCCAATTGGTTCCTATCTTGGTTAATGGAAAACAACACTCTAAGTTGTTCATTTTCTGTCTCAAGACCTCCACATTTTCAACTGCTATACTTGGCAAACAATTGCTTCCAAACGTGTGGAGCTCGTTCATCTTTTCATAAGCGAACAGTCCAAGACGAAATCCATTGATCTCAAAAACACTATAGATTTCATCTTTTACAGTCACCTCTTGTTCAAAGAAGGCTTCGTAAAACCGTATGGCTCGCTTCATATCCTTTACACATAGATACAAAGAAGAAATCTTACATCTCATTTTCCTTATCCCCCATCAAATACTAAGCATCCGGCAAGCATAATACATCACAAACGTAGATTAAAAATTAAATTGTAGCTCTTTCAAAGCCATATTCACGCAATACATAATCTTCAATGACTTCATCATAGATTCCTTGGGCCATTTCAAAACCGGATTTTTTATAAAGATTTATTGCTGGCTCATTTATATCAACGACAAAAAGTCTTAGATATTGGACTCCTTTTTCTCTTGCAATTTCAAGAGCTTTATTCAACATAATGCTTCCGATTCCTTTTCTTAAGTAATTGACGTTTACCCCTAAACGATCAATATATAAGGCGGAAGTGTTCTCCTCTTTCCATGTCACATGTTCTGCACCCTCATTAGAGTCGCATAATGCAAATGCAGCCGCTATTTTATCATTGTCCATCAACACATAAAGTTGATTATTTTCAATGTCATCTTCCAAAAACTCGCATGGATAAATTTCATCCCAGATGCAGACGTCATTTTCATCCATATTCTTAATGATTTCCTTGTATACAACTTTAAGTTGCGATAAATCATTCCTGTTTGCCAATCTTAAATTCATATATGTATTTCCTCCTACTATTTCATTTCGCTATGTAGTATTCTAGCTCTCTTTATCACTAGAAGCTAGGTTCCCCTTCCTATAGCATACTTGACTCTGCTCGCTCTAACAAGAGGAAATTAATTTTCTCTATTTTTGTATAATACCGGTATAATATGTTTATGGTAATAGCATTATTATTTTGAGCGAGGCGTATGACTATGGCAATTCTAATATTTTGTGAATATGTATTATTGCTAGTTACATTTGGTTTAATTGTCTGTATGGAGGTTATCCGTAATTTTCAGCTACTTGCATACTATTTCAGCATTGGTGTCAGGGGCGTTAATGCGAAGTCGTTGAAAAAGCCTGTTCCTAAAACAGAAGGGACTAAAAACCAACGAAATACTCTGTATACAGCCATTCTGCTAAATATCGTATTTTTCTTTTTATGGTGGGAATTCGACTCCACGAAAGGATTCAAATATTTATTAGCAGGAATTTTGATTCAGCTGTTCCTGATCCTTTTTATCAAGCTATTATATACCGTTTTTCATGTTGTAATTGATTATCTGACTGAGACAACGGAACGGCAATGGATTGTTCTTTGCATCACCCCTATTTTCATTATCCTGATGGAACGTCAGATGTTAGAAATCGATTTAGTAAGCAAGCAGACTTGGTTAATCACTTTATTTGGTATCCTATGCTATGCAATAGAATTTATCATCTTCCTTGGAACAATCCAGCTGATGGTAAAGCTGATTCTTCACAAGAATCCTATATCGAAACGGAACGATAAAAAGTTTTATATGTCTCGTCTAAACGGAATTTTATTGTTGTTTTTTATTGTAATGATTCAAATGTCTAACTTCATAGCGATTCTATATTCTTTGAATATTCGATTTGGTCATGTACTCCAAACGGGAGCAGAACATTATGCCATTCGTTTCTATGACCTAATTTATTATGTATGTATGACTTACACAACGATTGGGTACGGCGATTTTACACCAGCGACTCCATACACAAAGATCCTTACATGTATAATGAGCATTATGGGATTTTTCACAAATGCTTGTCTAATCAGTATTGTAATTGGTGACATTTCTTCTACTGAGTAGATAACTATTGAACTCTTTAATTTCCAATAAATTCAAAAAAGCAGTACGGTATTCGCCGCACTGCTTATCGTTTCAACTTCATTTTAGCACACTACAATGTTTAATAATTCTCTTTTCGAACTTCAAAATAACTCTGGGGATGATTACACACAGGACATACTTCAGGGGCAGATGTTCCCACGACAATGTGACCACAGTTACGGCATTCCCATACCGTTACCCCACTCTTTTCAAAGACAGCTTTCGTTTCAATATTATGTAATAGTGCACGATAACGCTCTTCATGGGCTTTTTCAATGGCTGCTACGCCCCGAAACTGCTCGGCTAGCTCATGGAATCCTTCTTCCTCTGCCTCACGGGCCATACGCACGTACATATCGGTCCATTCTGCATTTTCACCTTCTGCCGCATGCAAAAGATTTTCCGGCGTATCGCCTAGCTCTCCAAGTGCTTTGAACCAAAGCTTTGCATGCTCTTTTTCATTCTCTGCGGTTTTCAAAAATAATTCTGCAATCTGTTCATAACCTGCTTTCTTTGCAACTGATGCAAAGTACGTATATTTATTGCGAGCCTGTGATTCACCTGCAAAGGCTTCCCGCAAATTTTTCTCTGTCTTAGTACCAGCATAAGGATTTGTTTTCGTTGGTTCTGAAGTTTCTTCGATCTTTACGAATGCACTCGCTGGCTGTTTGCAAACAGGACATATAAAATCCTCAGGCAGCGAGCCTTCGTAAATATAACCACATACAGAACATTTCCATTTTTCCATTAGTTCTACCTCCGTTTTCAATAAAATAAATTGCATTTAATATTTTATCTGCGTTCTTATAACGAACAACGGTATCTTGAGATTCTAGAAAATATTTTGTATTTTTGCCATCTTTATTTTACCATAAAATGGAGTTTTTGTTCTGTATTTTTTTAAATAACTTGAAAGTATACTTCTGTCATAAAAATAAATGTTATTGCTTGTCTTTTATTCAAATTACGTATTAAAAGTCTTTTACAAAAGAGACGTGATCTTCTAATTCAAAGAATCCTTTTTTCTTATAAAATTCATAGGCAGGCACGGCGCGTTCTGTCTGTAAAAAGATAGAGCCAATTCCTTTTTTCTTTAGATATTCTTCGATTAACTTTATAAAACCGGTGCCGATTCCTTTTCCTTGTTGGTCTGTCTTTATGCATAATTCGTCTATGCAGTACTCTGTTCCTGCATACCAGTGCTTAATATTACCTAAGGCAATTCCTATCAGTTCCTCTTCTAAAAATAACCCTAACGATAAAGAATTAGGATTTCCTGTTAAATCCATTATGTAAGCATGTAATTGACTAGAATCACTCCAGTCATCATTCCATGGTTCTTTCGTAAATACTTGAAAGAAAAACTCTTTAATCTCTTCCAAATCATTTACCGACAGTTCTTTTAAATTCATATCCATTCTTACTCCTCCATCATCCTTTTGTATTCCCCCGCTAATAAATGCGGGGGAGCCCCAATATGGATATATTATACCTTTTACTTCTAAATAGCAATGATTTCATAGAGCTGAATGTCAGCATACTTTCTATACTTCTGTCATGTTCTTAATAACTCTCTTATTTGCACGAAACATTAAACCGACGGCAACTATACATGAAAGTAATTCTGCTACCGGGAATGCAATCCACATGATATCTAATGCATTTGGAAGAAGACTAAGCACCCATGCAAGTGGTAAAACAATTACAAGGAGTCTTAACAACGATATGATCAAGGAACTGATTCCACAGCCAAGAGCCTGGAATACACCTTGTAATGCAATATTGCCTCCAGCGAATAAGAATCCTGCTGAAATAATGCGTGTAGCTAAAACACAAAGACTGGCCGTTTCATCCGATAAACCAAATAATGTTACAAGTGGTGCTGCAAATATTTCTAGAAAAATAGTTCCAGCAATCATGATGATGGATATATAGATTACACCATATTTGATTCCTTCTTTTACTCTCTTTTGATTTCCCATACCGTAGTTAAAGGATACAATTGGCGTAATCGCATCTCTCAATCCAAATCCAGCGAAGAAAACAAACTGCTGTATCTTATAGAAGATTCCATATGATGTTACGGCAGCCATGGAAACTGCACCAAATATGATATTCACTCCATATGTCATAAAGGACATTAGTGCCTGCATAATGATTGCAGGAATTCCAATATTGTAGATTTCGCGGATAATGCGTCCTTCCGGTTTCAAATAACGGATTCCACTCTTTACTTCTTTATTTTTCTTATAATGAAATACCATGGCAACTACCATCGATACCATCTGTCCAATTACTGTTGCATACGCCGCACCTGCAATTCCAAGTGCTGGAAGCCCAAAGTAACCGAATATTAAAATCGGGTCTAACACGATATTTGTGATTGCGCCTGCCACTTGTGCTGTTGTAGAAAAAATAGTTTTTCCAGTTGACTGAAGCAGTTTTTCATAGATTGAAAATAATATCATACCAACTGACATTACAGTACAAATAGAAAGATACGTATTTCCCATTGATAATACTGTCCCATCACTTGTCTGTGTACTTAGATAAGGGTGTATTCCTACTAATCCAAATAGTAAAAACACAATATAAATAACAATTCCAAGAAACACGCCATTTCCTGCAATCTTTGCTACCTTTTCTTCATTTCTCTCTCCAAGAGTCTTGGATAAAAGTGCATTTACTCCAACCCCGGTTCCGATTCCAAATGCAACAATGAGCATCTGTATTGGGAATGCAAGCGTTAGTGCATTAACCGCATACTCACCTGCATGTACGATTCCCTCACTGTCCGGTATTCTTGCAACAAACATACTGTCAACAATGTTATAGCAAGCCTGCAGTACCATAGAAAGTATCATCGGTATCCCCATTCCAAGCATTACTTTTGGGATCGGTTCTACCCCCATCTTGTTCATAGTTATCTCTTGTTTCAATTTTCCTCCTTCATATAAGACAAATCTTAGGAGACTTTTTCGGAAAGCTACCACAACCATATTTCATCGAGAGCACTTTTAAACAAAAAAAGCGCAAACCCATATCTGGATTTACGCTTTTTGCTACTCGACTTTTCTATTTTAGCATAATTATTTTTAAATTTCAAACAGGAAGTTTATTCTGTATGAACTGCTTATTTTTTATAACTGGCTTGTAATCTGATTTACCAGGCCATCAATTTCTTCTAAATGTTCAGAAACCTGTGTCGTTCTATTTGTTTGAGATTCGACAGACTCTGCAACCATTTCTAAGTCTGTCATTGTAGCTTCTGCGTTTTTCATTGCTCGTTCAACTTCCATTACCATATCGGAGAATGCTTCTTTGATTTTTATAAATGCATCCTCTTCCTCGACTAATGTTTGCTGAGATTGCTTTGAATACAGATCAATCGTCTCAATACATTTCACCATGCGGTCAAGATTACTGTTTCCATGCTGGATTGCCGAAAGGCCTTTGCTGACTTTTCCATCTGTCTCTTGCAACGCTACTGTTAACATTCCAAGAATCTGATTGATATTATCACTTGCCTGCTTGCTTTGTACCGATAAGGTGCGAATCTGCTCTGCAACGATATCAAATCCGGCCCCTTTATCACCTACTCTTGCAGCTTCAATGGAAGCATTAATGGCAAGTAAATTGGTCTGTGAAGCAATGTCGTTAATATCTTTTATAATCATTGCTATTTTTTCTGTTTCTTTTGATGTTTTTACAATACTATCGTGAGCATTCTCAATCGTATCTAATAGCTCACCCATAGAGCTCGATGCATGATTACTATAGTTCTTGCTGCTTGAAACATTTTCTAATGCAATATTAAAATTCTCCGTCAATGTGGCAATTAACTGATAGTTCTCTTCAATCCACTCTGTTGAATTATTAATTTTATTATTCAGATCTTGAAAGATAGCTATTGTTTCTGTCTCAGCTTCCTTCAGTTTCATTACATTTTCATTTACTCTGTTTGATTCCAATGAGACACGTTTCATCATTTGATCGCTGATTTCCACTTTTTCATATAAAGACTTGGCATTCTCATTGGCAGCTTGGCCTTGTGTATCAATGATATCCGCTATTTCTTGAGCTGCTATTTCATTTTCGTGAGCTTGTTCCATGTATCTTCTACCGTATTTTGTTGCAATATACAGACTTACTGTCATAACAGCATACGTAAACATTAAAATAATGCCCATATATGGTTCCATATCCTCGCCTACAATATAAGTCTTATTTACACAGAAAGCAACTACACACGCTGACAAATAGATTGCAGAATATGCCACAAGTACAATTGGCTCAAAATATAAAACTGCGACTCCTAACACAATAAATGACGTAAGGAATGCTCCACCATTCCCGCCTAGGAATATCGATACTGCTAATGTTGCTAATCCTGCCATTGCCAATATCATTACTGCTTTTACTCGTTCACCAATTGGAATAAAATATAGTATTGTATCACATATATTAACAAAAATCATTGTTACGCCAATATAGCGTGTAACCTTTGGTTCAACCCCTGTGAGAACTGCAAATAGCAACATCAATATACTACAGCACAATATAAGAATGGTTATATTCTTTTGTATTCTCTTCATCTCTATACTCCTTCGTCAAATTTCTTGTTCAATTCATCAGACAGTTCTTTTATTTCTTCTAAATGCCCTACGGTTGTAACAACCATTTCTGCTTGACTGTTAATTGCATCTGAACAGTTATCTGCTGCACTACTCATATCATTTGACAAGGACACGATACGTTCGAACTCTTCAAACATCTGTTCAAATTCTTTACGAATTTTCGTAACAAGTTTCACTTCTTCTTCTATTGTATGTTCTGTGCTTTCTGAAGAGATACTAAGCTCTTTAAAGCAACTAATAAGCTTATTAATCTCTTCCATTGATGTATCAACCGATGTTGCACTGGATTCAACTCTTCCTGCAACTTCTTTTATAACTTCTGAAAAAGGATCTAATATTTCTTGAATTCTTACTGCATATCTCTGACTTTGTTCGGATAACACACGAATCTGATCGGCTACAACTGCAAACCCTTTACCATTTTCTCCGGCACGGGCTGCTTCAATCGATGCATTTAGCGATAACAGATTCGTCTGTGAAGAAATCTCATTAATTTCTTCTAAAATTGAAGCAATCTTATTGGATTCTGCTAAAAAGTGATTTGCAGATTCTACAGACTCTTTGATTGTCTCTGTAATATCCGCCATAGATTGAATAAAGCCTTCCCTTTCTTCAGATACTACTTTGATTGCATCCATTACATAAGTAAATTCTGATTTCATATTAGATGCCAATTGATAATTATTAATAATTTCGGAATTCGATTTCATTGCCGTTTCTTCTAACTGTTTTAACCCGGCTGATGTCTGTTCCTGTGTCTTTACAAATCGATGTACTGTATCAACAATTAACTCCGCTTCCGTAGATAATCCATTTACTTCTTTGTTGCTTTGTTCTACAGATGCCTGCAATTGTTCTACAACGTTTCCTACTAATTTCTTCTGTTCTAAAACTGTATCTTTATACTCATTGGCTTTTTTTGAAGCCTCGCTGGATGCCTCCATCAATCGATTTGCTCGAATTGTAACAATACATAAAACAGCCCAAAGTAACATATAGATTACCAAGCTGATAGCTGCTAGTCTAGTATCCATATCTTTCCCGCTTATATAAACAGGATTTATTTTTAGTACAATAAAAGCGCTAACTCCATAGACAATTCCATAGACCAGGATGACTCTTTTATCTAAATATAATGTCACCAATGCTAATACCATAAATGCTACACATACACATTGGCTATTTCCTCCTAATACCATAGAGCAAAATAAAGTAGCCAATCCTGCTATTACAGCAATTAAAGTAGATTTTACATAATCCACTATTTTCAAACGGTACACGATGGAAGTAAGCAAGGATGTTCCATACATAAAGCATGCTGACTTTATTATAATCGGCATTTCCACACCATTAAAAAAGTTATATCCTATTACGATTGCACTTACTATCCATAGAATTATTACATTTATCTTTTGTAGTCTTTTCATATATTCCTCCTATTCTCATAGGATATATATCGACCAAATATTGCAATATAGTAACCTTCTACCAGTCATTTCCTTATATTAACAGAATTAAATATCACTCTTTTTCTAATTCCCTTAACATTCGTGTTACTTCTTCTTTGGAGATCGCATTTTCATAGTAACTGCTACATACCTCCATCATCAAATGTCTTTTACAAACTCTACATGACCAAGTCATCTCAATGCTGTCTGCCAATGCCGTTTAGCGTTTCCCTGTCTTTATAAATTCCATTAGTTGTTCTACATCGTCAAAACCATCATAATCTCCAATGATGCCTTCCCGATGATAGACAATACCACGTTTTTCATTTTCCTCAAGACAGTCTAACAATCGCTCTTCCCCATATTTCTTAATAAATAACGTAAATGCGTATGGTTTAAGCTTTGCTAATAATCCCTTCTTACAGTCTTCTGTACAAGCGTAGCAGTGGCTGATTTCTTTTTCTATGGAACACTTCCTATTCTGACACCAGTCTTTTCCAGAACAATCCCCGGAATTACATCCTGTACAAGTTTCATTTTCCGAACATAAACAACAAGCAAGTCCACATCTTGCAATTCCTAATTCACGTTTCATACTCACTACCTCCATTATTTAATTTTTCTATGGAATGTTTTTCCCCATTCCTAATCCCCCCTTTCACAATACAAGTTACAGATAGCAAAAAGCCTACAAACTGCATACCTAGTAGCAGCCTAAAGGCTTTTTTATTATTATCTTATAACGCCATGTTTTATAATCTCAATTTGTTTTTCTAAATTTCTTTTATAGGCGGACGCATTCTCCATATCATTAAGGCAAGTTCCCATCATAAGAAGCGTTGTATTCGCTAATAACTGTTGAATTACGTTTTGCTCTTCCTCACTATACTTTGATAATACCTCAGATTTTTTCAAGAAACATTTGTCTTTAATCGGAGGTACAAACTCTGCCTCATTCATAAACTTTTCAAGCTGATGAAATAATTTCATGTTCATATTAATAACAGTCGTTTTAAAAAACTGTTTCCATTCTTCCTCTACCCTCTCTTTGATTCCAACCTCAAAGATTAATAGGTAAAACTCAAAGAGATCAATCTCCTTTTGCTCCATCTGAGCTGTTATATCTTCTCTGAACACTTCTACACACTGGCCAAACAAATACAGGAATAGGTCTTCTTTTGTCTCGAAGTACTGATAGAAACTACCCCTTGGAATTCCTGCATCCTTTATAATCTTATTGATTGATGCATCATAAAAGCCATTCTTGCTAAATTCACTTTTTGCAGCATCGATAATCTTCTTCTGTTTCTCTTGGCTTAAATTATAAAATGTTTGCTTTGGCATTCTTTTCTCCTTGTGACCACTTATGTTATATCAATTATAGCACCAACGAAACTAATTAGGAATTCCCCATTTTTTTATTCATTAGAATCAGACGATAGGTATTCTGTTTCTTTTCGCGTTTTTGGACCGATTTTTCAA